>NZ_JBFAIQ010000022.1:0-162278 GCF_040654755.1 Streptomyces sp. NPDC050625
GCGTTGACTTTTGGCACGCTGTTGAGTTCTCAAGGAACGGACGCTTCCTTTGTACTCACCCTCTCGGGCTTTCCTCCGGGCGCTTCCCTTCGGTTTTGCGTTTCCGACTCTATCAGATCTTTTCTCGACCCGATTTCCTCGGCGCTTTCCAGGTTCCCGCTCTCGCGTTTCCCTTTCCGGCGACTCCGACTTTATCAGAACTTTCGGGCCGGTCTGACCGGCTGCTCATTTCTGAGTAATCGGAGGGGTGCTCCTCGGAATTGTGACTCCACAAGAAGCAGATAGTTTCAAAGCCGCCACCGGGACTGTCTGTGCAGCCCTCTAGGCAACTGTTTGAATCTACCTCCCCGCATGCTCCGTGTCAACGGCTCCTGTGGGGCGAAGAGGAGACTAGCAGCTCAGGACCCGTGCATGCACATCAGGCGGCCGTTGGAACGGTCGAGCTACGCTCGGCCTCCTCAAGGTCGCCCGTTTCGCCGGCGCGAGCGGCACGGCCGCCCAGGACGAAGACGTATGCGAGGAAGGCCAGCTCAGCGACGACTCCGATACCGATGCGGGCCCAGGTGGGCAGGCCCGACGGGGTGACGAAGCCTTCGATGGCACCGGAGATGAAGAGGACCAGGGCCAGGCCGATCGCCATGGCCACGGCGGCCCGGCCCTCTTCGGCGAGAGCGGTGCGACGAGTGCGGGGACCCGGGTCGATCACGGTCCACCCGAGGCGCAGTCCCGTACCGGCGGCCACGAAGACCGCCGTGAGTTCGAGCAGGCCGTGTGGCAGGACCAGGCCCAGGAACGTGTCGAGTCGGCCGGCCGACGACATGAGGCCGAAGCCGACGCCCAGGTTGAGCATGTTCTCGAAGAGGATCCAGAGGACCGGCAGACCGAGGAAGACGCCCAGGACCAGGCACATCGCTGCGGCCTGGGCGTTGTTCGTCCACACCTGGGCCGCGAAGGAGGCGGCGGGGTGGCTCGAGTAGTACGTCTCGTACTCACCGCCCGGCCGGGTGAGCTCACGCAGCTGGTTCGGGGCCGCTATGGACGACTGCACCTCGGGGTGCGTGCCTATCCACCAGCCCAGGAGAATGGCGATGGCGGTGGACACCAGCGCGGTCGGTACCCACCAGTGGCGTGACCGATAGACCGCGGCGGGAAAGCCGTACCCCAGGAAACGCGTGACGTCGCGCCAAGAAGCGCGGCGGGTTCCCGTCACGGCGCCACGCGCGCGTGCCACCAGTTGGCTGAGCCGGCCCGTGAGCTGCGGGTCGGGGGCGGCGGACTGGATCAGGGAAAGATGGGTTGCGGTGCGCTGGTACAGAGCGACGAGTTCGTCGGCCTCCACGCCGGAGAGGCGGCGCTGGCGCCTGAGCAGGGCGTCGAGGCGGTCCCACTCGGCTCGGTGGGCGGAGACGAAGACGTCCAGGTCCATCGGGTCTGCCTGCTCCTCGGCTGCTCGTCGACTACTGATCAGGGCTGTCAGCTTGTCGTACTGGGGCGCGATGCGCCCTCAGCTTGGCAGACTTGCGGTTCTCGGGGCAGACCAGGGGAAGGGCGGCGGGCGTGAGTGAGCTGGTGACGGGCGAGGCGGTGGCGCTGGAGTTGCGCCCCGCGAGGCTGCCCAGCAGGGCGCTGGCGATATTGCTGGACCTGGTCGTGGCCATGGCCGTCTATATAGCCGTGACCTTGGTGCTGGTGGCATCGACGGCGTCCTTGGACGAGGCGGCCCAGATCGCGCTCTCGATCGCGACGTTCCTGCTGGTGCTGGTGGGCGGGCCCATCGCGGTGGAGACGCTGAGCCATGGTCGGTCGCTGGGGAAGTTGGCGTGCGGACTGCGCGTGGTGCGGGACGACGGCGGGCCCATCCGCTTCCGGCACGCACTGGTGCGGGGCGCCATCGGCGTGGTGGAGATCCTGCTGACCTTCGGGGTCGTCGCCTGTATCGCGTCGCTCGTTTCGGCGCGTGGGCGGCGGCTCGGGGATGTGTTCGCGGGCACGTTGGTCGTACGGGAACGGGTGCCCGTCGTGCAGACCGGCTTCGTTCCTCCGCCGCCGCCCTGGCTGGTGGGGCGCTTTTCGGAGGTCGACCTGTCGGCGGTGCCCGACAGTCTGTGGCTTGCCGTCCGTCAGTACCTGACGCGTATGCAACAGCTCGATCCGCAGGTCTCCTGGACCATGGCGGAGCGGCTCGCCTCCGACCTTGCGGCTCGCACGGGGACTCCGGCGCCGCAGGGTGTGCCGTCGGCGGCCTATCTGGCGGCGGTGATGAACGAGCGGCAGGCACGCGAGGCCCGTCGGGCATTCGGGGGCGGTCCGGCCGCGGGGGCGGCGGCTGCCGTCGGAGGCGCTCCTCACGCTTTCCCGACCAACGGTTTCCCGCCCAGCGGTTTCCCGCCTGCCGCCGGTGTTCCCAGCGCATACGCCTCTCCGGCCTCTCCGGCCTCTCCACCCTCTCCGGCTCCTGCCGACCGGCCCGCGGCCCCGCACGACCGGGCGCCTGCCGACCGCCCGGCCACCGGGTTCGTACCACCGGCATAGCTCGCGCCGAGCCGCTGCGGCACCTCGTCCCCGTCAGCCGAACAGCGACGGCGGCGACTGCAGGTCCTCCAGCTCGATGCCGGGCGCCGCGAGGACCACGTCGCCCGCGATGTGCACGGTGTGCCGCTCACCCGTGTCCAGGGCTGTGACCTGGTATTCGTCCACGGTCAGAGGGCCGTTGTCAGTGGCGTGTGTTTCGCTGTTCACCAGGGCCCAGGACTGGTCGACGGTGCGTGGGGCGAGGACCGGGTCCGTGAAGGCCACGAGGCGTACGCGGGTCGCGGTGGTGGAAGGGGTGAGGCGCAGGAGACGGGTGGTGGCGACCAGGAACGCGGGGGACGTGCCGGTGAAGGCGTGGGCGCGCACATTGCCTTCGGTGGCTTGGGTGCCGGTGGGGTCGGTTCGGACCCAGGTGACGCCGTCCAGGGCGGCGCCGCGCACCTGCCAGCCTGCCGCGTGGAGTTCCAGGCGGATGGGGCGGCCGAGGTCGTCGAGGGTGAGGTCGACGGAGCCGCTGTGGTCGCCCGACGGGGTGGTCAGCTGAGACACGTAGCGCCAGCCGGAGGGGCCGGGCGCGCACTGGAAGTGCTCTTCCGCGAGGGGGGTGTGATCGTGCGGATCGTGAAGCGAATAACGGCCGCGGGGCATGGGGGTCCTGGGTCTTGACGGGCTGGTGGTCCGGTCACCTCGACGGGCCGCTCCGACCGGTGTGACGGCCGGCCGGCCAAAGGGGCAGGCCCCCGGCACGGGGGTGCGGGGGCCTGCCTCGAAGGACCTGCCGCCAGGAGGAGCGCGTCAGTGCACGGACGGGCTCCTCCGGCGAGCGGAACCGCGGACTCAGTAGCGGTAGTGGTCCGACTTGTACGGACCGTCGACCTCCACGCCGATGTACGCGGCCTGCTCCGGGCGCAGCACGGTCAGCTTGACGCCGAGGGCGTCCAGGTGGAGGCGGGCGACCTTCTCGTCGAGGTGCTTGGGCAGCGTGTACACGCCGGTCGGGTACTCGGCCTGCTTGGTGAACAGCTCGATCTGGGCCAGGGTCTGGTCCGCGAACGAGTTGGACATCACGAACGAGGGGTGACCGGTGGCGTTGCCGAGGTTCAGCAGACGGCCCTCGGACAGCACGATGATCACCTTGCCGTCGGGGAAGGTCCAGGTGTGGACCTGCGGCTTGACCTCGTCCTTGACGATGCCCGGGATCTTGGCCAGGCCGGCCATGTCGATCTCGTTGTCGAAGTGGCCGATGTTGCCCACGATGGCCTGGTGCTTCATCTTGGCCATGTCCGCGGCCATGATGATGTCCTTGTTGCCGGTCGTGGTGATGAAGATGTCGGCCTTGTCGATGACCTCGTCCAGGGTGGTGACCTGGTAGCCGTCCATCGCCGCCTGCAGCGCGCAGATCGGGTCGATCTCGGTGACGATCACCCGGGCGCCCTGGCCGCGCAGCGACTCCGCGCAGCCCTTGCCCACGTCGCCGTACCCGCACACGACCGCGGTCTTGCCGCCGATCAGCACGTCCGTGGCGCGGTTGATGCCGTCGATGAGGGAGTGGCGGCAGCCGTACTTGTTGTCGAACTTCGACTTCGTCACCGCGTCGTTGACGTTGATCGCCGGGAACAGCAGGACGCCGTCGCGCTGCATCTCGTACAGGCGGTGCACGCCCGTCGTGGTCTCCTCCGTCACACCACGGATCTCGGAGGACAGCTGGGTCCACTTCTGGGGGTTCTCGCCCAGGGTGCGGTGGAGCAGCTGGAGGATGACGCGATGCTCGTCGGACTCGGCGGTCTCCAGGGCGGGGACCTTGCCGTCCTTCTCGTACTCGACGCCCTTGTGGACGAGGAGGGTGGCGTCACCGCCGTCGTCCAGGATCATGTTCGGGCCGCCGGTGGGGCTGTCCGGCCAGGTCAGCGCCTGCTCCGTGCACCACCAGTACTCCTGGAGGGTCTCGCCCTTCCAAGCGAAGACCGGGACGCCCTGGGGGTTGTCGGGCGTGCCGTTCGGGCCGACGGCGATGGCGGCCGCGGCGTGGTCCTGGGTGGAGAAGATGTTGCAGGAGGCCCAGCGGACCTGGGCGCCCAGGGCGACCAGAGTCTCGATGAGCACGGCGGTCTGCACGGTCATGTGCAGGGAGCCGGTGACACGGGCGCCGGCGAGGGGCTGCGCCTCGGCGTACTCCTTGCGGATCGCCATCAGGCCCGGCATCTCGTGCTCGGCGAGGGTGATCTCCTTGCGGCCGAACTCGGCCAGGGAGAGGTCGGCGACCTTGAAGTCCTGTCGGTTGTCGACAGTCGTCATTGCGAGCTGCTCCTCGGGGTTGGGTCGAGGTGGTTACGGCTGGTCTGCGCGGCGGCGGACACAGGGGTGCCCGAAAGGAGGACACAGGCATGCCCACGTGCGCGCAGCGCAGTCCGTCGGAGGCCCTCTCTCCCTCGGTCGGTCCGCCACGGGACCGCCCGACCGCCATCAGCAGCGACGTCTGGCTCCGTCCCAAGCTACACCGGAGGGCCCCGCCGTCCCCAGTCCGCCTTCGAACACATCGCGCCGATCTCTGGATGTGATCGGCGGCCGGAGGGGCGCGCGCGGCACGACGTGAAGGTGTCCGACGGGCGACTGCCGACTGTGCGACGAGCTCAGTGACCGGCCGCGTGCGGCGTCGGGCCGCCCGGGGTGGCCTTGGGGTCCGGGCCCTCGGCTGCCGCGGCCTCGCTGTAGATGTCGGGCTCCAGGTAGATCACGCGGGCGATCGGGACGGCGGCGCGGATACGGGCCTCGGCGGCGTCGATCGCGCCCGCGACCTCGGCGGCCGTGTCGTCGTGCCGCACGCTGATCTTGGCGGCGATCAGCAGTTCCTCGGGGCCGAGGTGGAGCGTGCGCATGTGGATGATGCCGGTGACCGAGTCGCCGTCGACCATCGCGGACTCGATCTGCTCGACCACGTCGAGGCCCGCGGCCTCGCCGAGCAGCAGGGACTTGGTCTCGGCGGCCAGGACGAGGGCGATCAGGACGAGCAGGACGCCGATGCAGACGGTGCCGATGCCGTCCCAGACGCCGTCGCCGGTGATCAGCGCGAGGCCGACACCGCCGAGGGCGAGGACCAGACCGATCAGCGCGCCGAAGTCCTCCAGGAGGACGACCGGCAGCTCGGGGGCCTTGGCGCGGCGGATGAACTGCGACCAGGAGAGCCTGCCGCGCAGTTCGTTGGACTCCTTGATGGCCGTGCGGAAGGAGAAGCCCTCGGCGATGATCGCGAAGACGAGGACGCCCACCGGCCAGTACCAGTGCTCGACCTCGTGCGGGTGGCTGATCTTCTCGTAGCCCTCGTAGATGGCGAACATGCCGCCGACGGAGAAGAGGACGATCGAGACCAGGAAGGCGTAGATGTAGCGTTCGCGGCCGTAGCCGAAGGGGTGCTGGGGGGTCGCCTCGCGCTGGGCCTTCTTGCCGCCGATGAGCAGCAGGAACTGGTTGCCGGAGTCGGCCATCGAGTGCACGCCCTCGGCGAGCATCGACGACGAACCGCTGAACGCGAACGCCACGAACTTCGATGCCGCGATCGCGAGGTTGGCGCCGAGTGCCGCCACGATCGCCCTGGTGCCGCCTGACGCGCTCATGTGTCCGCGTTGTCCCTTCGCCTTCGTCCGTCTGCGCCGGCCAGGGCCCTGCCCTTCGCCTTTGCCCGTCCTTTGCCGGTGGGCCATTCTTGCAGCCCTGTCCACCGGCGGCGCGTCAGGTGTCCACAGGCGCGGTCAGACAATCACAGTGGCCCGGAATACGGTGCCCGCACCGGACGCCTCGGCCTCTTCGCCCGCCGTCACGAAGACCGACTGGCCCGGGCCCAGTTCGTGCTCGCCCACCCGTACGGAACCGGCCGTGCAGAGCAGGATCTGCGGGGTCGGGAGGGTGAGGTCGTGGGCGGTGCCGGCCTCGGGGAGGACGTAGCGGGACAGCCGGAACTCGTCGATGGGGGTCTCGTAGACCTCCTCGCCGTCGGGGGCCGCCTCCGGGCGCAGGACGCCGGCGTCGCGCGGCTCGAAGCGGACGATGCGCAGGAGTTCGGGGACGTCGACGTGCTTGGGGGTCAGGCCGCAGCGCAGGACGTTGTCGGAGTTGGCCATGATCTCGACGCCGAGGCCGCTCAGGTAGGCGTGCGGGATGCCTGCGCCGAGGAAGAGGGCCTCGCCGGGCTGGAGCCGGACATGGTTGAGCAGCATCGCGGCGATGACGCCCGGGTCACCTGGGTAGTGGTGGGCGAGGTCGGCGTAGGGCGCGTAGTCGCCGCCGAGGCGGGAGCAGGCGGCCGTGGTCTCGTCGACCGTGTGGGCCATCTCCTCGGGGTCGGCGGTGAGGATCGCGGTGAGCACCTCGCGCAGCGCCGCCTCCTCGGGGTGGGCGTGCAGCAGGTCGACGTACGGCTTGAGGGAGTCGACGCCGAGGCCGTCGAGCAGCTCGGCGGCCCGCAGCGGGTCGCGGAAACCGCACAGGCCGTCGAACTCGGTGAGCGCGCAGACCAGTTCGGGCTTGTGGTTGGCGTCCTTGTAGTTGCGGTGCGGGGCGTCCACCGGGACGCCCCGGCGCTCCTCGTCGGCGTACCCCTCCTTGGCCTGTTCCAGGTTCGGGTGCACCTGGAGGGAGAGCGGGGCACCGGCCGCGAGGATCTTCAGCAGGAAGGGCAGGCGCGGGCCGAACTTCGCGACCGCGCACGGGCCGAGCTCCTTCTCCGGGTTCGCGTCGATGACCTCGACGAGCGTGCCGCGCGCGGTGCGCGAGGGTGCGCCCGGGTGCGCGCCCATCCACATCTCCGCCTGTGGTTCGCCGGTCGGCTCCACGCCGAGCAGCTTCGGGATGGCGGTGGTGGATCCCCAGGCGTAGGGGCGGACGGTGTTGTCGAGGCGGTCCATCAACGTCTCTGTTTCTTCTCTGCTCAGGGGTCTTCGCGCGTACGGCGGTCAGGGCTTCGAGGTCAAGATCAGGCCCTTGAAGCGAGCGCCAGGTAAACGGCGGCGAAATCCGTGACGGCGATCAGTTCCGCGAGGCTCTCGATTTCGTCACCCGGCTCCGGTTCCAGCTCGCTCATCGGCGTGTCATGGCTGAGGGCCAGGTCGCGGGCGGCCGGGGCGGCGGTGAGGCCGCCGATCGGGCGGTCGCGGAGCAGCACCACGCGCGCGTGCAGCGCTGGGGCCTCCTCCACCCGGTCGCGGAAGAAGTCGTCGGGGTCGGCGCTGGCGGCCAGCGGTCCGGCGAGCAGGGCGCTGTGCGCGGCGAGTGCCTCGGGGAGTTCCTCGACCAGGGCGGGGCGTCCCGCGAGTTCGGCGAGCGCGGCGGAGAAGCGGCGGCCCGCCGCACCGGCCGAGGTGCCCTCCGTCCAGATCACCGGGAGCGCGTCGGCGAGTTCGGCGGCAAGGGTCTTGGCGGGGTTGCTGTAGGTGGCGATGGCCGGGCCGCAGCGCTCGGCGATGTGGTCGAGCCGGTCGGCGACCTGTTCCAGTGCCTCGGGCGGGGCGCTGAGCAGGCCGATGCGGTCGAGGAGGGCGAGCAGCGGGGTGAGCAGGGCCCACAGGACGCCCGGGGAGGACGCGGCGAGGGGTTCGTCGTGGTCGTACGGCGCTGTGGCCATCGGGACGAACATGCCGTGCGCGCCGGTGACGGCCTCGTGGAGCGGGGTCTGGGCGGGGGCGACGGCGGCGACCGAGCAGCCGCGGCGGTAGGCCTGCTCGGCGAGCAGCGAGAGGCTGGGTTCGGTGCCGTCCGGGGTGGCGATCAGGAGCAGGTCGACGGAGCCGGCCCAGCCGGGGAGCTCCCAGCGCAGGGCTCCGGCCGCGGGGGCGACGCCGGTGGGGGCCAGACGGGTGACGGGGCTGCCGGCGCCGGCGAGTGTGCCGAGGAGGTCGGCCGCGTGGGTGGCGGCGGCGCCGGGGCCGGCGATCAGGACGGCGCGGGGACGGCCGTCCGGCTTGAGTTCGTTGATGCCCGCCTCGACGGCGTGCCGGGCCGCGGTGCGGACGCGGGCGCCTGCCTCCGCGGCGCCGCGCAGGAGGCCTCGTTGGTCGGCCTCGGCGAGGCCCTCCGGGGTGTCGAGCAGCGATTCGTCGAGCATGGGCGGCAGCCTCCGGTCGCCGGGGTCCTGAGAGGGGCGGCTCGTCTGTATGAGGGGCGCTTGCGCGGGTTTCTGCGCGCGGGGCCTGGCTGTGGGCGGTGGCGGGGCCCGTGGCTACGGCGGGCCCTTGGCGTTACGCCGGGCGGCGGGCCTCGTCCACCAGGAGGACGGGGATGCCGTCACGGACCGGGTACGCCAGGCCGCAGTCCTGACCGGTGCAGATCAGCTCGGTGTCCTGCTCCTGCAGCGGGGCGTGGCAGGCCGGGCAGGCGAGGATCTCCAGGAGGCCGGCTTCGAGCGGCATGGGGTGTCCCTTCGGGCTGGTGCGGATGTGCACTGATGTGCCTGGTCAGGGTACCGCCGTGAGGCGCCGGGCGGAGTGGGTTGGGTTTGCCGACCCACTCCCCCGGCCCGGCCGGCGGGAAGATCGCCGAGGTCAGCCCCTGATGATCGCCAGTGCCTCGTCCCTCACCTTGGCCATGGTCGCCTCGTCGCGGGCCTCGGCGTTCAGGCGCAGCAGCGGCTCGGTGTTGGAGGGGCGGACGTTGAACCACCAGTCGGCGGCGGAGACGGTGAGGCCGTCGAGGTCGTCGAGGGTGATGTCGTCGCGGCCCTCGTACGCGGAGCGGATCGCGGCGATGCGGGAGGCCTGGTCGTCGACCGTGGAGTTGATCTCCCCGGAGCCGGCGTAGCGGTCGTACTGGGAGACCAGGGCGGACAGGGGGCCGTCCTGGCCGCCGAGGGCGGCGAGGACGTGGAGGGCCGCGAGCATGCCCGTGTCGGCGTTCCAGAAGTCCTTGAAGTAGTAGTGGGCGGAGTGCTCACCGCCGAAGATCGCGCCCGTCCGCGCCATCTCGGCCTTGATGAAGGAGTGGCCGACACGGGTGCGGGCCGGGGTGCCGCCGTTCTCCCGGACCACTTCGGGGACGGACCACGACGTGATCAGGTTGTGGATGATCGTGCCCGCGCCGCCGTTCTTGGCCAGCTCGCGCGCGGCCACCAGGGCGGTGATCGCCGACGGGGACACCGGGTCGCCGTTCTCGTCGACGACGAAGCAGCGGTCGGCGTCGCCGTCGAAGGCGATGCCGAGGTCGGCGCCCTCCTCGCGGACGCGCTTTTGGAGGTCGACGATGTTGGCGGGGTCGAGGGGGTTGGCCTCGTGGTTCGGGAACGTGCCGTCCAGCTCGAAGTACATCGGGACGAGTGTCAGGGGCAGGCCGGCGAAGACCGTGGGCACCGTGTGGCCGCCCATGCCGTTGCCCGCGTCGACGACGACCTTCAGGGGGCGAATTGCGGTCAGGTCGACGAGGGAGCGGAGGTACGCCGCGTAATCCTCCAACGTGTCGCGCCGGGTGATCGTTCCCGGCGTCGCGGCCGGTTCCGGGGCGCCCGACTCCAGCCATCGCTCGGCCAGTTCGCGGATCTCGGCGAGGCCGGTGTCCTGGCCGACCGGGGCCGCGCCCGCGCGGCACATCTTGATGCCGTTGTACTGCGCCGGGTTGTGCGAGGCCGTGAACATCGCGCCCGGGAGGTTCAGGGCGCCCGAGGCGTAGTACAGCTGGTCCGTCGAGCAGAGGCCGATCTCCGTGACGTCCGCGCCGCATGCGGCCGCGCCGCGCGCGAAGGCACGGGACAGGCCGGGCGACGACGGGCGCATGTCGTGGCCGGTCACGATCGCGTCCGCGGCGGTCACCCGGACGAAGGCGGCACCGAAGAGTTCGGCCAGCGTCTCGTCCCACTGGTCCGGGACCACCCCGCGTACGTCGTACGCCTTCACGATCTGCGACAGATCAGCAGCCACGGCCAACCCTCCTGAAAGTTCCATCGGTCGCCCCAAACTACCCGTCCCGGGTAAGGCTCCGATGTGGGAACGCCCAGTGGACCCTCAGACGTAATCTCAGGTCAGGCCGTCGCACCGCACGTCGGGGTGACGCCGGTCGGCGCAACACACGCGCGCAGGCGGCTCAGTTGTCCGGGGAGCGCAGCACCCGCAGATGGCCGCGGCGGGCGACCTCCATCGGGTCCGCCGTGCGCGCGCCCGCGCCGCCCGCCTCGGCCGCGCGCTCCTGCGGGCGGGCCGCCTCGCGCACGGCGTTGGCGAGGGCTTCCAGGTCGTCCCCGGTGGGGCGGGCGGGTACGGAGCCGTCGAGGAGTCGTACGACCTCCCAGCCGCGCGGGGCGGTGAGGCGCTCGGAGTGGTCGGCGCACAGGTCGTAGCAGTGGGGTTCGGCGTAGGTGGCGAGGGGGCCGAGGACCGCGGTCGAGTCGGCGTAGACGTACGTCAGCGTCGCGACGGCGGGTCGGCCGCAAGCGGTGCGCGAACAGCGACGTACAGGGCTCACGACGTTGGACGGTACCGCACTCTTGAGCGGGCCGCGACGACTCTCCACCAGGTCACTCCACCGTGTCGTGCTGTGAGACGCCCCATACACCCCTCTGAAGACGCCCTGCTGACCTGCGGGGACGGACCACTCCGGCGTCATGGACGGGTTCCCATCCGGTCATGGGTAGGCACAAACAGCGTCAAATGCCTTGAGTTCGACGGTCTTGGAGAGATACGGAAACGAGCCCAACCTTGGCCGGAATGGTCATGTGGAGACAAGCCGTACGGGTGGCCGGTTGCCGTCCTGTCGGCGGCCCCCTTGCCGCGTGGAGGCGGGGCGGCCGGACCGCGCGGGGACTACGCTTCACCAGTGATGGACAACCGTGTACCGCCCCGTGCCGCCGGCCCCGGGCCCCGTCGTCGTGATCGCCACGGTCGGGGCATGCGCGGGCCGATCGCGCCACCCCAGGTGCCGCTGGCGGCGAGCCGTGCCGAGGCGTTCGCGGACCTGGTGCAGGACTCCGTGGAGCGCCTTGAGCGACGGTGGCCGCAGCTCGCCGACATCGACTTCCTGGTGCTGGAGGTGCCCCGGCTGGACGGGCGGGCCGGCGAGGGCTGGAGCGACGACGCGGTGCCGCTCGGCGGGACGATCCCCGCGCGCGAGGGACGCCGGGCCCGGGTCGTGGTCTACCGGCGGCCGGTCGAGATCCGGACCAAGGGACGGGACGAGCGGGCCGCACTGGTGCACGAGGTGGTCGTGGAGCAGGTGGCGGAGCTGCTGGGGCTGACCCCGGAGACGGTGGACCCCCGCTACGGCGAGGACTGAGCGAGCCGGGGCTCGCCGGACGGCCGGCGGACCGGACGCCCGGCTGACCGGACGCCGGCGAACCCCGGGTCGGGCCGAGGACCGCTGCTTCCGCGGCACCGACTACTTCTGCAGCACCGACAGATCCTGGTCCGCCTCCGGTACGGCCACCGTCCCTCGGTCGTCGGGGAGTGTCTGCACGGTGAAGCCGGGGACGCCCTCCGCCGTGGCCGCCAGGGTGCGGGCGGCGTAGACCGGACCGCCGGACAGGGGCTCGACCGTCAGCGCGTACGTGCCCTTCAGACCGGCCGGGACCGGTACGTCGACGTCCTGGGTGGTGCCGGCCTTGATCGAGAAGGTCTTCGTCACCGGCGTGCCGCCACCGCTGCCCGCCGAGGCCGTGACCTTGACCCTCGCGGCGGCGGTGGGCGCGGTGACGGACAGCGTCGTGCCCTTGCCTCTGTTGTCGGCGGACGTCGCGCGCGTGCCGACCGGGCCGGTGGCGGGGATGAAGGCCGTCTCCTGCTTGTCGCCCTTGCCCCGGGTGACCCGGAGGGCGGCGACCACCGGGACCGACCTGTCCGTCGGGGTCAGGACCAGGGAACCCGCCTCACCGCGTGTGACGTCGCCCAGGTCGAGCGCCGACGTCATGCCCGACTTCACATGCAGGGTCTCGTTCCCGGCGGGGGTGATCAGGCCGCCGGGAGACGCGAGGCGGATCTTCAGGTCGGCGTCGGCGTCGCCGGGGGTGAAGGCGATCAGGCGCACGGCGGTGGCGTCCTTCGGGATGCCGGGCAGGACCAGGGTGCCCGCCGGATCGGCGGACGCGGCCAGCCAGTCGCCGCCGATCTTGTCGTCCAGGGCCTGCACGGCCGCGGCGACCCGGCCGCTGCGCACGCTGACGTGCACGGTCAGGTTGGTCTGCCGCTGGTCGCTGAGCGTGGACAGCAGGACCGGCTCGCTGGAGTGCGGCTGGACCGTGATGCCCTCCCCGACCGTGGACTTGATCGCGCCGTCCTTGCCGTAGAGCTCGATGTCGACGACGGCCGGAGCGTCGTCGGGGTTGGTGAGGTGCACGTAGTCGGTGCGCTCGGCGTCGGTGCTGGCACCGGGGAACCAGAACTCCGTGTCCGGAGCCGTGCAGTTGACGCCCTGGAGCCCGCGTCCGGTGCCCGCGGCGACCTCGGTGGTCTCCTGGACGGTCCAGCCCGGCGCGAACCTCCCGTCGGCGGCACCGATGAGCGCGGGCGAGTCGGCGCCGGAGGTGTCACCGGTGGCCGGGGTGCCGGGTTGCTTGGGGATCAGGACGGGCTTGGCGGTCTTCGCCTTGTCCTTGCCCTTGGTGGAGCCGCTGGTCCCGTCCGCCGACTCCTCCGTGGCCGACCGGAGTTCGGCCTTGCCGCCGCTCGCCGTGCCCTTCGTGACGGGAGTGAAGGACGTGTACGAGGTCTCGGCGATGTCGGAGCTGCTCGGGGCCGGGCACAACAGCCTCGTGCGCTCCACGGGCAGCTGGGCCGCCGCCCGGGCGGTCGGCGCGCCGGACGCGTCCGGCGTCTCGAGCGCGGCGAACCCGGTGACGGCGGCCAGCGCGGCGGTGCCGGCGATCAGGGACAGGGTGGTGCGCTTCACTGCTGGCTCCCGTCGGGGCGCTCACTGCCGGTGGTGCCGTGGGGGTGGGGCTGCTCCGGGTCATAGGCCTGGTCGTAGCCCTGCTGGTACGTCGGGTCGTACGGCATCTGCCCGCCCTGTCCGCCGTAGGCGTACGGGTCGTACTGGCCGCTCTGGTACGGGTCGGCCTGGTAGGCCTGCTGGTCGTAGCCGCCCGGCTGGTACTGCCCGGCGCCCTGGTACTGGTCGCCGTAGGCGGGGTAGCCGTCGCCCGTGTAGCCCGACGCGTCCCAGTCGCCGTAGGACTGCTGGTGCGGGACGGCGGCGGGAGCCTCCTCCGGAGGAGGAGGCACGCTGCCGGGGTCGGACTCGTCCGCGTCGGCGGCCTCCTCGGCCTGGGCCCGCAGACGGCGGGCGCGGCGGCCCTCGCCGGCGGCGGGCTGGGCGGGGACGGTCTCCTCCTCGGGGAGGTCGTCGTCGATGTCGCGGCGACGGCCCGGCAGGGCGAGCACGACGAGGACGACGGCGAGCGAGCCCTGGGCCCACAGCCAGCCGGTGTGGCCGACGGGTGCGTCGTAGGTGACGTCCAGCCGTCCCCCGGTCGAGGGGAGTTCGAAGCCCTGGGCCCAGCCGTCGACCGTGGTGCGGGTGAGCGGCCTGCCGTCCAGGGTGGCGGTCCAGCCCTCGGCGGCGGAGTCGGCCAGGCGCAGCACCCGGCCGTCGGAGCCGGTTGGAATGGTGGTGTGGATCTCGACGGGTCCGGCCGCGACCGGCTGCGCGGTGCCCGAGCCCGAGGCGGGCACGATCGCGGCCCGTGAGACCTGCTGGTCGACGCGCCACAGCGCGCTGCCGCTCTGCTGGCTGAGCCGGCTCAGGCCGGGCGTGGCGTCCAGGACGCGGGTGACCTCGCGGGGCGCGCCCTTGTGGACCAGGACGTAGCGCACGGCGAAGCCGCCGAGCTGGTTCGCCTGGTCGGCGCCGGAGCCGGCGACGAGGTTGGCGACGACCTTGTCGAGCTTGCCGTTCTCACCGTCGGCCGCGGCCAGTTCGGCGTCGCCCATGCGGGCGCCGGAGCCGCGGACCAGGGTGTAGCGGACGCGGGCGGTGGAGTCGCTGTCGAGGACCAGGGTGCGGGCCTGGTCGCGGGTGCCGCTCTCCTCTGCGACGAACGCGGGCACCTGCACCGGGTCGCGTCGCTCCACGGGACCGTCGGCGCCGCCGATCATCCAGCCGGCGGCGACGAGCAGCGGGCCCACGGCCGAGGCGAGCGCGATCAGCGCGGCCACCGGCTGGCGCCAGCCGAAGCTCTGCTCGGCCACACGCGCGCGTGCCCCGTCGGCGCCGAGCGCGGCGGCGGCCAGCAGGGCCAGGCCGTAGACGAGCGTCGCGGGGCCTGCCCAGGTGGTGCTGTTGGACAGGGCCGCGAAGACGAGGCCCACCAGCGCGACCGCCCAGGCCGTCCGGATTCCCAGCTGTCGCTCGGAGCGCATCAGGGCTGCCAGCGCGGCCAGGACGATGCCGAGGAGCATCAGCCCGTCCACGGTGCCGGGGCCGCCGGGGCTGGCGCCGAGCAGGTCGAGGGCGGAGGCGGCCGAGGAGCCGTACTCCAGTCCGGCCTCCTTGAAGAAGCCGAACGGGAGCAGGGTCAGCGACCAGGGCGCGAGGACCAGCAGCGGGGTGCCCACCTGGACCAGGAAGCGCAGGGCGTGGGCGATGGGGTCGCGGCGGCGCACTGCGAGTACGCCGATGCCCAGGATCAGTGCGATCGGCCACACGATCGGTGTGAAGGCGGTGGCCATCGTCAGCAGCAGTGCGTACGCCCAGGTGGCACGCCAACTGCCGCGCGCGCCGGAGGAGTTGGCCAGTCCGGCCGCGGCGGTGCCCGCGCGGGCGAGGAGCGGCAGCAGGACGGCGAGGACGGCGGTGCCGATGCGGCCGCCGGCCAGGGCGCCGGTGGCCGCGGGCAGGAAGGCGTAGGCGACGGCCGCCCACGCGCGCAGCAGACGGGACTCGACGAGCGGGCGGGAGGCGAAGTAGGCGGTGAACCCGGCCAGCGGCACCGAGCCGACGAGCAGGACCGTGACCGCGAGGCCGGTCGAGCCGAACAGCGTGGAGGCCAGCATCGCGACGAGGGCGAGGTAGGGCGGCGCGGCGGGGGTGCCGCCCGCGCCCACCGGGTGCCAGGCGTCCAGGTAGCGGGACCACAGCTCCTCGGAGTCGCCCGGGGCCGGCAGCAGGGCGCCGCCCGCGAGCGCGCCGCCGCCCAGGAGCGCGCGGCAGGCGATGAGCGAGACGAGCAGCAGCACCAGGAAGAGCACCGGACCGGGCTTGCGGGCGATGCGCTTGACGCGGGCGAACTGCTCGATCTCCAGGAAGTCGGCGTCGTCGCCGCCGGGCCCGGACTCGACCGCGCCGCCGTGCCGTCCTGCCGAGGAGGCCTCGGTGTCGGAGCCGCCGAAGAAGTCGCCGGCGACCTGCTCCACGGTGGCCCGCACGGTCGCGCCCGGGGGCGGGAACAGCGGCCGCAGCTCGCCCTTGTCGATCTGCGGACGGCCACGCCTGCGTCGTCCGGCGATGATCCGCTCGGGCCGCAGCAGGGTGCCCAGGAGGCCGCGGATCTCGTCGACGGCCTGTCCGGGGACCTTGCCGACGAGATAGGCGACGGTCCTCACGAACGTGCCGAGCACCACACGCAGCAGCACCCAGGGAAGCACCGCCGTGCGCGTGTTGACGAGGAGGGTGTAGACGGCGCCCGCCTTGTCGACCTTGTGCGGGGAGGCCGCGGTGCGGCCCAGGCAGTCGACGGTGCGGCGCTCGCGGGAGGCGGCCTCGGCGTGCCGCACGACGGCGTCGGGGGCGATGAGGACGCGATGGCCGGCCGAGTGCGCGCGCCAGCACAGGTCGACGTCGTCGCGCATCAGGGGTAGCCGGCGGTCGAAGCCGCCGAGTTCCTCGAAGACGTCGCGCCGGATCAGCATGCCGGCGGTGGACACGGACAACACGGGCCGTACGTGGTCGTGCTGGCCCTGGTCCTGTTCGCGGCGGTCGAGGCCGGTCCAGCGGCGGCCGGAGTTGGCGATGGTGACGCCGACCTCCAGGAGCTGCCGGCGGTCGTACCAGCCGCGCAGCTTGGGGCCCACGACGGCCACGTCGTCGCGGCCCAGCTCCATCTCGTTGTCGACGACGCGCAGCAGCTGGGCGAGGGCGTCGGGGTCGGGGGCACAGTCGTCGTGCAGCAGCCACAGCCACTGGATCGGCTCCCCGTGCGGGAGCTCGGGCAGGTCGTAGGCGTCGTCGCGCCAGGTGCGCGTGACGGGGTCCCAGCCGCTGGGCCGCTTGAGATACGGCAGCTCGTCCGGGGTGAGCACGGGCGCGCTGCGGTTGGCCTCCTCGACTGCCTGGCCGAAGCCGGTGCGCCGGGCGAGGTGGAGCACGCGGTCGGCGCCGAGGGCGTCGGTGACCAGCCGGGCGGAGTCGTCCGCGCTGCCGGTGTCGGCCGCGATCGCGTACTGAACGGGACGCTCCTGGCCGAGCAGCCCGGCGAGCGCGTCGGGCAGCCAGCGGGCGCCGTCGTGGGAGACGAGGACCGCGGTCACCACATGACGCGGAGACTCGGGCTGGTGGGCCGGGTCAAACACTGCGGTGGCAGCGTCGTGTTGGGCTGCCGTATGGCTGTGCACGGACATCGAGGTACGGGCCCCGGTTCGATGGACTGCGGTGGACGCCTGTGCCCCGAGGGGACAGCGGGGCGTCTCGGACGAGCGACCACACTATCGGCTGGGCAGGAAGACGGCCCGCCGCCTGTGGATAACCCACCGGCGACGGGCCGTTCGTGATGCGTACGAGACGTGTATGGATGCGTGTACGAGACGTGTGAGGCGGTCTTTTCGGACGGCGGCCTTTTCAGACGGCGGCCTTCTTCAGCCGGCGGCGCTCCCGCTCGGACAGACCGCCCCAGATCCCGAAGCGCTCGTCGTTGGCCAGGGCGTACTCGAGGCACTCGGAGCGCACCTCGCAGGCGAGGCAGACCTTCTTGGCCTCTCTGGTCGAGCCGCCCTTCTCGGGGAAGAAGGACTCGGGGTCGGTCTGGGCGCACAGTGCGCGCTCCTGCCAGCCGAGTTCCTCGTCCGCGTCGTCGACCAGCAGTTGCTGCACCAGCTCGGTCATGTGCGCCCCTCGTCTGTCTTTCGCGTCCCCGTGATGTAGCCGTTACCGATTCCGGCTGAACGACACGAGTGAAATTACAAGTGTGCTGCTCCGGGCGAGTCAAGCCGGGATCTGCTATTGGGCCCGTTATTCACTCTGCGGAACCAAGGCCATGCGGAAAGTGTTCAAATCGCCATAAACCTTGACATGCAGACGAGGCCCGGGAGGGACGCCGACCCCACACAGACACTTGTACGGAGAAAGACGTCCAGGAGTTCGATCGCGTTCCGACGAGACTCATGCGCCCGGTTGTGCGCCATGTGTCCGGGTGCCCCACAGAACAAACCTTTCACCCTGGAGATGCACCGGATGAGGTGAAACGTGTCCCACATGCCGGTCGTCGAGTTGACAGTGCGGGTGTGAACCGATGTCCTTGGGGGCATGCTCGCGAACTTGGCTCTCACCTTGACCCGCACCGCCGGGTCCCACGGTGCTGCCCACGTTCGCTGTAGCTGTTGTTGCTGTTCCAGCTGTTGAGCCCAACGCGCTCCGGCTGTCCTTGAGTCCATCCAGACTCGGCTGCTGTCCCCTTTCCCGACCCTGATCCAGGGCCACCCCTTCCGTCCGTGACCCGGGCGGACGGCACGCGAGACCCCAGCCCCCACTCTTCCGCCGAGGACCCACCCCACCCCCATGAACAGCGACAACGACCTCCAGATCGCCGGCGACATCCTCGAAGTCCCGCACCTGCTGCAGCCCCCGCGCGAGCACCCGGCCACCGTCGCCGAATTCGTCGGCCTGGCCCGCACCATCGCCGCCGACCGCTCCCAGTGGGAGCACCTCGTCCGGTACGACGCCACGACGCGCTGGTACCACCGGCTGCGCACCGGGCCCGGCTACGAGGTGTGGCTGCTGTCCTGGGTGCCGGGACAGGGCAGCGGACTGCACGACCACGGCAGGTCCTCCGGCGTGCTGACCGTCCTGGAGGGCACGCTGACCGAGCGGACCGAGCGGGGCACGCGCGCGTTGGGGTCGGGCGCTCAGCGGGTGTTCGCGCCGGGGTATGCGCACGAGGTCGTCAACGACACGCTGGAGCCCGCGGTCAGCCTGCACGTCTACTACCCCGGCCTGACCGAGATGCCCATGCACACGACTCCTCACTGCGAGGCGGACGCGCAGCCCCGCCGGGTGACTGCCTGACGCTCGGCTGCATGACGCTCGGCTGCCTGACGCGTTGTCGTACCCGCCTGCCAGACTTGCCCCCATGCGCATTGTGGTTCTGGCAGGCGGCATCGGTGGTGCCCGGTTCCTGCGCGGTCTGAAGCGAGCCGTGCCGGACACGGACGTCACGGTCATCGGCAACACCGGCGACGACATCCACCTCTTCGGGCTCAAGGTCTGCCCGGACCTCGACACGGTGATGTACACGCTCGGCGGCGGCATCAACGAGGAGCAGGGCTGGGGGCGGGCCGAGGAGACCTTCCACCTCAAGGAGGAACTCGCGGCGTACGGGGCCGGGCCGGGCTGGTTCGGGCTCGGCGACCGGGACTTCGCCACGCACATCGTGCGGACGCAGATGCTGAGCGCCGGTTATCCGCTGAGCGCGGTGACCGAGGCCCTGTGCGACCGCTGGAAGCCCGGCGTGCGGCTGATCCCGATGACCGACGACCGCGTCGAGACGCATGTCGCCGTCGAGGTCGACGGCGAGCGCAAGGCGGTCCACTTCCAGGAGTACTGGGTGCGGCTGCGGGCGTCGGTCCCGGCGGAGGCGGTCGTGCCGGTCGGGGCCGAGCAGGCGAAGCCCGCGCCCGGAGTGCTGGAGGCGATCGCGGAGGCGGACGTGATCCTCTTCCCCCCGTCCAACCCCGTCGTGTCCGTGGGCACGATCCTGGCCGTGCCCGGCATCAGGGAGGCGATCGCCGACGCCGGGGTGCCGGTGGTGGGCCTCTCCCCCATCGTCGGGGACGCGCCCGTGCGCGGGATGGCCGACAAGGTGCTCGCGGCGGTCGGCGTGGAGTCCACCGCGGCGGCGGTGGCCGAGCACTACGGCTCGGGGCTCCTCGACGGCTGGCTCGTCGACACCGTGGACGCCGGTTCGGTGGAGCGGATCGAGACGGCGGGCATCCGCTGCCGGGCCGTACCGCTGATGATGACCGATACGGACGCGACCGCGCAGATGGCCCGGGAGGCACTGGCGCTGGCCGAGGAGGTGCGGGGAGCTTGAGCGGAAAAGCACCCGAGTACCGGGTCTGGGCCGTCGGCGGGATTCCCGAGGTCCAGCGGGGCGACGACCTCGGGAAGCTGATCGCCGCCGCCGAACCCGGGCTGCTCGACGGGGATGTACTCCTCGTCACCTCCAAGATCGTGTCGAAGGCGGAGGGCCGGATCGTCGAGGCGGCCGACCGGGAGGAGGTGATCGACGCCGAGACCGTGCGGGTCGTGGCCCGGCGCGGGCCACTGCGGATCGTCGAGAACCGGCAGGGCCTGGTCATGGCGGCCGCCGGGGTCGACGCCTCCAACACCCCTTCGGGGACAGTGCTGTTGCTGCCGGAGGATCCGGACGCGTCCGCGCGGGCGATCCGCGACGGGCTGCGCGACGCCCTCGGCGTCGACGTCGGAGTCGTGGTCACCGACACGTTCGGGCGACCGTGGCGCGCGGGGCTGACGGACGTCGCGATCGGCGCCGCGGGGGTGCGCGTGCTGGACGATCTGCGTGGGGGCACGGACGGGTACGGCAATCCGCTCAGCGCGACGGTCGTGGCCACGGCGGACGAACTCGCCGCCGCGGGCGACCTCGTCAAGGGCAAGGCGGCCGGCCTGCCGGTCGCCGTGGTGCGCGGGCTGCCGCACGTGGTGGGCGGGGACCACGAGGAAGGGGCACGGGCGATGGTGCGCGACGCGCGCGACGACATGTTCCGGCTCGGCACCTCCGAGGCGGTACGGGAGGCGGTGACCCAGCGGCGTACCGTACGGGCCTTCACCGACGAACCCGTCGACCCGGGGGCGGTACGGCGGGCGGTGGCCGCGGCGGTGACCGCGCCGGCCCCGCACCACACCACGCCGTGGCGCTTCGTCCTGCTGGAGTCGGAGGAGTCCCGGACGCGGCTGCTCGACGCCATGCGCGACGCGTGGATCGCCGACCTCGCGCGGGACGGCAAGACTCAGGAGTCGATCGCCAAGCGGGTGCGGCGCGGGGACGTGTTGCGCAACGCGCCCTACCTGGTCGTGCCCTGTCTCGTCATGGACGGCTCGCACACCTACGGCGACGCGCGGCGTGACACGGCCGAGCGGGAGATGTTCGTGGTGGCCACGGGCGCGGGCGTGCAGAACCTCCTGGTCGCGCTGGCCGGCGAGCGGCTCGGTTCGGCCTGGGTGTCGTCGACGATGTTCTGCCGGGACGTGGTGCGCGAGGTGCTCGGGCTTCCGCAGGACTGGGATCCCATGGGGGCGGTGGCGGTCGGACATCCGGCCGAGGCGCCGCGGCCCCGGCCGGAGCGGGAGGCGGGGGCGTTCATCGAGGTCCGGTGACCGTGCCGTACGACCGCCCGGTCTCGGCCGTACGGACCGCCTAGTCTCGTAGGACAGCTCCGGCACCCCAGGGGATCACTCGTGGCAGGACGTTTCGCTCCGCGGCCCACGCGTACGACCGTGCGCGGTGGGCATGTCGCCGTGCCCGCCGGGACGGGGGTGCCGCGGCAGAGCGGCCGGGCCGGGCGCGTGCGCAGCTGGGTGCCGGAGGGGACGCTCGATCTCGGGCTGGTGCTCGGGCCGCTGCGGCGCGGACCGGCCGACCCCACGTTCCGGGCCATGCCGGACGGGTCCGTGTGGCGGGCCAGCCGGACACCCCTCGGGCCGGGGACGCTGCGGGTGGCGGTGTACGGCGGTGAGGTGCGCGGGGAGGCATGGGGACCGGGAGCCGAGTGGCTGCTGGAACGGTTGCCCGAGCTGCTGGGCGCCGACGACGACCCCGACGCCTTCGCGCCGCGGCACCGGCTGGTGGCGCTTGCCCGGCACCGGCGGCCCGGGCTCAGGCTGACGCGGACCGGGCTGGTGCTGGAGTCGCTGATTCCGTCGATTCTGGAACAGAAGGTCACGACCGACGAGGCGTACCGGGCGTGGCGGCTGCTGGTGCGGAAGTTCGGGGAGCCGGCGCCGGGGCCCGCGGCGGGTTCACGCCTGTGGGTGATGCCCGAGCCTCGGACGTGGGCGCTGATTCCGTCCTGGGAGTGGCATCGGGCCGGGGTCGACAACAAGCGGGCGTCGACGATTCTGCGGGCCGTGCGGGTCGCCGCGCGGCTGGAGGAGGCGGTCGGGATGGAGCCTGCGGCCGCGCAGGCGCGGTTGGAGGTCGTGCCGGGGGTCGGGCCCTGGACGTCGGCGGAGACCGTGCAGCGCAGTCATGGGGCGCCGGACGCGGTGACCGTCGGGGATCTTCATCTGCCGGGGATCGTGGGGTGGGCGCTGGCCGGGGACCGGTATGCGGACGACTCCGTGATGCTGGAGTTGTTGGAGCCGTATGCCGGGCAGCGGCATCGGGCGGCTCGGTTGATTCTGTTGAGCGGGAAGACGCCTGCGCGTCGGGCTCCGAAGATGCCTCGCGGTGATATCGGCCGGTTGTGAAGTGAGCGTCGGCTGGATCGGCGCCCGGTGCTGTTGCTGGGCGGGGGTGGGTCGCGCGGCCCGGCGCTGGCGGGGTGCCTCCCCCAAGCTCTCAACTTCGTTCGAGCAGGGGGGAGGCACGAATGCCCGCAGCTAAGCCCTTACTGGTCCGACGAGAAGCGCAGCGCCCTTGCCGGGATCTGGGCGTCGCACCACACCCGTGCTCCCTCGCGGAGTTCGTTGTCCGGGCCCACGATCGCGCCGTCTCCGATGACCGTGCCGGTGAGGACCGAGCGTTCGCCGACGCGGGCTCGGGTTCCGATGAGGGAGTCGGTGATGACGGCGCCGGGTTCGATGACGGCGCCGGGGAGGATCGTGCTGCCGAAGACCCGCGCCCCCTCCGCGACGAACGCGCCCTCGCCCACCACCGTGCCGCCGGTCAGCTTCGCGTCCGGCGCCACGCGTGCCGTCGGCAGGATCAGCCGGTCGCCGCAGCGGCCCGGGACAGCGGGGGACGGCGCCCGGCCGAGGACCAGGTCCGCGGAGCCGCGGACGAAGGCGGCGGGGGTGCCCAGGTCGAGCCAGTAGGTGGAGTCGACCAGGCCCTGGAGGTGGGCTCCGGCGGAGAGGAGGCCCGGGAACGTCTCCCGTTCCACCGACACCGGGCGGCCCGCCGGGATCGTGTCGATGACCGAGCGGCGGAAGGCGTACGCCCCCGCGTTGATCTGGTCGGTGACGATCTCCTCCGGTGTCTGCGGCTTCTCCAGGAAGGCGAGCACCCTGCCCGTCTCGTCCGTGGGGACCAGGCCGTAGGCGCGGGGGTCGGTCACCTTCGTCAGGTGCAGGGACACGTCCGCGCCCGTCGACTCGTGCGTGCGCACCAGCGCCCTGATGTCCAGGCCCGTCAGGATGTCGCCGTTGAACACCAGTACCGGGTCGTCGGGGCCCGAGTGGAGGTGCGCGGCCGCGTTGCGGATGGCGCCGCCCGTGCCGAGGGGCTCCTCCTCGGTGACGTACTCGATGTGCAGGCCGAGCGCGGCGCCGTCACCGAAGTACGGCTCGAACACCTCGGCCAGATAGCTCGTCGCCAGCACGATGTGCTCGACGCCCGCCGCTCTCGCGCGGGCCAACTGGTGTGTGAGGAACGGGACTCCGGCCGCCGGGACCATGGGCTTGGGCGTGTGCACCGTGAGCGGACGGAGCCGGGTGCCCTTGCCGCCGACCAGGAGGATCGCTTCTGTCACCTGTCGTCTCTGCTTCCTGCCGGGACCGGCCGAAGTGTGTTTCGGCCGGTCAGTGTACGCAGACCGTGCGACGGCGCCCTCGATGGCCACGCGGTGTCCCGCGACATCGGCATGCGGTTTCCCCCGACTGTCCCCGACGGCTGTGCACGCGCGCCCCGGCCTCAGCGCCCCTGATAGCGCGCCGCGTCGGAACGGGCGGTGCCGAGCTTGGAGTAGAGCTTCTGTCCTGGGCACTGCGTGGCGAACCCGTCCCGATGGCCGGAGATCACGTTCAGTCGTACGTTCTTCCCCTTTGGGTAGAGATTGCCACCACCCGACGTCAGATATGTCTTTCCGCGCGGATTGATCCCGTAGAGCCCGAGCTTCCACGCGGTGAGTTTGGCGATCGCCTTCACCGCCGCGGAGGCCGGCTTGGTCGTGGCGTAACTGCCGAGGACCGCGATGCCCATGGTGTTTGAGTTGAAACCGTGGGTGTGTGCGCCCATGACCGCCTTGGCGGCACCCCCGGCCCGGCCCTCGTAGATGTTTCCGCACTTGTCGACGAGGAAGTTGTAGCCGATGTCCCGCCAGCCCATGCTCTTGACGTGATAGCGGTAGATACTGCGAATGACGGACGGGGCCTGTGAGCAGGTGTACTTGTTGCCCCCCGCGCTGTGGTGCACGAAGGCGGCCTTGATCTTCTTCGTGTAGACGAAGCCCCGTTCGCGCAGGCTCTCGTCCGCGCCCCAGCCGTGCCTCGTCACGATCCGGGGGCGCGGTCCGATGTACGGCTTCGCGCTCTGGGCCTGGGTCAGTTCGCCCGACCGCAGGGCCAGCAGTTCGATCTCGGTGTCCCGCCGGTTCAGCGCGGGGATCTCGGCGGCTCCCAGGTGGGTCAGCGCCAGGTCGGTGTTGACGGCGGAGGCGGCGATGTCACCCAGGCTGTCGGTGCGGGCGACCTCGCCCGGGGGGACGTCGGTCCCCGGGGAGTCGGCGCGGGGCCCGGCGGCGGGGCGGGGTCCGGCGGCGGGGCGGCCCACGGGCGCCGGCTCCGTGCCGGGGTCGATGCCGGAGGCGATGCCGGGGTCGACGAGTTCCAGACGCAGTCCCGCGGGGAGAAGAGACCGGCCGGCGGCGTCCCCGTCGCGGCCCGGGCCCGCCGCGTCTTCGGCGGCCGCGCGCACGCGCACCTCCACGCCGTCCGAGTCGCCGACCCACAGCGGTGCCGTCGCGCCGCGCACCCGGCCCGAGGTGCGCTCCGCCGTGCCCGGGTCGGCGCCGTCCTCGTTGTGCGTCTCGACGTCCTGCCAGCCCGACCAGGTGCCGCCCGCCGCGTCGCGGGTGCGGACCTGGACCCCGCCGCGGAGTTCGGTGTCCGGGTTGTCCCAGATGACACCGACCAGGGAGAAGTGACGCACGCTCCGGCGGTGCAGGCCCTGTTCGGGGGCCACACCGTGGACGCGGTCGTGGGTGAGGGG
Organism: Streptomyces sp. NPDC050625; assembly: GCF_040654755.1. Classification (NCBI taxonomy): domain Bacteria; kingdom Bacillati; phylum Actinomycetota; class Actinomycetes; order Kitasatosporales; family Streptomycetaceae; genus Streptomyces; species Streptomyces sp. NPDC050625. The sequence continues at coordinate 24,809 of NZ_JBFAIQ010000022.1, forward strand.
GACGAGCGGGAGCGACTGGGTGGCGCCGGAGACGGCCGGCGCCGGGAGTCTCATGGGTGCGGCGGCGGCCGCGGGCAGGGTCGGCGGGAGGGTGAGGGCGGCCGCGCAGGTGACACCGGCCGAGGAGACACCGAGCGAGGAGGCGAGGAATCCGTGCATGCCCCTCATCCTGGATATATCCATATAATCCTGTCCATTGGGAAATTGACGGGTCGTCGGGTTCCGTTCCTCCGAACCGGTGGCCCCGCCGCCCGGTGTGCGGCCCTCGCGCCGCGTACGCTTGCCCGGGTGAACGCCACCGATCGCACCCCTGCCGACCTGCTGCGTTCCGCGCTCGCCGCGGATCCCGGACGCCCCCTGGTGACCTTCTACGACGACGCCACGGGCGAACGCGTCGAACTGTCCGTGGCCACCTTCGCCAATTGGGTGGCCAAGACGGCGAATCTGCTCCAGGGCGATCTCGCCGCCGGGCCCGGCGACCGGGTCGCGCTGCTGCTGCCCGCGCACTGGCAGACGGCGGTGTGGCTGCTTGCGTGTTCGTCGGTGGGCGCGATCGCGGACGTGGCCGGTGACCCGGCGGCGGCCGATGTCGTCGTGAGCGGCCCGGACTCGCTGGAGGCGGCACGCGCCTGCCGCGGGGAGCGCGTCGCGCTCGCGCTGCGGCCGCTGGGCGGGCGCTTCCCGCAGCCGCCGGAGGGCTTCATGGACTACGCCGTCGAGGCGCCGAGCCAGGGGGACCGGTTCGCTCCTTTCGCGCCGGTGGATCCCGAGGAGCCGGCGCTGATCGTGGCCGGGGCGGAGTACACGGGGGCCGAGGTCGTGGAACGGGCCCGGACGGACGCGCCGTCGCTGGACCTGATCGGGCCCGGATCCAGGCTGCTCTCGGGGCTGTCGTACGACACGTGGGAGGGGCTGAGCGCGGGGCTGTACGCGCCGTTGGCCGTCGGCGGGTCCGTGGTGCTGTGCCGGCATCTGGACCGGCTGGACGAGGACGCGCTGGCCAAGCGGATCGAGAGCGAGCGGGTGACTGCGTCGCGTCACTGACGGGGGCGGTGGCGGTTTCCGGGCGAGTGTTTCCGGGCGGGTGCGGGTCCGTCGTGGCCGGTCGCGCGGTTCCCCGCGCCCCTGAGGAAGCCGCGGTCACCCGTAGCGAGAAGCGACAGTCACGCGTGCTGAACCGGGGAGCGACGGCTGTATCGCGGCTGCCGGACCGTCGTGGCCGGTCGCGCAGTTCCCCGTGCCCCCAGGGGAACCGCAGTCACCCGAATGGAGTAGTACCGGCCGCCTCGGCGCCCTGCCCCGGGCCATCGTCGTAGGAGCAGGACGACACGCTCGTACGCCATGAGGGGTGGCCCGCCCGTGACCGATGCTGCAGGTACACCTTCCTCGGGCACCCTCGGTCCCGGTACGGGTGCCTCAGCCACCGGTGACGGGCTCATACGGCGGCGCCGTCGGCGCTGGACACAGGGTGCCGCCCTGGGAGGGGCCTTCCTGTTGCTCGCGGCGGGCGGGGCCGGGTGGGCCGTGTACGCGAAGCTCAGCGGCAACATCACGGCCGACGAGGCGGCCGCGGCCGAGCTGGCCCGCTATGAGCGGGAGCGGCCCACCCCGCTGGTGCGCGGCGCGCAGAACATCCTGCTGATCGGGTCCGACACCCGCTCGGGCGCGGGCAACCGCAAGTACGGGCGGGACCAGGGGACGGAGCGGTCCGACACCGCGATCCTGCTGCACCTGGCGGCCGACCGGAAGAGCGCCACCGCGGTGTCCCTGCCCCGCGATCTGATGGTGCGCGTGCCGAGCTGCCTGCGGCCGGACGGCAGCCGCAGCGAGCCGACCTGGGCGATGTTCAACTACGCCTTCGCGGTGGGCGGTTCGGCGTGCAGCATCCGTACCGTGGAGAACCTGGCGGACATCCGGATCGACCATCATGTCGTCATCGACTTCAGCGGGTTCAAGGAGATGGTCGACGCCGTCGACGGCGTGCAGGTGTGTCTGAAGGAGCCCATCGACGACAAGGCCGCCAAGCTGAAGCTGCCCGCGGGAAGGGTCACGCTCGACGGCGAGCAGGCGCTCGGCTATGTGCGGGCCCGCAAGTCGCTCGGCGACGGAAGCGACACCGACCGCATGGACCGGCAGCAACGCTTCCTCGGGGCGCTGGTCAACAAGGTGCGGAGCGATGACGTACTGCTGAATCCCGTGAAGCTCTACCCCGTGCTGGACGCGGCGACCTCGTCGCTCACCACCGACCCGGAGCTGGCCAGCTTGCGCGGTTTGTACCAATTGGTGCGCGGGCTGCGGAACATCCCCACCGAACATGTGCAGTTCCTGACCGTTCCACGGGAGTCGTACGCCCATGACACCAATCGCGACCAACTGGTGGAGCCCGCGGCCGAGCGGCTCTTCTCGCGGCTGCGCACCGACAGGCCGGTGACCGTTTCCCCGAAATCAGCAACGAAGAGTGGCAATTCGGGCAGGGGTGGCAACGAGAAGAGCGACCCCTCCGCCGAACCCACATTTCACGGGACCACGGCCGCCGAGAACACCTGCGGGTAAAACGTGCGCCAAGACGACGAACTTTTGTTCCGAAGAATGAGGCGGATTGCCCGCTTGTAGGGACGTGGAATTTGTCACCGGCGTCACCCAACGCTGAACTGGGCGGATAGTGTGAGCGATCCGGTGCACCACGCCGCGAGCTCCGACCTGGGGTCGTGCACTGATTGACCGAGACCCGAGCGCCTTGAGGGGGGAAGGCGCCGCGTGGCCCCAACGGAGGATTCGGACAACCGTGGACGCGCAAGGCCGTGGGCGGGCGGACAACATCGATCCCGCAGACCAGTGGGTACTCAATCCGAGCACCGGTGAATACGAACTGCGACTGACTCCTTCCGCTCCGCAGTCGGCGGTCCCTGGCCCCCGTAGACCACGCAGTGGCGGCGGTTCGGCCGGCGGGGCGCGCGGGCGGAGGCCCGCGCCGAGGCGCGAGGAGTCCGAGACACCGAGCCGGGAGGTGCCGGCGCAGCGCAGGCGCCGGGGCGAGCCCGAGCCGCCGCCGGGGCGCCGCACCAGGCGGCCGGTGAAGACGAAGTCGAAGGCGAAGAAGATACTGCTGTGGACCGGCGGGATCATGGCCTTCGTCCTGGTCGCCGTGTCGGCCGCCGCCTACCTCTACATCCAGCACCTCAACGACAACATCACGTCGGTCTCCGACGACGGCGCGAGCACCGGTGGCTTCAGCAAGGACAAGGCGATCAACATCCTGCTGATCGGCACCGACAAGCGCACCGGCAAGGGCAACGAGGGCTACGGCGACGCCGGCAGCGTCGGTCACGCCGACACCAACATCCTGCTGCACCTGTCCAAGGACCGCTCGAACGCCACCGCGCTGAGCATCCCGCGCGACCTGATCGTGAACATCCCGGACTGCCCGACGAAGCAGCCCGACGGCTCCGAGAAGGTCATCCCGGGCACCGACAACGTCCGCTTCAACACCAGCCTCGGGCAGGACGGACGGACGCCCAGCTGCACCGTGCGCACCGTGACGGAGCTGACCGGGATCAAGCCGGACAACTTCATGGTCGCCGACTTCAACGCGGTCAAGACGCTGACCGAGGCGGTCGGCGGCGTCGAGGTGTGCCTGGGCAAGAACATCGACGACCCGGACTCGCACCTGAAGCTGTCGAAGGGCACCCACAACATCTCCGGCGAGCAGGCACTGGCCTTCGTACGGACCCGGCACGCCGTCGGCTTCGGCGGCGACCTGAGCCGGATCGGGCTGCAGCAGCAGTTCCTGAGCGCGCTGATGCGCAAGCTCAGCTCCAACTCGACGCTGAGCAGCCCGACGAAGATGCTGAAGCTCGCGGAGACCGGCACCAAGGCACTGACCGTCGACTCCCAGCTGGACAGCATCGGCAAGCTGAAGGACCTCGGTCTGGAGCTGGGCAAGCTCAACCCGAAGAACCTGACCTTCACGACGGTGCCGGTCGTGGACAACCCGGCCGAGAAGGTCAAGGCGACCGTCGTCCTCAACGACTCCAAGGCCCCCGCGGTCTTCCAGGCGATCAAGGACGATGTCTCCTTCAGTGAGGTGAAGAAGAAGCAGAAGGCCGCCAAGGACGCCCAGGCCGCCCGGCTCAAGGGCACCAAGGCCGACGCCTCCGAGGTGCGGGTGCGCATCCTCAACGGCGGGGCGGTGGCCGGCAGCGCGCAGGAGACCCTGCAGTGGCTGCAGAACGACGAGGGCGTGCTCAAGTCGGAGAACGCGGGCAACGCTCCGGCGGAGCTGAGCAAGACCACACTCGAGTACGCTCCCGACCAGGCGGCCCAGGCGCGCAGGCTGGCCGCCATCATGGGACTTTCCGGATCCGCGATGAAGCCCGGCAAGAGCGTGACCAACTCCCAGGGGCTGCCCGCGATGACGCTGACCCTGGGCAAGGACTTCAAGGGTGCGGGTGTGTCCCTCACCACTCCGACAAAGGCGCCGGATGTTGATAAGTCCACGGCAGACAAGGTGACATGCGCCAAGTAGGTAACCCTACGGGTCCCTCGTGCGTCTAACCCGACGCGGGAGGGACCCGTTGTCAGGCGCAGGGTGGGGAGGGCAGGCAGTTGGCGCAGAGCAGTGTGCGGGGGGAGGTTCCTGCGGTGGAGGACACCATGTCGCTCACACCGAGGGAGCCGAGCGCGGACGGTGGCGGACGGCACGGCGGAGGGCGGCGCAGAGGCGGTCCGGACGGGGGCCCGCCGCGGCGCAGACGGCGTGTGCTGCGCTGGTCGGCCACGGTGCTCTCGGTGGCGATACTCGGCACGGCCGGCGCCGGATACCTGTACTACCAGCACCTCAACGACAACATCCGCAAGGGCCAGCGCAGCAGCGGCGACTCCAAGGCGAGGAGGACCGAGCCCAACGCGGCCGGCCAGACGCCGCTGAACATCCTGCTGATCGGCTCCGACAGCCGTAACTCCGACGAGAACGTGAAGCTCGGCGGCAGCAAGGACAACCGCGGCAATCCGCCGCTCGGCGACGTGCAGATGCTCATCCATCTGTCCGCGGACCGCAAGAGCGCCGCGATGGTCAGCATTCCGCGGGACACCCGGGTCGACATCCCCAAGTGCACGGACCCCGGCACCGGCAAGACGTACCCGGCGACCAACGGCATCATCAACGAGTCGCTGGCCCGTGGCGGCGCCGGCTGCACGCTGGCCACCTGGGAGAACCTCACCGGGGTCTACATCGACCACTGGATGACGATCGACTTCGCGGGTGTGGTGCGGATGGCCGACGCCATCGGCGGCGTCGACGTCTGTGTGAAGCAGAACGTGTGGGACCACCCGACGGCCTCGGTGCCGGGAGGCTCCGGCCTGAAGCTGACGGCGGGCTCGCACAAGGTCAAGGGCAAGCAGGCCCTGCAGTGGCTGCGTACCCGGCACGCCTGGGGCAGTGACCTGATGCGCGCGCGGGCCCAGCACATGTACCTGAACTCGATGATCCGCACGCTGAAGCACCAGAACGTCTTCACCGACACCGGGCGGCTGACGGACCTGGCCGAGGCGGCCACGAAGTCCCTGCAGGTCTCCGAGGAGATCGGCACGGTCAAGAAGCTGTACGACCTGGGCATGGAGCTCAAGTCGGTGCCGACGGACCGCATCACCTCGGTGACGATGCCGAACGTCGCGGACCCGCAGAACGCCGACCACGTCGTGCCGGACCCCGCCAACGCCGACAAGGTGTGGCAGATGCTCCGTGACGACGTGCCGCTCGACAAGAACGGCAAGGCGTCCGGCGCGAAGAAGAAGACCGGCACGAGCACGCCCACCAGGACTCCCTCGGTCGACCCGGGCCGGCTCGGCGTGCAGGTGCAGAACGCCACCCGCACGGCCACCGAACTGCCGGTCGGCCGGCGGGCGAGCGCGATCGCCCAGGTGCTCGCGGGCAAGGGCTTCACCAGGGCCGCGGCGGACACGACGGCGACGCTGTCCGCGGACAAGACGGTGGTGCAGTACCCGAGCGCGGATCTGGAGGGTGACGCCCAGGCCGTCGCCAAGTCGCTGGGGATTCCGCTGAGTGCGGTGAAGAAGTCGACCGCCGTGTCGGGTGTCACCGTCGTCGTCGGCGCCGACTGGCGCACGGGCTCGGCGTACCCGAAGCAGTCCCCGCCGAAGGCCGGCGACCTGCCCAGTAACTCCGACGCCATCAACGGCTCGGACACCAAGCAGTGCATGGACGTCTACAAGGTCTACCAGTGGTAGTGCCGTCCGCGTAGCTCGCCCGGTGCCGGCGCCCGCCCCTGTCGCGGTGCGCCGGCACCGCGGTCTTCGTACGCACAGGGGGCTCATACATGTCTGCAGAACAATGCGGCGTGCCCGGGTGCTGAGGCCCGGCGCCGGTGGCAGGAGCGGGTGGGAGGGCACGCAGTGGTGCGGAGCAGTGTGCGCGGGGAGGTGCCCCCGCGCGAAGGGCTCGACGCGGCCGACGCGGTCGACGCGGCCGACGACGCGAACTTCCGCGCATCGCAGGGCCAGGACGTGCCGGGCGGTGCCCGCAGGCCGCGCGGACGGCGTGTGCTGCGCTGGACAGCGATGGTCCTGGCGGTGGCGGTGCTCGGCACGGCAGGCGCCGGATACCTCTACTACCGACACCTCAACGCCAACATGAAGAAGGACGAGCTCAACATCGGCGACGCCAAGGACCGTGCGGCCGAGTCCAGGGCGAACGCGGCGGGCCAGAAGCCGCTGAACATCCTGCTCATAGGCTCCGACGCGCGCAACAGCACGGAGAACCAGAAACTCGGCGGCGCCAAGGACACCTTCAACACGGCACCGCGCGCCGACGTCCAGATGCTGGTCCATGTCTCGGCGGACCGCACCAACATGTCGGTGATCAGCATGCCGCGCGACACACTGCTGCGGATCCCCAGGTGCACGGACCCCGACACCGGCAAGGTGTACGCGGCGAGCACCTCACTGGCCATGACGAACGACTCCCTGGGCCGCGGCGGCCCCGGCTGCACGGTGGCGACCTGGGAGAAGCTGACCGACATCCACATCGACCACTTCATGATGGTCGACTTCTCGGGCGTGGTGTCCATGGCGGACGCGATCGGCGGTGTCCCGGTGTGCGTGGACGCCGACATCTACTCGCACACCTCCTCCGGCCATGGCTCGGGCCTGAAGCTGAAGAAGGGCACCACCTCCGTCAAGGGCAAGCAGGCCCTGCAGTGGCTGCGCACGCGGTACGGCTTCGAGGACGGCAGCGACATCGCCCGGACCAAGGCCCAGCACATGTACATGAACTCGATGGTCCGCCGGCTGCGCGCCGACGCCACGCTCGGCAACCCCGGCAAGCTGCGCGCCCTGGCCGAGACGGCCACCAGGGCGCTGACGGTGGACACCGGCCTCGGGACCGTGACGCGGCTCTACGACCTGAGCAAGGAGCTGAAGAAGGTCCCCACCGGGCGCATCACCATGACGACGATGCCATGGGTGTACTCCTCGGACGGCAACCGGGTGCTGCCCAGGCCCACCGACGCGGCGAAGCTGTTCCGGCTGGTCCGCGAGGACATCGCGCTGGACGGCAAGGACAAGAGGAAGAGCACGAAGACCGAGACGTCCACCGACCCCGCCGCGGCGGACGACAGGATCGCCGTGCAGGTGCGGAACGGCACGCGGAGCGGCACCGAGGCCGCGGTCACCGGCCGGGCGGGCACGATCGCCCGGCTGCTCGTCGGCAAGGGCTTCGACCAGGCGGTCGCGGACACCTCCACGCTGCTCGGCGAGGACGAGACGGTCGTCCGCTACCCGAGCGCCGACCTGGAGGGCGACGCCCAGCGGGTCGGCAAGGCGCTCGGGATCCCGGCCACTCGGGTGAAGAAGTCGACGGACGTGTCCGGAGTCACGCTGGTGGTGGGCGCCGACTGGCGCTCGGGCACCGAGTACACGGCCACGGAGGACGACGACGAGACGCCGGAGTCGGCCGGCGCCCTCAACGGCGCGGACACCAAGGCCTGTATGCACGTCGACCCGGACTACACCTGGTAGTCCGGGCCGGAGCGGGTACGGCGGCGCTCAGTCGGCGGCGAGCACCGCCGGACGGCGGGACGCGATGACCCGCTTCGCCAGCGCCTTCGGGCTGGTCAGGAAGCCCCAGCCCCACGACATGTGCATGGTGGCGAGGGCCACGGGGATCTGCAGCCGGGCCTTCAGCGGCAGCCCCTTGCCCGCCGGGAGCGACCCCGCGACGATCGCCGCGAGATAGCCGCCGGGGATCACGAAGCCCAGCGGGGTCAGCGCCGCGCCGACCACGATGCCCGCCGCGATCGCGCACACCGCGGTCGGCGGGGCGAGGTAGCGCAGGTTGATGGAGCCTTCGTGGTAGCGGGCGACGACATGCCGCCAGCGGCCGTAGTCCTTGTACTGCTTGGCGAGCGCCTTCACGCTGGGCCGCGGCCGGTACGACACCCTCAGCTCCGGCGAGAACCAGATCAGCCCGCCGGCCTCGCGGATGCGGAAGTTCAGCTCCCAGTCCTGGGCGCGGATGAACTCCTCGTTGTAGCCGCCCTGCCGCTCAAGGGCCTCGCGCCGGAAGACGCCGAGATAGACGGTCTCGGCCGGGCCCGCCTCCCCGCCGGTGTGGAAGGCCGCGTTGCCGACGCCGATCTTCGAGGTCATCGCGGCCGCGACCGCGTGCTCCCAGTCGTTCTCGCCCTCGGCGTGCATGATGCCGCCGACGTTCTGCGCGCCGGTCTCCTCCAGGAGCCGTACGGCGGTGGCGATGTAGTTCGGCGAGAGCATGCCGTGGCCGTCGACGCGGACCACGATCGGGTGGCCGGAGGCCTTGATCGCAGCGTTGAGGGCGGCGGGCGTGCGGCCCGTCGGGTTCGGAACGGTGTGCACGCGCGGGTCTTCGCGAACGAGCTCGGCGGCGATCTCGTCCGTGCGGTCCGTGGACGGACCGAGGGCGATCACGACCTCCATGTCGCCGGCGTACTCCTGCGCGAGGATCGCTTGGACGGCTCCGCGCAGATGCCGCTCCTCGTCGAGGACGGGCATGATCACAGAAACGGCGGGGAGCCGCACGTCGGGCTTGGCGTTCATAGGGGGCTCACGTTACCGCGAACGGGGGACACCGTTGCGCGCCACCGGTCCACTGCCTCGGGCCGGAGATCGTATGGGCCTACGGTGCTCAGGATCCCACGTACGGCCCCGGGGCCACGGCCCGAGCGGAGGTTTCCCCATGCCCGCGACGCCGCCACGCTCCCCCGCACGGCCGCAGCGCCGTCCACAACCGCCCCGGCCGGCGCGTGCGCCGGTGCGGCCCGTACGGCGCAAGCGGCCGCGCTGGGCCATGCGGGCGGTGACGACCCTGTCCGTGGTGGTGCTCGCGTCCGCCGGGATCGGGCACGCGGTGGTCACCAGCCTCGACGCGGACATCGCCCGGGTCGACCCGTTCAGGGACATGAAGAACCGGCCGCAGGCGGGTCATGGCATGAACGTGCTGCTGGTGGGCACGGACGGCCGCGACAGGGTGACGGAGCAGGAGCGGCGCGAGTACCGGCTCGGCGGGGCGCCGTGCCACTGCACCGACACGATCATGATCGTGCACATCTCGGAGGACCGGGAGCGGGCCAGCGTGGTGAGCCTGCCGCGCGACTCGTACGCCGAGCTGCCCGAGCACGTCGACGAGACCACCGGCGCCCGCCACGGCCCGCACCCGATCAGGATCAACGCGGCGTACGCGGAGGGCGGGCCGCAGCTGACCGTGCGCACGGTCGAGAACATGACCCATGTGAAGATCGACCACTATCTGGAGGTCGACTTCACCTCCTTCATGAAGACCGTGGACGTGCTCGGCGGGGTCAGGATCTGTACGACGAAGCCGCTCAAGGACTCCTACACCGGGCTCGACCTGGCGGCCGGCACGCACACGCTGAAGGGCGGGGAGGCCCTGCAGTACGTCCGCTCGCGGCACATCGACGGGGCGAGCGACCTGGGCCGGATGAAGCGCCAGCAGCGGTTCCTGGCGGCGCTGATCGAGCGGGCGACCTCGTCCGGGGTGCTGCTGAACCCGCTGAAGTTCCGTGATGTGACACGGGCCGTGCTGGGGTCGGTGCGGGCGGACCGGGGCTTCGGCACCGACGAGCTGCTGGACCTCGGCCGTGCGATGCGGAACTTCTCCCCGTCGTCCTCCGAGTTCATGACGGTCCCGATCGGCCGGATGGGATACGTCGTGCCGGGCATCGGCTCGACCCTGAAGTGGGACGAGCCCAAGGCGGACCAGCTGTTCCGGTCCCTGCGCGCCGACAGGCCGCTGGCCGTGAACCGTCCGCCGCGCCTGCGGGCCGAGACGGTGGACGTGGCCCCGCAGCAGATCCGCGTGCAGGTGGAGAACGGCACCGGCACCGCGGGGCTGGCCAAGCGCGTCGACGCGGCCCTGGCCGCGACCGGCTTCGCCACCACCCACCAGCCCGCGACCTCGAAGGACCACTCCGTACGACGGACGGTGATCGTCTACGACCCCCGCTGGGACCGCTCGGCCAGATCCCTGGCGGCGGCGCTCCCGGGCAGTGAGCTGCGGGCGGAACCCGGGCGGGGGCCGCTCCTGAAGGTGATCGCCGGGTCCGACTTCAAGGACGTGCGCAAGGTGAAGCCGGAGGACCCGCCCGAGGCGGAGTCCCAGGCGGTGCGGGGCGACGAGGTGGTGTGCGGGGCATAGCGGCGGCCGCGGCCCGCCAAGACGTGGTGACGGCGTGCGGGCCGGTCAGTCCTCGTACCCCTGTGCCGCGCGCTTCTCGCGCAGTTCCTTGATCGCGTGGCGGCGGGCCAGGCGGTGGGTGCGGCGGATCTGGGCCTCCTGGTAGCGGCGCTTGTCGCGCTCGGTCTCCGGGAGGACCGGGGGGACCCGGCGGGGCTTGCCGTCCTCGTCGACCGCCGCGAAGACCAGATACGCGGAGCCGACCTGGGTGGGCGGGGCCGACTCGTTCCAGCGTTCCGCGAGGACTCGGACGCCGACCTCCATCGAGGTCCGTCCGGTCCAGTTGACCTGTGCCTTCACATGGACCAGATCGCCGACGCGCACCGGCTCCAGGAACGCCATCTCGTCCATGGACGCGGTGACGGCGGGGCCGCCGGAATGGCGCCCGGCCACGGCGCCCGCCGCGTCGTCCACCAGCTTCATGATCACGCCGCCGTGCACCGTGCCCAGCAGGTTGGTGTCGTTGTGGGTCATGATGTGGCTGAGGGTGGTGCGGGACGCCGAGGTGGGCTTGCCCGATATGTCCATTCCGTCCGCGTCTGCGGAGGAAACCTGGTCTGTCATGGCCCCCACCTTATGCCGAAGTGACATTCGGGGAATTTGTGTCAGCTTCGCAACAGCACTGCCCTGATTTTCCGATGTCCCTTGTAAGGGACACGGCCGCGCACTGCACACTGGGGCGCATGAACGATTGGCCCGAGGCATGGTCCGACGAGAACCGCGGCAACCGGTACGGACGCGGTAGCGCCAGCGCGCACCCCGAGGGCGCCCGCGTGATGCGCCAGGTCCGGCGCGGCCCGGCGACCCCGCCCGGGCAGGGCGGGTACGGCAACGGCGGCCGGCCCGCGCCGCCGTACGGCGCCGGGGTCCCGCAGCAGCCGTCGTACGCCGACGGCCAGGGATACGACGACGGCTACGACGACTACGACAGCGGCTACAACACCGGCCAGGTGTACGGCGGCGGTGGTTTCGTCCCCAACGACAACGACGTGGACCCGGACGTCGGCCAGTACCGGCCGCGGCCGAACTGGCGCAAGCGCATCAAGTGGACGGCGATCACCCTCGCCACCCTGCTGGTCGTCACATCCGTGGCGACCTACTTCTGGGCCGACTCCAAGCTCCACCGCGACGTCGACCTGTCGAAGGTCATCGACCGGCCGGAGACCGGCTCGGGCACCAACTACCTCATCGTCGGCTCGGACAGCCGCAAGGGCATGTCGTCCGCGGACAAGAAGAAGCTGCACACCGGCTCCGCCGAGGGCCAGCGCACCGACTCGATGATGATCCTGCACGTCGGCGACAACGGCGACACGCTGATCTCGCTCCCGCGTGACTCGAACGTCACGATTCCGAAGTTCCAGGGCTCGGAGTCCGGCAAGATCAGGGGCCCGCTCGGTACGAACAAGCTGAACGCGGCGTACGCGTTCGACGGCCCGACGCTCCTCGTGCGCACCGTCGAGTACAACACGGGCCTGCACATCGACCACTACGTGGAGATCGGCTTCGCCGGCTTCGCGAACATAGTCGACGCCGTCGGCGGCGTCGAGATCGACATCGACAAGGGCTTCAAGGACAAGTACTCGGGCGCGGACTTCAAGGCAGGCAAGCAGACGCTGAACGGCGAGGAGGCGCTGGCCTTCGTCCGCACCCGGCACGCCTTCGCGACCAGCGACCTCCAGCGCACGAAGAACCAGCAGAAGTTCCTGTCGGCCCTGGCCCACCAGGTCGCCACGCCGTCGACGGTCCTGAACCCCTTCAAGTTCTACCCGACCATGGGCGCGGGCCTGGACTCCCTGACCGTCGACAAGGACATGAGCCTGTGGGACCTGGCGTCGATGTTCTGGGCGATGAAGAGCGTCAGCGGTGGTGACGGCAAGTCCATGAACATGCCGATCTCCGGCTCTTCGGGCGGCAACCTCGTCTGGGACAAGGCGAAGGTGAAGACCCTGGTGGACGAACTGAAGAGCGACGCCCCGGTCACCGTCTCCGGCAATTAGGCCGTACCGGCCGCGAGGATCGCCACATGGGGAAGGGCCAGGTGCCCTTCCCCATCGGCGTATTCGGCGCTCAGTCGCTCGTACTCGCGCCTGATCCGTACGACCGTCTCCGCGTCCTGTGCCGTCACGACCAGCCCCACGGTGGCGACCCCGCCGGCCGCTCCACCCCACCACTCCTCCACCGTGGTCCGGTGGTTCCAGGTGTGCTCGGTGGCGTGCCCGTCGGTGAAGCCGGCCTCCGCCAGCAGTTTCGCGAGGCCCTCCGGAGTCCGGGTGAAGTCCTCGGCGGGGTCCAGGCGGGGCAGGTACGCGGGCGGTACGGCCCCGCCCTCGGCGCAGGCCCGGCCGAGCAGTTCCTGACCGGCGCCGCGGCGCGCGCCCCACAGCGTCAGGGCGATCCGCCCGCCGGGCTTCAGCACCCGGCGCAGCTCGGCGAGCGCGGCGCGCGGGCGGCCGACGTGGTTGAGTACGAAGTTGCCCACGGCGGCGTCGAACTCGCCGTCGGCGAAGGGCAGTTCGGGAAGGACCGCGACGCGCGCGACGATGCCGCGCTCCCGGGCCGCCGCCACCATCCCGGCGTCCGCGTCCACGGCGCACACCCGGGCCCCGCGCCCCAGCGCGGCCAGGGCCGCCGTACCCGTTCCGGTTCCGGCGTCGAGGACCCGTGTCCCCTCGGTCACCCCCGCCGCGTCCAGCAGCGCGTCGACCGGGTGCGCGCACAGCCGGCCGAAGCTGTCGGCGTACGCCGCGGCCCGCCCCTCCCACATGGCGCGTTCGGCGGCGTCGAAGGCAGCGGTCGCATCGGACGGGATACCCATGGGCACAGCCTGCCGCACAACGATCAAGGGCACCCGGCGGGGTGCCCCTGAACGGCGTCGGGCCGGCGTCACATACGTGCGCCCGCCATCGCGCGGCAGGTCTCGGCGCAGCGGCGACACGCCTCCGCGCAGCGCTTCATCTGTGGGTCGTCGGGCATGGCCATACACGCCTCGGCGCACATGTCGCAGGCCTTGGCACACATCGCGCACATCTCGGCGGACATGGGTGAGCGGCGCATCATCATGTCCGCGCACATACGGGTCGTCTCGGAGCAGTCCATGAGCGCGCGCATGATCTGCATCTGGGCCTGGCCGCCCATCTGCATGCAGCTGCTCATCGTCTCCTCGCACGTGGCGTGGCAGGACATGCAGGCCTCGACGCAGTCCTGCATCTCCTTGCTCATGGCGCTCATGGTTCCGGGCTGGGTCATGGCTCCTCCTGAGAGGGAGAGGGGCCCTGGGCGGGCCCCGTGTGCTTCCGTCCTACGCCCGACCGCCGGGTAGTGCCATTCGTACGACGGCTCCCTCCGACGGATCCCCGCACCCGACGAACGGAAGGCGCCCCGCGGGGCGCCTTCTCGAACTCCTGCAACTGCCGCTTACGGCAGGTTCCTCGCCATCACGATCCGCTGGACCTGGTTCGTGCCCTCGTAGATCTGGGTGATCTTGGCGTCGCGCATCATCCGCTCCACCGGGTAGTCCCGCGTGTAGCCGTAGCCGCCGAGGAGCTGGACCGCGTCCGTGGTGACCTCCATCGCCACGTCCGAGGCGAAGCACTTGGCGGCCGCGCCCTGGAAGGTGAGGTCGCGGTCGCCGCGCTCGGACTTGGCGGCGGCCGCGTAGGTCAGCTGGCGGGCGGCCTCGATCTTCATGGCCATGTCGGCGAGCATGAACTGGATGCCCTGGAAGTCGGCGATCGGCTTGCCGAACTGCTTGCGCTCCTGGACATAGCCCTTGGCGTAGTCGAAGGCGCCCTGCGCCACGCCGAGCGCCTGGGCGGCGATCGTGATGCGGGTGTGGTCCAGGGTCTTCATCGCGGTGGCGAAGCCGGTGCCCTCCTCGCCGATGATGCGGTCGGCGGGGATGCGGACGTTGTCGAAGTAGACCTCGCGGGTCGGCGAGCCCTTGATGCCGAGCTTCTTCTCCGGGGCGCCGAAGGAGACGCCCTCGTCCGACTTCTCGACGACGAAGGCCGAGATGCCCTTGGTGCGCCGGGACGGGTCGGTCACCGCCATGACGGTGTAGTACTCGGAGACGCCGGCGTTGGTGATCCAGCGCTTGACGCCGTTGAGGACGTAGTGGTCGCCGTCGCGGACCGCCTTCGTCGTCATGCCGCCCGCGTCCGAGCCCGCCTCCGGCTCGGAGAGGCAGTACGAGAACATCGCGTCGCCCTTGGCCAGCGGCGACAGGTACTTCTTCTTCAGGTCCTCGGACCCGGAGAGGATCACCGGGAGCGAACCCAGTTTGTTCACCGCGGGGATGAGGGAGGAGGAGACGCAGGCGCGCGCCACCTCCTCGATCACTATCACGGTGGCCAGGGCGTCCGCGCCCGCGCCGCCGTACTCCTCGGGTACGTGCACGGCGTGCAGGTCGCCCGCGACCAGGGCGTCCAGTGCCTCCTGCGGGAAGCGTGCCTCCTCGTCCACCGCGGCGGCGAACGGCGCGATCTTCGCCTCGACCAGCGAACGGACGGCGTCGCGGAGCATGTCGTGCTCCTCGGACGGGCGGTACAGGTCGAAGTCAGCCGATCCGGCCACGGTCTCTCACGCTCCAAAGACGCAGTGATACTGACGCTAATTACCGTTAAGTAACTGAAATTTTAAAGGGCCGCCCACGACCCGCCTACGTGAGCTTGGCGACAGCCGGGAAATTGCCCGGTGGGCGGCCCGACTATGCTCGGCTCCGCATCTGAGACGCACCCGATCTGGAGCACTCCATGAGCCTGAAGATCACCGTGATCGGCACCGGCTACCTCGGCGCCACGCACGCCGCAGCCATGGCCGAACTCGGTTTCGAGGTGCTGGGGCTGGACGTCGTGCCCGAGAAGATCGCGATGCTGGAGCGCGGCGAGACCCCGATGTACGAGCCGGGGCTCGACGAGCTGCTGCGCAGGCATGTCGCCGGTATCGAGGGTTCCTCCGGGAGACTCCGGTTCACCATGGACTGGGCCGAGCTGGCCGAGTTCGGCGATGTCCACTTCGTGTGTGTGAACACCCCGCAGAAGCACGGCGAGTACGCGGCGGACATGTCGTACGTCGACGCCGCCGTCGCCTCCCTCGCCCCCCATCTGACCGGCCCCGCGCTGGTGGTCGGAAAGTCCACCGTGCCCGTCGGCTCCGCGAACCGGCTCGCCGCCTACCTGGCCGAGCACGCGCCCGCCGGCGCCGACGCCGAGCTGGCCTGGAACCCGGAGTTCCTGCGCGAGGGCTTCGCCGTCGAGGACACCCTGCACCCGGACCGGATCGTGGTCGGCGTGCGCAGCGAGCGGGCCGAGAAGCTGCTCCGGGAGGTGTACGCCACGCCGATGAGCGAGGGCACGCCGTTCGTGGTGACCGACTTCCCGACCGCCGAGCTGGTGAAGACCTCCGCGAACTCCTTCCTGGCCACGAAGATCTCGTTCATCAACGCCATGGCGGAGGTGTGCGAAGCGGCCGGCGGCGACGTCGCCAAGCTGGCGGAGGCCATCGGGCACGACGACCGGATCGGCAAGAAGTTCCTGCGCGCCGGGATCGGGTTCGGCGGCGGCTGTCTGCCCAAGGACATCCGGGCGTTCATGGCGCGCGCCGGTGAGCTGGGCGCGGACCAGGCGCTGACCTTCCTGCGGGAGATCGACTCCATCAACATGCGCCGGCGCGGGCAGATGGTGGAGATGGCCCGGGAGGCGCTCGGCGGGGGTTCCTTCCTCGGCAAGCGGGTCGCGGTCCTCGGCGCCGCCTTCAAGCCCGACTCGGACGACGTCCGGGACTCGCCCGCGCTCAACGTGGCGGGCCAGATCCATCTGCAGGGCGGTCAGGTCACGGTGTACGACCCGAAGGGCATGGACAACGCCCGCCGCGTCTTCCCGACGCTGGGGTACGCCGACTCCGCGCTCACCGCCGTCCGGGGCGCCGACGTCGTACTGCACCTCACCGAGTGGCGGGAGTTCCGCGAGCTGGACCCGGCGGCGCTGGGCGAGGTCGTGGCGGCCCGGGTGATCCTCGACGGGCGCAACGCCCTGGACCCGGAGCACTGGCGGCGGGCCGGGTGGACGTACCGGGCGATGGGGCGTCCGACCGCCTGAGTCCCCGGAGACAGGGTGACGCCGGTTCGGCCGAGGCTCAGTCGGCCGAACCGGCGTCCTGTTGCATTCTGCACCACGGGACCACTGGATGGCCGATGAACCACCTGTGGGTTGCCGCTCCTTCGGCTACTGCTCCTTGGCGCGGTAGCGGCGCATCTTCGCGCGTGCTCCGCACACCTGCATCGAGCACCAGCGGCCGCGGCCGGCAGGGCTGCGGTCGTAGTACGCCCAGTGACAGGTGACGGCCTCGCAGGCCTTGAGCCGGTTCCAGGTGCCCGCCACCAGCGCCTCGGCGACGGCCGCGGCGACCCGGGACAGCAGCGGGGCCGCGTCGGCGGGGGCGAGGGCGGCGGAGCCGTCCCGCTCGTCGACCGCCACGTACAGCGGGGCGCGGGCCAGCAGCTCGCCGAGCGGGGTGACCTCGCGGTGCGGGGGGTGGCCGGCGTGGGCGAGCAGCGTGGCGCGCAGCGACTCGCGCAGTTCGCGGGCGTCCGGCAGGTCGTCCTCGGTGAGCCCGAGGCCGTCCCGGACCTCCGGTGTGTCGAGCGCGTCGCCACCCGACTCGAGGTCGAGCGTGTTCACCAGGGACTCGACCAGGGCCAGGCCTCCGGGGGCGGGCGATCTCTCACTCATGGCCGTGACGCTACCTCTCGGGAATTCCCTTGCGACGTTACCTCTCATGCGGCAGTATGCGGTAACGGTTACTGGTAAGCCGCTTCTATAGGTAACCCACTTCTACGTAACCCGATTCGAGGAGGAAGTCATGGCTCTCGCCAAACTGGGCGTCGTCGTCCTGGACTGTCCCGACCCGCGCGCGCTCGCCGGTTTCTACGCCGGCGTGCTCGGCGGCACCATCGAGGACCAGGGGGAGTGGGTGGACCTCAAGGTGTCCGGCGGGCAGGCACTGGCGTTCCAGGAGTCCCCCGGGTTCGTGGCGCCGAAGTGGCCCTCGTCCGACGGCTCGCAGCAGTTCCATCTGGACCTGGTGGTGGCGGACCTGGACGAGGCCGAGAAGGGGGTGCTGGAACTGGGCGCGAAGCCACTGGACGCGGCGGACCGCTCGCGCACCTACCGTGTGTACGCGGACCCGGCGGGGCACCCCTTCTGTCTGTGCCTCAGCTGAGCCAGGAGGAGTCCATGGAGCCGGTCGCCCGCTTCCGTTCCGTCGTCGTCGACTGCCCCGACCCGGTCGCGCTCGCCGGCTTCTACGCGGCGGTGGTGGGCGGCACGCCCCGGGTCGAGGAGGACGACTGGGTCGTCCTGGAGGCACCCGGTGTGCCACGGCTCGCCTTCAACCGGGCACCGGGGTACACCCCGCCCGAGTGGCCGCGCGCGGACCGGAACGCGCAGCAGTTCCATCTCGACCTGGACGCCGGGTCCACCTGGGAGGAGGTCGACGCGGCGCAGGAGAGGGTGCTGGCGCTGGGCGCCCGGCCGCTGGACCTGGAGGAGGGCGAGGACAAGGACTTCCGGGTGTTCGCGGATCCGGCCGGGCATCCGTTCTGCCTGTGCCGCATCGCCCGCCCCTGACCGGCCGTCCGGAGTACGCGCCCAGCCGTCCGGAGCACGCGCCGGACCGGTTCATCTCGCGCAGCAAGCGCGGCGGAGTCCGCCGGGCCCGGCATCGAGGTCGGTGACCGCGGAGTACGACGTCCCGGCAGGGCGGGGCAGCCGGACGCGCCGGCCGCCCCGCCCCCTCGGCGATCAGCCGTCCAGTTCTGCGATGGTCGCGTTGGACGGTGCGCGTGTCGTCTGGAGGTCTCGGGCCACGTCCTCCGCCGCGCCCAGTACCCGTACCGCGTTCTGCCAGGTCAGCTTGGCCAGGTCGGGCCTGGACCAGCCGCGGTCGAGGAGTTCCGCGATCAGGTTCGGGTAGCCGGAGACGTCGCCCAGGCCGTCGGGTGTGAAGGCCGTGCCGTCGTAGTCGCCGCCGATGCCGAGGTGGTCGATGCCGGCGACCTCGCGCATGTGGTCGAGGTGGTCGGCGACGGTCGACACCGTGGCGACCGGACGCGGGTTGCTCTCCTCGAAGGCGCGGTGCACCTTCATCGCCTCGGCGGTGGTGGCGAGGTGGTGGAAGCCGTGGGCACGCATGTTCTCGTCCGCCGCGGCCGTCCAGTCGACCGCCGCCTGGAGCACGAACTTCGGTACGAACGTCACCATCGCGACACCGCCGTTGACCGGCAGGCGCTCCAGCACGTCGTCCGGGATGTTGCGCGGGTGGTCGCAGACGGCACGCGACGAGGAGTGGGAGAAGATCACCGGGGCGACGGAGGTGTCCAGCGCGGCGTGCATCGTCGTCGCCGCCACGTGGGAGAGGTCGACGAGCATGCCGAGGCGGTTCATCTCCCGCACGACCTCACGGCCGAAGGAGGACAGGCCGCCGACGTTCGGCTCGTCCGTCGCCGAGTCCGCCCACGCGTTGTTGTCGTTGTGGGTAAGGGTCATGTAGCGGACACCGAGGCCGTACAGCCCGCGCAGCGTGCCCAGCGAGTTGGCGATCGAGTGGCCGCCCTCCGCGCCCATGAGCGACGCTATGCGGCCCTCGGCGCGCGCGGACTCCATGTCGGCGGCGGTCAGCGCGGGCGCCAGGTCGTCCGGGTAGCGCGCGATCAACTGCCGTACGCAGTCGATCTGTTCCAGCGTCGCCGGGACCGCGTCGGGCAGGTCCGAGCGGACGTACACCGACCAGTACTGCGCCCCGACGCCGCCCTCGCGCAGCCGCGGGATGTCGGTGTGCAGATGGGCGTTCTGGTGGGCGGCGATGTCACGGGCGTCGAGGTCGTAGCGGACCTGTTCGCGCAGCGCCCAGGGCAGGTCGTTGTGGCCGTCGACGACGGGGAACTCCCGCAGGAGTGCCCGGGCTTCCTCCGGTGAGGCCATCGCCGTCACTTCCCCGAGCCGAAGCCGAAGCCGCTCGCGCCCTCGACCTTGGCGCGCAGGCGCTTGCCCTTCTCGGTCGCCTGGTCGTTCAGTTCCTGCTGGAACTCCCGCATGCGGGTGAGGAGTTCCTCGTCCTGCGTGGCGAGGATGCGGGCCGCGAGCAGACCGGCGTTGCGGGCGCCGCCCACCGAGACGGTGGCGACGGGGACACCGGCCGGCATCTGCACGATCGACATCAGGGAGTCCATGCCGTCGAGGTACTTCAGCGGGACCGGGACACCGATGACCGGCAGCGGGGTGACCGAGGCGAGCATGCCGGGCAGATGGGCGGCACCGCCCGCGCCCGCGATGATCACCTTCAGGCCGCGCTCCGCCGCCTGCTCGCCGTACGCGATCATCTCGCGCGGCATGCGGTGCGCGGAGACGACGTCGACCTCGTACGCGATCTCGAACTCGTCGAGCGCCTGGGCGGCGGCCTCCATGACGGGCCAGTCGGAGTCCGACCCCATGACGATGCCTACAACTGGGCTCATTCGGTGATGGTGCCTCTCAGGTAGCCGGCAGCGTGACGGGCGCGCTCCAGCACCTCGTCCAGGTCGTCGCCGTAGGTGTTGACATGACCGACCTTACGGCCGGGCTTCACGTCCTTGCCGTACATGTGGATCTTGAGCTGGGGGTCGCGGGCCATGCAGTGCAGGTACGCGGAGTACATGTCCGGGTAGTCGCCGCCGAGGACGTTCGCCATGACCGTCCATCTGGCGCGCGGACGCGGGTCGCCCAGCGGCAGGTCGAGGACCGCGCGGACGTGGTTGGCGAACTGCGAGGTGATCGCGCCGTCCTGGGTCCAGTGGCCCGAGTTGTGCGGGCGCATCGCCAGTTCGTTGACGAGGACGCGGCCGTCGCGGGTCTCGAACAGCTCGACGGCGAGGTGCCCGACGACGCCGAGTTCCTTGGCGATGGTCAGGGCCATCTCCTCGGCCTTCAGGGCGAGGGCCTCGTCCAGGCCGGGAGCGGGCGCGATCACGGTGTCGCAGACGCCGTTCACCTGCTGGGACTCGACGACCGGGTAGGCGACCGCCTGGCCGTGCGGGGACCGTACGACGTTGGCGGCGAGCTCGCGGACGTAGTCGACCTTCTCCTCGGCGAGGACCGGGACGCCCGCGCGGAACGGGTCGGTGGCCTCCTCGGCCGACTCCACGACCCACACGCCCTTGCCGTCGTAGCCGCCGCGGACCGTCTTGAGGACGACGGGGAAGCCGTCGCCCTCGGCCGCGAAGCGGACGACGTCCGCCGCGTCCGTCACGATCCGGTGCCGCGGGCACGGCACACCGATCGCATCGAGCTTCGCCCGCATGACGCCCTTGTCCTGGGCGTGCACGAGCGCGTCGGGGCCGGGGCGCACGGGGACACCGTCCGCCTCCAGGGCCCGCAGATGCTCTGTGGGTACGTGTTCGTGATCGAAGGTGATCACATCGCAGCCCCGCGCGAACGCACGCAGCGTCTCCAGGTCGCGGTAGTCGCCGATGACGACATCGCTCACGACCTGTGCCGCGGAATCCTGAGGGGTGTCACTGAGAAGCTTGAACCTGATGCCCAACGGGATGCCCGCCTCGTGTGTCATACGAGCGAGCTGACCCCCGCCGACCATGCCGACTACCGGGAACGTCACGCCCCCCAGGGTATCGGCCGTGCCGGCGCGGCCGGATTGCGCGCCTTCGAGCAGGGTTCTTACCCTGCGTTTCGCCACCTCTTGCCCTGCTTTTCCCTGGCTCTTTCCGATCTGATGCCGACCTGTGAGCCCGTCCGCAGGAAAGGCCGAAGTGCGCCGGTTAGCATGGCTGGGTTGACCGAACCTACGGACGGGGGCCTGCACGACCATGGAACATCGTTCCTCGGGGCTGCAACGACTCGTGCGCGAGGTGGCCAAGTTCGGCGCCGTCGGTGGCGCGGGACTTCTTGTCAATCTCGGCGTGTTCAACCTGGTACGCCACGTCACCGACCTGCCGGTCGTCAGGGCGAGCGTGATCGCGACCGTCGTCGCGATCATCTTCAACTACATCGGTTTCCGCTACTGGACGTACCGGGACCGTGACAAGAGCGGGCGCACCAAGGAACTCACGCTGTTCCTGCTGTTCAGCGTGGTCGGCCTGGTGATCGAGAACGGCGTGCTGTACGCGGCGACGTACGGGTTCGGCTGGGACACCCCGCTGCAGAGCAACGTCTTCAAGTTCCTCGGCATCGGCGTCGCGACGCTGTTCCGCTTCTGGTCCTACCGGAGCTGGGTCTTCAAGGCGCTTCCGGCCCGCGAGGCCGTCGCCAGCGCGGAGTCGTTCCTCGACGAGGGTTCCGCCGCCCGCCGGGCCACCCAGCGGGTGCCCTAGCCCTCCCTCGGGACCTGCCTGGCGGACCTGCCTAGCGGACCGTCGGACGGTCCCCGTCGTGCTTCCTGAGCGGGGGTGTGCGGGACAGGAACAGGCCGAAGACCGGGGGCTGGGCCTGGAGCAGCTCCAGGCGGCCGCCGTCCGCCTCCGCGAGGTCGCGGGCGACGGCGAGCCCGATCCCCGTCGAGTTCCGCCCGCTGATCGTCCGCTCGAAGATACGGGCGCCTAGGTCGGCCGGCACCCCGGTGCCCTCGTCGGTGACCTCGACCACGGCCTGGTTGCCGGTGACCCGGGTGCGCAGGGCGACCGTGCCGCCACCGTGCATGAGCGAGTTCTCGATCAGCGCCGCCAGCACCTGGGCGACGGCGCCCGGCGTGCCGACGGCCCGCAGATGCCGCTTGCCGGAGCTGACGATCGCGCGGCCCGCGCTGCGGTAGGCGGGGCGCCACTCGGCGAGCTGCTGCTGGATGACCTCGTCCAGGTCGAAGGAGACGGCAGAGCCGGTCCGCGGGTCGCGGGCGTTGGTCAGCAGCCGCTCCACGACGTCCGTCAGCCGCTCCACCTGCGTCAGCGCGACGTTCGCCTCCTCCTTCACCGTGTCCGGGTCGTCGGTGAGGGTGATCTCCTCCAGCCGCATCGACAGCGCCGTGAGGGGCGTACGCAGCTGGTGGGAGGCGTCGGCCGCGAGCCGCCGCTCGGCGGTCAGCATGCGGCCGATGCGCTCGGCCGAGGAGTCGAGGACGTCGGCGACCCGGTCCAGCTCGGGCACGCCGTACCGCTTGTGGCGGGGCCGCGGGTCACCCGAGCCGAGGCGCTCGGCGGTCTCCGCGAGGTCGGTGAGCGGGGAGGCGAGACGGTTGGCCTGGCGTACGGCCAGCAGGACCGCGGCGATCACCGCGAGCAGCGCCACCGCACCGATGATCAGCAGCGTACGGCCGACCTCGCGCGTCACCGACGAGCGCGGCTCCTGCACGGTGACCGTCTCGCCCTCCTCGCCGGCCTGCGTGGCGTGGATGACGTCGCCCTCCGGCTTGACGCCCAACTCGATCGGCGCGCGGCCGGGGAGGCGGATCACCGCGTACTGCTCCTTGGCGACCTGGTCGCGCAGGATCTCGGCGTTGACGTTCTCCGCGCCGAGGATCCGGCTGTCGACGATGCTGGCCAGGCGCACCGCCTCGGAGTCCACCCGTTCCTGGGCGCTGTTGCTGATGGTGCGGGTCTCGACGATCACCAGGGACACGCCGAAGACCGCGATCACCACCAGGACGACGGCAAGGGTGGACTGAATGAGACGACGACGCACGGGGCCCTCCGGGCAGTGGCTCTACGACGACCAGTGTGCCTCGGGCATGCGGGCACACCGGTTCGGGGCAGCGCCCCGAAGGGGCGCGGGGAACTGCGCGACCAGCCCCCGACGGCCCGCAGCCGCGCCGCCACACGAGCCACAACGGCGTTACACGCGTAGTCGGCCAAGCCCAGCGGCAGCGTCTAGCTCTTCTCGAAGCGGAACCCGACCCCTCGCACGGTCGCGATGTAGCGAGGGTTGGCCGCGTCGTCGCCGAGCTTCTTCCGCAGCCACGAGATGTGCATGTCCAGCGTCTTGGTCGAGGACCACCACGTCGTGTCCCACACCTCGCGCATCAGCTGGTCCCGGGTGACGACCCGGCCCGCGTCGCGCACCAGGACCCGCAGCAGGTCGAACTCCTTGGCAGTGAGCTGGAGTTCCTCGTCACCCATCCACGCGCGGTGCGACTCGACGTCGATCCGCACGCCGTGCGTGGCCGGCGGCTGCTGCGGCTCGGCGGCGCCGCGCCGGAGCAGGGCCCGGACACGGGCGAGCAGTTCGGCGAGCCGGAAGGGCTTGGTGACGTAGTCGTCGGCGCCCGCGTCGAGGCCGACGACGGTGTCCACCTCGTCGGCCCGCGCGGTCAGGATGAGGATGGGCACGGTGTGGCCCTCGGCACGCAGCCGGCGGGCGACCTCCAGGCCGTCCATGCCGGGCAGGCCCAGATCCAGCACGACCAGGTCGACGCCGCCCTGCATTCCGGCGTCGAGCGCGGTGGGTCCGTCCTCGCGCACCTCGACCTCGTAACCTTCCCGGCGCAGGGCGCGGGCCAGCGGCTCCGAGATGGACGCGTCGTCCTCGGCGAGCAGTACACGGGTCATGAGGTGATGGTAGTCCGCCCGCCCGTAGTGCAGGGGTGTGATCGGCTGGCCGGATTCTTACCTTGGGGCACAGTGGTACGAACCTATGGCCGAGAGGTGCGACCCTAGGAGGGACCTTCGAAATCGGGTGCGCGGTTCCCGCGACACCTGTGATCCGTGTCTCAAGTCCTTCCATATCCGGCACTGTCCTGACGTACAGTGACTTGCAACGCCTGTAGTACACCGGGGACCTTTGGCGGGCAGTTGACGCTGAGGGTCTCTTTTGTGTGCGGGCCGGTCCTCCACC
This sequence comes from Streptomyces sp. NPDC050625, assembly GCF_040654755.1. NCBI lineage: Bacteria > Bacillati > Actinomycetota > Actinomycetes > Kitasatosporales > Streptomycetaceae > Streptomyces > Streptomyces sp. NPDC050625. The sequence continues at coordinate 49,367 of NZ_JBFAIQ010000022.1, forward strand.
GGCCTTGAAAGGAATGACCTCTGGCCGGGCTCCGTACGCATGACGCGTCACGGGGCGTGGATCCCGGTGGTCGCCGTCCACCGCTCCGCGATCCGGAGCGGACTCCCCTCGGGCGTGGGGGTGGACGTGCCGACCCCGCCGGTGCCGGCCACTCCCCCACCGGGCGCGCAACGCTCCAGCGCGCGTCCCGACCAGCAAGGAACGACCATGGCGTCCAGCCTGACGAAGGACTCGGTCCAACCGGGCACCCCCGGTTCCGAGAAGACCTTCTTCGGCCACCCCCGCGGACTGGCCACCCTCTTCATGACCGAGATGTGGGAGCGATTCTCCTACTACGGCATGAAGGCCCTCCTCACCGTCTACCTGCTCTCGGGCGGCCCCGGCGCCGGCAAGGGCAGCATGGGTGGCGGCCTGGCCATGGACGTGGCCACCACCACAGTGATCGTCTCCGTCTACTCGGCGATGGTGTACCTGCTCGCCATGCCCGGCGGCTGGCTCGGCGACCGCGTCTGGGGCCCGCGCAAGACGGTGGCCATCGCCGCCGTCACGATCATGTGCGGCCACCTCGTGCTGGCGCTGCCCGGCGGCCAGGCCCCGTTCTTCGCGGGTCTCGCGCTGGTCGCGGCCGGTTCGGGTCTCCTCAAGGCCAACATCTCCACGATGGTCGGCCACCTGTACGACGGTCCGAACGACCCGCGTCGCGACGGTGGCTTCACGATCTTCTACATGGGCATCAACGCGGGCGCCTTCTTCGCCCCGCTGGCCATCGGCACCGTCGGCCAGAAGGTCAGCTGGCACCTCGGCTTCGGCATGGCCGCGGTCGGCATGGCCATCGGCCTCGCCGCGTTCCTGCTCGGCACCCGCACCCTGAGCCCCAAGAGCAACATCGTCCCCAAGCCGCTGACCACCGAGGAGCGCACCTCCTGGCTGCGCAAGGGCCTGACCTGGCTGATCGTCGCGACCGTGTTCTACGGGGTCGTCGGCCTCACCGGCCACTTCACCCTGAACTGGGCGATGATCCCGCTGACCGTCATCGGTCTGGTCGTCCCGGCGGGCGTGCTGCTGCGCATCAAGCGGGACAAGGACCTCTCGGGCCCCGAGCAGTCGAAGATGAGCGCGTACATCTGGTTCTTCGTCGCCGCCGCCGTGTTCTGGATGATCTACGACCAGGGCGCGTCCACGGTCCAGGCGTTCGGCGAGGGCAAGGCGTCCCACGACATGCTGGGCTTCGACTTCCCGACCTCCTGGTACCAGTCGCTGAACCCGCTGTTCATCATGGCGCTGGCCCCGGTGTTCGCCTGGATCTGGATGTGGCTGAACCGCCGCGACAAGGAGCCCAGCACCATCGTGAAGTTCGCGATGGGCCTGGTCCTGATCGGCGTGTCGTTCTTCTTCTTCCTGATCCCGCTGGGCATGGCGGCGAACGGCACCGCGGTCAGCCCGATGTGGCTGGTCGGCATCTACTTCATCCAGACCGTCGGTGAGCTGTGCCTGTCCCCGGTCGGCCTGTCGGTGACGACGAAGATGGCCCCGGCCAAGTACGCCAGCCAGATGATGGGCGTGTGGTTCCTCGCGGTCACCGCGGGCGACTCCATCACCAGCCTGCTGTCCAACCCGGCCATAGCCGGGGTCGACCTGAGCGGCAAGGGCGCCGTCTTCGGGGAGGCGGCCCTCGCGGCCCTCGCCGGATTCGCGGTGTGGATGTACCGCCGGAAGGTCAAGGCGCTGATGGGCGACGTGCGCTGACGCACCGCCCGGCATACGGCGAGGGCCGCCGCACTCCATGTGCGGCGGCCCTCGCCGTATGTACTTGGCGCCGGCCGCCTCCGCGGTGCCCGCCGTGCAAACCCGCGCGGCGGATCCGAGCAGGGTTCGAGGAACCACGGATCAGCCGGTCAGCGGGTGTTCCGCCGGGGCATGAAGGTGAACACCGCCGCGCCCAGCAGGATCGCCGTGCCCGCCACCAGGCCGAGGGCCTTGAGGGCGCCGTGGTCGCCCGAACCGGTCTCGGCCAGGCCGCCGCTGCCGCTGCTCCCGCCGGAGGACGAACCGCCGGACGACGACGTGCCGCCCGAGGCGCCGTTCGCCTGCTGCGAGGTGTCCAGCGTGAGGGAGACCTCCGACTTGGTCGGCGTGCAGGTCGTGGTCGTGCCCAGCGCCTTGATGGTCAGGACGCCCGGCGCCAGGGTCGACGAGCCGCTCGCCCCCGGCTTGTACGTGCCCGTCAGATCGGGGATCTCGATCGGGTCGCCGGACTTGATGGCGGAGGAGTTCGTCGGGCCCTCCACATGCACCGTGCCCTTGTCGGCGCCGCCCAGGACCACCTCCATCGACGGCTTCACGGAGTCCTTGGGGATGTCGGCCGGGCTGTTCATCACCGACTTCTTGAACTGCACCGTGAGGTCGAAACTCCCGCCGTTCTTCTTGGCGTTGATCTGCACCGGCGAGGTCGCGTTCTTGTCGCCGATGGGCGTCTTGCAGGCGTAGGGGACCTGGACCTCCTTGCCGGTGAAGTCGGTCTGGCCGGTGCCGTCGCTCGGGGAGGCCGAGGCGGTGGCCGTGCCCGACTGGGTGGGCGTGGCCGACTGCGAGGTCGAGGTCGTCGGCCCCGGCGTCGTACTCGACGAACCGCCGCCGCCCGCCGTCACCTCGATGGTCGCCGCCTTCTGCACCGTCTCCTTCGGCGTGCACTTGGTGTCGGTCGACATGGCGTTGACCGTGTACGCGTCCGGCGTCAGCGTCACCTCACCGGGTGCCGTCAGCTTCAGGGTGCCCTTCATGTCGGACAGCACCATGGCCGCGCCCTTGGGGATCGCCGGGTTCTGCCGCGGCCCCTGCATCGCGATGTCGGCGCTCTGCGCGCCGGCCGCCTTGAGGACGCCGGACGGCTGGACCGAGTTCGCGGGCAGGTCGATGATGTCGGGGTTCTTCGACGCGGCCTGTACGAACTTCCACACCACGTCGACGGTGTCGCCCACCTTCGCGGTGGCCGGCGCGGTGATCTCGACCTTGGTGGTGCCGTCGACGGGGTCGATGCCCGCGGGCGGCACGCAGTGCGTCGCGAACGACACCTCGGCGGCCTGGGCGGGCGTCGCGGCCACGCCCAGCAGGACCGCCGCCCCGCCCAGCGCCAGCGCGGCCCCCGCCGCGCCCGCTCTCCGTACGCCGCCGCCGACCGGTGTGACTCTCCTTCGCATGCTCACGTGGGTCCCTTCGTGGTGGGAGTCGTAGGACTCGTCGGGCTGTCGTCGTGCGGTGCGGAGAGCCGACCGGCCGCCGTGCCCGGATCGGAGTCCGGGGTGAACCACGGCAGGGTCGAAGACGGGGTGGGCGCGCCGTCCGGGGTGCCGAACCGCGGCAGCCGCCAGGCCGACCGGGAGGGACGGGGTCCGCGGCCTCGGGCCGCGCCGCCGGTCCCGCGCGGCCGCACCCGGTCCACCACCGCCATCCCGACGCGGAACACCGCGGCCGGTACGACGAGACAGACCAGGATCCAGAACAGGGTCACGCCCCAGGGCCGCCCCACGCCCCACGGCTGCTCGGCGAGGACCTTGCCGCCGTACTTGAGGGAGACGGTGTAGTCGCCGTGCGCCCCGGCCGCGAGCTCGACGGGCAGTCTGATCCGCGCCTTCTTGCCGGGCCCGAGGGTGCCGCGCCACTGCTGCTCGTCCCACTGCGGGGCGAACACGCCGTGCGAGGTGCCGACCTGGAAGACGGGGTTCTTGACGGCGGAGGAGCCGACGTTGCCGACGGTGAGGACCAGCGTGCGCGACGGCGGGGCGCCGAACCAGGTCAGCAGCCCACTGGACCCTTCGAGCCGGGTGTCGGTGAGGATCGACAGGCGCCCGCCGGACGGCTCGGCGGGCAGCGGCTCGACGGCGTGCCCGGCGACCTGGAGGACCGCGTCCGCGTCGGCCTTCGCCCCGGTCACGGTGGCCACGTGCACCACGCACGGGCACGGCACCGGCGGCTCGGCGACCGGCAGCTTCTTGCCGAAACCGCCCTTGGCGTCGGTGGTGACGGCCCTGCCGTCGCCGTTGGCGCAGGAGTTGGTGCCGCCGATCACGCCGCGGGACGGGGTGGCCCGGCCGCAGATCAGCATCATCAGCAGCGTGTGCGGCCGCCAGCCGCTGCCGCTGACGGTGACCGAACCACCCGTTCCCGCCTGGGAGTCGGAGAGCTCGACGGTCGGCCCGTCCGCCGCCGTCGCCGTGCCCGCGAGCGGCAGCAGGAGCAGTGCGAGCACCGCCACCAGCGCCGGAATCCGCACTCTCCCGCTCACGTCAGCACTCCCGTCGACTCGGCTTCCACGCACGGCGGTCGTGCCTCGCTGCCGGTCGTACGCCGTCCGCGCCGCCGTACGACGAATGCCGTGGCCGCCCCGGCCGCCAGGGTCGCCCCCGTCGCCACACCGCCCCAGGGCACCAACCGCACCGACGCGCTCGCCGAGTCCCGCGCCCCGCCGGACGCGGTCACCGTCAGCCGTACGTCGACCGCGTCCAGCGCCGGCCGGTCGGGCCACGGTTCGTCGAGCCGCAGGCGCCGGCCCGGGGGCAGCCGGACGGGCAGGGTGCGCGGGGCGCGTTGCAGGACCGGTCCGAACAGCCCGTCGGCGCGCACCGCGAGTCTCGGTACGAGGACCGTCGTACCGCGGTTGACCAGCTCGTACGTGATGCGGTCGGCGTGCACGGCCAGGTGCTCGACGGTCAGCGCGGACAGCGCGGGACCGGCGACGCGCAGACGGACCGGGACGGTGGCCGTGCGGCCGTCGCCGTCCCGCACGGTGACCGTGCCCGCCCGGTCGCCGGGCGCGGCGTCCGCCGGTACGGCCACCGTGAAGGGGACGTCGGCCCGGGTGCGGGCGGGGACGCTCAGCCGCGGCCGGGCGAAGGTGACCCGGACGCCGGTGCCGCTCAGCCGTACCGTGACCGGCCGTGCGCCGCGGTTGGTCACGGACACCGTGTCCTGCTGGACCGTCCCGGGCGTGCCCTCGGCGTAGAAGGTCGGGCGTCCGCCGCCCGAGGGCGCGACGGACCAGCCGCCCGCGGCCTCGGCCGGCGCGGCGGCGAGCAGGGGCAGGAGGGGCAGGAGGGTCAGCGCGGCGAGGGCGGGCACGAGGGACGGGCGCGGGACACGGGCGGCGGACGGCATCGGCGGCTCCAGCGGTCGGACCCGGGGGCAAGCGGTCGGGCCCGGGAGTTCAAACGGTCGGACCCGGGGTTCAGCGGCGTACGGCCTGATTCCGCCTTGTCAGCCACAGCGCGCCCGCCGCCCCGGCGAGGAGAACGGTGCCGCCGAGCGTGCCGAGGGCGACGACCGAGTCCTCGGGACCGGTCTTCGGGAGCTGCCCGCCGGAGTCGGTGCCGCTGTTGGACGTCGTGGACGAGGAGCCGGAGGAGCCACCGGCCGCGGTGACGTCCAGGGTCAGCGACGGCTTGGGGCTGTTGGCCGGCGTGCAGGTCGTCGTCGTACCGAGCGCCTTGATGGTGAGCACGCCCGCGGTGAAGGTGACCTTGCCGGTCTTCTTCGGTGTGTAGGTGCCGCTCAAGTCATTGATCTTGATGGGGGTGTTGGCCGGGATCGCGCTCTGGTTGGCCGGGCCCGACACGGACAGCGTGCCGCTGTCGGCGCCGCCCAGCACGATGGTGGCGCTCGGGTTCATCGCGCCCTTGCCCAGCTCGACCGGGCTGGATGAGACGCCCTTCTGCCAGGACATGGTGATCCTGTAGCCGCTGCCGCTCTTGACGCCCTTGATGTCGATGGGCGAGACGGCGCTCTTGTCGCCGATGGGCGTCTTGCACTGGTAGTTGACGTCGACGACCTCGGCGTGGGCCGCGGGGGCGGCCAGCAGCACCGCCGACCCGGCCAGCGCCGCGGCGGACACGAGCGCGGCGGTTCGTTTCGGGTACGACACGGTCCACCCCATTCCTGACGGTACATCAGATCGGCCGTCAAGGTACGCCCGGGGCGTTGAGGAGGGAAGACAAGGCGCACGCCGGAGTTGTGACGATCCGGCGTGCGCGGGAGGGGGCTCCAGTGGAGGGAGTGACCGTGAGTAACAGGGTCAGGCCGGTGCGCCCAGCTCGGCCCACACCGTCTTGCCGGACAGTCCAGGGGTGCGGACGACCCCCCAGTCCAGGCACAGCCGCTGCACGATGAACATCCCGTGGCCGCCGGGGCGCCCGGCGCGGTGCGGGGTACGGGGGGCCGGCTGGCCGGTGCCGCGGTCGGTGACCTCGAGGCGGATCACCTTGTTGTCGCAGGCGAGGAACAGCTCCTCCGGGCCCTCGGCATGCAGACAGGCGTTGGTGACCAGCTCGGAGACGACGAGCAGGACGTCCTCGGCGGCGGCCCGCCGATCGGCGCCGACGGCGGGCAGCCAGCCCCATGCGTACAGCGCCTGGCGGGTGAAATCACGGGCGAGCGGGACGACCCCGCTCTCTCCGTCCAGACGCAGCCTGCGGACCTGCCGGCCCCGGCCGTCCTGGCCGCTTCCCGGGTCCTGGTCCCGATGGCCCTGGCCGTTGTGGCGGTCCCCCGCCGGCGCGGACGGTGCGGCCGTTTCCCCCGTGGACGCGCCGACCGCCGGCGCTCCCCCCTCGGACGCCCCGGAAGCGCCACTGGGCTCCGGGCCGCGGTCGCCCGGCGAGCAGGGCCGGGTGGTGCTCATCAGCGCTTCACCTCACCGATTCACCAGTTCACAATTCACACGATTCAGAATTCTCGTTCGGTCGGCACCAGTCGGTACCAGTCGATACCAGTCGGTACGCAGGTCGCACACGGGGCGTTCGCCGGTTCCGTGGCGCCCCCCGGGGCCAACAGGTCCAGCTTGTCTCCTGCCCGGCGGATCCGCCGGAACACCCCCTTTGCGGTGTGACCGGTGCGACCACCGGGGCGGCCGCGGCGGGAGACGGCCGCGGCGACGGCTCAGCCGGCCTCGTCGGCCTCGTCCGCCAGGGCCGCCTCGACGGAGTCGTGAACGGTGAAGACCGCATCCGCCCCCGTGATCTCGAACACACGGGCCACCACGGGCAGCATCCCCGCCAGGTGCACCCCACCGCCGGCGGCCTCCGCCTTCAGACGGGCCCCGAGCAGCACGTTCAGGCCCGTGGAGTCACAGAACTCAAGCCGTGAGCAGTCCACGACGAGTCGGGAGAAGCCCTTGGCGAGCAGGCCGTCGAGCGGCTCGCGCAAGAGATCGGCGGTGTGGTGATCGAGCTCACCCGCCGGCGTCACGACGGCGCTGGAGCCCTCTTCCCGCACCTCCACCAGTAGCCGGCCCGACTGTGCGCTGCCGACCGTCCCGCGGTCCATGCCGTCTGTCTCCCGAGGTCGTGGCTGGTGTCTGACTTCCTGCGGCTGTGCTGTCCGCACCCCGGCCGGCGCCCTGTCGGCACCCGGCCGGTGCCCTCGAACACTACGCCTTCCCTGCGCACTCCAACACCCGAACAACCTCTCATTATCGGTCATATCACCTCATACCGCACTTGCCATGGGCTCGCCGAAGCCGGTAGGGCTAGTAGGGACAAGAAACCGACACGGCCGGCTTTGGAGGCGCCGCACACCGCAGTGCACGTATGGCTTCGGCAGCCTTATGCCGAGAACGATGGAGGACACCCATGTCACCCCGGCTCGACGCATCGCACACCGTGAACGCGACGTCGACACCCCCACCGGAACAGCTGGATCCCATCGACGGGCTCCCCGAGATCCCCCCGTACGACGAGGTCGGACCGGTGGACGCACGGGCCCTGTCCAAGACCCTCTTCGAGCGACTCGAATCGCTGGAGGAAGGCACGCACGAATACGCGTACGTCCGCAACACGCTGGTCGAACTCAACCTCGCGCTCGTCAAGTTCGCCGCCTCCCGCTTCCGCTCCCGCAGCGAGCCGATGGAGGACATCGTCCAGGTCGGCACCATCGGCCTGATCAAGGCGATCGACCGCTTCGAACTGTGCCGCGGCGTCGAGTTCCCGACCTTCGCGATGCCGACCATCATCGGCGAGATCAAGCGGTTCTTCCGGGACACCTCGTGGTCCGTGCGCGTCCCGCGTCGGCTGCAGGAACTGCGGATCGACCTGGCCAAGGCCGGTGACGAGCTGGCCCAGCGGCTGGACCGCGCGCCGACTGTCGCGGAACTCGCGGAGCGCCTGGGCCTGTCGAACGACGAGGTGCTCGAAGGCATGGCGGCCTCCAACGCCTACACCGCCTCCTCGCTGGACGCCCAGCCCGAGGAGGACGACTCCGAGGGCGCGCTCGCGGACCGCATCGGCTACGAGGACCACGGGCTCGAAGGCATCGAGTACGTCGAGTCGCTGAAGCCGCTGATCGCCGAACTCCCCTCCCGGGACCGGCAGATCCTCTCGCTGCGCTTCGTCGCGGGCATGACCCAGTCGGAGATCGGCGACGAACTCGGCATCTCGCAGATGCATGTGTCACGGCTGCTCTCGCGGACGCTGGTGCGGCTGCGCAGGGGACTGACGGTGGAGGAGTGAGCCACCCCCCACACATCGAGCGGTCCGGCCGGGTGCCGGGCCGCTTCGCTTTGTGGACGACCGGACCGCGCTGAGGGGAGGACTCACAGAGCTCTCACCGGTTACCCGGAGAAACGTCTTTCCCTCAGGCCCCCTCTCCACCACTATGGGCCCCCAAACTGGCCGGTACGTCAAGACAGGGTGTTCGGCCGCACCGGGTGCTAGGAGGCGCAGGGATGGCTCAGGGGGACCGGGCCGACGACCGGGACGAGAACGCGGGGGTACCGGACGCTCGGCTGACCGAGCTGCTGCGCGCCCGGACCGCGGCCGCGTACCCGGCGTTGCGGGAGATCCGTCGGCGCCACCACGACGCGGTCCTCGGCTACGCCCGGCTGTGCGCGTCGAGCGAGTCGTCGGCACGGCAGCTGGCGGCGCAGACCTTCACCACCCTGGCGCGCGAGACCGCACGCGGGGTGGAGCCGCGGGTGCCGCTGCGCCATCAGCTCCTGCTGCTGACCTGCCGGTCGGCCGCCTCCTTCGCCGGTGACGAGCGCTCGGCGGGTCTGGACCCCGGCCTGCTCCTGGTCCTGAACACGACCGCCGCCCCGGATGGCCCGACCCCTCCCCTGCTGGCGCCCTTCCGCTCCCTCTCCTCCCGCACCCAGGGCCTGATCTGGTACGGGATCGTGGAACAGGAACCCGAGGAGAGCACCGCCGCGCTGCTCGGCCTGACCCGCGAGGACGTGCGGTTCGGCATCCCGCAGGCGCTCCAGGCCATGGCCCAGGCCTGTCTGAAGCACCGGCTGGCCGCCTCCGACGACCCGCGGTGCGGGGACTTCCGGCGGCTGATCGAGGAGTCGGTACGGCCGGACACTCCCCGCTACAGCTCCGATCTGCACACCCACATGGCGCACTGCGCCCACTGCACGGCGGCGTACGAGGACCTCACCGCCCTGCGCGACGCCCCGCGGGCGGCACTGGCGGAGGGACTGCTGCCCTGGGCCGGGACGGCGTACGCGCGCCATGCCGCGCCGACCGCGGAGGCGGACCGGCCGCAGGAGAGGCGGAGTTGGCCCCCGGCCCGGCGCGTGGTCCTCACCTCGGTCGCGCTGGGCGTGGCCATGACGCCGTTGCTGGTCTTCGCGCTGGCGCAGTCCGGCTCGAACGGCCGGCGTCCGGCGGCGGCCGCGCTGCCGCCGTCGAGCCCGCCGGTCACGGTGACGGCGACGGTCTCCGTGCCGGCCCCGTCACCGACCAGCGAGTCCCCCTCGCCGAAGAAGACTTCGCACCCGCCGAAGACCCCGTCCGCCACACCGAAGCCGAAGCCGACGCCCAAATCGAAGCCGAAGCCCGCTCCGTCCCCCACCCCGTCGGCTCCGGGCAGCGCCTTCGCCGAGGTGGTGAACGCCGCCACCGGCCTCTGTCTGGACGTCCGGTACGGCGACTTCGAGAACGGCACGGACGTCGTCACGGCACGCTGCGACGGCACCGCCTCGCAGCGCTGGCGCGTCGACACCGACCGCCAGGTCCTCCAGTCGGCCGGCGACCCCGACTTCTGCCTGGACAGCCGAGGTGACGTCGACCGGGGCGTCGGCATCTGGGGGTGCGACTCGGTCTACGGCCGCAACGGCGACAACCTGCGCTTCACCGTGGACTCCGACGGTGTCATCCGCCCGGCGATCGACACCGATACGGCGGTCACGCCGGACAGGGGTGACGGGGTGTCACTGGACTGGCTGAGCGGAGACACGGATCAGCGGTGGCGGGCCGGAGCCCGCTGAGACCCTCGTGTGCGGGGACCTGTTCTCCTCTCTCCGGTCAGGCCACGCGCGCTTCGGTCAGACCACGCGCACGCCTCGCTGCCACACGCCGCTGACGAGGGGCACGCCCGGCCGGTAGGCCAGGTGCACATGGCTCGGCGCGTCCAGCAGGGTCAGGTCGGCGTACGCGCCCGGGGTGAGGCGGCCGATGTCGTCCCGGCGCAGGGCCGCGGCCCCGCCCGCCGTCGCCGACCACACCGCCTCGTCCGGGGTCATCCTCATGTCCCGTACCGCCAGCGCGATACAGAAGGGCACCGAGGAGGTGAAGGACGAGCCCGGGTTGCAGTCCGTCGAGAGCGCCACCGTGACACCGGCGTCCAGGAGGCGGCGGGCGTCGGGCCACTCGGCGCGGGTGGAGAACTCGGCGCCGGGGAGCAGCGTGGCGACCGTGCGGCCGCTCGCCAGGGCGTCGACGTCCGCGTCCGTGAGGTGGGTGCAGTGGTCGGCGCTGGCCGCGTCCAGCTCGACGGCCAACTGGACGCCCGGGCCGTAGGAGAGCTGGTTGGCGTGGATGCGGGGCGTGAGGCCCTTGGCCATGCCCGCGGTGAGGATCGTCCTCGCCTGGTCGCCGTCGAAGGCGCCCTTCTCGCAGAAGACGTCGATCCAGCGGGCGTGCGGGGCGCAGGCGTCGAGCATCTCGCCGGTGACCAGGGCGACGTAGGCGGCCGGGTCCTCGGCGTGGTCGGGCGGGACGATGTGGGCGCCGAGGTAGGTGACCTCGTCAGTGTGCGCGGAGGCGATGCGCAGGGCGCGGGACTCGTCGGCGACCGTCAGGCCGTAGCCGGACTTCGTCTCGAACGTGGTCGTGCCCTGGCGCAGCGCCTCGGCGAGGTAGCGGGTGAGGTTCGCCTCCAGCTCCTCGTCCGTCGCGGCACGGGTGGCCGCGACGGTCGTCCGGATGCCGCCCGCGCTGTAGGCCCGCCCCGACATACGGGCGTTGAACTCCTGCGTCCGGTCGCCCGCGAAGACCAGGTGGGAGTGGGAGTCGACGAAGCCCGGCAGCACCGCCCGGCCTCCGGCGTCGACCCGGTTGTCAGTGGCGGGTGCTTTGCTGGATTCACCGGTCCACACGACACGGTCGCCGTCGATGACGACGGCCGCGTCCTGGATCAGGCCGAGGGGAGAACAGTCACCGAGGGAGGGGTCGTTGGTGACCAGCGTGGCGATGTTCGTGACGGCGGTGCTGCTGCTCATGGTGTCCTCAGGGATGACGGTGGGATTCAGCCGCGCAGGGCTTCGACGGCGGCGGCCAGCGCTGACGGCACATCCGGTACGAGGGTGTGGGCGCCGTCGCGTACGACATGGCGGCCGCCCACCAGCGTGTGCCGCACGTCCGCCGCGGAGGCGGCGAATACGGCTGTCTCCGCGCCGAGTCTCGGCAGCGGCCCCGCTGTCCTGACCGAGTCGAGGGAGATCGTCGTCAGGTCGGCGAGCGCACCGGCCTCGATGGTGCCGGCCTCGTCCCAGCCCAGGGCCGCATGGCCGTCCGGCGAGGCCGCGCGCAGCAGTGCCGCGGCCGTCCAGTGACCCCGGGAGCGGGTGCGCAGCCGCTCGTTCAGCTCCATCGCGCGTGCCTCTTCGAGCAGGTCGATGACCGCGTGGCTGTCGGAGCCGAGGGACAGGGGGGAGCCCGCGCGCTGGAGGGCCACGGCGGGACCGATGCCGTCGGCCAGGTCGCGTTCCGTCGTCGGGCACATGCAGGTGCCGGTGCCGGAGCCGCCGAGCAGGGCGATGTCCTCGTCGGTCAGGTGCGTGTTGTGGACGCCGGTGGTGCGCGGGCCGAGGACGCCGTGGTCGGCGAGGAGCCGGGTGGGGGTGCAGCCGTGCGCCTCCTGGCAGGCGTCGTTCTCGGCGGTCTGCTCGGACAGGTGCACATGGAGCGGGGCCCGCCGCTCCTCGGCCCAGCGCGCCACCGTCGCCAGCTCCCGCGCGGGCACGGCCCGTACGGAGTGGATGGCCGCCCCGATCCGTGCGTGATCCCGTTCCTTGAGAACTGAACAGCGTTCGGCCCAGGCCTCCGCGCTGCCGTCGGAGAAGCGCAGCTGGTGGGTGTTGGGCGGCTGTCCGAAGCCGGAGGACAGATAGGCGGTGTCGAGGAGGGTGATGCGGATACCGGCTTCGGCGGCGGCAGCGATGAGTGCCTCGCCCATGGCGTTGGGGTCGGCGTACGGGGTGCCGCCCGGGGCGTGGTGCACGTAGTGGAACTCGCCGACCGCCGTGACACCCGCGAGCGCCATCTCCGCGTACACGGCGCGGGCGAGGGCGTGGTAGGTCTCCGGGGTCAGCCGGTCGGCGACGGAGTACATGACCTCGCGCCAGGTCCAGAAGGTGCCGGAGCCGACCTGGACGGTGCCGCGCAGGGCGCGGTGGAAGGCGTGGCTGTGGGCGTTGGCGAGCCCGGGGAGGGTGAGGCCGCGCAGGATCTCGGCGCCGGGGGGCGGGATGGGCACGCCGGTGTGGACGGCGGTGATGCGGCCGTCGGCGCCGGCGGCACCGCCGCCGATCGACACCGTGACGGCCACGCCCGGCTCGACATGGGTGTCGAGCCAGGCGTACTCCAGCCAATAGGTCCGTGTGGTCACCTGCGAGCCAGCCCTTCCAGTACGTCGGCGAGCGCGGTCACCCCGGCCACACAGTCGTCCTCGGCCGCGAACTCGGCCGGGGAGTGCGAGACGCCGGAGGGATTGCGCACGAACAGCATGGCGGTCGGAATGCTCCCGGAGAGGATTCCGGCGTCGTGTCCGGCGCCGGTCCCCAGGACGGGCACCGTGAGGTCGGTGTCGTTGCCGAGGATGCGGGCGAGTTCGTCGCGCAGGGCGTGGTCGAACTCGACGACCGGCGTGAAGGACTCGCGGACGACGTCGAGGTCGACGCCGTGCGCGGCGGCGTACTCGCGGGCTGCCTTCTCCACGCCGCCCACGACGGTGTCGAGGGTGTCCTGGTCGGCGGCCCGGGAGTCGAGCCAGCCGCGCACCAGGGAGGGGATGGCGTTGACGCCGTTCGGCTCGACGGCGATCTTGCCGAAGGTGGCCACGGCACCGGCGAGCTGGGCCTCGCGGCGGGCGGCGAGCACGGTCTCGGCGTACGACAGCATCGGGTCGCGCCGGTCCACCAGCCGGGTCGTGCCGGCGTGGTTGGCCTCGCCGCGGAAGTCGAACCGCCAGCGGCCGTGCGGCCAGATGGCGCTGGCGATGCCGACCCGGTCGCCGCTCAGGTCCAGGGCCCGGCCCTGCTCGACATGGAGTTCGACGAAGGCGCCGATCCGGGCGAGCCGCTCCGGGTCCGGCCCGATGGCGTCGGGGTCGTACCCGGCGGCCTCCATGGCCTTCGGGAGGCTTATCCCGTCGCCGTCGGTCAGCCGGTGCGCCTGCCCGACGGTGAGCTGTCCCGCGGTGAGCCGCGACCCGACACAGGCGAGCCCGAAGCGGGCGCCCTCCTCGTCGCCGAAGTTCACGATGGCGAGGGGCCTGCTGAACTCCGTTCCCCTGCCCCGCAGTTCGTCGAGGGCGGCGAAGGAGGAGACGACGCCGAGGGGCCCGTCGAAGGCCCCGCCGTCCGGTACGGAGTCCAGGTGCGACCCGGTGACGACGGCGTCGCCCGCGGCGGGGTCGCCGAGCCAGGCCCACTGGTTGCCGTTGCGGTCGACCTCGTAGGCGAGCCCGCGCACCTCGGCCTGCGCCTTGAACCACTCCCGGCACTCGGCATCGGCACCGGTCCAGGCGTAGCGGCGGTAGCCGCCGGATTGGGGGTGGCGGCCGATGGGCAGCAACTCACGCCACATATCGTGGAAGGAGCTGCCTGCACCGGCAGGCCGTACAGGCTGTGGGCAGTCGTTCCGCAGGGCGTTGGGGGTCCCCCCTGCTCGAGCGGAGCCGAGAGCCTGGGGGAGGGTGGGCACAGCCGAAGCGGCAGACGGCGACGAGAGCTCAGCCCCCACCGGACGGCTGCCGCTCGGCTCACCTTCGCGGTGCGTCACGCCTCGTCACCCTCGCGCATGGGCACCCGCACACCGCGCTCGGCGGCCACCGACTCCGCGATGTCGTACCCGGCGTCCACGTGCCGGATGACGCCCATGCCGGGGTCGTTGGTGAGGACACGGCGGATCTTCTCGCCGGCGAGGGGGGTGCCGTCGGCGACGGTCACCTGGCCGGCGTGGATGGAGCGGCCCATGCCGACGCCGCCGCCGTGGTGGATGGAGACCCAGGAGGCGCCGGAGGCCACGTTGACCATGGCGTTGAGCAGCGGCCAGTCGGCGATCGCGTCGGAGCCGTCGAGCATGGCCTCGGTCTCGCGGTACGGGGAGGCGACGGAGCCGCAGTCGAGGTGGTCGCGGCCGATGGCGAGCGGGGCCGCCAGTTCGCCGGAGGCGACCATGTCGTTGAAGCGCTCGCCGGCCTTGTCGCGCTCGCCGTAGCCGAGCCAGCAGATACGGGCGGGCAGGCCCTGGAAGTGGACGCGCTCGCCGGCCATCTTGATCCAGCGGTGCAGGGACTCGTTCTCCGGGAAGAGCTCCAGGATCGCCTTGTCGGTCTTGGCGATGTCCGAGGCCTCGCCGGACAGGGCGGCCCAGCGGAAGGGGCCCTTGCCCTCGCAGAACAGCGGGCGGATGTAGGCGGGGACGAAGCCGGGGAAGGCGAACGCCCGGTCGTAGCCGGCCAGCTGGGCCTCGCCGCGGATGGAGTTGCCGTAGTCGAAGACCTCGGCGCCGGCGTCCATGAAGCCGACCATCGCCTCGACGTGCTTGGCCATCGACTCACGGGCGCGGGTGGTGAAGCCGGCCGGGTCCTTGGCGGCGGCGGAGGCCATGTCCTCGAACTCCACGCCCACCGGGAGGTACGACAGCGGGTCGTGGGCGGAGGTCTGGTCGGTGACGATGTCGATGGGGGCGTTCATGGCCAGCAGCTGCGGGACCAGTTCGGCCGCGTTGCCGAGGACGCCGATGGACAGCGGGCGGCGGGCGTCGCGGGCCTCGGTGGCCAGCTGGAGGGCGTGGTCCAGGCTGTCGGCCTGCACGTCCAGGTACCGGTGCTCGATGCGCCGCTCGATGGCGCGCGGGTCGCAGTCGATGCAGATCGCGACGCCGTCGTTCATCGTCACGGCGAGCGGCTGGGCGCCGCCCATGCCGCCGAGGCCGGCGGTGAGGGTGATCGTGCCGGCGAGGGTGCCGTTGAACTTCTTCGCGGCGACGGCGGCGAAGGTCTCATAGGTGCCCTGGAGGATGCCCTGGGTGCCGATGTAGATCCAGGAGCCCGCGGTCATCTGGCCGTACATGGTCAGGCCGAGGGCCTCCAGCCGGCGGAACTCCTCCCAGTTGGCCCAGTCGCCGACCAGGTTGGAGTTGGCGATCAGGACGCGCGGGGCCCATTCGTGGGTCTGCATGACGCCGACCGGGCGGCCGGACTGGACCAGCATGGTCTCGTCCTGCTTGAGGGTGCGCAGCGTGCGGACCATGGCGTCGAAGGAGCGCCAGTCGCGGGCGGCCTTGCCGGTGCCGCCGTAGACGACGAGCTTGTCGGGGTGTTCGGCGACCTCGGGGTCGAGGTTGTTCTGGAGCATCCGCAGGGCGGCCTCCTGCTGCCATCCCAGGGCGCTCAGTTCCGTACCGCGCGGCGCTCGTACGGGGCGGGGTCCTGACATGGTCTGCCTCCTAGCGGATTGCTCCCAGTGGATTGTTACTGCGTCTATTCACATCCTGGCGCTCTGAATAGAACTAGTCAATACATCGGCGTGCACGCATCCGCGCGTCGCGGGTGTTTGGCTGGATGCATGGGTGCGGACAGCGGCAGGACGGGAGGCGTCGTGGGCAGCGGTGACACCGGGTACGAGGGCGGCGGGTACGGGGACGACGCGGAGCGGGTCGCCCGGCGCGACGAGGCGGTGCGGGCCGCGGTGGAGCAGGGGCTGGTCGGGCTCTCGGCACCCGTCGCCGGGCTGCTGGACGTCACCGGCATCCGGGAGTCGGCGGCGGCGCTGCGGGCGGCGTTCGACGCGGTGGTGGCACCGGGGACGCCGGTGCTGCACGCCTTCGCGGTGAAGGCGACCCCGCTGGTGCCGGTGCTGCGGCTGCTGGACCAGGAGGGCGTGGGCGCGGAGGTGGCCAGCCCGGGCGAGCTGGCGCTGGCGCGGGCGGCCGGGATCCCGCCGGCCCGCACCGTCCTCGACTCGCCCGCCAAGACCCTGGCCGAACTGCGCGAGGCGCTGGCGCTGGGGATCGCCGTCAACGCGGACAGCCCGCAGGAGCTGGACCGCATCGACGCGCTGATGCGGTCGACCCCCAGCCGCTCCCCGCTGGGAATCCGGGTGAATCCGCAGGTCGGCGGTGGTTCGATCGAGGCGACCTCGACGGCGACGGCGACCTCGAAGTTCGGGGTGGCGCTGCGCGACGAGGGGGCCCGGGAGTGGCTCGTACGGGCGTACGCGGACCGTCCGTGGCTGACCCGGCTGCATGCGCACACCGGCTCGCAGGGCATTCCGCTGTCGCTCATGGCGCAGGGCGTGGCGGAGACGTACGCGCTCGCCGAAGAGATCAACGCGCGCGTGGGGCGGCGGCAGATCGACACGCTCGACATCGGCGGCGGGCTGCCGGTGAACTTCGGGTCGGACGCGACGACACCGACGTACGCGCAGTACGCGCGGCTGCTGGGCGAGGCGGTGCCGGGGCTGTTCGACGGGCGGTACGGGCTGGTGACCGAGTTCGGCCGCTCGCTGCTGGCCAAGCACGGGACCGTGGTGGCGCGGGTGGAGTACACCAAGAGCGCCGGCGGACGGCGGGTCGCGGTGACGCACGCGGGCGTGCAGGTGGCGACGCGGACGGTGTACGTACCGGGGGCGTGGCCGCTCAGGATCGCCGCGTACGACGCGAAGGGGCGCCCCAAGCCGGGGCCCGAGGTGGTGCAGGACGTCGCCGGTCCAGCCTGTTTCTCGGGCGACCTGCTCGCCGAGGGGCGCGCCCTGCCGCCGCTGGAGCCGGGCGACTACGCGGCGGCGCTGGACACGGGCGCGTACTACTTCGCCCACCACTACGCGTACAACTCCCTCGTCCGGCCCGGGATCCACGGCTTCGTGCCCGACGGGTCGGGGGGCGTGGCCTTCGCGACGGTGCGCGAGCCGCAGTCGCTCGATCAGATCGTGGCCGATTCGGGAGGGGCGCACGCGTCCGCCCTCACCACCCTTCGGGCAGCCGGAAGCCGTTGACGCACCCCGACTGCTACGGCGATCAACTGGAGTGACACGCAGGCAAGTTGACCCACCCTAGCTCCACGGAGGCATGTTCCACCGGAAAATGCCAGAAGAGTCACTCCTCCCGCACACGTTGCGTAGTGTCTCCGTCACTCAGCCGGAGTTCCAGGTGGGAGGGGAACCGCGGTGCCCGGAATCGACGAGTGCCTGCTGGAAGCGATGCGACTGCCCGGTGCCCGGGGCGCGGCGCTCGTGGACTGGACGAGCGGACTGGCCCTGGGCACCGTCGGGGAGGCTCCCGGCGGTGACCACGAGACGACCGCGGCCGAGGCCGCCGAACTGGCCCGGCTGGCCGCCGAGCACGGGGCGTTCGCGTCCGGCGACCCGGACGGCGAGCGGCCACCGGTCGAGGACCTGATCGTCAGCAACCACGACAGCTACCACCTGCTGCGGTTCGTGGTCACGTCCTTCGACAGCACCGTGTTCCTGCATCTGTGGCTGGCCAGGGCGGACGGCAACCTCGCGCTCGCCCGCATCCGGCTCGGCGAAATGGCGGATCGGCTGGTACTGGCATGACCGTGGTCGGGACGCCGCCGCCCCTGCCCGTACGGGACAAGGTCGGCGCACACGAGCGCGGCCAGGGCGGCCTCTCGCCGATGCTGACCCGGCTCGCCGACGAGCGGGCCACCGGCGTCCTCGTCCGCGAGCACGGCAGCCTGCACCTCGCCGAGGGTCGCGTGGTGCACGCCGAGAGCCCCCTCGCCCCCGGTCTCGACGTGCTCCTCACGGCCCACGGCACGCTCGACGCGACGGACTGGCTGCGGGCCGCGGGCCGGGCCGACGGCGCGCCCGGCACCGCCCGCCGGCTGCTGGAGACCGGCCGGCTGACCACGGGCACGCTGGAACTGTGCCACCTGGGCGCGCTGTACGACGCCGGGTACTTCGCCCTGTCGCCCAGCAGCACCCCGGGCCGCTTCCGGTACGGCGCCGCGGCCCGCCCGGCCACCCTGTGCCCGGTGCCGGTCATCGCCCTGGAGCGGGAGACGCTGCGCCGCCGCGCCCTGCTGCACCGCATCTGGCCGGACCCGGCGACCGACAGCGGGCCGCTGATCCGGGCCGACCCGGTGGCCGCTCCGCCGGTCTCGGCCCGCCAGCAAGCGGTCCTGGAGCGGGTGAACGGCGTCCGCACGGCCCTGGACATAGCCAGGGAGCTGGGCCGGAAGGCGTTCCACACGCTGGTGGACTTACGCCGGCTGGCGGCGGCGGGACTCGTCTCGCCGGGTCCCACGGTGCCCGGACCGGCACCCCCGCCCCTTCCCCAGGTCACCGACCCCGACATCGCGCTGCTGAAGAGGCTCAGGAATGCGCTGGAGGCCCTTTGAACGGCAACGACCCGCCGAGAGGAGAGATCTGATGGCGGCCGAGTCCGACATCCTGGACGAACTGCGCCGGCTGCGCAGCCGCGTTCCCCAGCTCACCGGCGCCCTGGCGGCCGGTGTGGACGGCCTGGTCGTCGCCCAGGACGCCCCCGGCGTCGACCCGGAGGGCCTGGCCGCGCTCACCGCGGCCGCGCTCGGCGTCGCCGTGCGGATGGCGGACGCCACCGGGCAGGGCGACTTCCGGGAACTGCTGGTCCGCGGCATGGACGGCTATGTCGCCACCTACGCGGCGGGCCGCAGTGCCGTACTGACCCTGCTCGCCCAGGACCGGGTCAACGTCGGCCGGCTGCACCTGGAGGGCCGCCGGGCCGGCGCCCGGATCGGCGAGCTGGTCGACGCGGCCGAGGCTGCCGCGGCCGAGGCCGCCGCGGCCAGGCGGGCGGTGCGGACGGGCCCCGCGGCCAGGACCCCCGCCGTGCGCACCAGAGCCACCCGCACACCACGAACCACCACAGGCGAAGCGCGCCCGGCGACCGACGCGCGCACCGCAACCGACAGTTGAGAAGCAGCAAAGGAAAAGAGGCAGCACCATGGCCAACGCCGAGACCTCGCTCAAAGAGGCCCTCACCTCCATCGAAGGGGCCACCGGAGTCGCGCTCGTCGACTACACCAGCGGCATGGCGCTGGGCACGATGGGAGGCAGCAAGAGCTTCGACCTGAACGTGGCCGCCGCCGGCAACACGGACGTGATCCGCGCCAAGATGCGCACCATGGAGCACCTCGGCCTGAAGGGCGACATCGAGGACGTCCTGATCACGCTGACCAACCAGTACCACCTGATCCGGCTGCTCAAGGGGCGCGGCGGCAACGGTCTGTTCCTGTACCTGGTCCTCGACCAGTCCCGGGCCAACCTGGCGATGGCCCGGCACCAGCTCAAGAGGATCGAGGAGGAGCTGGAGGTCTGAGTCAGACGAGCGCCGCGGTGCGGCGGCGGGCCCCGCCCGGGGCCGCGTCGCCCGCCGCGATGCCGGTCCCGCGGTAGGCCTTGACCGCCTTGCCCGCGGGACGCCCGCCGCGCCCGTCGAGCCAGTCGACGCGCAGCCACAGCAGTGTGTCCTCGGCCCGCTCGCGGCGGCCCAGCCAGGCGGCCTTCAGCCGCAGCCCGGCGCCGGTCCCGGCCAGCAGCATGCCGCCCGCCGCGGGCACGGCGAAGGAGCTGCCGAGCGCGACGGCGCAGGCGAGCAGCAGCCACCAGCGGTGGCCCCGGCGCCAGTTGCGCACGGTCACCGCACGGTCCTGGAGCACATCGTGCTTGCCCGCACGGGCCGTGCCCCGGGCCAGGGCGGCGTAGCGCCGACGGCGCGCGTACGCCACGACGGCGGCACCGACAAGGAAGAGTGCGGCCCCGGCCATGACGCCGATCCGGCGCCCGGTCAGCCCGGGCGGCAGGACGCCGATGCCCGCCGCGAACACCCCGCACCACCACAGCGGCGCCGCCCCGGCCCGTACGACGACGGCCACCCGGGCCAGTCCCTGTCCTCCGCGTCCTCCGTGTGCTCCGCGCGCCACGCTCCGCCTCCTCGTCCTCGTCCTCGTCCTCGCGGCACGGTCCTGTGCGGCACAGTCCCGTCGGGCGGGCACGCTAGCGAGCGAAGGTGAGACGAGTCTGAGAGCGGCGCGGCTGCAGGCGCCGGGTCACTCCACGAACAGCCCCCGTGCCGTCGCCCGCGCGTCGAACTCCTCCAGCCGGACCTGCGCGTCGGGCAGGTCGTCGCACATGGCCTCCAGCAGCACCCGTCCCAGCAGCATGGGCGCGCACGCGGTGTCGAAGGCGAGCCCGGTGCCGACGGCGGCCGGCAACAGCAGGTCGGAGTGCTTGGCGACCGGCGCGAAGGCCGAGTCGGCGACCGCGACGACCGTCAGCCCGCACTCCTTGGCGTACGCCAGGGTGTCGACGACCTCGCGGGGATGCCGCGGCAGCGCGAAGCACAGCAGGGCCGAGGCGCCCGCGCGTACGGCCGCGTCGATGCGGTCCTGGACCATCGTGCCGCCCTGGTCGAGCAGCCGGACGTCCGGGTGGACCTTGGCGGCGAAGTACGAGAAACCGTAGGCCTGGGAGGCCGCGGCCCGCAGTCCGAGCACGGGCAGCGGGCGGGAGGCGGCGAGGATCCGGCCGGCCTTCTGCACCGGCCGCGGGTCGGCCAGCACCTCGGCCAGGTGCCGCAGGTTCTCGATCTCGGCCTCGACGGCCTGCTGGTACTCGTTGTACGAGCCCGGGCCCGCGGCGGGTTCGGCGGGCACGACCTCGCGCAGATGCCTGCGCAGGGCCGGGTAGCCGTCGAAGCCGAGGGCGACCGCGAAACGGGTCACGGACGGCTGGCTGACCCCGGCCAGTTCGGCCAGCTCCACGCTGGACAGGAACGGCACGTCGGCGGCCCGCCGCACCATGCTGTGCGCGATGCGCCGCTGGGTCGGTGTAAGCCGGTGCCCCTCGAACAGCGTCTGCAGCCGTGTGGCAGGGCTGTCCGTCACACCCGTACTCCTGTCGACGCTCATGTCCCGCTCCCCCTCCAGATGTCCGTGAACCGGTCAAGCAGTGCGGCCGCCGACGTCACGTCGTGCGTGAGCGGGCGGTCGGCCGGGTCCTCGTCGAGCACCGACTCGGCGAGCGCCAGCGCCCGCCCGGCCGGGATCTCCGGGCCGGGCTTCAGATCGCGCTGGCGCAGCGCCCGTACGGCGGCCACGAGTTCGCAGCCGACCACCAGACGGTACGCACCGCAGGCGCGCAGCGTCTGGCGGGCGGCCAGCGAGGCGAAACTGGCCTGTTCCTCGACGCCCCGGGAGAGTACAGCGTGCCCGAGCGACGCGGGGGCCGAAAAAGCCCGCAGATCGCCGAGGGCGGCTCCGGCGGCGTACTCCAGGATCATCACGCCGGACGAGGCGGGCTCGTGGTCGGCCAGAAAAGGGCGCAGTCGGGTGTAGGCGGGCTCGTTGAGGGTGGACAGGCGGGAGGTCGACAGGCGGGCCACCTGGGTGACCGCGAGTCTGAAGTGGTCCAGGGCGAGGGCGAGTTGGGCCTGGTAGAAACCGCCGTGGTGATAGGCGGCCAGGTCCTCGGGGGAGATGAGCGGGTTCTCCGCGGCCGCGTTGATCTCCACGGTCAGCACCTGCCCCAGCGCGTCCGCCGCGTCATGGGCGGGGCCGTGGATCTGGGGCAGGCAGCGGAAGCCGTAGGGGTCCTGGATCCGGCCGAGCGGGGGTACCGGCCGGTCGGCCGCGCCGGTCAGCCGCCGCATCCGCCGGGCCACCTCGACACTGCCCCGGTGCGGTCGGGCGGCATGGACGGGGGCGGCGTACGCCTCGTGCGAGCCGTCGACGGCGAGCAGCGAGAGGGCGGCGACGACCTGGGTGGCCTCGATGAGCCCGCGCAGTTCGTGCAGGGCGAGCGCGGACTGGCCGAGCGTGAGGGCGTTGCTGCTGATCAGGGCGAGGGCGTCGTTGTTGTCCAGGGGCTGGGGCGCGGGCGGCTCGGCGCCCCGCCACGGGTGCTCCCCGACCAGCGCGAGCCCGGCCTGTGCCAGCGCCGCGATGTCGCCGGTGCCGACCGAGCCGAACTCGTTGACGACCGGATACGCGCCCGACTCCAGTGCCTCGCACAGGGCCGTGATCACGCCGGGCCGCAGTCCGGCGCCGCCGGCGAGCAGCTGGTTGGCGCGGACGGCGAGCATCGCCCGCACCTGGCGGGCGGGCAGCTGAGCGCCGATGGCGCCGGCGTGGCTGCGCAGCAGGCGCAGCCCGTGTCCGGCGGCGGCCTCGGTCGGCACGTCCTCGTTGCGGTTGGCGCCCACGCCGGTGGAGCGGCCGTACACGCGTCCGGTGGCCGCGATCTGCCGGGCGGCGTTCCAGGACTCCTCCGCGCGCCGCATCGCGTCGCTGCCCGGAACCGGCCGCACGGTGCCGTCGGCGAGACGCACGACGTCCTCGACGCCGAGGCCGATCCCGTCGAGGACCACGAGTCCGGAGTGCACGGATGCGGGTGCGTCCACCATGCCCCTCTCTGTTCAGCCGGTCTATTCACCCAACAAGAACTCTGCATGATGCTATGCAGCCGGGCAAGGGACACCAAGAGTCGTTAAACAGCACGCACCGTGATGCTTCGGGTGCGTACGGTGATGGTGCGCTGCAGGCACGACACCGGAGGAAGCGCCATGGCCTCCCCCCGCAGGACCTTTCTGGCCGCCACGGCCGTCGGCGCGCTGGCCGCCGCCCCGCCGCCAACGGCCGGCGTCCCCCGCCCCCGCCCGGTGACCGACCGTCCGGTCACCGCCCGCGCGGCGCTCGACCGGCTGCTCGCCGGCAACCGGCGCTTCGCCTCCGGACGCCCCCGGCACCCCCACGAGTCCGCAGGGGTGCGCCGGACGCTCGCGGCCGGGCAGCACCCGTTCGCGGTGGTCGTCGGCTGTGTCGACTCGCGCGTACCGCCGGAGCTGGTCTTCGACCAGGGGCTCGGTGACCTTTTGTGCACCAGGACCGCGGGCGAGGTCCTCGACGAGGCGGTGCTCGGGTCCATCCAGTACGGCGTCGAGGAACTGCGCATCCCGCTGGTGCTGGTCCTCGGGCACGAGCGGTGCGGGGCGATCGCGGCGACGCTCGGCCATGTGCGGTCCGGGGCGCACGTGCCGGGACATCTGGAGCTGCTGGTGGCCGAGATCGCCCCCGCCGCGCGCCGCACCCGCGCGGTCCCCGGCGACTGGGCCGAGCACGCCATGCGGGCCCACGCCGCCTGGGTCCGGGACGCCATCCGTGCCGACCCGGCGTTCGCCCCGGCCCAGGTCGACGCCGCCCGCTTCGACCTCGACACCGGGCTCGTCTCGCTGCTGCCCTGACAGCCCCCGCGCCGACTGGGGGGATATCCCCAGTGCGGCGCGGGTCCCGGCTCCCTAACGTGGCCCGTATGACGGGAATGGAAGCGCAGGACGCCGACCTGAAGAAGGAACTCGACGCCACTTTGCGGGCCCGCAAGGAACTCGGCGAGGAGTACGAGCCGGCGCTGGTCGACTCCTTCCTGGAGAAGGTCGACCAGCGGATCGACGCCGCGGTCGAGCGCCGGCTGCGCAGGCAGCTCGCCGAGCAGCAGATGCACGTCGCCCGCGGGGCCAGGTCCCCGAGGGGAACGGACTCATGGGGCGAGCGCTTCGGCTTCGCCATCGTCTCGCTGGTGCTGGCGATCCCGCTGTCGGCGATCGGCGGCGGCATCGGGCACCTGCCCGGTCTCATCGCCGCCTGGATCGGCATCGTCGGCGTCAACGTGGTCCAGGCCGTGCGCGTCAACCCCGAACTCTTCGCGGGGCGGCGGTCGGACCGGTCCCGCGAGCTCTAGAGGCGCGGCGGCGGGCTCCGGAATCGAACCCGGTTCCGCCGGGACAAGGCAGAACAAGACGGGACAAGAGTTGTAGGCGGGGACCGCCGCACCCCCGTTGCCGGGGGGCGGGACGACGGCGGTCCCCGCGAGGGACGCGGGCCGGGTCAGGGCCGGGCTGCGCGTCCGTGGCGTCCATGGAGGTCCGGGAGCCGCTCCGGAGGTCCTTGGCGCCGTTCGGCGCCGGCCTGGGCGGGGAGCCTCCCCCAGTGCTTAACGCCTGGGAGGTACCCCCATCGCCCTGCCGACACCCACTAATGTGCCGGACCCGTGTTAAGCGGGTGCTGCGCGCACGTGACGCGCTCGTACCACTTCCGCGAAGTCCACCATCCGGACGCGGCACCGCAAGTTCGGCGCCGCAACGGGCAGTTCACCGGACGTCGGCTACTGCTTCTGGCCCTTGGCGAGGAAGGCCAGCAGGTCCTGCCGGCTGATCACACCGGTCGGCTTG
Source organism: Streptomyces sp. NPDC050625 (assembly GCF_040654755.1). NCBI lineage: Bacteria > Bacillati > Actinomycetota > Actinomycetes > Kitasatosporales > Streptomycetaceae > Streptomyces > Streptomyces sp. NPDC050625. The sequence continues at coordinate 74,089 of NZ_JBFAIQ010000022.1, forward strand.
CCCTCGACGAGGACGATCGCCGCGTCCGCCTCACCGAGCACGGACATCAGGTCCGCGACCGGCTCACCGGAGCCGACCTGGGGCAGCGGGGCGCCCATGTGCTTCTCCAGCGGGTCGTCGAGCGAGGCCCGCTTGTTGAACAGGGCGTCGAGCAGCTCCCGCTCCACGACCGACCCGACGACCTCGGCGGCCATCACGTCCGGGTGACCGGCGCCCGGCTTCACGACCGGCATCTGCGAGACGCCGTACTCGCGCAGCACCTCGATGGCCTGGCCGACGGTCTCCTCCGGGTGCATGTGGACGAGGGACGGGATGGAGCCGCCCTCCTTGTCGTTGAGGACGTCGGCGACGCGGGCGCTGGGGCCCTCGTCCTCCAGGAAGCCGTAGTCGGCCATCCACTCGTCGTTGAAGATCTTGCTGAGGTAGCCGCGGCCGCTGTCGGGCAGCAGGACGACCACGACGTCGTCCGGGCCCAGCCGCTCGGCGACGCGCAGGGCGGCGACCACGGCCATGCCGCAGGAGCCGCCGACCAGCAGGCCCTCCTCCTTCGCCAGGCGCCGGGTCATCTGGAAGGAGTCCTTGTCGGACACGGCGACGATCTCGTCCGCGACGGTCCGGTCGTAGGCCGTCGGCCAGAAGTCCTCACCGACGCCCTCGACCAGGTACGGCCGCCCGGAGCCGCCGGAGTAGACGGAGCCCTCGGGGTCGGCGCCGACGACCTGCACCCGGCCGTCGCTGGCGTCCTTCAGATAGCGGCCGGTGCCGGAGATGGTGCCGCCGGTGCCGACGCCCGCCACGAAGTGGGTGATCTTCCCCTCCGTCTGCTCCCACAGCTCGGGGCCGGTCGAGTGATAGTGCGAAAGGGGGTTGTTGGGGTTGGAGTACTGGTCGGGCTTCCAGGCGCCGGGCGTCTCGCGCACCAGCCGGTCCGACACGTTGTAGTACGAGTCCGGGTGCTCGGGGGCCACGGCGGTCGGGCAGACGACGACCTCGGCGCCGTAGGCGCGCAGGACGTTGATCTTGTCGGTGCTCACCTTGTCGGGGCACACGAAGATGCACTTGTAGCCCTTCTGCTGGGCCACGATCGCCAGCCCGACACCGGTGTTTCCGCTGGTCGGCTCCACGATCGTGCCACCCGGCTTGAGCTCCCCGCTCTCCTCGGCGGCCTCGATCATGCGCAGGGCGATGCGGTCCTTCACGGAACCGCCCGGGTTGAAGTACTCGACCTTGGCCAGGACCGTCGCCCGGATGCCCTTGGTCACGCTGTTGAGCCTCACCAGCGGGGTGTTGCCGACGAGGCTGATCATCGAGTCGTGGAATCGCACCGTTGTCTCCGGTCGCTTTCAAAAAATGGTCGTGATTGTTCCGCCAGCCTACGGCCCGGGAAGGGCGTTCACTCCCTGTTGAGATTGGCCGACGGCCGGTACGGGGCAATGAGTGGATGTACGGCTACGAGGAGGTGGCGGCGACGCATGACGAACATGTCGAGGGCGAGGGTGGCCCGGCGGATCGCGGCCGGTGCGGCGTACGGCGGCGGCGGGGTCGGGCTGGTCGGCGCGGCCGCCGTCGGTCTGCTGCTGGCCGAGGTGCGGATGGCCAGGAGCCGGGTGGGCAACGGCACGAGCAACCATGTGCCGGTGGCCGACGGCCTGTACGGCGACTCCTATGACATCCCCGGCGAACCGCCGCTGCGGCTGACGCTGCTCGGCGATTCCACGGCGGCGGGCCAGGGCGTGCACCGGGCGGGCCAGACGCCGGGCGCGCTGCTGGCCCACGGGCTGGCGGCGGTGGCGGAGCGGCCGGTGGACCTGCGCAACGTGGCCCTGCCCGGGGCCCAGTCCGACGACCTGGACCGTCAGGTGGCCCTGGTGCTGTCCTCGCCCTTTCCGGTCCCGGACGTCTGCGTGATCATGATCGGCGCGAACGACGTGACGCACCGGATGCCGCCGACCCGCTCCGTGCGCCATCTGTCGGCGGCGGTACGGCGGCTGCGCACGGCCGGCGCCGAGGTCGTCGTCGGCACCTGTCCGGACCTGGGCACGATCGAACCGGTGCAGCAGCCGCTGCGCTGGCTGGCCCGCCGGGCCTCGCGGCAGCTGGCGGCGGCCCAGACGATCGGCGTGGTGGAACAGGGGGGCCGCACGGTGTCCCTCGGCGATCTGCTGGGCCCCGAGTTCGCGGCGAACCCGCGCGAGCTCTTCGGCCCCGACAACTACCACCCCTCCGCGGAGGGCTACGTCACGGCGGCGATGGCGGTACTGCCGACCGTCTGCGCAACCCTGGGCCTGTGGCCGGCGGAGGAGGAGCGGCCGGACGTCTCCCGGCGCGAGGGCTTCCTGCCGGTCGCCCGCGCCGCGGCCGAGGCCGCCTCGGAGGCGGGCACGGAGGTCACGGCGGCCATGCCGACCGGCCCCCGCGGCCCATGGGCACTGCTCAAGCGCCGCAGGCGCCGGCGCGTACCGGAGACGGCACCCGCCCCGACCGAGCCTTCCGTGCCGGATTCCACCTCCCAGGAACCCGCGTCCCAGCCGACCGAGTCGGGGAGCGGGTGCGTATAGGCGGAGTGTGAGCGCGGTGGGCACCCCGGGACGGAGGCGGTGGGCGCCCCCGGGGAGGCCCGAGGCGCCGAGCAAGCACCCGCGCCCCAGGAACCCGCGTCCCAGCCGACCGAGTCCGGGAGCGGGTGGGTATAGGCGGAGTGTGAGCGCTGTGGGCACCCCGGGACGGACGGGGTGCCAAGCAAGCGCTTAGACAATTGCGGCCAGGGTCACACCGCTTCACACGTGACCTCGACCATACGTACGGGTAATTTCCCAACCAGCCGCCAATCCCCCGTAAGTCAATGGAGCCGTGATGCCCGAAGCCGTCATCGTCTCGACCGCCCGTTCCCCGATCGGCCGCGCTTTCAAGGGCTCCCTCAAGGACCTGCGCCCGGACGACCTCACCGCCACGATCATCCAGGCGGCCCTCGCGAAGGTTCCCGAGCTGGACCCGCGGGACATCGACGACCTGATGCTCGGCTGCGGCCTTCCCGGCGGCGAGCAGGGCAACAACCTCGGCCGCGTGGTCGCCGTACAGATGGGCATGGACCACCTGCCGGGCTGCACCATCACCCGTTACTGCTCCTCGTCCCTGCAGACCTCCCGCATGGCCCTGCACGCCATCAAGGCAGGCGAGGGCGACGTCTTCATCTCGGCCGGTGTCGAGACGGTCTCGCGGTTCGTCAAGGGCAACTCCGACAGCCTGCCGGACACGCACAACCCCTTCTTCGCCGAGGCCGAGGCCCGTACCGTCGCGGTCGCCGAGCAGGAGGGCACGACCTGGCACGACCCGCGCGAGGACGGCCTCGTCCCCGACGCCTACATCGCCATGGGCCAGACCGCGGAGAACCTCGCCCGCTGGAAGGGCGTCACCCGCCAGGACATGGACGAGTTCGGCGTCCGCTCGCAGAACCTCGCCGAAGAGGCCATCAAGAACGGCTTCTGGGAGCGCGAGATCACCCCGGTGACCCTCCCGGACGGCACGGTGGTCAGCAAGGACGACGGCCCGCGCGCCGGCGTCACCCTGGAGGGCGTGGCCGGCCTCAAGCCGGTCTTCCGCCCCGACGGCCTGGTCACCGCCGCCAACTGCTGCCCGCTGAACGACGGCGCCGCCGCGGTCGTCATCATGAGCGACACCAAGGCCCGTGAGCTGGGCCTGACCCCGCTCGCCCGCATCGTGTCGACCGGTGTCTCCGGTCTGTCCCCCGAGATCATGGGCCTCGGCCCGGTCGAGGCCTCCCAGCAGGCGCTGCGCCGCGCCGGCCTGACCATCGACGACATCGACCTGGTCGAGATCAACGAGGCCTTCGCCGCCCAGGTGATCCCCTCCTACCGGGACCTCGGCATCGACCTCGACAAGCTGAACGTCAACGGCGGCGCCATCGCCGTCGGCCACCCCTTCGGCATGACCGGCGCCCGCATCACCGGCACGCTCATCAATTCCCTCCAGTTCCACGACAAGCAGTTCGGTCTGGAGACGATGTGCGTCGGCGGCGGCCAGGGCATGGCGATGGTGATCGAGCGCCTCAGCTGATCCGGTCGGGTCCCGCACGGTGACCTGTGCGGGACCCAGCGTGACCTCTCGGCCCGGCGTTCGATCTAAATTCGAACGTCGGGTCGATTTGTGATCCAATCTCCCCCAGGATGTGACCTATCTCCCTCAGTGGGGATATCAACGCAGGTCAGAGCTGCTGTACGGGCAAAATCCAGGACCAAGTCCCTGTCCGATTCGTGACGTTACGCACTGACAGCTGGTTAGTCCACCCTTCAAGCTGATGTAGGAAGTCGGGGGTCGACTTTGAACCAGGGAGTACGTCAGTGAGCGCCATGCCCCTCGCCCTGCTGCTCACCACGGCCGCCACCGGTGCCGTGGGCGTCGCCGTCCTGCGCACCGTGCTGGTGCTGCGCCGCCAGGTCGCGGCCCTGCAGTCCCAGCTCGCCGAGAGCCAGGCGGCCGCGACGCGCGCCCTGCTGCCCGCCGCCCGCACCACGGCCGACACCGAGGAGATACGCGCCGCGGTGGCCGAGGCCCTCGCCGAGGAGCGGGAGCGGGAGCTCGCCGAGGCGCGTGCGTTCTGGGCCGCACAGGAGTCCCGTGACGCCTCCGACGCGCCCTCCCTGCTCGGTCTGGCCGACACCCTGGCGGACACCGAGCTGTTCCTGCCCCGGCAGGCCGACTTCGTGGGCCTGGAGCCGCTGGAGCCGGTGACCGAGCCGACCACCGACGCCGACGAGTTCGCGACCGACTCCCCCGAGCTGGCCGCGGCACGCCGCCGCCACCCCTCGCACCCCGACTTCGTACCGGTGCAGTCGCCCGTCGTGAACGACCACGAGCGCACGGTCATCGCCCTGGAGCAGCTGGCCGAGTGCCGGGTCGAGCTGACCGACGTCCGCCCGGGCCCGCTGGGCACCCTCGACGTCTATGTCTTCGCCGACGGCACGACCCTGTGCATGACGCCGGGCCACCGTGAGACGGCGGAGCGCCTCGCGGCCGCCCTGCGCGCGGGCGAGAACCCCTACCTCCTCGGCGGCTCGGGGATCTCGGGCGCGTACACGCTGACGTTCGCGTGCGGCGAGGACAACGTCTACATCCTCGCCGACCGGGTCATCGCGTCCCTGTAGTCGACGGTCACGGCGGCTCGCCGCCCCCGCGCCGGAGGTCGTTCAGACCCCGGCGCGTTTCTGTGCCTCCTCGACCAACGTCACCGCCTCCTCCACCTCGGCGTCGGTTTTCAGCACGAGTGCCAAGTCGTGTACGGCCACGGTGATCTGGTCGGCGACCGCGAACATGCCCGCGTCCGGCATCTCTCGAGGCTCCCCCGAGGGATCCTCGATCCGCTGGGCACGCAGTGCCAACTCCCTGGCCAGCGCCAGCGCTTCGGCGGCGGCACTCCGCTGGAGACGGCTCTGTGGCGCGGCCCGCAGCCGGTCGGCGAAGTGATCCACGGCTCGGGTCAGAGGTGTCGTGTCAACCACGCCGCGAGACTACGCGTCGCACCTGGACTGTTGCCAATACGCCAACGCTCAGGCACGGTGACGTGAAGGACCGGCTTCATCGAATGCGTCCGGAGGCGCCGATGTCCCAAGTCTTCTCCGAGGAGACCCATCGCAATCTGCTCGCCCGCATCCCCCATTGCACCGGCCGTGAAGTCTCGGACTGGCTTCGCGCCGTCGAAGAAGGCCCCGCTCTCTTCCGCTTCGAGGAGAAGGTCAGCTGGCTCCGCCACGAGCACAACCTCGCGTACGGCCACGCCAAGGCAATCGTTCACGAATACGACCTGAGGAGGGCCGCGCGCAAACTGCTCTAGGCGCGCACCACACAAACGACGAAGGGCCCCGGATGCACCCGGGGCCCTTCCCTGTCACCGCGGCACCTCGGCGCCGCGCCGCGCGCTAGTCGTTGCTGCTGAAGATGGCCACCAGCCGCAGCATCTCCACGTAGATCCACACGAGGGTCAGGGTCAGGCCGAACGCGGCCAGCCAGGCCTCCTGGCGCGGCGCGCCGTAGGCGATGCCGTCCTCGATCTGCTTGAAGTCCAGGGTCAGGAAGAAGGCGCCGAGCAGGATGGCGATGATGCCCACGATCGCGCCCAGCGGGCCGAAGCTGCGCAGACCGCCGTCGGAGGCGACACCGAACGCGACCAGCAGCAGGTTCACCGCCATGACCAGCACGAACGCGATGGCGATCGACATGCCGATACGGGCGTAGCGCGCCGTGACGCGGATCCAGCCGGCCTTGTAGACCAGCAGGGTCGCGGCCGTGACCGCCATGGTGCCGAGCACCGCCTGGAACGGGGCACCGCTCCACTGGCTGTTGTACATCTCGCTGATCACGCCGAGGAAGACGCCCTCGAAGGCGGCGTATCCCAGGATCAGCGCGGGCGAGGGGGTGCGCTTGAAGCTCTGCACGAGCGCCAGCACCATCGCGATGATGGCGGAGACGAACGCCAGGCCGTAGCTGGTCGCCGAGACCGGCAGCAGCGCCCACGCGAGGACGGCGCCGACGGCGACCGTGCCGAGCGTCATGGCCGAGCGCATGACGACGTCGTCCATCGTCATCCGGCCGGTGGTGACCGGGGCCTGCGGCGGGGCGCCGTACTGCTGGTCCTGCTGGGCGTAGGGGTTCTGCGCGTAGGGGTTGCCGCCCTGGGCGTACGGGTTGCCCTGGGCATAGGGGTTGCCCTGTGCGTACCCGGCCTGCGGCGCGGTGTTGAAGCCCGCGTAGCCGTTGTCGCGGCTGAACCCCCGTCGCGAGAAGACCGGGTTACTGCTCCTCATTTCACTCCTCCATGGCCACCCTGCGTGGCCTTGGCTCAAGAGTAATAGGTTGGCAAAGGACTGACCCTAGTTCTTGGGGAGGATCTTTCCCTCGCCGTGCACGCCAACACGCTACGCGGGTGCCTCATTCCCGGCCACGGAGGGCCCCATTCCATGACCAACCCGCGACCTGCCCGGAACCGACCGGAAACCAGTCGGCCGAACGGGTGGCCTCGGGAGCGGAGAGGGGAGAGACGGGTTCGGGGGAGCGACGGGCGGTGCGCCTCGGCCGCGGCCACGACGACGTGTGGTGGCTGCGACCGGGAGGCGGTGATCCCGTGGCGCCGTCAGCAGGCGCGGGAAGTGCCCGGAACCGGACTTGAACCGGTACGCCCGCGAGGGGCAGCGAGGTTTAAGCTCGCCGTGTCTGCTTTCCACCATCCGGGCAGGCCATGGGCTCCGCTTCGAGGGCCCGAGCCTATCGGGATACATCCCCCGAACAGCGGTAGGGCTGACCCGATGTTGTCTTATTTTATTGACGTCTGAGGGGGCATCAGCCCGCGGTACGGGCCATCCGCACTTGCCAATAGCGTTACGTGCGGTGGGTGTGCGCGTACACGGAATGACGGAATTTCACCGTCCGAACGAGGGGGCTCCACCCGTTCTTGACGTCTCCTGCGACGTCTCGCTGTCCCCGACTCGGGGTCCGGCGTCATCCCCAGGTATGACGCGGCGCCCTCCGGTCCGACCGGAGTCTGTCTCTGGAACGGGAACAGCGGGTGACTACTCGGCCGTGGACGGCCGGGACGATGGATCAGTACCGACGAACACCGCCGTCCCGACAGGAGTGCCCTTCCGTGACCACCACACCCATCGCCGACCGGACCACCACAGTGGCCGCGCGCGCCACGGATCTGTCGAAGGTCTACGGACAGGGCGAGACCCAGGTGGTCGCCCTCGACCGGGTCTCCGTCGAGTTCCGCCAGGCCGAATTCACCGCGATCATGGGGCCGTCCGGGTCCGGCAAGTCGACGCTGATGCACTGTGTGGCCGGTCTGGACACGTTCTCCTCCGGGTCCGTGCGCATCGGCGACACCGAGCTCGGCTCGCTGAAGGACAAGCAGCTGACCAAGTTGCGCCGGGACAAGATCGGGTTCATCTTCCAGGCGTTCAACCTGCTGCCGACGCTGACGGCCGCGGAGAACATCACCCTGCCGATGGACATCGCGGGCCGTAAGCCGGACAAGCAGTGGCTCGACCAGGTGATCCGCATGGTCGGCCTGGCGGACCGGCTCGGCCACCGCCCGTCCCAGCTGTCCGGCGGCCAGCAGCAGCGCGTCGCCGTCGCCCGTGCCCTGGCCGCCAAGCCCGACATCATCTTCGGCGACGAGCCGACCGGAAACCTCGACTCGCGCTCCGGCGCCGAGGTGCTGGGCTTCCTGCGCAACTCCGTCCGGGAGCTGGGCCAGACGGTGGTGATGGTGACCCACGACCCGGTGGCCGCGGCCTACGCGGACCGGGTGGTGTTCCTCGCGGACGGCCGGATCGTCGACGAGATGCACGAACCGACCGCGGACTCGGTGCTCGACCGCATGAAGCGGTTCGACGCCAAGGGCCGCACGAGCTGACCGCCGACCACACCACGGACCGAAGAGAACCCATGTTCCGCACCGCCTTGCGCAACGTATTCGCGCACAAGGCCCGGCTCCTCATGACCGTGCTCGCCGTGATGCTCGGCGTCGCGTTCGTCTCGGGGACCCTGGTCTTCACCAACACCATCTCGGACGCCTACCAGAAGAGCTCCGCCAAGGGCTTCGACCAGGTCGACGTCGCCGTACAGCCCAAGTACCAGGACTCCAAGGGCGACAAGGTCGGCAAGACCCCCGAGCTGACCCAGGCCCTGCTCGACCGGGCCGAGAAGACCCCGGGGGCCGCCTCCGCGACCGGTGTCGTCAGCGGCTTCACCGCGATCGCCGACAAGGACGGCAAGCTGCTCGGCAGCGGCTGGCAGTCCGCGGGCGGGAACTACTGGGGCTCCAAGGACGCCCGCTACCCGCTGGTCGGCGGCCACGCCCCGAGCGGCAAGGGCGAGGTGCTGATCGACTCCAGGACCGCCGAGCGCGCCGGCTACAAGGTCGGCGACACGGTGCGCATCTCCGTCGACGGCCCGGTCCTCAGCCCGCGCATCAGCGGCATCTTCACCACCGACGACGGCAACGTGGCCGCGGGCGGCAGCCTCGCCCTGTTCGACACGCCGACCGCGCAGAAGCTGTTCGGCAAGAAGGGCACGTACGACGAGATCGATGTGAAGGCTGCGGCGGGGACCAGCCAGGGCGCGCTCAAGGCGGGGCTGGACAAGGCGCTGCCCTCGCACCTGGTGGAGACCACCACCGGCAAGCAACTCGCCGACGACCAGGCGAAGATGATCTCCTCCTCGATGAGCGGTCTGAAGCAGAGTCTGCTGGTGTTCGCCGGTATCGCGCTGTTCGTCGGGACGTTCATCATCGCCAACACCTTCACCATGCTGGTCGCCCAGCGCACCAAGGAACTGGCCCTGCTGCGCGCGGTCGGCGCCTCCCGCCGGCAGGTCACCCGCTCGGTGCTGATCGAGGCGTTCGTGGTGGGCGCGGTCGCCGGTGTGACCGGTCTGGTCGCCGGCATCGGGATCGGCGCCGGGCTGCGGAGCCTGCTGGGCTCCTTCGGCGCGAGCGTGCCCGACGGTCCGCTGGTGATCACGCCGGGCACCGTGACGACCGCCCTCGCCGTCGGCATCGTCATCACCATGCTGGCCGCCTGGCTGCCGGGCCGCCGAGCGGCGAAGATCCCGCCGGTGGCGGCGATGAGCAGCGTGCACGCCAAGGCGACCACCAAGTCGCTGGTGCTGCGCAACACGCTCGGCGCGCTGTTCTCGGCGGCCGGCATCGCGGTGGTCCTCGCGGCCACCTCCATGGACGCCGACGCCGCCCAGGGCCCGATGGGCATCGGCGCGGTCCTGCTCATCATCGGCGTGTTCATCCTGACCCCGCTGCTGTCCCGCCCGCTGATCGCGGCCGCGGCCCCGGTGCTGCGCGTCTTCGGTGTCTCGGGCAAGCTGGCCCGCCAGAACTCGGTGCGCAACCCGCGCCGTACGGCGGCCACGGCGTCCGCGCTGATGATCGGCCTGACCCTGATCACCGGTATGACGGTGATGGCGGGCAGCCTGCAGACCTCCATCGACAAGATGGCCAGTTCGGCCATCCGCGCGGACTACGTCGTCTCGATGGCCAACCGCGGCCCGCTCTCCCCCGACGTGGCGAAGAAGATCGCCACCGCGGACGGCGTCACCGCCAGCAGCCCGCTGCGCAACGGCGAATCCCGTATCGACGGCGGGACCGAGTTCCTGACCGGCGTGAACGCCTCCGCCATCGCCCGGCTGATGGACCTGAAGGTGGACGACGGCACCTTCGACGTGGGCGGCACGCAGGTCGTGGTGGACAAGGACAAGGCCAAAGAACACGGCTGGAAGGCCGGCTCGGACTTCACCGTGCACTACGAGGACGGCAAGGCGCAGAAGCTGACCGTCGCGGGGATCTACGAGGGCAACGACATGCTCAACGGGATCATCCTCGACAACAAGCTCCTCACCCCCCACCTGAGCGACCCGGCCGACATGCAGGTCTGGGTCAAGACGGCGGACGGCGCGACCGGCACGGCCAAGGACGAGCTGGAGAAGGCGCTCGGCTCCAACCCGGCGATCAAGGTCCAGGACAAGCAGGACATCTCCAACGACATCGCGAAGATGTTCACGCTGATGCTGAACATGGTCTACGGCCTGCTCGGCATGGCGGTGATCGTCGCGGTCCTCGGCGTCATCAACACCCTGGCCATGTCGGTCTTCGAACGCTCCCAGGAGATCGGCATGCTCCGCGCGATCGGCCTGGACCGCAAGGCCGTCAAGCGGATGGTGCGCCTGGAGTCCCTGGTCATCTCCCTGTTCGGCGGGGTGCTGGGCATCGGGCTCGGGGTGTTCTTCGGCTGGGCGGCCGGTGAGCTGCTCGGCACGAAGATGCCGACGTACGAGCTGGTCCTGCCGTGGGCCCGGATGGGCTTCTTCCTCCTGCTGGCCGGGACGGTCGGCGTCCTGGCCGCGCTGTGGCCGGCCCGGCGGGCGGCCCGGCTGAACATGCTGGCCGCCATCAAGTCGGAGTAGCGGTACGGCGTCGAGGCCCCGTTCCCTTCCGGTCACGCCCGAAGGGAACGGGGCCTCGCGCGTTCAGTTCCAGGTGCGGGCACGCAGCGGCATCCCGGACGTCCCCGACTCGGGTGTGCGCACCGCCAGGACCTGGTTGACGCCGATGCGATTGTTTTCGAAGGCGAGGGCACAGGCCGCCATGTACAGGCGCCAGACACGGGCACGACCAGGACCGGTGAGCCGTACCGCGCGGTCCCAGCCGGCGTCCAGAGCGGCGACCCAGCGGCGGAGGGTGAGGGCGTAGTGCTCGCGGATCGACTCCACGTCGCGCACCTCGAACCCGGCGCGCTCCAACTGGGTGACGGTGGAGCCGAGCGGGGCGAGCTCGCCGTCTGGGAAGACATAGGCGTCGATGAAGGCGTCCGGGTGGTACGACGACTCGTCGCGCTGCGGGCGGCGGGCGATCTGGTGGTTGAGCAGCCGGCCGCCCGGTTTCAGCAGGCCGTACAGATGGGTGGCGTACTCGAAGTAGCGCTCCGCGCCGACGTGTTCGGCCATGCCGATGGAGGAGATCGCGTCGTACGGGCCGTCGGCGACGTCCCGGTAGTCCTGCACCCGGATCTCGACCCGGTCGGTGAGGCCCTGGTCGGCGACGCGTTTGCGGGCGTACGCGGCCTGCTCCTGGGACAGGGTGACGCCGACGACGCTCACGCCGTGCTCGCGGGCCGCGTGCATGGCCATCGAGCCCCAGCCGCAGCCGACGTCGAGGAGCCGCTGGCCCGGCGCCAGGCCGAGCTTTCGGGAGACGAGTCCGAGCTTGTCGCGCTGGGCGGACTCAAGGGTGCCGGCGTCCTCCCAGTAGGCGCAGGAGTACACCATGGAGGGGCCGAGGACGAGCTCGTAGAAGTCGTTGCCGACGTCGTAGTGGTGGCTGATGGCGCGTCGGTCGCTGCGCCGGGTGTGCAGACGGCGGGTGGTGCGGCGGACCTCCTCCCGGGGCGGGGCGGGCGGCAGCGGGGGGCCGGCGAGCCTCAGCAGCCGGACGGCGGCCGCCCGGACGTCCGGGTCGCGCAGCGCCTGCAGGAGGGTCCTGGAGCCCTCCGCGCGCTCCCACACCAGTGCGGACATCGCGTCGAGGGCGGTGTAGAGATCGCCCTCGATCTCCAGGTCGCCTGCCACCCAGGCCCGGGCCAGGCCCAGTTCGCCCGGCTTGAACAGCAGGCGGCGCAGGGCGCGGCGATTGCGGACGACCAGGGTCGGGGCGCCCGGCGGGCCGGACTGCGAGCCGTCCCAGGCGCGGATCCGTAGGGGGAACGGTTCTCCCAGCAGCTGCTCGGCGAGACTCGTCAGCCGCGACGCGGCGTCGGCCATGGCGCACCTCCGTGAAAGGTATCGGCCCATCGGTTCCGGTCTCCATCCGGTGTCCCGGTGAACGACCGCCCACGCCGACGTCATTCCCCCTCACCCGGCTTGTGCCGACATGCTCCCCGAACCATCACACCGACGCCACGCCACGGAGCGGCACGGCGGGCCGCGGCACGGGTCGTCCGCCGCCGTGCATGCCGAAGGGGCCGCCCGCACCACGGATGGCGGGCGGCCCCTTCGGGCACTTCGGTGACCTGGGGCAGGAGAGCCCTGGGGTCAGGAGGCTCCTGGGGTCAGGAGGCCTTGGCCTTCTCCCCGGTCTTCGCGGCGGCGAGAGGCGCCGGCTTGGCGGCCTCGAAGAACTCCTCGCGCGGGTTCTGCATGGCGCCCAGCGACACGACCTCGCGCTTGAGGAACATGCCGAGGGTCCAGTCGGCGAAGATGCGGATCTTGCGGTTCCAGGTCGGCATGGCCAGACCGTGGTAGCCACGGTGCATGTACCAGGCCAGCCGGCCCTTGAGCTTGATCTTCGTCTTGCCCATGACGATCATCGCAACGCCCTTGTGGAGACCGAGACCGGCCACCGCGCCCTTGTTGGCGTGCGAGTAGTCCTTCTGCGGGAAGCCCCGCATACCGGAGATCACGTTGTCGCCGAGCACCTTGGCCTGACGCAGCGCGTGCTGGGCGTTGGGCGGGCACCAGGCGTTCTCGACACCGGCCTTGCGGGCGGCGACGTCGGGCACCTGGGCGTTGTCGCCCGCGGCCCAGATGTAGTCCGTGCCCTGGACCTGGAGCGTCGGCGCGCAGTCGACGTGACCGCGCGGACCGAGCGGCAGACCGAAGCGGGCGAGCGCCGGGTTCGGCTTGACGCCGGCCGTCCAGACGATCGTGTTGGAGTCGACCTCGAGGCCGTTCTTCAGGACCACGTGACCGTCGACGCAGGAGTCCATGGAGGTGGAGAGGTAGATCTCCACACCGCGGCTCTCCAGGTGCTCCTTGCCGTACTGGCCGAGCTTCGGCCCGACCTCGGGAAGGATCTTGTCGGCGGCGTCGACGAGGATGAAGCGCATGTCCTCACGGGACACGTTCTTGTAGTACTTGGCCGCGTCCCGGGCCATGTCCTCGACCTCACCGATGGTCTCCGCACCGGCGAAGCCACCGCCGATGAAGACGAAGGTGAGCGCCTTGCGGCGGATCTCCTCGTCGGTCGTGGAGTCGGCCTTGTCGAGCTGCTCGAGGACGTGGTTGCGCAGGCCGATGGACTCCTCGATGCCCTTCATGCCGATGCCCTGCTCGGCAAGGCCGGGGATCGGGAAGGTGCGGGAGACCGCGCCGAGCGCGATCACCAGGTAGTCGAAGGGCAGTTCGTACGCCTCGCCGACCAAGGGTGCGACCGTCGCGACCTTGCGGTCCTGGTCGATGGTGGTGACCCGGCCGGTGAGAACCTCCGCCTTCGGCAGCACGCGTCGCAGCGGGACGACGACGTGGCGAGGGGAGATGTTGCCGGCGGCGGCTTCGGGCAGGAAGGGCTGGTAGGTCATGTACGACCGGGGGTCGACGACCGTGACGGTCGCCTCGCCGTAGCGCATCTTCTTGAGAATGCGCCGAGCTGCGTACAGGCCTACGTACCCACCGCCTACTACGAGGATCCTGGGACGCTCCGTGGTGCTCATGCCATCGAGTATCCACCTGCCCCTAGGGGGCCGCTCGTGCGCCCCTTCACAAGCTTCTTGAGGGTGCGTGCTACACTCCGCGGCCCGCGTGACACAGGTCATGTCGACAAGCCGGGATCACTGTGCCTGACGACCTGTTGTCAATGCCGCGTGAGCTGCCTCTCCGTCCGTTCGGAGGGTCTGTGAGCCCCCTGCGCGACCCTCCGGCGACACCGTCGCCGAGCGCCTCCGTGACGCCCTTTCAAGTGCGCTCCGAGGGCCGCTGGACCCTCATGCGGCTCAATGAAGGACCTTCGACCCCTCGACAGGGACGAATTCCTTGTGAAGAACTTCACGAACTTTCTCGGGAGCGCGCCCGGAAGGGGTGCGTCACCGCCTCCGGGACGCGCTCATACGCCGTGCGAATTGCTCAGCAGAGAGCTACTGACCAGTACAAAAGAGGCCCGGACCACCCCGCGAGGACGGGCCTACGCCACCGACCACGCGATGCCGTCGAGGATGTCGTGCTCGCTCACCACGACCTCCTCGGCGCCGATCCGCTCCATGATCGCCAGCAGCACGAGGGCCCCGGCGCCGATCACGTCGACCCGGCCCGGGTGCATGGACGGGATCCTGGCCCGCTCGGCATGGGTGGAGCGCAGCAGCCACTCGGTGATCTCCCGGACCCGGTCGTGGGAGACGCGGGAGTGGTGGATGCGGGCGGAGTCGTACTCCGGCAGCTCCTGCGCGATCGCCGACACCGTCGTGACCGAGCCGGCGAGGCCGACGAGCGTGTGCGCCTCGCGCAGCGGGACCGTCTCCTCGGCGAGGTCGAGGGCGGCCTCGATGTCGGCCCTCATGGCGGCGATCTGCTCCGCGGTGGGCGGGTCGCTGACGACGCCCTCGTGCAGCAGGTGACGCTCGGTCATCCGCACACAGCCCACGTCCACGGACCGCGCGGCCCTCACGTGGTCGTCGCCGACGACCAGTTCGGTGGAGCCGCCGCCGATGTCCACCACCAGGTAGGGCCTGGTGAGGTCGTCGCGGCCGGTGAGCTCCTTCGTGGCGCCCGTGAAGGAGAACTCGGCCTCCTGGTCACCCGTAATGACCTCCGGCTCCACTCCGAGGATGTCGAGGACGCCCCGGACGAACTCGTCCCGGTTCTCGGCGTCCCGGGAGGCGGAGGTGGCCACGAACCGCAGCCGCTCGGCGCCGTGCTCCTTGATGACCGCCGCGTACTCGCGGCAGGCGGCGAAGGTCCGCTCCAGCGCCTCCGGAGCGAGCCGTCCGGTGCGGTCGACGCCCTGGCCGAGCCGCACGATGGTCATCCGGCGGTCCAGGTCGAGGAGTTCACCCGTCTTTGGGTCCGCGTCGGCGACCAGCAGACGGATGGAGTTCGTACCGCAGTCGATCGCGGCGACCCGGGTCACTGGTCCTCCTCCTTCGGGACCGTCACACAGGCCCCCTTCATCCACCACTCGGGCAGCATCGCGAGCGCCTCGTCGCCGAGGGGGTTCACCCCCGGCCCGGCGGCCAGCGAGTGGGCGACCAGCACGTGCAGGCACTTCACCCGGTCCGGCATGCCGCCGGCGCTCGGGAAGCCCGTCAGCACCTCGATCTCGTCCCGGCGCCGGATGTAGTCCTCGTGCGCGGCACGGTAGGCCGCGGCCAGCTCCGGGTCCGTCTGCAGCCGCTCCGTCATCTCCTTCATGACGCCGTTCGCCTCCAGGGTGCCGATGGCCGAGGAGGCCTTCGGGCACGTCAGGTAGTACAGCGTGGGGAAGGGCGTGCCGTCGGGCAGGCGCGGAGCCGTCTCCACGACGTCCGGCTGACCGCAGGGGCACCGGTGCGCGATCGCCCGCAGCCCGCGCGGCGGACGCCCGAGCTGCTGCTTGAAGGCCTCGACGTCCGCGTCGGTGGGCTCGGTGCGCGGAGTGGGCGGCGGGGGCGTTTCCATGACTGTCTTCAGGCTGTCTTTCTCTGGCTGTCGGTTCACTGTCCGGCGTCGTCGGGGCGGCGCCGGCTCACTGGTCGGAGGCGTCGGACTTGTCGACCCCGTCCCAGACGTTGGCGTACCAGGGGCGGTCGGCCGCCCCCGGATAAGCGTGCGCCTGCTTGGCCGCACCGGGGTCGACCACGACGTAACCGGTCTCCCCCGGCATCACATAGTGCAGCCGCCGGCGGATCTGCTGCTCGGCGAAGGAGTCGTCCTGCCAGCGCGCCTTGAGGTCGCGCAGTTGCTCGACCCGTTCCTGGGCCCGCTGCCGCTGCCGCTCCAGATTGGCGATCTCGGCGCGCTGGGAGACGTACTGCCGCATCGGATAGGCCAGGGCCACCACCATCGTGCACAGCACCAGGGCGAGCAGCGCGGCCCGGCCGGTGAGCCGGGAGCGGCGGGCCTGCCGCTTGGTCTGGGAGCGGTAGACCCGGGCCGCCGTCTGCTCGCCGAGCAGTCGCAGTCTGGTCGCGGTGGAGAACCGGTCCCGGTCCTTCGCGGCCATGTCCCCGCCTCCCTCATACGTGCGTACGTCCCCGGACACGGTACGGGACCGGGTACGGGGACGTACGTACGACTGGCTAAGCCTTGCCCTTACCGGGCTCAGCCCTTGGAGATCTCGCCCCTGAAGCGCGGGAAGGCGCTGCGGCCGGCGTACACCGCCGCGTCGTCGAGGATCTCCTCGATGCGCAGCAGCTGGTTGTACTTGGCGACGCGCTCGGAGCGGGCCGGGGCGCCGGTCTTGATCTGGCCGCAGTTGGTGGCGACGGCCAGGTCGGCGATGGTGACGTCCTCGGTCTCGCCGGAGCGGTGGGACATCATGCACTTGAAGCCGTTGCGCTGGGCCATCTCCACAGCGTCCAGGGTCTCGGTCAGCGAACCGATCTGGTTCACCTTCACGAGCAGGGCGTTGGCGGTGCCCTCCTCGATGCCGCGGGCCAGGCGCTCCGGGTTGGTGACGAACAGGTCGTCGCCGACGATCTGGACCTTGTCGCCGAGCTTGTCGGTCAGGACCTTCCAGCCGGCCCAGTCGTCCTCGAACAGCGGGTCCTCGATGGAGACGAGCGGGTAGGCCCCCACGAGCTCCTCGTAGTACTCCGTCATCTCGGCGGCCGAGCGGGACTTGCCCTCGAACTCGTACTTGCCGTCCTTGTAGAACTCGGACGCGGCGACGTCGAGCGCGAGCGCGATCTGCTCGCCGGGGACGTACCCGGCCTGCTTGATGGCCTCCAGGATGAGGTCGAGGGCCTCGCGGTTGGAGCCGAGGTTCGGGGCGAAGCCGCCCTCGTCGCCCAGGCCGGTGGCCAGGCCCTTGCCCTTCAGGACCTTCTTCAGGGTGTGGTAGACCTCGGCGCCCCAGCGCAGCGCCTCGGAGAAGGACTCCGCGCCGATCGGGGCGATCATGAACTCCTGGATGTCCACGTTGGAGTCGGCGTGCGAGCCGCCGTTCAGGATGTTCATCATCGGCACCGGCAGCAGGTGCGCGTTCGGGCCGCCCAGGTAGCGGAAGAGGGGGAGGTCGCTGGCCTCGGAGGCGGCGTGGGCGACGGCGAGGGAGACACCGAGGATGGCGTTGGCGCCGAGCGAGCCCTTGTTGTCGGTGGCGTCCAGGTCGAACATCGCCTGGTCGATCAGGCGCTGCTCGGTGGCGTCGTAGCCGACCAGCTCCGGGCCGATCTGCTCGATCACGGCGAGGACGGCCTTCTCGACGCCCTTGCCCAGGTAGCGGTTCGGGTCGCCGTCGCGGAGCTCGATGGCCTCGAAGGCGCCGGTGGAGGCGCCGGACGGAACGGCGGCACGACCCGTGCTGCCGTCGTCGAGGCCGACCTCGACCTCGACCGTGGGGTTGCCTCGGGAGTCCAGGATTTCCCGGGCTACGACGACGTCGATGGACGGCACGAGCATCTCCTTCATGGATGTGACGCTGGAAGTGCGGGGCTGGGTGCCTTGCGACTAGAGCCTAACCGTCCCCGGGGCATCGGCCACCGACCGACCGTCCCGTGGACAGGGTCCGACCGTACCCATTGTTCCGGCTCGAAACAAAGGCGGGGTGGAGAACGGCTCGAACGCAGCGCCCCATGAACAAGCCCCGCCCCGGCGCGTACGGGGGAATACGCACCGGGGCGGGGAGACCGTGGGGACGGGGCGGCTGCGGTTCCTGCAGCCGGGCTACCGGCCGCGCGTCACTTCAGGTGGAGCTGCTGGCCCGGGTAGATGAGGTCCGCGTCCTGGACGATGTCCTTGTTCAGCTTGAACAGCTCCTGCCAGCCGCCCTTGACCTTGTGCTTCTGGGCGATCGAGCCGAGGGTGTCACCCTTGACGACCTTGTACTCACCGTCGCCCTTCTTGACCTTCTTGCCGGTCGGGGTGGTGACGGTCTTGGCCGCGGCCGGGCGCTCGGCGGAGCGGGAGGCGGCCGGCTTCTCGGTCGTCCGGGGGGCGGTGCTCGCCGCGGCGCCGCTGTAGGGGGTGCTGGACAGGCCCGTGCCGCAGACCGGCCAGGCGCCCTTGCCCTGGGCGGCGAGGACCTTCTCGGCGATCTCTATCTGCTGCGCCTTGGTGGCCTTGTCGGCGGTGCCGGCGTACTTCGAGCCGCCGTAGGCGGACCACGTCGAGGCGGAGAACTGCAGACCGCCGTAGTAGCCGTTGCCGGTGTTGATGGACCAGTTGCCGCCGGACTCGCACTTGGCGACGGCGTCCCACTCGGAGGCGGTGGCGGCCGAGGCGGTGCCGGAGGCCATCAGCGGGGCGACGACGGCGGCACCGGCGACACCGGCGAGCGCGATGACACGGGCGGCCTTGGCCTTCGAGGAACGACGGTGCTTGCCCTGAGCGGAAAACAGCATGGATGGATCCCCTCACCGACGCCTGCGAGGTGAGCTGTCGGGTTCGGGCCGGTTGAGTTGCCCGGCCACACCTCCGCTGGGAGGCGTGGCTCCACCCCTAGCCGCTCCGGCTCAACTGTCCGGCGCGGCACTTACCTTGGGTCCCCCGCTCCTGCCTACGGCGCGTGACGCGACGACTGTTCCCGTGCGGCCGCTGGCAGGACTCGGCGTTGCGACAGCCGGGGCTCGTGGTGACGAGCGGACTCGACCGTAAGCACGCGATCCGGGGAATTCCAAAGACGATCAGGGCTTCTGAGACTCATCCCACACTTTCACCAAACCGGACATTAGGCGTGAAAGCGGGACGTCAACTCCCGCTACTTTCCGCCGGTTTCGGTAGCGACGTCCAGGGTCTGACCGGGAGTGATGTCGTTCGGGTCGGCACCGATGGCGGCCTTGTTGGCGGCATAGAGCGCACGCCATCCGCCGTCGACGTCAAGGGAGTCGGCGATGGACGCGAGGGTGTCGCCGTCACGAACCGTGTAGGTGCGCGAGGCGTGACGACCCGACGAGGCCGATTCCTGACCGTTTACTGCGCTTTCGTCCGCATTGCCCCCGCGATGACGGCCACCCCCGATGGCGCCGGTGTCGACCAGACTCCAAGACCCCCCGCTTTGCCACGAGTTGTCGGGGTTGTCGGTTTTGGGGACTTCCGTGGGCGTGCCACCGCTCCCCTGCGGGTTGCCCGAGTCTCCAGATTCCGACTTGTCCGAGTTTGCGGAATCTTCGCCCTTGCTCTCGCTCTTGCCCTTGTCCTTACCCTCCGCCCCGCTCTCCTCGTCGGTGTTCGCCGAGGGGGAAGCCTTCCCCGAGGAGTCCGACTTGGACTGCGAATCAGACAGGCCGGAGGAGCTGGACGAATCGGATGAGTCAGAAGAATCGGAGGAGCCGGGCGAATCGGATGCCGAGACGCCGGTGTCGACATCGACCGACCCGGAGCTGGCCGTGAGCCCGGAGAGCAGGGCACAGGTGGCCCAGGGCTTGGTGCCCTGGTCGGCGAGAACCTTCTCCGCGACGGCTATCTGCTGCGAACGGCTGGCCTCGTCCGGGCTGGATGCGTACGCGAGGCCGCCGTACTTGTCCCAGTCGTCCTGCGACATCTGCAGACCGCCGTAGTACCCGTTGCCGGAGTCGGCGCTCCAGGAGCCTCCGCTCTCGCACTCGGCCACCTTGTCCCATGTGGTGCCGTCGGCAGCGTTGGCGCTCGCGGCCCCGAGGAGCGGGATGGCGATGGCGGAGCCGGTCACTCCGGCCGCGACGAGGAGGGCCGGAGCCTGACGGGGGCGACGGTGACGACCGTTCCCGGAGAGCATGCGGAAGCCTTTCGTGCGACAGCGATGACCGGCGCGGCACAGAAAGCCCACGTACCGCGCTGCCTGGTGAACGTATCCACTGACGATCACTTGTCACAAGTTAATGCCGCGTAGATCACGTGAAGATCACAGAGTTGAGCATTCATCAGGTTTGGGGCGCGACAGGCCGCGCTTCCCACACTTACCGGACAGGCGTGAACTCCACGGGCAAAGTACGCAGTCCACGCATGATGAGCCCGCCACGCCACCGCAAATCGACCGGATCCACCGCGAGTCGGAGGTCCGGGAGGCGGGTGAGGAGGGTGGCGAGCGCGGTCTGGCCCTCCAGCCGGGCGAGCGGGGCACCCAGGCAGTAGTGGATGCCGTGGCCGTATCCAAGGTGTTGGTTGTCACGTCGGCCGAGATCGAGGACGTCCGGGTCGGCGAACCGCTCCGGGTCCCGGTCGGCGGCGGCGAGCACCACCAGGACGGGGTCGCCGGGTGCGATGTCCTGCCCGCCGACGGTGAGCGGCTCGGTGGCGAACCGCCAGGTGGCCAGTTCGACCGGGCCGTCGTAGCGCAGGAGTTCCTCGACACCGGTCTCCAGGAGGTCCCGTTCCCGGCGGGCGAGGGACGACTGCAGACGGTGCCGCTGCTCGGGATGGGTGAGCAGGGCGTAGGTGCCGTTGCCGATGAGGTTGACGGTCGTCTCGAACCCGGCGAACAGCAGGATGAAGGCCATCGCGGCGGCCTCGTTCTCGGTGAGGTGCTCGCCGTGGTCCGAGGCGCGGATGAGCCCGGAGATGAGGTCCTCGCCGGGAGCGGGGCTGTCGGGCAGTGCCTCGCGCTTCTTGTGGATGAGCTCGGCGAGATAGCCCCGCATCTTCTTGACCGACCGCGCGACCCCGCCCCGCGGCCCTCCCCCGTGCCGGATCATCATCCCCGCCCAGTCCCGGAAGTCGTCCTGGTCCTCGCGCGGAACGCCGAGCAGGTCGCAGATGGCGTAGATGGGGAGCGGAAAGGCGAACTCGTGGATGAGGTCGGCGGACCCCTCGGCCGCGAACCCGTCGATGAGCCGGTCCGTCAGTTCCTGTACGCGCGAGCCGAATTCGGCGACCCGGCGGGGCGTGAACGCCTTGCTGACCAGCCGGCGCAGCCGGGTGTGGTCCGGCGGGTCGATGTTGAGCAGATGCGTCATCAGCTCCGCCTTGCGCTCACCGGGGATACCGGTCTTGCCCTTGGCGTGCACGGGCTCGTCGTGATGCGCGGGGTTCTTCGACAGCCGCTGGTCGGCCAGCGCCTGCTTGGCATCGGTGTACCGGGTGACCAGCCAGGCCTCGACACCGCTCGGGAGTTTCGTCCGGTGCACGGGGGCGTGCTCCCGGAGCCAGGCGTAGGCCGGGTAGGGGTTACTGGCGAACTCCCAGCTGAACAGGTCGGGGGCGGCGGGGGTGGGGTTCGGGGGGTGGGGCTGGTTGGTCACTCCTCGACGGTATCCGGCTTTCCGGCGGATGCCGCGCGGAGGGCGGTGCGGGCAGCGGCCGCCGAAGCGGTGACTCCGCCAACTCCCTTTCAACTCTCTTTCCCCGCACGCCCTCGCGGCCTCGCGCCCGTGGGCAAGCCCCGTGCCCTCTATGCCTTGCCTGCGTCCACTCCCTCGGCGGCCCGCACCGCGTCCCGGTACGCCCTTGCCGCCGCCCGCAGTGCCGCCTCCGGGTCCACCCCGTCCGCCTCGGCCCGTATCGCGAGCGCGAGCAGCTCGTACCCGATGCCCTCGCCGTGCGGCAGCGGCACCTCCAGTCCCGCCGTGCGTGCGCGGGAGGCGAGCTTCGCCGCGAGGGCGAGGCCGGGCTGGCCGAGCGGGACGCCCTCGGTCACGGAGGTGCGCCGCTTCTCCTCGGCCTTGGTGCGCAGCCAGTGCTCCTTGACCTCCTCGGGGGTCCGGGCCGTCTCGTCGCCGAAGACATGCGGGTGGCGGTGGATCAGCTTGGCGACTATGCCGCCGGCCACGTCGTCGACGGAGAACGGCGCCTCGGGGTCCTCCTCGGCGATGCGGGAGTGGAAGACGACCTGGAGCAGCACGTCGCCCAGTTCCTCCCTGAGCTCGTCGCGGTCGCCCGCCTCGATCGCCTCGACGAGTTCGTAGGCCTCCTCGATGCCGTACTTCGCCAGGCCCTTGTGGGTCTGCCGGGACGACCAGGGGCACTCGACGCGGATGCGGTCCATGACCTGGACGAGGTCGAGGAGACGGGCGCCCGGCAGGTCGTAGGAGGCGGGGAGCAGCTCCAGCTCGGGCATCCGCACGCGGCCGGAGCCCGCGAGACGGGCCAGGCCGTCGGTGAGCGCCGGTTCGCCCTCGCCGGTCGCCACGACCACCACGGTGTGTCCGCCGACGCAGGCGTCGACCAGTTCCTGGGCGGTGGGCGACGTCTCCTCCACCCGTATCCCGGCCTCGCGCAGATAGGGCAGCTGTGGGTGGGCACCGTCCGCGCACAGCACACGGTCGGCGGAGCGCAGCGCCTGCCAGGCGGGCCAGGACAGCAGCCCGGGGGCGACGCGGTGACTGGTGGTGAGCAGGACGACACGGCCGGGGGCCGCGGCCGGGCCCGGTTCCTGGGCGGCTTCGAGGCTGGTGGTGTTCACGCATCGAACGTAACGCACGTCCGCCGACGGCCTCGCGAGTTGTCCACAGGCAGAGGGGTGCGATGCGATCGTATGACCGCAACGCGGTGACCGGGGCTGGGACTGAGGCCTGGGGACCCGACCCAGGGAACTGAGAACCCGGAATCCGGGAGCCCGAAGGCCCGGGAGCCCGGGGGCCCGGGGGCCCGGGGGCCCGGGGGCCGGGGGGGCCGGGAGCCGGGGCCGGGGCCGGGAGCCGGGAAGCCTGAGGGCCTGGGGGCCCGGGGGCCCGGGGGCCGAGAGCCAGGGCCGGGGCCGGGAGCCGGGAAGCCTGAGGGCCTGGGGGCCCGGGCCGGAAGTCCGGGGGCCGGGAAGCTCGAAGGCATGTGGGGCCCGGGCCAGGGTCCAGGGGCCCGGAAGCCCGGGGGCCCGGAAGCCCGAAGGCATGTGGGGCCCGGGCCAGGGTCCAGGGGCCCGGAAGCCCGGGGCTGGGAAGCCCGAAGGCCTGGGGGCCCGGAGCCAGGGCCCGGAAGCCCGGGGGCCGAAGACCCGGGGCCCGACGACCCGGGGCCTGGAGCTCCGGAAACCCGAGGCCCCCGAGGCCCCGGCGCCCCAGCGCCTACGCCGACTGCTGCTGCGTCCCGGTCTTCGTGACCTCTCGCACCCACGGCGTCTTCGCGTCGACGCGGCTGCTGTTCTGCACGTCCCAGGAGCCGTAGCGCGGGTTGAGGTCGATGTTCAGTTCGCCGGACGCGGTGGACAGCGCCTTCCAGAACGCGGGCTCGGAGGTGCTGGTGCCGAGCTTCTGGGCGAGTTTCTGGGCCTCGACCTGGAGGCGCAGGTTGTCGTCGAGCCGCTTGGGGGCGATGCCGTACTTCTGCAGCCAGTCCGTCTCCAGCGCCGCGGCGCCGCCGAACTGCTGCTCCAGACCGGTGCGCAGCCGCTGGATCTCCTTGCGGGTGACCGTGATGCCCTGGTCCTGCGCGGCACGGTGCAGCACCCGGTCGAGGACCATGTTGTGCAGGGTGTCGCGGGTGAGGCTGCTGGTGGAGGCGAGGACCTGCTGGTACTGCGCATCGTCCGGCACCGCGGCCCGCTGCGCCCGGCGCACCTCGTCCACCCGGTTCTCCAGCTGGGCGACGGTGATCCGCTGGCCCCCGACGACGGCCGCCGCGCCTGGATGCGCATCGTTTCCGCAGGCGGCGAGGAGAGGAGCCGCGGCGGCGATCGCGGCGGACAGGACGAGCGCGGTGCGACGGCGGCGGAGCAAGGAGACCTCCTGAGGAGATTGTGCGACGGTGCACAAAGTCTTGCGGTGATCGATGGTAGGCAGTGGGCAAGCTCTGGCCAACCCATTCGACCAACGATTCACGCACGCTTCGGGCACCGCAGCGTCTCCGCCGGGAGCGGAGGTCAGCCGGTGATGGCCACCGGGGCGTCCCACGCGTCCCGGTCCACGGTGATCGTGTAGCCGCCGCGGGTCTCCTTGCTGTTGACCATGTACTGGTGGGCGCGGCTGTGGCCGGTGTACTGGCTCGCGCCGAACGGCCAGTCCGCGGTCGTGGTGTTCTGCTTGTCCCACAGCGCGTACCAGAGGTTGCCCGGCAGATCGGTCCTGTCCGTGGCGTTGGCGACGGCCTTGGCGCTGGAGCTGGTGAAGCCGTAGTAGCCCGCGCGGTACGTCTTCGCGCGCAGTTCCTTGTCGAAGGCACGCACATAGGTGAGCACGGCGTTGTTGCACGACGTGTTCGTCGTGTCGTACGCCTCCATGTCGAGGTAGATCGGGCTGCCGGCCTTCATACCCAGGGCGGAGGCCTTGGCCACTGCGTCGTCCGCGTCGGTCCTGCCGAGGGAGGCCGCGTTGGTGGCGGTGAGCTTCTCGGGGTTGGCGCCGCTCTGGCAGGGCGGCTGGGCGCCGACGTAGAGCGGGATGAGCTTCCAGCCGACCGCGCTGACGGACTTGACCCAGGAGGCGGTGAGGTTGGGCTGGGCGCAGCCGCGGTTCTTGCCGCCCACGTAGACGGCGGCGGCGCCGTAGAAGCCGTTCGTGTGCCAGGCCTTCATGGCGGCCAGGGAGGGCGCGGCGCAGGTGTCGAAGGCACGGCCGGTGTACGTCCGCTGCGCGGGCCAGGTCGTGGCGGCCATCGACGTCTGCGCGGCGATGCCGGCCCCGGCGACGACGGCGGAACCGGCGACCGCCCATGTCAGGTACCTGCGCTTCTTCGACTGCCGATGGCTGGACATGTCTGGAACCCCACCCCTGTGTGTGCACTGTGCAGCTAAAACGGACGGCAACCTATCGGGTGCGGCGTGATTCTTCGGGAAACAGCGCCCCCGCAAGATCACAAGCTTCCCCCAGGGAACGGCAAAATCTAGCCGCGCACCTGCCCCAGCCACTGCAGCGTCCGCCGGACCTCCGCGGCCAGCGGGTGTCCGGGACCGTGCAGGCGCTCCACGTCCAGCACCAGTCGCGCGAGCGTGTCGTGGGCGGAGGCCCGGTCGCCGAGGGCCAGCAGCAGAAGGCCGATACGGCGGCGGACGTCATGGGCGAGCTGCGGGTCGCCGGAGACGTACTGGTTCTCGTAGTACGGCAGCAGCGCGCGGTACTCCGCGAGCGCCGCCGCCGGTTCGCCGAGCTGCTCCAGGCACTGGGCGGCCTCGTAGCGGAACCGCAGGGACTGCGGGTCGGCCTGACCCGCCTCGGAGGCGCGTTCGTCGGCGAGGCGGCGCAGTTCGGGCAGCGCGCGCCGGTACTGGCCGTCGTCCATGAGCGTGGCCGCGTACTGCTTGCGCAGGGTGCGGACGACCGGGGAGTGCTCGCCGTGCTGCTGGGCCGCGGTGGGCAGGATCGCGCCGAGGATGTCGACGGCCTGGGTGATGCGGCCCTCCCCGAGGAGGCGCTTGACCTCGTCGACGGCGGCGGCGACATCGGGCTTGTCGGGCACGGGCGCCACCGGGGCGGGCTGCGGCGCGGGGGTGCGGGCGCGGTCCGGCCAGGGGGCGTGCGGGCGCAGGAAGGGGCGGGTGGGGTCCAGGGGTGCCCCGGTGGGTATCCCGCGCGCGGGCAGGAGCGGTGCCAGGTTCTCGTACACCTCCTGCGCGGAGGCGGGACGGTGCTGCGGGTCCTTGGCGAGCAGACGCAGTACGAGCGCCTCCAGCGTCTCCGGCACCTCGGGGCGGATCCGGCGCACGGGCAGCGGCGGCTCGTACAGGTGCCGGTGCAGCACCCCGAGCGCCGTGGAGCCGGCGAACGGCACGTCCCCACTGAGCAGTTCGTGCATCAGCACGCCCAGCGCATACAGGTCGGTGTACGGGCCGACCGCGCCGCCCATCGCCTGCTCGGGGGCCATGTAGGCGGGCGAGCCGATGGGCGAGCCGGTGTGGGTCAGACGGGTGGTGTCGGTGTCCATGACGGAGGCGACACCGAGGTCGAGGACGGTGACCGTGCCGTCCTGCTTCACCATCACGTTGCGCGGCTTGAGGTCACGGTGGACGATCGGCACGGCGTGCACGGCACTCAGCACGGCGCACAGCTGCGCGGCGACCGCGACCGCCCACTGCCAGGGGTACGGATCGTGCTCGGCGAGGTGGTCGGAGAGGTCGGCGCCGTCGACGTACTGCATGACGAGGAACAGCTCCTCGCCCTCGCTGCCCGCGTCGTGCACCGTGACCAGACCGGGGTGGTCGACCTGTGCGGTCACCCTGCACTCACGCACGAACCGGCGGCGCAGTTCGTCGGCCTCCTGCCCCGCCACCTTGTCGGGGCGCAGCAGCTTCACCGCCACGCGCCGGTCGAGCCGCTTGTCGTACGCCGTCCAGACCTGGCCCATGCCGCCCTGCCCGATGAGCGTGGACAGTTCGTAGCGGCCGGCGACGACACGTCCTGTCGCCACGCTCACCGTCCGCCCTCGTAGTCGCCCTCGTGATGCCCGTCGTGCTTGCGCAGGTAATCACTGAGCTCGTCCAGCTCGGCGCGCACCTGGTCGATGCGTGCGGGCGCCGGACGCTGCGGCGGGGCCGGTATCGGCGGCTGGGACGGGGGCGTGTGGGCCATCGGGGGCGGGGTGTGCGGGCCGAGCGGGGACTGCGGCGCGGTCGGCGAGCTGGGCACGGTCGTCGCCGTGTACGGAGACGCCGGTTGCGCGTACCCGTACGGCGAGGCCATCGGCTGCTGCGTGCGATAGGCGTCCCGCACCTGCTGGAAGTGCCGTATGTCGGCCGCGAGGTAGTACGCCGTCGCCGCGACGAGGGTGCCCAGGAGCAGGGTGATGCCCACGTAGCCGCCGGTGGTGTGGATCTCGTCGCCGGGCTCGCTGCCCAGCAGCACGATGCTGAGGACGTCGGCCGCGAGGACCGCCACGAACAGGCCCCAGTCCAGCGACTTGCGGGTCACGATGGCCAGGCGCAACATCATCGCCCAGGTCGCGAAGCCGATGCAGGTGAACCCGATCGCCACGAACAGCACACGCAGGAAGATCAGCACCGCGGTGTCCGGCGGCCGCTTCAGCGGCTGTGCGTAGCCGTGGCCCTGCATGGTTGCTCCTGTTGCCCGAATTATGCGCACGTGTCGGTCCGGCGCCGCCCGCTGCGCGGACAACACCGGTCATGCCCTTGTCGCTTCGAGCATATGGCCCGACACGGACAAGCGGTCCGGGTTGTACCGAACCGTTGTCGTGCCGAGCACTTCCCACGACACCGCAGGTACGGACAGGGACACGCGGAGCCGGACGTTCCGGGCGGGAGCGCGGGACGCGGCGCCCCCGGCGGGTCACTCAGGCGCCACCGTGCCGTCGGTCAGGCCGTCGTACATCCCGCGCACGAGCTGGTCCCCGAGCCGGCCCGCGTGCCGGAGCGCCCGCTCGAACTCGTCCAGGGCACGGAAGCGCGCGCCGTAGCGCCGCTGTTCGTCGAGCGGGAGCCGCGGCAGCTGGAGGCGGCGCACATCGAGGCGTGTGGCGGTGGACGCGTAGCTGCTGGCCTGACGGTTGTTGGCGGTACCGCGCAGGAAGCCGGCGAGGAACCACGGGTCGAGCGCCGTGGGATCGGGGCGCAGGAGCACGAGGTTGCGCCCCAGGGCGGCGCCCCCCGTCGCCTCGTCGATCACACGCGCCACCGAGCCGCCGCCGAGCACCGGCACGACGACATCGCCCGGCTCGGTCAGCACGGCCTCCTCGTCGCTCTCGGGGAGCGTCCCGGAGGGCACGGTTCCGGCGAGGACGTCGTGGTCGGTGAGGACGGGCACGCGCGCGTGGCCGCCGTTGCCGCCGGTACGCATCACCAGGGCGCCCCCGCGCGCGAGTTCACCGATGGTGGTGAGCGGCCAGCGCACGGACCGCGCGGAGTCGGCGGGCGGCGGGGTGAGGGCGTTGGTCAGGCGCAGGGTCTCGCCGAGCCGCTCGCGCACGGCCGTGAGCTGCTCCGCGCCGTCGGCCGCGGCGGGCGGCGGGAGATGACGGGCGGGGGCGAGGTCCACGTCGTCGTCGAGGAGCTCGATCACGGGCACCGAACGGGCCAGCCCCGGGCGCTCGTCCAGCCGCCCGGCACGTTCGAA
Source organism: Streptomyces sp. NPDC050625 (assembly GCF_040654755.1). Classification (NCBI taxonomy): domain Bacteria; kingdom Bacillati; phylum Actinomycetota; class Actinomycetes; order Kitasatosporales; family Streptomycetaceae; genus Streptomyces; species Streptomyces sp. NPDC050625. The sequence continues at coordinate 102,420 of NZ_JBFAIQ010000022.1, forward strand.
GGCGCGCCAGGCGTCGAGGACGGCGTCCCGCACCGCCTGCCAGTCCGGCCCGCCGCGCCCCTCGCCGGCGAACTGCCCGGTGTCGGCGAGCAGCACCTCGGGCTGCGCGGGCGCCTTCTCCGGGCGGCGCAGCACCCAGACGTGCAGGGGGATGTTGTACGGCGGCGCCGCGCCCACCGGCAGCGCGACGACGGCCCGCAGCGCACCGCGCCGCAGCAGGTCGGCACGGATACGCCGGCCGGAGCGGCGGGAGGCGGCGGCGGGCGGCATGAGCAGCACGGCGGTGCCGCCGTCCCTCAGCCGGGCGAGCGCGTGCTGGACCCAGGCGAGCTCGGACTCGGTGCGCGCCGGGAAGCCGTACTCCCAGCGGGGGTCGTAGGCGAGTTCGTCGTGCCCCCAGTTGCGCTCGTTGAACGGCGGGTGGCACAGCACGGCGTCGGCGTGCAGCTCCGGGTACGCGTCACCGCGCAGGGTGTCGCCGGCGGCGCCGCGCACGGTGGCCCGCGCGTGCAGCGCGAGCCGGAGCGCGGTGAGCGCGGCGAGGTCGGGCGCGCTGTCCTGGGCGTAGAGCTCCTGGCCGGGGCGGGTCTCGACGGCACGCAGCAGGGCGCCGGTGCCGCAGGCGGGGTCGAGCACGGTGCGGGCGGGGCCGGCGAGGTCGGCCATGAGCCGGGCGAGCTCGGCGGGGGTGAGCGTGTACTGGCGGGGGTTGGCGTCCAGGTGCCGCCCCAGCAGGAACTCGAAGGTCTGCCGCGCTCCCGTGTCGGCCGCCAGCTCGGCGGCGCCGCGCAGGAGGGGGACGGAGGGGAGGAGTTGTGGGGCGGTGGGGGTGTGAACAGCGGGGGTGCCGTTCACGGCCGGGGCGGTGTTCACATCGGCTGGAGCGGTGACGGCCGGTGGGGTGTGAACCGCGGCTGACGCGGCTGACGCGGCTGACGTGCTGCCGCGCGGTGGAGTGTGAACCCGGGCCGGGGTGTTCACGGCGTTCGCAGCGCGTGGGGTGTCCGCTGCAGCAGGGGTGTTCACAGCTCCCGGGCCGTGAGCGGCCCCCGGGTGGTGAGCTGCCCCAGACCTGTTCACACCGGTCGGAGTGTTCACGGCCGCCGCCCCGCCGACGGCCTGCCAGCTGTGAACACGGCGACCACGCGCCAGCCCGAACCGTGGCGCGATCACCGCCTCCAGCGCCGCGGGCAGCATCGCGGCCAGCCGCTCGTCGGAGCCGGCACTGATCTCCAGCCAGTCGGTCGGACGTTCATGGATGAGCAGCAGCGCGCAGCCCGCGTGCACCAGGGCGGTGACCGGACCCTCCGGGTGGCCGGCGAGTTGCTGCCAGACGCGTTCACGCAGGGGCACCTCGGCGAGCTTGCCCTGTTTGCGCAGCCACGCCTCGACCTCGGCGAGGGCGAAGGACGGGCTGGTCTCGGTGCCGCCGACCGGTTTCGGGAAGTCGGCGTGCCGGCGGCGCCAGTTGCTGACGGCGGCGCGGCCGACGCCGGCGAGCCGTGCGATTTCCGCGGCGGTCACTTCTGTTGCGTTGTCCTGCACCCGCCCCGCTCCCCTCGTCCATGTGTGACACGAGCATACCGGCGAACATGTGATCCACCCCTTCACGCGCGTGTACTGGACTCGTCGCGTGAATCGTGTTGACTCGGTTCACAGGCTCTGGTCTTATTGACCCAGCGAACGAGTGGCCGCCGGAGGGGGTGAGTCACCGTCTCGGGGAGGGGACAGCCATGGGCATGAAGGGCAAGATCGCGCTGGGCGCCGTCGTGGGGATCGTCGTCATCGGTGCCGTGTCGGCGAACGCCGGCGGCGGAAGCGACGGCGGATCCGACAGCAGCGACAAGGGCTCTTCGACGTCCGCCGAGCACAAGAGCGGCGGCAAGAAGGACTCGGGCAGATCCCAGGCGGCCACGAAGAAGAAGGCCGCGTTCGACGGGGACGGCGACTTCCAGGTCGGTTCGGACGTCAAGCCCGGCACCTACCGCACCAGCGGCAACACCGACGACATGTGCTACTGGGCGCGTGCCAAGGACGCCTCGGGCGAGATGGACTCACTGCTGGCCAACGACAACGTCAGCGGGACCAGTTACGTCACCATCAAGCCCACCGACAAGCTGTTCAAGTCCAGCGGCTGCGAGGACTGGGAGGCCGTCGACCCGAAGGCGAAGGGTTCACGCGCATCGACGATGGACGGCGACGGCGGCATGTTCAAGATCGGCGCCGACATCGCCCCCGGCACCTACAAGTCCACCGGCAACGCCGACGACTCCTGCTACTGGGAGCGCACCAAGGACGCCGAGCACGGCCTCGACTCGATCATCGCGAACAACAACGTCACCGGTACGGCCGTCGTCACCATCAGCTCCTCCGACGCCTACTTCAAGACCGCCGGATGCGGGGACTGGAAGAAGACGGCCTGACCCGGCCGGCCAGTCACACCACCCACGCACACCACCCACTCACCCAACACCGCTCACCCAACACCGCTCACCCAACACCGCTCACCACACTCACCAAGGAACTCCCATGCGTCGCACCGCACTTGCCGCCCTCTGTCTCGCCGCCGCGGCCGCCGCGGGGCTCACCGGCTGTCTGCCGGGGCAGGACAAGGCGGACAGCAAGCCGAAAGGTCCGTTCGCCGGGCTCACCGGCGGTGAGATCGCCGACCGGGCGATGAAGGCCACCACCGGGGCCTCGTCGCTACGGCTCAAGGGCGATGTCGCCGACGACGAGAGCAACGGCACCATCCAGCTCGACATGGCCCTGGACAAGAAGGGCGAATGCGCCGGCACCATGAGCATGGGCGGTCAGGGCAAGGCCGACCTGATCAAGACCGGCGACACCATCTACATGAAGTACGACGAGGCGTTCCTACGCGCCCAGAGCAAGGGCGAGTCCAAGGCCGACACCGACGCGGCCGTGGCGATGCTGGCCGGGAAGTGGACCAAGATGGCCGTGAAGGGCCAGGACGCCAAGGACATCGCGAGCTTCTGCGACCTGGACTCGGTGCTCGGCGGCGCCGCGGACGTCAACTCGGACGCCACCCGGGGCAAGACGACCACCGTTGACGGCACGCCGGCGATCGTCCTGCACGAGAAGGACGGCAAGGACCGGTACACGCTGTACGTCGCCACCGAGGGCAAGCCGTATCTGCTGAAGATCGACAGCACGTCCGCCAAGGACCCGGTGCACCTCACCCTCGGCGACTACAACCAGCCGGTACCGGCGAAGAAGCCCGCCGGCAAGATCCTCGACCTGGACGCGCTGGGCGGCTGAACCGGGATGAACCGCGATGCGGCGCCCCCTCACAGCGGGTGCCGCATCCACATGGGTGCCGCGGTCCTCGGCATGGGTGCCGCGGTCCTCGGCACCGGGAGATCAATGCGCCCGGAAGCGATCCGGTGCCTTCGTCGGGTTGCCTCCCGAAGGGAGGTTCTGGTTCGGGCAGGTCGTGAGGACCTTCTTCATCGCGGTCTTCTCCGCGGCGGTCACCCACAGGTCGTACTTCTTCTTCACTGCCACCTGGGCGGCGACATAGGCACAGCGGTAGGACCGGTTGGGCGGCAGCCAGGTGGCCGTGTCGCCGTCCCCCTTGCTGCGGTTGGTGCTCGCGTCCACGGCCAGGAGGTTGAGCGGATCGTTGGCCAGGGCTATGCGCTTGCTGGGGTCCCAGTACTTGGCGCCCTTCTGCCAGGCGTCCGAGAGGGCGACGACATGGTCGATGTCCACCTGGCTGCGGCCGCGCCGGTAGGTGACGCCCTTGCCGGAGTAGGGGTCGGGGTCCAGCAGGCCGGAGGAGACCTTGCAGGATCCGCCGGTGAACTTCACCTCCTTCAGGTCGCGTTTGAGGATGTCGTCCCGGGTGTCGCAGGAGTTGGAGTCGGTGTCCGCCCAGGCCGTGCCGAACCTGGCGCGGGAGTAACCGGTCTTCGGCGCGCGTCCCTTGACGGTCAGCGAGTCCGCGGCGGCCAGGGCAGCGCCCCCGCCTCCCGACCGTTCGGGTCCGGAGGACCCCTCGGTCCGCTCTGCCGTGCAGCCGGCCACGGCGAACATCATGACGACAGCGGTGACTGCCCCGCCCCTCAGACGCATCACTGCGCGCCCTCCCCTTGCCTCCCCTGTACCGCCTCCACGCGGGCGGACTGGTCCTCCCCACGGTAGCCGTCGGGAGGTCGCGGGTGGACGGGAGCCCGAGGGGGGCTGGGTGCACGTCGGCGTACGGCCGGTCTCAGCAAACGCGGCCCGGTGCGGCGGTGAGCGGGAGGGGCGCGGTCACGAACCCAGGATCGATGCCAGGAACTCCCCCACCCAGCCCAGCAACTCCCGTCCGACCAACGGCTTTCCGCCGACCTTCGCGGTCTTCGGGCGCGGTACCAGCACCTGGTGCACCGCCGGCTTGATGACGGTGCCCGGGTACAGGCGCTTGACCCGCAGTTCCTGCGACTCCCGCAGCTCCACGGGCGCGAAGCGGATGTTGGTGCCCTGCAGCACGATCTCGCCGACGCCGCACGCGCGCGCGAGCATGCGCAGGCCCGCCACCAGGAGCAGGTTCTCCACCGGCTCGGGCAACTTGCCGTAGCGGTCGACGAGTTCCTCCCGTACGGCCTTGATGTCCCCCTCGGTGTTGGCCGAGGCGATGGCCCGGTACGCCTGGAGGCGGAGCCGCTCGCCGGGGGCGTAGTCGTGCGGGACGTGCGCGTCGACGGGCAGCTCGATCTTGACTTCGAGCGGCGGCTCCTCCTCGATCTCGCCGGTCTCCAGCTGCCGCCGGTAGTCCGCGACCGCCTCGCCGACCATGCGCACGTACAGGTCGAAGCCGACGCCCGCGATGTGTCCGGACTGTTCGCCGCCGAGCAGGTTGCCCGCTCCGCGGATCTCCAGGTCCTTCATCGCCACGTACATGCCCGCGCCCATCTCCGTGTGCTGGGCGATGGTCGCGAGCCGCTCGTGGGCGGTCTCGGTCAGGGGCTTCTCCGGCGGGTACAGGAAGTAGGCGTAGCCGCGCTCGCGGCCCCGGCCGACGCGGCCGCGCAGCTGGTGCAGCTGCGAGAGGCCGAAGGTGTCGCCGCGCTCGACGATCAGGGTGTTGGCGTTGGAGATGTCGATGCCGGACTCGACGATCGTGGTCGACACCAGGACGTCGAACTTCTTCTCCCAGAAGTCGACGACGACCTGTTCCAGCGCGGACTCCGACATCTGGCCGTGGGCGGTGGCGATGCGCGCCTCGGGGACGATCTCACGCAGCCGGGCGGCCGCGCGGTCGATCGACTCGACCCGGTTGTGGATGTAGAAGACCTGGCCCTCGCGCAGCAGTTCGCGGCGCAGGGCCGCGCCGATCTGCTTCTCCTCGTACGGCCCGACGAAGGTGAGCACCGGGTGGCGCTCCTCCGGAGGGGTGGTGATCGTCGACATCTCGCGGATGCCGGTGACCGCCATCTCCAGGGTCCTGGGGATCGGGGTCGCGGACATGGTCAGGACGTCGACGTTCGCGCGGAGCTTCTTCAGCTGCTCCTTGTGCTCGACGCCGAAGCGCTGCTCCTCGTCGACGATGACCAGGCCGAGGTCCTTGAACTTGGTCTCCGAGGAGAACAGGCGGTGGGTGCCGATGACGATGTCGACGGCGCCGTCCTGTAGGCCCTCCAGGACCGCCTTGGCCTCGGTGTCGGTCTGGAAGCGGGACAGCGCGCGCACGTTCACCGGGAACTGCGAGTACCGCTCGCTGAACGTCCCGAAGTGCTGCTGCACCAGCAGGGTGGTCGGGACGAGGACCGCGACCTGCTTGCCGTCCTGCACCGCCTTGAAGGCGGCCCGCACCGCGATCTCCGTCTTGCCGTAGCCGACGTCGCCGCAGATCAGCCGGTCCATCGGGACCGACTTCTCCATGTCCTCCTTGACCTCGGCGATCGTCGTCAGCTGGTCGGGGGTCTCGGCGTACGGGAAGGCGTCCTCCAGCTCCCGCTGCCAGGGGGTGTCCGTGCCGAAGGCGTGTCCCGGGGCCGCCATCCGCGCGCTGTACAGCTTGATCAGGTCGGCGGCGATCTCCTTGACGGCCTTCTTCGCGCGCGCCTTGGTCTTCGTCCAGTCCGCGCCGCCGAGGCGGTGCAGGGTGGGTGCCTCGCCGCCGACGTACTTGGTGATCTGCTCCAGCTGGTCGGTGGGGATGTACAGGCGGTCGCCGGGCTGTCCGCGCTTGGCGGGGGCGTACTCGACGACGAGGTACTCGCGGGTGGCGCCCTGGACGGTGCGCTGCACCATCTCGACGTAGCGGCCGACGCCGTGCTGCTCGTGGACGATGTAGTCGCCCGGCTCCAGGGTCAGCGGGTCGATGGTCTTGCGGCGGCGCGCGGGCATACGGGCGCCGTCCCGGCCGGCCGCCTTCTGGCCCGTCAGGTCGGTCTCCGTCAGAACGGCGAGTCCGAGCGCCGGGTCGACGAAGCCGTAGTCGATCGAGCCGCAGGAGACGTGGACGACCGAGGGGGTGAGCTCGGCGAGGTCCGTGTCGAGGCGGGCGGCGATGCCCTCGCCGCCGAGCACCTCGACCGTACGGGCCGCGGGTCCGTGGCCCTCGGTCACGAAGACGGTGCGCCAGCCGTCGGCGAGCCAGCCCTTGGTGTCGGCGAGGGCACGCGCGGTGTCGCCGCGGTAGGTCTCGGGCGCGTGCATGCCGAGCTTGAGGGTGTCCCCCGCCGCGTCAGCGGCATATGTGTCCGTCAGTTCCTCGTCTGCGGCGAACGGCGACACCGACCACCACATCATGTCCAGCTCGCGCGCGCGGTCGCGGACGTCGGCGATGGACCACAGGGAGGCCGCGCCGACGTCGATGGGCGCCTCGCCGCCGCCGGCGGTGGCCGCCCAGGAGGCCTGCAGGAACTCCTGGCTCGTCGCGACCAGGTCCGCGGCACGCGTGCGTACCCGCTCCGGGTCGCACACCACGGCCATCGCTCCCCTGGGCAGCACGTCCAGGAGCAGCTCCATGTCGTCGACCAGGACCGGGGCCAGCGACTCCATGCCCTCGACCGCGATGCCCTCGGCGATCCTGCCGAGCAGTTCGCCCAGCTCCGGGTGCTGTTCGGCGAGGGCACGCGCGCGTGTACGGACGTCTTCCGTCAGCAGGAGCTCACGGCAGGGCGGCGCCCACAGACCGTGCTCGGCGACCTCCAGGGAGCGCTGGTCGGCGACCTTGAAGTAGCGGATCTCCTCGACGTCGTCGCCCCAGAACTCGATGCGCAGGGGGTGTTCCTCGGTGGGCGGGAACACGTCGAGGATGCCGCCGCGTACGGCGAACTCGCCGCGCTTCTCGACCAGCTCGACACGGGAGTACGCGGCGGCGGCGAGGGCTTCGACGATCTCGTTCAGGTCGGCGGTCTGCCCGGTCCTCAGGGCCACCGGCTCCAGGTCGCCCAGGCCCTTGACCTGCGGCTGGAGCACGGAGCGTACGGGCGCCACGACGACGGAGACCGGGCCGGTCTCGGGGTCGTCGGGCCTCGGGTGGGCGAGGCGGCGCAGTACGGCGAGGCGGCGGCCGACGGTGTCGCTGCGGGGGCTGAGCCGCTCGTGCGGGAGGGTCTCCCAGGAGGGGTACTCGACGACGCCCTCGGGGGGCAGCAGGGAGCGCAGGGCGGCGGCCAGGTCCTCGGCCTCGCGTCCCGTCGCGGTCACCGCCAGCACCGGGCGGGCGGCCTCGCGGGCCAGGGCTGCGATGGCGAAGGGGCGGGCCGCCGAGGGGCCGACCAGGTCGATGTGCATCCGGTTGCCGTCCTCGGCCGCCTTGATCGCTTCCGCGAGGGCGGCGTCCTTGACGACGGCGTCGAGCAGACCGTGCAGGCTCATGGAGGGGCTTCCGTCCGAGGGTGGGCAACACGAAGGACCCGACTCGTCCGACGGCCGGGGGGTCTCCAGCGTACGACGCCGCGCTCGCCGGTGCGGGGGCCTGTGGACAACCCCGGCCTCATGGCCGGCCTGCGCCTACCCACCACCCGACTCGGTCGGCCGAGAAGTGGACCGACAAAATCCCGGTGCCGGGAAGTCCCCCAAGACTCCCCGGCACCGGGTCTTCCCCCGCAACCCCCGTGTGCGGTGGTCGTGGCGACGGCTTCGCCTGCGCGGCTAGTCCGTCGCGATCGCGTTCAGCACGTTCATCCGCCCCGCCCTGAACGCCGGGACCAGTGCCGCGAACAGGCCCACGAAGGCCGAGCCGATGAAGACTCCGATGATCGTCGGCCAGGGGATCTCCAGGACGTTCAGACCCTCCAGGGCGAGGAGCTTCTGGGCGGTCGCTCCCCAGCCCATGCCCAGGCCGAGGCCGAGCAGGGCGCCGAAGAGGGCGATGACCACCGACTCCAGGCGGATCATGCGGCGCAGCTGGCGGCGGGAGAGGCCGATGGCCCGCATCAGGCCGATCTCCCTCGTCCGCTCGACCACCGACAGCGCCAGGGTGTTCACCACACCGAGGACGGCGACGATGATCGCCAGGGCGAGCAGGCCGTAGACCATGTTCAGGAGCTGGCCGACCTGGTCCTTCAGTTCCTTCTTGTAGTCGGTCTGGTCCCTGACGTCGTACTGCGGCCACTTCTTCAGGGACGTCTTCAGGGCCGCGTACGCCTGCTTCTCCTGGCCTTCCCCGGCCTTGGCGAACATCATCACGTTCGGCGGGATCTGGCTCTTCGGGACGTACTTCGCCATGGTCGCGATGCTCATGTAGCGCGCGCCCTTGTCGAGCGCGGTGTCGTCGTCCGTGATGGCGGCGACCTTGAGCCTGGCCGTACGACCGTGCTTGAAGGCGACCGTGATGGTGTCGCCGACGTGCACGCCGTGCTTCTTGGCGTAGTCGGAGCCGACCGCCATGGCGTCCTTGCCGTAGGCGTTCGTCAGGGTGCCCTCGGTGGTGGTGCGGCGCAGGTCACCGGAGTACGAGGGGTCCGCGGCCGTCACACCCTTGTCGTCGGTCTTGCCGTCGGGCGAGGTCAGCGTGGCCTCGATCTCCTTGTAGCTGGTGACATGGGCCAGGCCCGGCGTCCGCTCCATCGCCCGCTGGGCCTGCGGGACGATCCGCTGGTGGCCGGTGACGATGAAGTCCGCGCCGACCGACTTGTCGAGCTCGCTGGTGGCGGAGGCGACCATGGAGGAGCCGACCACCGACAGGCAGGCGACCAGTGCGAGGCCGATCATCAGGGCGGCGCCGGTGGCCCCCGTACGGCGCGGGTTGCGCAGGGCGTTGCGCTCGGCCATCCGGCCGACCGGGCCGAAGGCCCGCAGCAGCACCGCGCTGATCACCCGGACCACCCCGCCCGCGAGGAGCGGGCCGATGACGACGAAGCCGATCAGGGACAGGACGATGCCCGCGCCGAGGACGAGCGAGCCGTCGCCGGCCTTCTTCGCCGAGGCGGCGGCGAACAGCGCGGCCGCGCCGGCGCCGGTGAGGACCAGGCCGATCAGGCCCCGGATCCATCCCGCCCTGGCGTCCGCCGGCGTGCCGGCGTCGCGCAGCGCGGCCATCGGGGAGACCTTGCCGGCGCGGCGGGCGGGCAGATAGGCGGCGAGGACGGTGACGATCACGCCGAGGATCAGGCCCACCACGGGGGTGGTCGTCTTGATCGTCAGGTCCCGGGTCGACAGGTCCATGCCCATCGAGCCCATGAGCTTCATCAGGCCGACGGCGATGCCGACACCGGCGCCGACACCGAGGATCGAGCCGACGAAGCCGAGCAGCAGCGCCTCGACCAGCACCGACCGGTTGACCTGCTTGCGGGAGGAGCCGATCGCCCGCATCAGGCCGATCTCGCGGGTGCGCTGGGCGACCAGCATCGAGAAGGTGTTGATGATCAGGAAGATGCCCACCAGGAACGCGATGCCGGCGAAGCCGAGCATGGCGTACTTGATGACGTTCATGAACTCGCCGACGCCCTTGCGGTTCTCGTCGGCGTTCTCCTTGGCGGTCTGGTACTTGTACGTCGCCGCGCCGACCGTCCGCGCGACGTTGTGCTTGAGCCGCGCGTCGGAGACGCCGGCCGCGGCGGTGACGTTGATCTGGGTGAACCGGTCGGTGGCGCCGAGCAGTTCGCGCTGGGCGGTGGCGGTGTCGAAGTAGACGACGGCGGCACCGGGGTTGGTCACCTTGAAGGTGGCGATGCCGACGATCCGGGCCGTGAAGTCGCCGGTCTGCGCGATGGTGCGCAGTTCGTCGCCCATCTTGAGGTGGTGCTTGTCGGCTGTGTCGGCGTCGACCATCACCTCGGTCGGCCCGCTCGGGGCGTGCCCGGAGGTGATCTCCATGGACCGAAGGTCGTTCCTGGTCCAGTTGCCGGCGATGGTGGGCGCGCCGGTGCTGGAGCCCATGTTGTCGTTGTCGCTGTTGACGACGGTGACGTTCATGGAGCTGACCGCGCCCTCGGCCGACTTGACGCCGTCGGCCGTCCTGGCCTTCGCCACGGCGGACGCGGGCAGCGACAGCGGCACGCCGTTCTGCGGGGTTTCGTCGTTCGACGCGCCCTTGGGCGAGACCGTGACGTCGGAGGCGGTCACCGAGAACAGTTTGTCGAACGTCGTGTTCATGGTGTCGGTGAACACCAGCGTGCCGCACACGAACGCCACCGACAGCAGCACCGCGATCGCCGACAGCGCCATGCGTCCCTTGTGCGCGAAGAAGTTGCGCATCGAGGTCTTCAGGACGGTCATGACGTACGTCCCCGGGCGTCGAAGTCCTTCATGCGGTCCAGGACCTGGTCGGCCGTCGGCTGGAACATCTCGTCGACGATCCGGCCGTCGGCGAGGTACAGCACCCGGTCCGCGTAGGAGGCGGCCACCGGGTCGTGGGTGACCATCACGATGGTCTGGCCCAGCTCGTCCACCGAGCGGCGCAGGAAGCCCAGCACCTCGGCGCCCGCGCGCGAGTCGAGGTTTCCGGTCGGCTCGTCACCGAAGATGATCTCCGGGCGGGCGGCCAGGGCACGGGCCACGGCGACGCGCTGCTGCTGGCCTCCGGAGAGCTGGGACGGCCGGTGCTTGAGCCGCTCGGCCAGGCCCACCGTCTCCACGACCCGGTCCAGCCAGGCCTTGTCCGGCTTGCGGCCGGCTATGTCCATGGGCAGGGTGATGTTCTCCAGCGCGTTCAGCGTCGGCAGCAGGTTGAACGCCTGGAAGATGAACCCGATCCGGTCCCGGCGCAGCTGTGTGAGCTTCTTGTCCTTCAGACCGGTGATCTCGGTCTCGTCCAGATAGATCTGGCCGCTCGTCACGGTGTCGAGTCCGGCGAGGCAGTGCATCAGGGTGGACTTGCCGGACCCCGAGGGGCCCATGATCGCGGTGAACTGGCCGCGGGCGATGTCCACGTCGACGTGGTCGAGGGCGACGACACGGGTCTCCCCCGACCCGTACGCCTTGACGACCTGCCGGGCCCGCGCGGCAACGGCCGTAGGCCCTCCAGTGCCCCCGTGCCTGGGAATGGTCACAGCCGATGTCACGGTAAGTCTCCTATGTCGGTTGACAGATGAGCGGCGCTCGGTGCCGCACCGGTCGGTCGAAGTGGTACGCGATGAGTCTCGCGGGTGGTGTGGGTGCCGCGCGCTGGTGCGAAGCCCCGTCTTCCCCGGGGGAAAACCCCACCCCCGCCGGTTCGGACAACCGCCCCCCGGCGGCGTAAAGCCAGGTTAAGGACGACCCGGGGGCCGGTTCCTCCTCCAGGGGTACGAACCCTCCCCGAGCCTTCGTGCGGAGATCCCCCTAGGGGACGTCCACCGCCAGGTGGAGTCCTTCTCCGGGGAAGCTCCACCCACCGGCGCACTCAGGCTCCACCCTCCCGTTGCGTCATGGTCAAGTGGGAAGCTGTCGCGGGGCGGATGGATGCAGAGGGAAACCAGTAGGGGGAGGGATCCGGGTGGGCAGTACGAGACCGGCGACCCGGGACAGCGCCGAGCGCACCGCACCTGCCCGGCGGGGCGCGGTCGTCGCGGCCCTGATGCTCGCGATGGCACTGGCCGCTCTCGACTCCACCGTCGTCTCCACGGCCGTACCGCAGATCGTCGCCGACCTCGGTGGGTTCTCCGTCTTCTCCTGGCTTTTCTCCGGCTATCTGCTCGCCGTCACGGTCACCCTGCCCGTCTACGGCAAGCTCTCCGACACCTTCGGCCGCAAGCCCGTCCTGGTGGCGGGCGCGGCCGTGTTCCTGCTCGGCTCACTGCTGTGCGCGGCCGCGTGGAACATGGGCGCGCTGATCGCGTTCCGTATCGTGCAGGGCCTGGGCGGCGGGGCGCTGCAGGGCACGGTGCAGACCCTGGCCGCCGATCTGTATCCGCTCAAGGAGCGTCCGAAGATCCAGTCCAGGCTGTCCACGGTGTGGGCGGTGTCGGCGGTCGCGGGACCGGGGATCGGCGGGCTGCTGGCGGCGTACGCGGACTGGCGCTGGATCTTCCTCGTCAATCTGCCCATAGGCGGGGCCGCGCTCTGGCTGGTCGTCCGTCATCTGCACGAGCCGGCGCGCGAGCGGCCCGCGTCGGCGCGCGTCGACTGGGCGGGCGCGCTGGCGGTGTTCGCGTGCGGCGGGGTGCTGCTCACCGCGCTGGTGCAGGGCGGGGTGGCGTGGGCGTGGCTGTCCGTGCCGTCGCTCGCCCTGTTCGCCACGGGGTTCGGGCTGGTCGGTGTGGTGGTGTGGGTGGAGCGGCGGGCGGCGGAGCCGATCATCCCCGGGTGGGTGTGGCGGCGCCGTACGATCGCGGCGGTCAATCTGGCGCTGGGCGCGCTGGGGCTGCTGATGGTGGCGCCGGCGGTGTTCCTGCCCACGTACGCGCAGTCGGTGCTCGGCCTCGCGCCCGTGGCCGCCGGATTCGTGCTGTCCGTGTGGACGCTCAGTTGGCCGGTGTCGGCCGCGCTCAGCCAGCACGTGTACCGGCGGATCGGCTTCCGCGACACCGCGATGCTCGGCATCGGCACGGCCGCGCTGATCCTGTTCGCGTTCCCGTTCCTGCCGTACCCGGGAGCGGCCTGGCAGCCGACGCTGCTGATGCTGCTGCTGGGCGGCGCGCTGGGGCTGTTCCAACTGCCGCTCATCGTGGGGGTCCAGTCGACGGTGGGGTGGGCGGAGCGCGGTACCACCACGGCGTCGGTGCTCTTCTGCCGGCAGACCGGGCAGACCGTCGGCGCCGCCGTGTTCGGCGCGGTCGCCAACGGGGTGCTGGCCGCGCGGCTGGGCGGCGCGGGCGACCTGGACTCGGTGACACGGGGGCTCGATGCCGGTACGGCGCCGCAGGCCACGCGGCATGCGATCGCCGACGCGGTGCACGCGGTGTACATGGGGGCCGCGTGCGCCGCGGGACTGGCGTTTCTGGTGCTGCTGTTCCTGGCGCCGCGGCGCTTCCCCGTGCTGAAGGACTGACGGAGAGAAACAAAAAATATGAGTTAACGCGGGTAACACCCGAGGTCAGGGGCCTTTTTGCGTAGTAAGCGCATACCGACCGTCCAGTTTGGTGAAAACGTCGCGCGCTTCGGATACCTGCGAGTAGCGTGCGTGGCTCGCACCCCCCAATCTCCCTGCGGTCCGCCGCCACGGACCCGAGCCGGCAAGGAGCACGGGATGTCCCACGACCCGTATCCACCCGCCCCGTCTTCGTACCCCTCCGCCCCGTACCCCTATCCGTCCGCCCCGTCCCCCTATTCATCCGCCCCCTCCCCGTACTCATCCGCCCCGGCGCAACTCACCTACCCCTGGCAGCCACTGCCCCCCGAACCGCCCAGGCCCCGCCCCCGGCCGCACCGCACCCCCCTCGGCCACCACAGCGACCTGCGGGTCCTGCGCACCGCCTACCGCTGGCAGCGACGCACCGCCACCCTCACCGCCCTCGGCTACTTCACGCTCTTCCTCGTCCTGTCGGCGTTCGCCCCGGACGTCATGACCACCACGGTCTCCGACGGCGTCCCCGCCGGGCTGCTCCTCGCGCTCCTCCAACTCCCCGTCACCTGGCTGGCGATCGCGCTGTACGAGCACACCGCACGCCGCCAGGTCGACCCGATCGCGGACCGCATCCGCAAGCAGGCGGAGCTGGACGCCAGGCGGGGGGCGTGAACCATGACCGGATTCACGGGATTCAGCGACTCGGCGCAGACGATGTCCCTGGTCGCGTTCTCCGCCGTGGCCACCATCACCCTCCTGCTGTGCGTGATGACCGGCCCCGATCGTGACGACCTCGACGAGTTCTACACCGGCTACGGCTCCCTGTCCCCGATGCGCAACGGCCTGGCGATCGCGGGCGACTACATCTCGGCGGCCACCGTCCTCGGCACGGGCGGAGTGATCGCCCTGTGCGGATACGACGGCATCGTGCTCGCGCTGAGCACCACCCTGTCGCTGCTGCTGATGATGTTCCTGCTGGCCGAACCCCTGCGCAACGCGGGCCGGTTCACCATGGGCGACGCGCTCGCCCGCCGCATGCCCGGGCGTTGCGTCCGCGTCACGGCGTGCGCGGTGACCATCGCCGCGCTGCTGCCGCTGATGCTGGTGCAACTGGCCGGCACCGGGCAACTGCTGGCCTTCATCCTCGGCTTCTCCAGCGAGTCGCTGAAGACGGGCTGCGTCATCGGGCTGGGCGCGCTGATGATCAGCTACGCGGCGATCGGCGGCATGAAGGGCACCGCCCTCATCCAGATCGTGAAGATCGTGATGCTCCTCGGCTCGGGCGCACTGGTCGCCCTGCTGATCCTGCACCGCTTCGACTGGGACCCCGGCGCCCTGTTCGACGCGGCCGCCCGGCAGAGCGGGGCCGGGGACGCCTTCCTGCACTCGGGACTGCAGTTCATGGGCGGGGCCAGCCCCCGACTGGACATGATCACGTCCGAGCTGACGATCGTCGTGGGCGGCGCCTGCCTGCCGCACATCACCATGCGCATGTACACCGCGTCCAGCGCCCGTCAGGTGCGCCGCTCGATGTCCTGGGCGGTGTCCAGCGTGGCCGTGTTCGTCCTGGTCATCACGGTCGTCGGCCTCGGCGCGACGGCCCTGATCGGCCGTACGACGATCGCCCAGGCCGACCCGCAGGGCAACACGGCGTATCTGCTGGGCTCCAGAGCGGCCTTCGGACCGGACGTGTCGAGCGCCGAGACCTTCCTGTTCACCACGGTCACCACGGCGATCTTCCTGACCCTCCTGGCCTCCGTCGCCGGAATGATCCTGGCCTGCGCCAACTCCCTGGCCCACGACGTGTTCGCGGGCCGGGTACGGGAGATGTCGGCCCGCCGCGAGATGACCCTGGCCCGGTTCTCGGCCCTGGCGATCGGCGCCCCGACCATCCTCCTGGCCACCCTGGTCCAGCACCGCAGCCTGCAGCCCCTGGTGACCCTCTCCTTCTGCCTCGGCGCCTCCGCCATCGCCCCCTCCCTCGTCTACAGCCTCTTCTGGCGCCGCTACACCCGAACCGGCCTGATCTGCACCCTGATCGGCGGCTCCCTCACCGTGCTGCTCCTGATGCCGGGCACCAACCTGGTCTCCGGCTCACCGATCTCGGCCTTCCCCGACGCCGACTTCAACTGGTTCCCGTTCACGACGACGGGCATCGTCTCGATCCCGGCGGGCTTCCTCTTCGGCTGGCTGGGCACGGTGGCCTCCGGCCGGCGCAAGGCGGAGGAACAACGGCGGCAGTACGAGGCGGTGGAGGGGTGGATCCTGGCGGGGGCCGTGCGCAGGGGGAGTTGAGGCACGGGGGAACCTGGTCGCGCCCGGCTCACTCCAGGGCGGCCTGCCCGGTCAGCGACGTCAGGCTGTCGCGCATGTGATCCATGTGTGCCTGCACGTCGTCCCACCGCTCCCCGTGCTCGCGCAGCACCCGCTCCGTCTCCCGCGCGATCCGGTCCTCCCGCACCCGCGCCGCGGCCACGAGATCGGCGGCACGCGCGTGCGCGTCCTCCTGGCACCGCCGTGCCGCCGCCTCCGCCTCCCCGAACTCCCGCTTCGCCTCGGCCAGCGCGACCTCGGCCCGGGCCAACCGCTCCACGTGCTGCTTCTCCAGGGCGGCGGCCCGCTCGACGGCCTCCCGGTCGGCCTCGGCCCACCGTTCGGCGTGCTCCGTGGCCTGTTCGGCGAGCATCGCCTCGGTGCGCTGCCGCACCTCCCGCAACGCGGCGAGCGCCTCGCCGCGCCCCTCCTTCACCTCGCGCCGGGCGCCGATACGCAGGTCGTCCGCCTCGGCGCGGGCCACGAGCAGCCGCTGCCGGGAGCGTTCCTCGGCCTCCGCGCGCAGCGCGTCCGCCTGTTCCTGCGCCGTGCGCCGCACATCGAGGGCGTACGCCTCCGCCTCGGCGAGATGTTCCTGTGCCGCGCGCCGCGCGCCCTCCCGCAGCTGCGCCGCTTCTTCCGCCGCGAGCTGGAACACGCGCCGTGCGCGCTCCCCGAGCGTCTCGTACGTCTGCGGGGCGAGCCGCGCGACCGTCTCGCGCAGCCGTTCCGCCTCCGCCCCCATGTCCTTGGCGAGCACCGTGAGCCGCGCGGCCCGCTCCCACGCCGCGTCTCGGTCCCGGGAGAGTGCCGACGCGTACACGTCGACCTGCTCGGGGCGGTAGCCGCGCCCCCGGACGGTCGCGAAGCCGTACGGCGACTCCGAAGCGCTGCTCACCGTGGATCCCCTCTCCACCTGCCCCACACGCACCGACGATGGTGCGCACATCTTTATGGATCAGGCGCAAGTGTTTATAACGCGACACTCCACGCATAAGCAACGAACATGGCGAGACACCACCTGAAAAGGGCAGGGCCCGGTCGTACGAATTCGTACGACCGGGCCCTGCCCTTGACGATGCGTCAGATACGTCAGATACGTCAGACAAGTTGGATACGAGTCACAGCAACCCGTCCCACATCTGCTCCAGCAGCACCGACCACCAGCTCTCCGGCGAACCCAGCGCCGCCGGGTCGAGCGAGGCGAGCTGCGCCTGGAAGTCGACGGTCCAGCGGCCCGCCTGCTCCTGGTTCAGACCGAACCGCAGCCGCCACATCCGGCCCAGCAGCGCGAGGCAGCGCGCGAACTCCGGCAGCCCGGAGTTCACGAACTGCGGCGGTACGGGCGCACCGCCCGGCCCCGCCTCCACGGGGACCGCGACGATGTTCGCCGTGCCGTACTGCACACAGATCGCCTTGCCGAAGTCGGTGCCCATGACCAGGTACGAACCCGCGTCCGGGGCCGACTGCACGCCGCGCTCCTGCGCCAGCTCCGCCAGCGTCGGCACCGGACGGCCCGGCTGGGCCTGCGCCCAGAAGAACGGCCCCATGTCCAGCGGCAGTCCGGCCGCCACCAGCGTGTGCGCCACGACCGGCGGCACGCCCTGCCGCGACACGGCCGCCTGCTCGAACCGGAACACGCCCGGCCCGAACGCCGCCGCCAGCTCCTGGGCGATCCCCTCCGGCGGGACGGGCGGCGCCGGCGGCACCTGCGGCACCGGCACCCGCACCGGCGCCGGCCGCGCGGGACCGTCCGCCACCTGGTGCAACTCACCCTGGTGCGCCAGCAGTTGATGCATGCCCTGCTGCCGGCTCGCATGGTCCGTGCCGTACGGCGCGATGCTCGTGATCCGCGCCTGCGGCCACTGCTCCCGGATCATCCTCGCGCAGTAGGCACCCGGCAGCGCACACGACTCCAGCTCCGTGTGCAGCTCCAGCACCTTGTCCGGCGGCACGTTCATGGCGCGCAGCTCGTGGAAGATCTGCCACTCCGGGTGCGGCGTGCCCGGCGCCGAACGCCGGATCAGCTGCTGCTCGGAACCGTCCTGGGCGCGGTAGCGCAGCACGGCCTGATACCCCGGGCCGACCGTCGGCTGCCCCTGCGGCGGATAGCCGTACGCAGGGGGCTGCTGCCCGGGCATGGGCTGCCCCGGCACCGGCTGCCCCGGCATGGGCTGTCCGGGCATGGGCTGTCCGGGCATGGGCTGTCCGGGCGGCGGCATCGCGCCGTGCGGCGGCATCGGCTGCGGGGCGCCCGGGGGCATGCCGGGAGCGCCCGGCATCCCGGGCACGCCGGGGGCCTGTGGCGGCGGAGGTGCGCCGGGCCCGGCCACCGGCGGCCCGGCCAGCACGGTCTCCGCGTGGTGTACGGCCTCTCGCGCACCCCCCGCAGCACCCGGCGGCTGGGGAGCGCCGGGGCCCGCCGGGGGCATCCCGGGAGCACCCGGAGCGCCCGGAGCGCCGGGCGGAGCCGGTGCGCCCCCACCCGTGCCCCCGCCCATCTGGGACGGGTCGGCCAGCACCGTGGCCGCGTGATGCACATTGCCGGGAGGCGTGCCGCCCGGAGTGCCCGGCGCACCGGGCGGGTTGGGGGCACCCGGCGGAGTCGGCACGCCCGGCACGCCCGGTCCGGCCGGACCGCCCATACCCTCCGGCCCTTCGGGACCGAGCGACGACATCAGCTGGGTCGGCACATACCCGCCCGCCGGCGCACCCGGAGTACCCGGAGCACCCGGAGCGGGCGGCGGCGGAGGCGTACTCCCCGGCCGCGCGCCCGGCGCCCCCGGAACACCCGGCGGCGGAGGCGGCGCGCCCACCGGGCCCCGCGGCCGGCGCGGCGGCGGCGCGGCCTTGCTGGTCGCGGCGTCCGCGATGTCACTGGCGTTGGGCGCCAGCGGCCGCCCCGGCCCACCCGGACCGGCCGGGGGACGAGGCGCGTCCGGGGCACCGCCCGGCTCCTGCGGGTAGCCGTAACCGGGGGCGCCCGGAGGCGGAGTGCCCGGTCCGGCGGGAGCGCCGGGCCCCTGGGGGTAGCCGTACGTGGGCGCGGCCGGCGGAGCGGGCGGCGGCGCGGGCGTGCTGCCCTGCGGTACGCCCGGAGGGGGCGTACCCGGAGCACCCGGAGCCGCCTGCCCCTGCGGATGGCCGTACGGAGGCGGAGGCGGCGTGCTGCCCTGCGGCACACCGGGCGCACCCTGATCGCCGAGCGCCGGAGTGACCGCCGTCGGCGGCAGCCCGCTGCCACCCGACATCAGCGCCGTCTTGGCGTCCGGCGGCGTGGCCCCGCCGCCGGAGTCGCTCAGCGGCGGCGCGAACACCGTCGCGGGCAGCGGCACGGAACGGTCCTCACCGGCGTCCGCGTTGGTGTCCGTACCGGCCCAGGGCGTCGCCCCGGCAGGCACACCGTGCGCCCCGCCGCCCGGCTCGCCACCACCCGCGGCCGGCCACGCCGCGCCACTGCCCCCGGAACCGACCGGGGTCCCCGGCGCGGGAGTCGCGGCGGCCGGCGGCGCGGAGGGCTCCGCGGCCGCGGCCGTGGGCATCCCGGCCTGCGTCTGCGGAAGCTCACCGTCCGACGAGCGCCGGTCCGGGATCCCCAGCTTGTCCGCCGCCTCCTGCAGCCACTCCGGCGGGCTCAGCAGGAACGACGTCTGGTTCAGATCCACGCGGGCCGCGGGCGCCGGCACCGCGTCCTCGACCTCGTCCGGACGGCCGTACTCCTCCTCGTACCGGCGGATCACCTCACCCACCGGCAGCGCCGGCCACAGCGTCGCCTCACCGCTGTCCCGCGCGATGACGAGCCGCTGGGCGCCCGCGTCCGAACGCGGCCCCTCCGCACGGTCCTCGCCCCACACCACAAAACCGAGGTCGAACTCCCGCACCCGCACCTCACGGTGCTGATACGCCGGAACGTCCCCGTTGACCCACTCTTCGGCGCGCTCCTGCGCCTGCGCGAACGTCACCATCGCCGAAGCTCACTCCCCCATGGAAGAGACCGGAACGGCATGTGCGAAACCGCCGTCCACCATCAGGTTCGCCACCGTCTCCAACTCCGGCGGGCTGCCCGCCAGCCGGGACAGGAACACGTCGAAGTCGTCACCGCACGGCAGCAGCAACCGCTCCACGCGCTCCGCCGGGGGCCACGAAGGATCCACGTCCCGCGCATCGTCGTACGCGCAGAACCACACCGAACCGAGCCGCTCGCCCTTCACCTTCACCGCGAGCAACCCGCCCTGCACGAAGGCCACACCCAGGTAATCCTTCGTCAGATGGTCACGCAGGCACTTGTTCACATAGACCAGGTCATTGACCGCGGCCTCGTCCCGCACCGTGAAGAACGGCTGGTCCACCAGCAGACCCAGCTCCGCGTCCAGCGCCGTGCCCACCGGCGCGCACCCGCCCGCCGCCTTGAGGAAGGAGCGGTACGCACCCGGCAGCCGGTACCCCAGGTCCTCCTCGACCCCCTGCACCTGCTGCTCCGTCACCGCGACGCCCGACTTCGGCAGCCCTACATGCGCGGGACGCGTCTCCTGCAACGGCCGCGTCCCCCGCTTGCCGTGGTCCACCCGCGCCGTCGCGAGACCGGCGTGGTGCCGCAGCAACGCCTTCACCTCGACCGGAACCAGCTCCAGCCGCCGCGAACCGACCACGTGGTGCCACGTCCAGCCGTGCGGCGTCGCCACCTCCGGCACCGTGTCCCACAGGTCGTGCCCCGACGCCGACAACGCCGCGTTCGCCGACACGTAGTCCGTCAGCCGCAACTCGTCGACGCCGAACCCCTCGGGCGGTTCGGCGATCTCCGCGGCCGCGCGCGCGTAGGGCGAGAAGTCGGGGTAACCGTGCTCATCGATACGTACCCCTCTCGGGTGACGTGCCGCCCGGACCGGATCCGGGAAGTGCACGACCTGCCCGGCATAGGCCGCGTTCGGCGGCGCGGCTTGCTGCCCGAGCCGACCTGTCGTCATGGCGGTTGCCCCCTGCGGCACTCTGTACGAACCGAAACCGCACCGTATGTGGCACGCGACGGTCCGTATTCGACTGTCTCTGCAACGTCTACGACACGTTGACCGCGCGCATCGCGGTGCCGACAGCCTATGCGGTACACGGACACCGGTCACCGGGCCTCCACTTCCGTGACCAGCCGTCACCCTGCCGTGACAGCCTGCCCAAACCCGGGCGTGTCGCACCGCCCCAGCTTCCGCACCAGCCACGGCATTTGGCACTCTGTGACCTTCGGGGGACGCCCGGAAGGGATGATGATCATGAATGCGACGCAGACGGGACCACACACGGACACCCGCACCAGCGGCAGGCACAACCACGCCTCGGGCGACCCCCGCATCGGCTGGAGCCACGCCGAAACCCCGCACGCCCCGGCCCTCCTGCACCGCCGCGACGGCATCCTGCCCACCGTCGCCGCCGCCCTCTCCGTCCGCGGCGCCACCCTCACCGCCACCGCCGCCCGCGGCGACGAACCCCCTCCCCTGCACCCCCTCGTCCAGGACTTCCTCGACACCCTCACCAGCACCCAGCGCGACCGCTTCACCGGCCGCTGCGCCGAAACCCTCCTGATATCCCGCCACATCGCCACCGCCGACGCCGCCCGCAGCAAGCGCGCCGCCCGCAAGCCGATGACCAACGGCGAGGCCCGCAGAACCCTCAAGCAGGCCAAACTCACCGCCCGCCGGATACGCGAGGACGGCGACCCCCTCCACGGCAGCTTCGCCGCACCCTGCCGCGCCTGCACCGCGCTCAGCGCCCACTTCGGCGTCCGCATCGTCGACCCCACGACCGACGGCAGCTGAGCCCCGGACCCACATCGCACGGGGCCGCAACGGCACACAACCCACACACAAGCACGCGCACCACGCAACGGACTCGACGATCGAAGGGCAGATGCACACCGACCGCACCTCAACGACCCGCTTCCCCGTACCCGTCGACGCCGCCCTGCGCGCCGCCGGCTGGCGACCCGGACGCTGGGACATCAAGCAGGCCGAGGTCTGGGCCGACACCCTCCGCGAACACACCTCACCCGCCGGACACCGGCACACCGTCTTCCCCGCGGCCGTCGAGGCCTGGGCCGAATTCGGCGGCCTCCGCATCACCCCGGCAGGCCCCGGCCGCCAGATCGCCCCCGCCGCCCTCGACCTCGACCCGCTGCACGGCCTCCACCTCGCCCGCACCCTCGGCGACCTCGGCCGCGCCCTCGACACCCAGCTGTGCCCCCTCGGCGAGGAGACCGAGACCCACTCCCTCCTCACCATCGACGCCGAAGGCCGCGTCTACACCCTCGACCACACCGGCGACTGGTACCTCGGCCCCGACATCGACCACGCCCTGTCGGCACTCGTCGCGGGCATCGAACCCGTACGGCTCACCGCCGGCTGACCCCACCGGCACCCACCCGGTACCCCCGCGCGGCACCCCCGCCCGCCGCGCGCCTACACCGCCGGAATCACCGCCGACACCCGAAAACCCCCCGCATCGGTCGGCCCCGACACGAACACGCCGCCCAGCGCCATGACCCGCTCCCGCATCCCGAGCAGACCATTGCCACCGGACGGCAACCGCGCCGCCGACGCCGACGACAACTCCGGCGGCGGCTCGTTCTCCACCTGCATCGCGATCTCCGACACCCGGTGCGCCAGCCGCACGTGCGTCTTCGCACCCGCCGCATGCTTGTGGACGTTCGTCAACGCCTCCTGCACCACCCGGTACGCCGTCTGCTCGACCGCCCGCGCATACGACCGCGCATCACCCTCGACCGACAGATCCACCACCATCCCCGCGGCCGCCGACTGCCCGATCAGCACATCCAGCTCCGCCAGGTACGGCCCCTCCGCCGCGGCCTCGTCCTCGTCGGACCGGGGATCCGCCTCCGGCTCCGCCACCGGCACCCCGACCGAGGCCGGCGGCACCGACGCCGACGCAGCACGCCGCTGCGCACCGTTCCCGGAACGCAGCACCCCCAGCATCTCCCGCAACTCCGTCAACGCCTGCCGGCCCATGTCCCCGACCAGCACCGCGTTCCTCACGGCCTTCTCCGGATCCTTCCGGGCCACCGCCTGCAGAGCGGCCGCGTGCACCACCATCAGGCTCACTCGATGCGCCACCACGTCATGCATCTCGCGGGCGATACGCGTCCGCTCCTCGTTGCGCGCCCACTCCGCGCGCTCCTCCGCCCGCTCCGCGAGCAACTGCAGCTCACGCTCAAGACTGTCCGCCCGCTCCCGCAGACTCTCCATCAGCCGGCGCCGGGCACCCACATACAGCCCCAGCAGCACGGGCGGCGCGGTGAGCCCGAGCGACGTGGTGATCGAGGCGAACGGCACGAACCAGTCCCCGAGGGTCAGATCACCCCGCGCCATGTCCTGGCGCACCCGCACGAACGTCACGATCATCGTCCCGACGAGGGTCATCCCCGCCAGCGCCGCGATGATCCGCCGCGGCAGCTCGGCCGCGGCCAGCGTGTACAGGCCGACGATGCCCATCAGGAAACCCATCTGGGCGGGCGTGATCGCAATGGCCACCAACACGACCGCGATCGGCCACTTCCGCCGCAGCAGCAGCACCGAACCGGCCAGCAGACCGAACACGATCCCGACCGACACCGGGATACCCGCGTCGCGGGCGAAGGGGATGCCCTCCGCCGCACACTCCAACGCGGACACCAGCGCGAGACTCCCGTCGAGTACCGCGCTGCGCCACCTCGCCCACCACCACGGGCCGGTCAGGGCCGTGGTGCGCTCTTCCCCCGTCGTGGTCATGCGTCCAGCCTACGGGCGGTGGGGTGAGCTTTTCCGGTGAGTTTCGCCTACTGGCCTACACCACACTCCGTAATCGAATAACTGCGAAACCCCCCGGTATCCCTCGAACTACTGAACCACGCCCGTTCGACCCCGGAACCAACCATTCCGGCCGGACGGTAGGCGCATGGCACATTCACCCGGCAAGTACACGGACTTCGAGGGACAACGGCAACCTCAACCAACTGGTGAAGGGGGAGCCGCCACCGGAGTGGACGAAGCGCCCGCGGGCGAAGGACGACATGTGCGAGAGGGCGCGGGAGCTGCGCAGGCAAGGCTGGACGTACGACCAGATCGAGGCGGAACTCGGGTGTTCGCGGAGCTCGGTTTCCTTGTGGGTGCGGGATCTGCCGAGGCCCGAGCGCAAGCGCAGCCACGAAGAGGCGGCAGCCATCGCCAGGAAGGGCTGGGAGGCGAAGCTCCGCGTGCGCGACGAAGAGCGTCGGCCTCTATTGGGCCGAGGACAGTAAGGACAAGCCGCACGACCGCCGCGAGAGCGTCACCTTGGTCAACGGCGACCCGAACGCCGATGTTTCGGGTGCCGAACGGTACTGGGCCGACCTGGTCGGCGCCGACGCCTCCGCCTTCAACAAGACGACTCTCAAGAAGCACAACCCCAAGACGGTCCGCAAGAACGTGGGCGACACCTACCGGGGCTGCCTAGTGATCAAAGTCCTGAAGGGCGCCGACTTGTACCGTCGCATCGAAGGGTCTTGGTACGGCATAGTGTGGGGTGCCGACTCGGCAACCTGACCAAATGTCCGGTTCGGTCGAGTTTCATCCCCCATGGTGTAATCAGGCAGCACTGAGGGTTTTGGTCCCTTAAGTTCAGGTTCAAATCCTGATGGGGGAGCTGCGCACATGTGGGCCCTGCCAGCACTGGCAGGGCCCGCTCCCATGTCCCCCACGAAACGCCCCGGTATCCTGCGGATGTCCACCCCCACCCATCCAAAGCCGAAGGGCAACCCCGTGAGCGCCATTCGCCCGGCAGCCGTCGTCGTTCTTGCAGCGGGTGAGGGCACCCGTATGAAGTCGGCCACACCGAAGGTCCTGCACGAGATCTGCGGCCGTTCCCTGGTGGGTCATGTGCTCGCCGCCGCCCGCGAGTTGAACCCGCACGAGCTGGTCGTCGTCGTGGGACACGCCCGCGAGAAGGTCACCGAGCACCTCGGCGGCGTCGACCCGCAGGTGCGGACCGCCGTGCAGGACCAGCAGAACGGCACCGGACACGCCGTACGGATGGCTCTGGAGGAGCTCGGCGGGACCGTCGACGGAACCGTGGTCGTCGTCTGCGGAGACACCCCTCTGCTCAGCGGCGAGACGCTGCGGACGCTCGCCGCGACCCACCACGCGGACGGCAACGCCGTCACCGTGCTGACCGCCGTCGTCCCGGACGCGACCGGCTACGGCCGTATCGTGCGCGACGACGCCTCCGGTGCCGTGACCGCGATCGTCGAGCACAAGGACGCCGACGAGTCGCAGCGCGCGATCCGTGAGATCAACTCCGGGGTCTTCGCCTTCGACGGGCAGCTCCTCGCCGACGCGCTGGGGAAGGTGCGGACGGACAACAGTCAGGGCGAGGAGTATCTGACGGACGTCCTCGGCATCCTGCGGGAGGCCGGGCATCGCGTGGGGGCCTCGGTCGCCGCCGATCACCGTGAGATCGCCGGGATCAACAACCGTGTGCAGCTCGCGGAGGCGCGCCGGATCCTCAACGACCGGCTGCTGGAGCGCGCGATGCTGGCCGGTGTGACGGTCGTGGACCCGGCGTCGACGTGGGTGGATGTGACCGTGTCGTTCGAGCAGGACGTTCTCGTCCACCCGGGCACCCAGCTCCAGGGTTCGACGCATCTCGGCGAGGGCGCGGAGGTCGGGCCCAACAGCCGGCTCAAGGACACTCAGGTGGGCGCGGGCGCGCGGGTGGACAACACGGTGGCCGACCGGGCGCACATCGGGCCGCAGGCCAGTGTGGGGCCGTTCGCGTATCTCCGACCCGGTACCCGTCTGGGGCTGAAGTCCAAGGTGGGTACGTATGTGGAGACGAAGAACGCCTCGATCGGGGAGGGGACCAAGGTTCCGCATCTCTCGTACGTCGGGGACGCGACCATCGGTGACCACTCGAACATCGGTGCCGCGAGTGTGTTCGTGAACTACGACGGGCAGGACAAGCACCACACGACGATCGGGTCGCACTGCCGTACGGGTTCGGACAATATGTTTGTGGCTCCTGTCACGGTCGGGGACGGTGCGTACACCGCCGCGGGCTCGGTGATCACCAAGGATGTGCCGCCCGGTTCGCTGGCCGTGGCCCGCGGTCAGCAGCGGAATATCGAGGGTTGGGTGGCCCGGAAGCGTCCGGGCAGCGCGGCCGCGAAGGCGGCGGAGGCGGCGTCCCGGCAGGGCGGCGGCGAGGACTGACCGGAAACGGGTGCGCCGAACACGGCGTACCGTGATAAGTGCATACCCGCACCCCACCAGCTGAGTCGGCCTCTCACGCCCAGCCGAGAGGTCGCTCGACACCCAGCTGAGACACCTCTGAGGAGACAGTGCTGTGACCGGGATCAAGACGACCGGCGAGAAGAAGTTGATGTTCTTCTCCGGCCGCGCCCACCCCGAGCTTGCCGAGGAGGTCGCCCAGCAGCTGGGTGTCGGGGTCGTCCCGACGAAGGCCTTCGACTTCGCCAATGGCGAGATCTATGTCCGCTATCAGGAGTCCGCTCGTGGTGCGGACTGCTTCCTGATCCAGAGCCACACGGCTCCGATCAACAAGTGGATCATGGAGCAGCTGATCATGATCGACGCGCTGAAGCGTGCGTCGGCCCGTTCGATCACGGTGATCGTGCCGTTCTACGGCTATGCGCGGCAGGACAAGAAGCACCGTGGGCGTGAGCCGATCTCGGCGCGTCTGATCGCGGATCTGATGAAGACGGCGGGTGCGGACCGCATTCTGACCGTGGATCTGCACACGGACCAGATCCAGGGTTTCTTCGACGGCCCGGTGGACCACCTGTTCGCGCTTCCGCTGCTCGCGGACTACGTGGGCCGGAAGGTGGACCGGGACAAGCTGACGGTGGTGTCCCCCGACGCCGGCCGTGTGCGGGTGGCGGACCGCTGGTGCGACCGTCTGGGTGCGCCGCTGGCGATCGTGCACAAGCGGCGTGACAAGGACGTGGCGAACCAGGTGACCGTCCACGAGGTCGTGGGTGAGGTCCGGGGCCGGGTGTGTGTGCTGGTGGACGACATGATCGACACCGGTGGCACGATCTGTGCGGCGGCGGACGCGCTGTTCGCGCACGGTGCGGAGGACGTCATCGTGACGGCGACGCACGGTGTGCTGTCGGGTCCGGCGGCGGACCGGCTGAAGAACTCGCGGGTGAGTGAGTTCGTGTTCACGAACACGCTGCCGACGCCGGGTGAGCTGGGCCGGGACCTGGACAAGCTGACGGTGCTGTCGATCGCGCCGACGATCGCGAGTGCGGTGCGTGAGGTGTTCGAGGACGGTTCGGTGACTAGCCTGTTCGACGAGCAGTGATCTCTGTTCGCCTTCGGGCTTGATCGATTTTTCTGCGGCCTCCCTCGCCGAGTAGACTGCTTCAGTTGCTCGGCGAGGGAGGCCGTTCCCGTTCTGTGACGGGGTACGGCGGTCCGTTATCGACGCGCTCTTCGTAGCAGGCCGTTCGTGGCCGGGTAACCACGTCCGTGTCTATCTCTACGAGGAGTGATCATGTCCGAGGTCAAGATCTCCGCCGAGACCCGTACCGAGTTCGGCAAGGGTGCCGCCCGTCGTATCCGCCGTGAGTCGAAGGTTCCCGGTGTGCTGTACGGCCACGGTTCCGACCCGCTGCACCTCACCCTTCCGGGCCACGACCTGCTGCTCGCGCTGCGTACGCCGAACGTCCTGATCTCCCTGGACATCGACGGCAAGTCCAACGAGCTGGCGATCCCGAAGTCCGTGCAGCGTGACCCGATCAAGGGCTTCCTGGAGCACGTCGACCTGCTGCTGGTCAAGCGTGGCGAGAAGGTCACGGTCGAGATTCCGGTGCACGCCGAGGGCGAGCTGGCCGCCGGTGGCAACCTGCTGGAGCACGTCCTGAACGCGCTGCCGGTCGAGGCCGAGGCCACGCACATCCCCGAGGGCGTGACGGTGTCGGTCGAGGGTCTGGAGGCCGGTGCCTCGGTCCTCGCCAAGGACATCGTCCTGCCGTCCGGTGTGACGCTGGCCGTCGACGAGGACGCGGTCGTCCTCCAGGTCCTGGCCGCGCAGGCCGAGGAGGCCCCGGCCGAGGGCGAGGGCGAGGGCGAAGAGGCCGCCGAGGCCTGATCCTCGCGGTGGTCGTTCGTGGCAGCCGCTGTTCCCGGCCGGGGGCAGCGGCTGTCGCGTGTATCAAGGACTTAACGAGGACGCGTGTCGACGCGTATCAAGGAGACATGGACGTGACCACCCCCGCCAATGCCCCCTGGCTGGTCGTAGGCCTGGGCAATCCCGGTCCCGACTACGCCATGAACCGGCACAACGTCGGCTTCATGGTGGCCGATCTGCTGGCCGAGCGGATCGGGGGGAAGTTCAAGCGTGCCGGGAAGGCGCAGGCTCAGGTCGTGGAGGGGCGGATCGGCCCGCCCGGTCCGGCGAGCCGGCGGGTGATCCTGGCGAAGCCCATGTCGTACATGAACCTGTCGGGCGGTCCGGTGAATGCGCTGCGGGACTTCTACAAGGTGCCGGTGGCGAACATCGTGGCGGTGCACGACGAGCTGGACATCGACTACGGGACCCTGCGGCTGAAGCTGGGCGGCGGGGACAACGGGCACAACGGGCTGAAGTCGATGACGAAGGCGATGGGTGCGGACTACCACCGGGTGCGGTTCGGGATCGGGCGGCCGCCGGGTCGTATGCAGGTGGCCGACTTCGTGCTGAAGGACTTCTCGTCGGCGGAGCGCAAGGAGCTGGACTACTTCGTGGACCGGGCGGCGGACGCGGTGGAGTGTCTGGTGATCGAGGGTCTCGAGCGGGCGCAAAGCTCGTACAACTCCTGACTTGTCCGGCTGGGGGGCGGGCGGGAGTTGACCGATCGGACGGGCATGGCCAATGATCCCGGCCATGCCTGCCATTGCCATCTCTTCCCGTGAGGCCTCGGCCGCCGCGGTGCGGTTCGGGCGGTTCGCGGTGATGGGTGCGGTCGCCGTGCTGATCCTGGTCGCGGGTGTGTGGGGTTCCTGGGGCACCGCGCAGCACGTGATGCTGACGAAGGGCCGGGAGCACGGCACGATCAGGGTGACCCAGTGCGACCGGGACACGTGTTCGGGGCCGTTCACGCCGGTCTCGCCGGGGGCGACGGCGCGGGACCGTGTCTTCATCCAGGAGCCGGTGGCGGTGCGCAAGGGACAGACGTACGCGGTCATCGTGAAGCCCGGTACGGATGATGTCGTACGGTCGGGGCCCGCGGGGATCCTGTATGCGTGGGTTCCGCTGGGCGGGGCTCTGCTGCTCGCCTCGGTCGTCGTGGCGGGCGGGCTGCGGCTGACACGGCCGGCGTGGGTGCTGGCGGGGTCGGGGGCCGTGCTGCTGACGGTGGCGTTCCTGGCGCTATGAGCCCTGTGAGCCCTGTGAGTTCTGTGAGTTCTGTGAGCCTTGTGGGCCCTGTGGCAGATCTGAGTGTTGCGTATTCGTGATTGACCACGGATCAGCCGGGGCTGGATGCTGAGCTGCCCCCTCCACATCTTCCCGTCCGTAACTCGAAGATGGACTGCCCCATGCGTACCCTCACTCGCGCCGGCGCCGTGTGCGCCGTCGCGGCGGCCGCGCTGTTCGCCGCCCCCTCCGCCCATGCCACCGCTCCGGGTGACAACGGCACAGTGAAGATCCACGATGCGAAGACGGGCGAGGAGTTGCGCCGCAACGAACCGCACGTCTGCACGTTCTACCTGGACGCCTTCGGTTTCGACGGGGTGCAGGAGGTCGACTGGCACATCGAGGCGTGGGCTCCGACGGCCGCCCCGAAGGGCGAGACCGTGAAGTCCGGTGCCATCACCCTGGACGCCGTGGGACACGGCCGTACCGAGGACCTGTCGCTGCCCGACGGGCACTACAAGCTGTTCTGGAACTTCGAGGGCGAGAAGGGCGCGGCCAAGCACAAGGTGTTCTGGACGGACTGCGCCGACTCGGAGGGCGGCGGCGGTACGACGCCGTCCGCGTCCCCGAGTTCGTCCACCGGTGAGTCGGCGAGCCCGTCGGGTTCGGCGTCCCCGAGCGCGTCGCCCGGCGCGAGCGAGTCGACGGGCGGTGGCGAGTCGACGGCGCCGGCCGCGTCGCCGTCCGAGCAGGGCGGTGGCTCGGGCGGTCTGGCCGAGACGGGCAACGGCGCGCCGGTGGGTCTGCTGTCGGGTGTCGCGGCCGCGCTGGTCGGCGCGGGCGGTTATCTGGTGTTCCGGCGCCGGAAGGCCGTCCGGGGCTGATGCCCGCAGGGGTGTGCCCCCGTGCTTCGCGTGAAGCACGGGGGCACTTCTACGTCGTCGGCCGTCGGTCGTCAGCCGGCGGCCGTCAGCCGGTGTTGCGCAGGCCCGCGGCCACGCCGTTGACGGTGAGGAGCAGGGCCCTCGACAGCAGCGGGTCGGGCTGTTCGCCCTTGGCCGCGGCGTCGCGCTGGCGCTTGAGCAGGGTGACCTGGAGGTAGGAGATCGGGTCCAGATAGGCGTCACGGATGCTGAAGGTCTGCCTCAGCACCGGTGTGGCGTCGAGGAGTTCCTTCTCGCCGGTGATGCGGAGCACCTCGGCGACGGTCAGTTCGTGTTCGGTGCGGATGGTGTCGAACACGTGCCGGAGCTCGTCGGGGACGAGGGTGTCGACGTAGTGCTCGGCGATCCGCAGGTCGGTCTTGGCCAGGGTCATCTCCACGTTGGAGATGAAGTTGCGGAAGAAGTGCCACTGCTCGTGCATCTCGTCCAGCACGGTGTCCAGCCCCGCTTCGCGCAGCGCCTTGAGCCCGGAGCCGACGCCGAACCAGCCCGGGACGATCTGCCGGGACTGGGTCCAGCCGAACACCCAGGGGATGGCGCGCAGGCCGTCCAGTCCGGCGCCGGAGTCGGGCCGCCGGGAGGGGCGGGAGCCCAGGTGGAGGTCGGCGAGCTGGTCGACCGGGGTGGAGGCGAAGAAGTACGCGGGCAGGTCGGGGTCCTCGACCAGGCGCCGGTAGGCGGCGTGGGCGGCGTCCGAGACGACGTCCATGGCGGCGTCCCAGCGGGCCAGGGCCTCGACCGACTGGCGGGGCGCGGTGTGCAGGGCGGAGGCCTGGAGGGTGGCCGCGACGGTCAGTTCCAGGTTCTCCCGGGCGAGGGAGGGGATGAGGTACTTGTCGGAGATGACCTCACCCTGCTCGGTCACCTTGATCTCGCCCTCCAGGGTGCCCCAGGGCTGGGCGAGGATGGCGTCGTGGGAGGGGCCGCCGCCGCGGCCGACGGTGCCGCCGCGGCCGTGGAAGAGGCGCAGCCGGACGCCGTAGCGGTGGGCGACGTCGCGCAGCCGGCGCTGGGCGCGGTGGATCTCCCACTGGCTGGTGGTGATGCCGCCGAACTTGGAGGAGTCGGAGTAGCCGAGCATGACCTCCTGGACGTCGCCGCGCAGCGCGACCAGGCGCCGGTAGGACGGGTCGGAGAGCATGTCTTCGAGGATGGTGTCGGCGGCCTTGAGCTCGTCGGTGGTCTCCAGGAGGGGGACGATGCCGATCCTGGCCCAGCCTGCGTGCAGGTCGACGAGGCCGGCCTCGCGGGCGAGGACGGCGGCGGCGAAGACGTCGTCGGCGCCCTGGCACATGGAGATGATGTAGGACTCGATGACTTCGGGTCCGAAGACCTCCAGGGCCTTCTTGACCGTCTGGAACACGCCGAGGGTCTTCTCGCCGGCCGCGTCGACGGGGGCCGGGGTGGGGGCGAGGGGCCTGCGGGAGCGCAGTTCCTTGGCGAGGAGCCGGGCCCGGTACTCGCGGGGCATGTCGGCGTAGCGCCAGGATTCCTCGCCGAGGCGGTCGAAGAGCTGGCCGAGGGCGTGGTGGTGGGCGTCGGCGTGTTCGCGGACGTCCATGGTGGCGAGCTGGAGGCCGAAGGCGGCCAGGGTGCGGATGATGCGGGCGAGCCGGCCGTCGGCGAACAGGCCGCCGCGGTGTTCACGCAGGGAGGTCTGGAGGATGCGCAGGTCGGCGAGGAGTTCGCCGGTGCCGAGGTAGTCGCGGCCCGGCTGGTGGGGGGTGTCCTTGGCCAGGCGCTGCTTGGTGTTGGCGAGCTTCTGGCGGATGCAGGTGGCCTTGAGCCGGTAGGGCTCCTCGGCGTTGAGGCGCTTGTAGCGGGGGCTGATCTCGGGCAGCAGGTCCAGGTCGGTGCGCAGGGACTCCAGGAGTTCCTCGGTGGCGCCGGTGTAGCGGATGGACTGGGAGAGCAGGCCGCGCAGCTCGTCGATCATCTCCGTGGCGTCGTTGATGCCGTGTTCGTGCTGGAGGATGAGGACTTCCCAGGTCACTGCGGGGGTGACATTGGGGTTGCCGTCGCGGTCGCCGCCGATCCAGGTGCCGAAGGTCAGCGGCCGGGTGTCGTCGGGGAGCCTGACGCCGACGCGCTCCAGCTCGGCGGTGAGGTCTTCCAGGACGTCGCCGACGGCGTTGGCGTGGAGTTCGTCGAGGTAGTAGATCGCGTTGCGGGCCTCGTCGGCGGGTTCGGGGCGTACGACGCGCAGCTCGTCGGTCTGCCAGACGAGGTCGATGTTCTCGGCCAGGCGGATGTCGTGGCGGCGGCGGTCGGCCTCGATGACCGGGGCCTCCAGGAGCTCGGCGATGCGCCGGAGCTTGTTGAGGACCGAGCGGCGGGCGGCCTCGGTGGGGTGTGCGGTGAACACGGGGCGGACGTTGAGGTGCTGGACGGTCTGCCGCAGGTGTTCGGGGTCGGCGTCCTTGAGGCGGTCGGCGGTGCGGGCGAGGAGGCCGCCCTCGGCGGCGCGCCGGGCGCGCAGCTCGCGGCCGCGGTGGACCTGCTCGGTGACGTTGGCCAGGTGGAAGTAGGTGGAGAAGGCGCGGACCAGCTTGGCGGCGGTCTCCAGTTCGGTGCCGCGCAGCAGCTCCGCGGCGGCCTCTCCGTCCTCGCGGGTGAGGCGGCGGACCTTCTCGACGAGGTCGAGCAGCTCGGGGCCCTCCTGCCGGACTAGGGACTCGCCGAGGAGGTCGCCCAGTCGCCTGATGTCGGCGCGCAGCTCACTGCTGGTCGTGGTGGTCTGGTCGTCGGCACTGCTCACAGGTGCGGCTCCTTGCAGTGTTGAAGCTCGTCCGGGAGGGAACCCCGGTGTCCGCCGCGCGGCAGGTGCCGCATACGGGCCGTACATCCGGGAAGAAAACAGAGCGGACCGCGCTGTCCGACCGACTCCAAGGATAGGTGTCCATGTGGACGCGCTGGCTCACGGGCTCTTGCCCCCGGACACCGCGCTGCCATACTTACGTCGCCGTAGGTTACGGAACCGTAGGGAAGTCTGGGTACAGTCCCACTAGGTCGCCGCGACCCGGCACCCCCCTTCACCCTCGACCCCACAGGGGACGCCCATGACCACGAGTTCCGATGTGATCGATGACGCCCCGCAGGCGACCGACGCAACCCCCTCCGCCACGCTGGGCGGTGAGCAGAAGCGTTCGATCGAGCAGATCACGCTGTTGCTGTTCATCACCGTGCCGTTCCTCGCGCTGGTGGCCGCGGTGCCGCTCGCGTGGGGCTGGGGGGTGAGCTGGCTGGATCTGAGCCTGCTGGTGTTCTTCTACTTCCTGGGCTGCCACGGCATCACGATCGGTTTCCACCGCTATTTCACCCACGGTTCGTTCAAGGCCAAGCGGCCCCTGCGGATCGCTCTGGCGATCATGGGGTCGCTGGCGGTCGAGGGTCCCCTGGTGCGCTGGGTGGCCGACCATCGCAAGCACCACAAGTTCTCCGACGCAGAGGGTGACCCGCACTCCCCGTGGCGGTACGGCGAGACCGTCCCTGCGCTGGTCAAGGGCCTGTGGTGGGCGCACATCGGCTGGATGTTCGACGAGGAGCAGACGTCGCAGGAGAAGTACGCGCCGGATCTGATCAAGGACCCGGCGATCCGGGCGATCTCCCGTCAGTTCGTCTACTGGACGGCGCTCTCCCTGGCCCTGCCGCCGCTGATCGGCGGTCTGGTGACGATGTCCTGGTGGGGCGCGTTCACGGCGTTCTTCTGGGGGTCACTCGTGCGGGTGGCGCTGCTGCACCATGTGACGTGGTCGATCAACTCGATCTGTCACGCGGTGGGCAAGCGGCCGTTCAAGTCGCGCGACCGCTCGGGGAACGTGTGGTGGCTGGCGGTCCTGTCGTGCGGCGAGTCCTGGCACAACCTGCACCACGCCGACCAGACCTCGGCGCGGCACGGTGTGGAGCGGGGCCAGCTGGACTCGTCGGCGCGGATCATCCGCTGGTTTGAGGTGTTCGGCTGGGCGTACGACGTCCGCTGGCCGTCACGCTCGCGTATCGATTCGCGCCGTAACACCGGGGAAGGCGGCTCTGGGCGGGGGGTCAAGGCCGCGAAGGCGGCATGATTGACGCCGTGGCGACCGACTCCAGCACCCCCAGCACCGAAAAGCCGCGGCGAGCGCGCCGGACCCGGATGACCGGTGCCGAGCGCCGTCAGCAGTTGCTTGAGATCGGTCGCACCCTCTTCGCGGCGAAGGGCTTCGAGGGCACGTCGGTGGAGGAGATCGCGGCGAAGGCCGGGGTCTCCAAGCCGGTGGTGTACGAGCACTTCGGCGGCAAGGAGGGGCTGTACGCGGTGGTGGTGGACCGCGAGATGCGCCGGCTGCTCGACATGGTGACGAGCAGCCTGACGGCCGGCCACCCCCGCGAGCTGTGCGAGCAGGCGGCGTTCGCGCTGCTGGACTACATCGAGGAGTACACGGACGGCTTCCGCATCCTGGTCCGTGACTCTCCGATCCCCCAGTCGACGGGTTCCTTCGCTTCGCTGATCTCGGACATCGCGACCCAGGTGGAGGACATCCTGGGCCGCGAGTTCAAGTCCCGCGGCTTCGACCCGAAGCTGGCGCCGCTGTATGCCCAGGCGCTGGTCGGGATGGTGGCGCTGACCGGTCAGTGGTGGCTGGACGTGCGCCGCCCGAAGAAGGCGGAGGTCGCCGCCCACCTGGTGAATCTCGCGTGGCACGGGCTGGACGGGCTGGAGCCGAAGCCGCGGTTGATCGGGCACCGGAAGAGCTAGCCGTGTCCGGCGCGGGGTGCTGATCACCCGATGTGATGACCTTTGTCGGTCTCGGCGGTTAGCGTGGGTATCTGGCCGTTGAATACCGCTCATGGGAGGAATCACCATGATTGCCGAGCCGAGCAGCGCACACGACGCCGAGCCCGGCATCCACCTGCCTGCGCCGCCGCCCGAGGGCTTCACGGTCGACGACCTGCTCACCCTGCCGGACCTCCCGCCGCACACCGAGTTGATCGACGGGAGCCTGGTTTTCGTGAGTCCGCAGCGACGTTTCCACAGCAAGATGATGGAACTGCTGGTGAACGGCCTGCGCTCCAGACTGCCGGAGAATCTGAGCATCGAGCGGGAGATGACCGTGGTCCTGGACCGCCGCAATGCTCCGGAACCCGACATCAGTGTCGTCCGCGTGGAAGCGGTCACCGGCCTTGAGCAGACCCGGTTCCGGGCGGAGGACCTGGTGCTCGCCGTCGAGGTCGTCTCACCGGACTCCGAGGCCCGTGACCACGACGCCAAGCCCTTCAAGTACGCGGCCGCCGGAATCCCCCATTTCTGGCTCGTCGAGATGGCTGAGGGGAATCAGCACCCCGTGGTCCGGACGTACGAGCTCGACCCGGCGACCAAGAAGTATGTGGTCACCGGCATCC
Organism: Streptomyces sp. NPDC050625; assembly: GCF_040654755.1. Lineage (NCBI taxonomy): Bacteria > Bacillati > Actinomycetota > Actinomycetes > Kitasatosporales > Streptomycetaceae > Streptomyces > Streptomyces sp. NPDC050625. The sequence goes on from NZ_JBFAIQ010000022.1 coordinate 137,814, forward strand.
ACCACGACAAGCTCGAACTCTCCGTGCCCTTCGACATCAGCATCGACATCAGGCTGGACGCCCTGAGGCGTCTGTAGCCCCCGGCTCCAGGAACTCCAGCCGGTTCCCCACCGGATCCTCCGAGTAGAAGCGACGGTGGCCCGGCAGGCTGTCGTCCCAGGTCACCGGCGCCGCACCCGCGGCCAGCCGGGCCGCGTACGCCTCGATGTCCGTCACCCGCAGCCCTGGGTGGGCCTTCTTCGCGGGCCGGAAGTCCTGCTCGATGCCCAGGTGGAGCTGGACGAATCCCGCCTCGAACCAGCAGCCGCCGCGCGCCGCGAGCGTCGGCGGTTTGGGGAGTTCCGTCATGCCGAGGACGCCGACGTAGTAGGCCCGCAGCAGGTCCTCGGAGCCGGGCGGGGCGGCGAGCTGGACGTGGTCGACGGCGGCGAGCATCAGCCCTCCTTGCGGGCGACGGCGAACAGCCGGCGGAACGGGAGCACGGTGCCGTACTCCTGGCTCGGGTACGCCTGCCGCAGCAGGTCCCGGTATTCGGCGACGAACGCGTCCCGGGCCTCCGGGTCGTCGGCGAGGACGGTGAGGGCGGGCCGCAGTCCCGTTCCCTTGACCCAGTCGAGGACGGGGTCCTCGCCGCGCAGGACGTGGAAGTACGTCGTCTGCCACACGTCGGTGGCGCAGCCGAGGCGGGCGAGCCGGTCGAGATAGACGCCGGGGGCGTGGACGGAGTCCTCGTGGCGCAGGACGTCGGCGAGGCGGGTCTTCCAGCGGGGTGTGGCGGCGAGCTCGCGCATCAGGGCGTGCAGCGGGGCGTCGATGTTGTCGGGGACCTGGAAGGCGAAGGTGCCGCCCGGTTCCAGGGCGTCGATCCAGTCGGCGAAGCGGTCGGCGTGGCCGGGCACCCAGTGCAGGGTGGCGTTGCTGACGATCAGGTCGTACGGCTCCCCGGGCGTCCAGGTCCGTACGTCGGCGTGGGCGAAGTCCAGGCGGCCTCCGCCGGAGGTGGGCCCCTCGTGGTCGACGTGGGCCCTGTCGAGCATGTCGGGCGAGTTGTCGTAGCCGGTGATGTGCGCGGTGGGCCAGCGTTCGGCGAGCAGGGCGGTGACATTGCCGGGGCCGCAGCCGAGGTCGGCGATGCGGGGCCGGGTGCCCGGCAGGTCGGGGATGCGGGCGAGGAGGTCGGTGAAGGGGCGGGCGCGGTGACCGGCGTGACGCAGGTACTGGCCGGGGTCCCAGGTCGGCTTCGTCATGTCCTCCACTCTCCTCGCCGATATATCTCGATGTCAAGAGACTTGAAATCAAGAGACTTCATGTCGACACAACCACTACACTGATCGTCATGGAGGACGAGGTCGATCGGCTGGTCGCAGCGTGGCGCCGGGAGCGCCCGGACCTCGACGTGGAACCGCTCGAAGTGCTGAGCCGGGTGAGCAGGCTGGCCCGGCACCTGGACCGGGCGCGTCGGCTGGCCTTCGCCGAGCACCAGCTGGAGCCCTGGGAGTTCGACGTGCTGACCGCGCTCAGGCGCGCGGGGGCGCCGTATCAGCTCTCGCCGGGACAACTGCTGACCCAGACCCTGGTCACCTCGGGCACGATGACGAACCGCATCGACCGCCTGACGAAGAAGGGCCTGGTCGAGCGACTGCCCGACCCCAACGACCGGCGCGGGGTGCTGGTGCGCCTGACGGAGGAGGGCCGCGACCGCGCCGACCAGGCCCTGGCGGGCCTGCTGGACCAGGAGCGGGCGATCCTCGCGGAACTCTCCCGCACCCAGCGCGGCGAACTGGCAGCGCTGCTACGCCAGTTGACCGCCCCGTTCGACAACATCCCCGGCTGAGGGGCCGGCCGGGCGGATCAGGCCGGAGACGCGGGGTCTGGCACGCACTCCCCCAAGCTCTTCGAGCAGGGGGGACCCCCAGGCGTTGTCGTCAGGGCCTGGTCGGCGCGGTCTCGACTGCGCTCGAACAGGGGGCACCCCCACGACCCTGCACGCCTGTACTGGTCAGGCGCTGTTGGTTTCCTCCGCCCTGATCCGCCCGGCAGGCCCCAGGTCGACCGGCCCCACCCCGGCCCGGCGTGCGAGTGCGACCGCGGCGAGGGTGGAGTGGACGCCCAGTTTGCCGAGGACGTTCTGCATATGGGTGCGCACGGTGTGCGGGGAGAGGAACAGGCGTTCGGCGACGGCCTTGCGGCCCAGGCCCGCGACCATGCAGCGCAGTACCTCCCGCTCCCGCGGGGTGAGGGACTCCACCAGCCGCTCGCTCTCGGTGCGGTGCTTGCGGGCGGCCGTCAGCTCCCGCAGCACTCCCGTGAGCAGGGCGGGCGGGAGGTGGGTCTCGTCGCGCAGGACGCCGCGGATGACGTTGAGCAGCCGGGACAGCGAGCAGTCCTTGGCGACCCAGCCCGAGGCGCCGGCCTGCAGGGCCAGGGCCGCGCGCCGGGGGTCGTCCTTCTCGGCGAGGACGACGGTCCGTACGCCGGGCTGTGCCGAACGGACGCCCGCGACCAGCGAGATGCCGTCGACGAGCCCCTCCTCGTTGCCCTCCTGCACCGGCACGGCCGGCCGCGCACCGGGCACATGGCCGCCCAGGTCGGCGTCGACGAGCAGCACGTCGAAGCGGCGGCCCTCGGCGGCCGCCCGCTCCATGCAGCGCAGTGCGGCCGGACCGCTGCCGGCCGCGGAGACGTCGACGTCGGGCTCGGCGGCGAGGGCCGCGGCGAGCGACTCGGCGAAAATACGGTGGTCGTCGACGACCAGGACTCGGATGCGAACCATGTAACCCCCTTCCCCAAGCTCCACTAGGAGCAGGGGAGACCCCATCGCCCGGAGAACGCCGACCGGCGCGGGTACGACCCCCACGAGTACGGGTGACGCAAACCGCACGGCCGCCGCCGTGCAGAAACTGCTACCCCCACCGCGGGCGTCGTACCCGACTGTCTCGCCCCCTGATCGGCACCGGCCCCCACCGGTGCTGTTCATCAGGGTACGACCGGGGGCCCGGAGCGGAAGGTTATTTGCAGAACTGGCTGTCCAGCGCGTTTATGGTGTGCCGCATGTTTCGTATTGAGGCAGAAGTCGACAAGGCGAGGCGCGATCTTCTCCGCTCCCGGCTGCTGGACACCAACACGGCGGCCTCCCCCGTGCTGGCCGCCCTGCGCGGCACGCCGGCGGAACGAGAAGCCCCGCTCCATGTGTGGGCCCTGGACGGGGCCGGGGAGCCGGCGGGCGGACTGGTCGGCCACACCTGGACGACCTGGCTGCACGTCACCTACCTGTGGGTCGACGAACGCCACCGCGGCTCGGGCCTGGGCTCCCGGCTGCTCGCGGAGGCGGAACGCATCGCCCACCAGGACCGCGGCTGCCGCTCGGCCCGCCTGGAGACCTGGGACTTCCAGGCCCCGGACTTCTACCGGAAACAGGGCTACGAGGTGGTGTGCGTGATCCCCGACTATCCACCGGGGATCACGGAGTACACCCTGACGAAGCAGCTGGGCTGACCCGGCCGTCAGCCCACCCGCCGTGCCCCCGCCGCCGGTACCGCCTCGAAGACCCGCGGTGCCGTGAAGTTCGCCGCGGTGAAGGCCTCCTCGACCGCCTTGGTGATCGTGTCGACGTCGGTCGCCTCCGCGAGGACGATCGCCGAGCCGCCGAAGCCGCCGCCGGTCATCCGGGCGCCGAGCGCACCCGCGGTCAGGGCCGTGTCGACGACCAGGTCCAGTTCGGGGCAGGAGATGCGGAAGTCGTCGCGGAGCGAGGCGTGGCCCTCGGTGAGGACCGGGCCGATCGCGCGGGTGTCGCCCGACTCCAGGAGCGCCACGACGCGTTCGACGCGCTGGTCCTCCGTGACGACGTGGCGCACCAGGCGGCGCACCTCCTCCTCGTCGCCCAGCCGGGCCAGTGCCGCGTCCAGGCCGGCGTAGGGGATGTCCCGCAGCGCGTCGACGCCGAGCAGCGCCGCGCCCTTCTCGCAGCCGGCCCGGCGCTTGCCGTACTCGCCGTCGCTGTGGGCGTGCTTGACCCGGGTGTCGACCACCAGCAGGCGCATGCCCTGTTCCGCCAGGTCGAAGGGGATCTGCTTCTGGGAGAGGTCACGGGTGTCGAGGAACAGGGCGTGGCCCTCCTCGCAGCAGGCCGACGCGGTCTGGTCCATGATCCCGGTGGGGGCGCCGACGTAGACGTTCTCGGCGCGCTGGCACAGGCGGGCCAGTTGCCGGCGCTGGAGGCCGAGTTCGTACAGGTCGCCCAGGGCCAGGGCGATCACGACCTCCAGGGCGGCCGAGGAGGACAGGCCGGCGCCGGTCGGGACCGTCGAGGAGAGGTGGATGTCGGCGCCGGTGACCGGGTGGCCGGCCTCGCGCAGTGCCCAGACCACACCGGCCGGGTACGCCGTCCAGTTGCGGTCGCTCTCGGGTGCGAGGGCGTCGAGCGGGAGCTCCACGACACCGCCCTCGACGTCCGAGGAGTGCAGGCGCAGCACCCCGTCCGTGCGCCGGGACACCGCCGCCGTCGCCACGTGCGGCAGCGCGAACGGCATGACGAAGCCGTCGTTGTAGTCGGTGTGCTCGCCGATCAGGTTGACCCGGCCGGGCGCCGACCAGACGCCTTCAGGTTCGGCCCCGTACAGCTCGACGAAGCCCTCGCGGACCTGCTGTGCCCCCACTACTGCTCCCTTGCGATCTTCTGCGTGAACTCCCAGGCGTCCGCGACGATGGCGGCGAGGTCCGCGCGGGACGGGTTCCAGCCGAGGCGCTCGCGGGCTGCCTGGGCGGAGGCGACCAGGACGGCGGGGTCGCCGCCCCGGCGCGGGGCCACGACCTCGGGGATCGGGTGGCCGGTCACTCGGCGGACGGTCTCGATGACCTCGCGGACGGAGAAGCCCTCGCCGTTGCCGAGGTTGCAGATCAGGTGCTCGCCGGGCCGCGCGGCCCCCAGGGCGAGGAGATGGGCCTCGGCCAGGTCCGCGACGTGGATGTAGTCGCGCACGCAGGTGCCGTCCGGGGTGGGGTAGTCGTCGCCGAAGACGGAGATCGCGTCGCGGCGGCCCTGGGCGACCTGGAGGACGAGGGGGATGAGGTGGGACTCGGGGTCGTGCCGCTCGCCCTGTGCGCCGTAGGCGCCGGCCACGTTGAAGTAGCGCAGCGACACCGCGCCCAGACCGTGGGCGGTGGCCTCGCCGCTGATCATGTGGTCGACGGCGAGCTTGGAGGCGCCGTAGGGGTTGGTGGGCCGGGTGGGGGCGGTCTCGACGATCGGGACCTGCTCCGGCTCGCCGTAGGTGGCCGCGGTGGAGGAGAAGACGAGCTTGCGGACGCCGGCCTCGCGCATCGCGCCGAGCAGCGCCATGGTGCCGCCGACGTTGTTGTCCCAGTACTTCTCGGGCTTCACGACCGACTCGCCGACCTGGGAGAAGGCGGCGAAGTGCAGGACGCCGTCGTAGCTGGGGTCGAGCCACTTGGCGGCGTCGCGGATGTCGCCCTCGATGAAGGCGGCGCCCGCGGGCACGCCCTCGCTGAAGCCGGTGGAGAGGTTGTCCAGGACCGTGACCTCGTGGCCGGCCTCCAGCAGGTGCTGGGCGACGACGCCGCCGACGTAGCCCGCACCACCGGTCACCAGATACTTGCCGCTCATGAACTCGCTACCTCTCGCAGTCGCTGGGCCGCGCGTTCCGGCGGCACGTCGTTGATGAACACGCTCATGCCGGATTCGGAACCCGCGAGAAACTTCAGCTTGCCGGAAGTGCGGCGGATGGTGAAAAGCTCAAGGTGGAGCGCGAAGTCGTCACGGCTGACACCCTCGAACTCCTCCAGCTGGCCGAACGGTGCCTGGTGCCAGGCGGAGATGTACGGCGTCGGAGGCTCACCCTCGCCGAAGATCCGGTCGAAGCGCCTCAAGAGTTCCAGATAAACCTTGGGGAACTCTGAGCGCGCCGCCTCGTCGAGCGCGAGCAGGTCGGGGACGCGGCGCCTGGGGTACAGGTGGGCCTCGTAGGGCCAGTGCGCTGCGTACGGCACGAAGGCCACCCAGTGTTCACTCTCAAGGACGACCCGCTCACCGGCGAGCTCCTGCTCTATGAGGGTGTCGAAGAGGTTGTCCCCGCCGGTGGCCTCCTTGTGGGCGGCGAGGGAGTTCAGCATCAGCGCGGTGCGCGGGGTGGTGAAGGGGTACGCGTAGATCTGGCCGTGCGGGTGACCGAGCGTCACGCCGATCTCCTCGCCGCGGTTCTCGAAGCAGAACACCTGCTCGACGGAAGGGAGGTGCGACAGCTCCGAGGTCCGGTCCGTCCACGCGTCGAGGACGAGGCGGGCCTGGTCCTCGGTGAGGTCGGCGAAGGACGCGTTGTGGTCGGAGGTGAAGCAGACGACCTCGCAGCGGCCCGAGTCGCCGGCCAGCGACGGGAAGCGGTTCTCGAAGACGACGACGTCGTACGAAGAGTCCGGGATCTCGCTCAGGCGGTCGCCCGCCGACGGACACAGGGGGCACTCGTCGGCCGGGGGGTGATAGGTGCGGCCCTGGCGGTGCGAGGCGATCGCGACCCGGTCGCCGAGCAGCGGGTCGCGGCGGATCTCGGAGGTGGTCACGGTGCGGTCCAGGGGGCGCCGGTCGACCGCGTCGCGCACGGTGTCGTCCCGCAGGTCGTAGTAGATCAACTCACGACCGTCGGCCAGTCGAGTCGAGGTCTTCTTCACTACGGACTCCCTATCCGAGCCACCTTCAACCTTTAAACAGAAACGAACACACCAAAACACAACTCACCACGACAGTCAACATCGCAATCAAACAAGGTGGATGAGCGGACGTGTTCAATGACGGAGTGCAAATCCCCACATATGCCCTCACACAGGCCCCAGAGCATCTGGCAGCCGAGCTGCGGCTCCCCACGAACGGGCTGGACTACACGATCCTCGCGATCTACTTCGCCGTCGTCCTGGGCATCGGCTTCGCGGCTCGCCGCTCGGTGAAGACCACCCTGGACTTCTTCCTCTCCGGGCGTTCCCTGCCCGCCTGGATCACCGGTCTCGCGTTCATCTCGGCCAATCTCGCCGCGACCGAGATCCTCGGCATGGCGGCCAACAGCGCGCAGTACGGCGCCTACACCGTCCACTGGTACTGGATCGGCGCCATCCCCGCCATGGTCTTCCTCGGCCTGGTGATGATGCCCTTCTACTACGGCAGCAAGGTCCGCTCGGTCCCCGAGTTCCTGCTGCTGCGCTTCGACCGGTGGGCCCACCTGCTGAGTTCGATCCTGTTCGCCTTTGCGGCGATCCTGATCGCCGGGGTGAACCTGTACGCCCTCGCCATCGTCGTCGAGGCCCTGCTGGGCTGGCCGCAGTGGGTGGCGATCGTGGTCGCCGGCTTCTTCGTGCTCGCCTACATCACCCTCGGCGGGCTCTCCTCCGCGATCTACAACGAGGTGCTGCAGTTCTTCGTGATCCTGGCGGCCCTCATCCCGATCTCCGTGCTCGGCCTGAAGAAGGTCGGCGGCTGGAGCGGACTGAGCGACAAGCTCACCGTGCTGCACGGCCCCGACTTCGTCACCGCGTGGGGCGGCACGGGCATCGGCAGTCCCAACCCGCTCGGCGCCAACTGGCTGACCATCGTCCTCGGCCTCGGCTTCGTACTGTCCTTCGGCTACTGGACGACGAACTTCGCCGAGGTGCAGCGCGCCCTGTCCGCGAGGAACCTCTCCGCGGCACAGCGCACGCCGCTGATCGCCGCGTACCCGAAGATCTTCATCGTCTTCCTGGTGATGATCCCGGGCCTGGTCACCGCCGCGCTGGTGCCGAACATCGGCACCAAGAGCTCCCACCTCCAGTACAACGACGCCATCCCCTATCTCATGCAGGAGCTGCTGCCCAACGGTGTGCTGGGCATCGCGGTGACGGGTCTGCTGGCGGCGTTCATGGCCGGAATGGCGGCCAACGTGTCGTCCTTCAACACGGTGTTCACCAACGACATCTGGTCGAAGTACGTGATCCGGCACCGCGAGGACGAGTACTACGTCCGCTTCGGCCGCCTGATCACGGCGATCGGCGTGCTGGCCTCCATCGGCACGGCGTTCCTGGCGTCCTCGTTCTCGAACATCATGGCCTATCTGCAGACGCTGTTCTCCTTCTTCAACGTGCCGATGTTCGTCGTCTTCATCGTCGGCATGTTCTGGAAGCGGGCGTCGGCGAAGGCCGGCTTCTGGGGGCTGCTCGCCGGCACCGTCACGGCGATGGTCAACTACTTCGTGATCTACAAGAAGGGCATCATCGGCATCCCCTCCGACCAGGGCGCCAACTTCGTCTCCGCGATCGCGGGCTTCGTCGCCGGCGCGGTCGTCATGTTCATCGTCACCCTGTTCACCGCGCCGAAGCCGGCCGAGGACCTGGAGGGCCTCGTCTACGGCACCCGCTCCCCCGGCATGGCCGAGCCGCCCGCCGCCGGTGACGACGCCTGGTACCGCAGGCCGGCCCTGCTGGGCTGGGGCGCGGTGATCCTGGCCGCCATCTGCTATATCCCGTTCTCGTTCTGACCGCGAGAGAATGGAGAAACCATGTCCGACGAATACGGATACTCCGGCTTTTCCGATCGGGACCTCCAGCGGGAAGTCCTCGATCTGGAGCACAAGTCCGCGACCGCAGCACGCATCTTCGACCTGCGCCGCATCATCGGCGTCCTGTTCGTGGTCTACGGGATCATCGTCACGATCGCCGGCATCACCGCCTCGGACGCCGAGATCGCCAAGGCGCAGGGCGTCAACATCAACCTGTGGACCGGGATCGGGATGCTGCTCCTCGGCCTGTTCTTCCTGGTCTGGCTGAAGCTGCGGCCCACCCCGCCACCGCTCCCTCAGGCCGCCCCGGACGACGAGCCGCACGAGTGACGCCCCGCGGGGCCGGAGTCCCTCGCGCTCCGGCCCCACAGGCGCGGGGGACCGCACCCTCCTAGGAGTCCGGGTGCGCGGGCGACGCGTTCGGCACCGGTCCCGCCCTGTCCAGCAGCCCCGTACGGGCCGCCAGGGCCGCAGCCTCCAGCCGGGAGCCGACGCCCAGCTTCATCAGGACGCGCTGCACATGGGTACGGGCCGTGCTCGGGGCGATGCCCATGCCGGCCGCGATCAGCCGGGTGTCCTCGCCGTCGGCGACCCTGACCAGGACCTCGACCTCCCGCGGGGTGAGCATCTGCAGCAGTCGCTGGCCCTCGTCGTCGGGCTGGGCGGCGGGATTCAACAGTTCGCTGAAGGCTCCTTGGAGCAGTTGCGGGGCGACGGCCGCCTCGCCCGCCCGGGCCTTCATGATCGCCCGTTCGACCCCTTCTATCCGCTCGTCGTGACGCACGTACCCCGACGCACCGGCCGCGAAGGCCGCCGCGATCCCCCGCGGGGACGGCACCGGGCCCAGGACCAGCATCGCGACCTGCGGACGCTCCCGCTTGATCCGCACCACCGGATCGAAGGCCCCCGGCTCGGCCGGTGCCGCCGTACCCAGCAGGCACACCTCGGGCGCACGGCTGATCACCAGCTCCGCCGCGCCCGCGGCCGGAGCCGCCGCCGCGAGCACCCGGTGCCCGCGCAGCTTCAGCGCCGAGGCCAGCGCCTCCGCGAGCAATCGGTGGTCGTCGACCACCATGAGCCGCACTCCCATAGAAGCAACCCCCCAGTCCCCCCAATGGATGCCCCACTATGGATGTCCACTGGTCCACATGGACAGAGGGCCCCCCGGCACCCCTGCCCTTCATGACCCCGGAAGCTACACGCTTGTTCGACGTCGCGCTGCCCCTACTGATGAGAAGTGCCCCGGATCGACGGAATTTCTGGCATTCGAGGGTGATGAGCGGTACGTGAACGGCCCCGCCCCTGAGCAGGGGCGGGGCCGTCGAACGGGGGGGCGCGCGATCAGCCGCCCGCGCCGAACGCGACCGCCAGGTACTCCTTGCCGTACGCGGAGTTCGACTTGTGGGCGAAGACCGCCGACATGTAGAGGTGCCCCTGGGCGTAGAGGATCTCCGCGTACTCGGGCAGCATGCTGGTCTCCACGGCCCGCACGTCCTGGGTGGCCGGGTTCTCCAGCAGCTTGGTCTCCTTGAAGGAACCGCCGTCGATGCTGACGATCTGGCCGCCCTTGTCGTAGGGCGGGCGCTTGTACGCGATCAGGTTGCCGCCGTCCATGCGCAGCGGGGAGATCATGTAGCCGTCGCCGGCGTCGGCGCGCTGGCCGGTCTGCTTGCCGGTGCCGAGGTCGAACGCGACGATCTCGTTGGTCTTGCTGTAGTCGCCCTTGCCGTCGTGTTCCTCGGTCGGCACGTACAGCTTGTCGTTGCCGACCACGATCTCCTTGCAGTACTCGATGCGGGAGATGCCGTCGCAGCGGCCGCCGTAGGAGTCACCGGGCGCGTTGATCCTGGCGCGCAGCTTGCCGGTCTTGTTGTCGATGGAGAAGTAGTCCGAGATGCCGCTGCCGTCGCCCGCGCTGTCGCCGACGTCGGCGGCCACCACCAGCGGGTTCGTCGAGACGACGCTGGCGTACTCGATGCCCTGGGCCATCTTGTACTCGGAGATCACCTTGCCCGACTTGGGGTCGATGGTCTGGATGTGCAGCTGGCGGTTGTCGTACTGACCGCACTTGCGCACGGCCACCAGCTGGTCGCCGCCGCCGTACCCGGCGTCGTAGCAGGAGTCGGTCGGCTTCGGCTGCCAGAGCACCTTGCCGGAGTCGAGGTCGAAGGCGGCGCCGCCATTGGTGCTGCCGACCGCGACGGTGCGCTGGGCGACCGTCACATTGTCGAAGTTGATGGGGTAGTCACCGGCATCGGCCGTCTTCGTCCACAGCTTCTTGCCCGCGTCGAGGTCGATGGCCGCGACCTGGCTGCAACCGGCGGAGGAGCCCTTCGCGGGCATCTTCGGCTGGAAGGTGATCGCCGTCAGATCGTCCGAGGTGACATGGGTGGTCGCGTTGCACACGGGGCCGGGCAGGTCGATCGTCCACAGCTTGCTGCCGCTGTCGGGGTCGTAGCCGACGATCTGGGCGATGCCGCTCTTGGCGTACACCTTGTCGGTGAGCCAGGAGCCGGTGGTGACGACCGTGTCGTCCGCCTTGGGCAGCGGGACCTTGAAGCTGATCTCGGAGGCGGGGTCCGAGGGCACCTTCTCCTTGCCGCCCGAGGTCGTGCCCCCGCTGCCGCCCTTGCCGTCCTTGCCGTCCTTGCCGCCGGTGCTGCCGCCGGAGCTCGCGGTGTCGTGCTTCTTGCCGTCGTCGCCGGACGACTTCGCGTACCAGATGCCGCCGCCGACGATCAGGGCGATCACGACGAGGGCCGAGACGATGATGACGAGCGAGGAGTTGACCTTCCGCCCGCCCCCGCCCGGCGTCCCGGGCTGCGGCTGGAGCGGCATGGTGGGCTGGCCCGGGTAGCCGTAACCGGGCTGCTGGCCGTACGCGTTGGGCTGGCCGTACGCGTTCGGCTGGGTGTACGGGTTCGGCGGCTGGGCGGGGTAGCCGTAGCCCGGGGGTGTCTGGGGGGCGCCCTGCGGGGCCTGAGGGTATCCGTAGCCGGGCGGCGGAGGCGGCGTCTGCTGCGGGTAGCCGTAGCCCGGTGGCGGCGTGGGCGTCGCGGGCGGCTGGTCCTGGGGCGGGCCGAAACCGCCCTGCTGCGGGGGCTGGTTGGGCGGCGGAGGCGGCGGCTGGGTCATGACAGGTGTACCTCGGAAGGACGGGGACGGAGGAGAAGCGGGTGCGGACCGGGCTCACTTGCCGAAGGCAAGCATCAGCTTCTCCTTCGTGTCGTCGTTGCCGTTGAGCCGGGTGGACGAGATGTAGAAGCGTCCGCCGGCCCAGTCGATCGCACCGTCGAAGAAGCCGTCCTCGATCTCCGCGGCGCCCTGCGGGTTCTGCAGCAGCTTCGTCGTGGTGTGCGCGGAGCCGGTCGTGGGGATCGACACGACCTGGCCGCCCGCGTCGTACGACGGGTGGACATAGGCCACGAGTTGGCCGCCCTCGACCTTGACGGGCGTCATCGACTCGTCCGCCGGGGACTTCACGCGCCACGCGGCCTTGCCGGTGGCCAGGCTGATCGCGACGATCTCGTTGGCGCCGCTGGTGGAGTCGGTGGGCAGATAGAGGGTGTTCGCGTCGGCGGCGACGCCCTGGCAGCCCTGGAGGTCGCGTTCGAGGATCGCCCAGCCGCACTGCGGGGCGAACTTCTCGTCGACCTTGACCTCGGAGCGGAACTTGCCGTTGCCGGTGAAGGTGGAGATGTTCCAGGCCTTCTTGTCCTCGTTGGTCAGATAGACCACGAGCGGGTCGACGGAGTAGGTCCGCGCGACCGTCCAGCCCTTCTTCACCGGCTGGGTCCAACGCACCTTGCCGGTGGCCGGGTCGAGCTCCTGGATCTCGTCGTGCTCGTTGCTGCCGGTGGCGTCGCAGGAGGCCACGGAGATCAGACGGTTCGTGCCGCCCGCGAACGCGGTCGGGAAGCAGTCGGTGCCGTACCTCTTCTTGTCGAACAGCTTCTTGCCGCTGGCGAGGTCGTACGCCGTGCCCGACTGCGAGCGGCCCACCATCAGCGTCTTGCCGGCGATGGTCAGCTCCAGGCTGAGCGTGCTGTCGAACAGCGCGCCGTCGGCGACCGTGCCGCTCCAGCCCTTCTTGCCGGTGACGAGGTCGATCTGCTGGAGCTGGTTGCACTTGGCGCGGTCGCTGGTGCCGCTCATGTACGCCACGACGACCTTGTTGTCGGCCGACTTCACCGGGGTGACCGCGCAGATCTTCTGCGCGAAGGTGATCGGGGACCAGGCCGGGTCGCCATTGCCGACGCGGTAGCCGAAGACCTGCTTGTACGCCGCCTTCACCGCCGTGCTGCCGGTGATCCACATACCGGGTGCGTCGGCGCCGGAACCGGGCGCGTCCGGAGCCGTCTTGTACCAGAGCACCCTGGCCTCGCCGGGTTTGCGGCCCTCGTTGAGGTTGTCCGGGTCCGAGCCGCCGTCGCCGCTGCCGTCACCGGGGTTGACCGGGTCGGCGGAGCCGGTGGACTTCGGGTCGTCGCTCTGCTGGGCGATGGGCTTCTTCTTGCCGCCGTCGTCGCCACTGGCCACGTAGAGGCCCACGCCGACGACGAGCAGCGCCGCCACCGCGGCCGCGGTGATCACGGCGGGCTTCCCCTTGAAGGGGCTCTTCGAGCCGCCGGGCGGCGGGGTGCCGGGCGCGCCGGGGTACTGCGGCTGCTGCGGGTAGCCGTAACCGGGCTGCTGTCCGTACGGCCCCGGCTGCTGCGGCTGCCCATATGCGCCGGGGGCGCCATAGGGACCGGGCTGCCCGTACGGGCCGGGCTGCTGCGGGTAGCCGTAGCCCGGCTGCGGCTGCTGGGGCGGCTGGGCCGGCGGAGGCGGGGCCGCCGGAGTGCCCTGGGGGGCGCCGAAACCTCCCTGCGCGGGCGGCGTTTGCGCGGGTGGCGTTTGCGCGGGTGGTGTCTGCGGGGGCCCGAAGCCGCCGCCCTGTGGTGGCTGGTCCTGCGGTGCTCCGAAACCACCCTGCTGCGGCGGCTGGTCGGGCGGCTGAGTCATCAGCGCTCTCCCCCTCGTTCACTGATTTTTAGCCACGCCCTGAGGTTCGTGTCGGACCCAAGGTCGTACTCAGAAAGTTCTCAGACGGCTCTTTCTATCACCCGGTACGGACAGCACACGGGGCCGTGCCCACCCCTGTTCCCAAGGGAGGACCGGCCCGTGATGCCGTCGTTATGCGCCTTCACGCCCCCTTCACGCGGCGCACGCGCCCCTTGCGCGCGAGGGATGACGAGACAGAGGAAAGGTCAGGCGTCCTCCGCCAGTTCCAGCCACCGCAGCTCCAGTTCCTCCCGCTCGCCCGCCAAGTCCCGCAGCTGCGCGTCGAGTTCGGCGACCTTCGCGAAGTCCGTGGCGTTCTCGGCGATTTGCGCGTGCAGCTTGGTCTCCTGCTCGGAGATCTTGTCCAGCCGGCGCTCGATCTTCTGGAGTTCCTTCTTGGCGGCGCGCTGGTCGGCGGCGCTCTTCTCCGGGGCGGCGGCCCTGGGCGCCGCGGCGGCGGCCGAGGCGGCGACCGCCTCCTCCATCCGCTGCCGCCGCTCCAGGTACTCGTCGATGCCGCGCGGCAGCATCCGCAGGGTGGCGTCGCCGAGGAGGGCGAACACCCGGTCGGTGGTGCGCTCGACGAAGAACCGGTCGTGGGAGATGACGATCATCGAGCCGGGCCAGCCGTCGAGGACGTCCTCCAGCTGGGTGAGCGTCTCGATGTCGAGGTCGTTGGTGGGCTCGTCGAGGAAGAGGACGTTCGGCTCGTCCATCAGCAGCCGCAGCAGTTGCAGGCGGCGGCGCTCACCGCCGGACAGGTCCCCCACCGGCGTCCACTGCTTCTCCTTGTTGAAGCCGAACGTCTCGCACAGCTGTCCCGCCGTCATCTCGCGGCCCTTGCCGAGATCGACGCGCTCGCGCACCTGCTGCACCGCCTCCAGGACCCGCCAGTTCGGGTTCAGCTCGGCGACCTCCTGGGAGAGGTAGGCGAGCTTGACGGTCTTGCCCACGGTGACCCGGCCGCCCACCGGCTGCGCCTCGCCCTCCGTCCGCGCCGCGTCGGCCATGGCGCGCAGCAGCGAGGTCTTGCCGGCACCGTTGACGCCGACCAGGCCGATGCGGTCGCCGGGGCCGAGCTGCCAGGTGACGTGCTTGAGCAGCACCTTGGGCCCGGCCTGGACGCTCACGTCCTCCAGGTCGAAGACGGTCTTGCCGAGCCGCGAGGAGGCGAACTTCATCAGCTCGCTGCTGTCGCGCGGCGGCGGCACGTCCTTGATCAGCTCGTTCGCGGCCTCGACACGGAAGCGCGGCTTGGAGGTACGGGCGGGTGCGCCGCGGCGCAGCCAGGCCAGCTCCTTCCTGACGAGGTTCTGCCGCTTGGTCTCCTCGGTGGCGGCGATGCGCTCGCGCTCGGCGCGGGCGAAGACGTAGTCGGAGTAGCCGCCCTCGTACTCGTACACGTCACCGCGCTGGACGTCCCACATGCGGGTGGACACCTGGTCGAGGAACCACCGGTCGTGCGTCACGCACACGAGCGCCGAGCGCCGGCTCTGCAGATGCCGGGCCAGCCAGGAGATGCCCTCGACGTCGAGGTGGTTGGTGGGCTCGTCGAGGACGATCAGGTCCTGCTCCTCGATGAGCAGCTTGGCGAGCGCGATCCGCCGCCGCTCGCCACCGGACAGCGGCCCGATGACGGTGTCCAGCCCCTTCGGGAAGCCGGGCAGGTCGAGCCCGCCGAACAGCCCGGTGAGTACGTCCCTGACCTTGGCGTTCCCGGCCCACTCATGGTCGGCCATGTCGCCGATGACCTCGTGGCGGACGGTGGCGGCCGGGTCGAGGGAGTCGTGCTGGGTGAGCACGCCGAGCCGCAGCCCGCCGGACTGCGTGACCCGTCCGGTGTCGGGCTCCTCCAGCTTGGCCAGCATCCGGATGAGGGTGGTCTTCCCGTCGCCGTTGCGTCCGACGACCCCGATCCGGTCCCCTTCCGACACGCCGAGCGAGACACCGTCCAGCAGGGCACGGGTGCCGTACACCTTGCTGACGTTCTCGACATTGACCAGGTTGACGGCCATTTCACTCCTGCGCAGGGGGGTCGGTCAGCCTTCTAGCCTAGGGCCTCGGGGGGTCGGGGCGGCGCGTGCACGGATGGTCACTCTTTGTGGTTACATGATCGGGATGCGGCGGCTACCGTTGAGGACAGGCACCAGGATCTTGTCCATGGGAGGAACCATGACAGCCGAGCCCGCAGAGCAGCCCGGATGGCGCATGCCCCCGCTGGACGGCTACACCGTGGACGACCTGCTCACACTGCCTGATCTCCCGCCGCACACCGAGTTGATCGACGGGAGCCTGGTACTCGTGAGCCCGCAGCGTTTCTTCCACACGGACGCAATCGACCTGCTGGTGAGCGGCTTGCGCAGCACAGTGCCCGCCGATTACAAGGTCGCGCGCGAGATGACGGTGGTGCTGGATCGGCGCAACGGACCCGAGCCGGACATCTCCGTGATCAAAGCGACCGCCAAGAAGGGGCGGCGGCAGACATACTTCGAGGGGCCGGATGTGCTTCTGGCTGTCGAGGTCATCTCCTCCGAGTCCGAATCCCGCGACCGGCTCACCAAGACGCACAAGTACGCCGCGGCGGGGATCCGGCACTACTGGCTGGTCGAGATGAGCGGGCCGGACGAACACCCGGCCATCGAGGTTTTCGAACTCTCGGAAGACACCGGCGTATACCAGCCGACCGGCACCTACCGTGACCGCATCAAGGTCGACAAACCCGTTCCCATCGACATCGATCTGACGGCCATCGACACCCTCTGATCGATTCAGACCACCATCGCGCCCGCCACCGGGCCGGAAGCCGTCCGCACAGACCGGCACGTCCCCGACGCCCGCAGCGCCTGAGCCACCTTCTGCGCCGACTCCGCATCCCGCGTCAGGAAGGCCGTCGTGGGCCCGGAACCCGAGACCAGGGCGGCCGCCGCGCCCGCCCCGCGCCCCGCCGCAAGCGTGTCCGCCAGCACCGGGAACAGGGACAGCGCGGCAGGCTGCAAGTCATTGGAGACCGCCGCCGCCAGCGCGTCGCAGTCGCCCTTCTCCAGCGCCTTGAGCAGTTCCCCGGAAGCCACCGGCTCCGGAACGGCCCGCCCCTTCGCCAGGCGGTCGAACTCGCGGAAGACCGCCGGGGTCGACAGCCCGCGGTCAGCCATCGCGAACACCCAGTGGAAGGTGCCGCCGACGTCAAGGGTGGTCAGCCGCTCGCCGCGCCCGGTGCCAAGCGCCGCCCCGCCCACCAGGCTGAAGGGCACGTCGCTGCCCAACTCGGCGCAGATGGCGAGGAGTTCGGCGCGGGAGGCGCCCGACCCCCACAGCGCGTTGCAGGCGAGCAGCGCGCCCGCGCCGTCCGCGCTGCCGCCCGCCATGCCGCCGGCGACCGGGATGTCCTTGGTGATGTGGATGTGCACGGCCGGGTCGATGCCACGCCGCCCGGCGAGCGCGATCGCCGCGCGCGCCGCGAGGTTGGTGCGGTCCAGGGGGACCTGGTCCGCGTCCGGTCCCTCGCAGGTGACGCGCAGCTCCGCCGCCGGGGTGACCGTGACCTCGTCGTACAGGCCGACGGCGAGGAAGACGTTGGCGAGGTCGTGGAACCCGTCCGGCCGGGCGGCGCCCACGGCGAGCTGGACGTTGACCTTGGCCGGAACCCTGACCGTGACGCTCACTTGCCCGTCCCCTCGTACGCGTCCTTGTGCTCGGCGATCCGCGCGAACTCCTCGACCGTCAGCGACTCCCCGCGCGCCTGCGGCGAGACGCCGGCGGCGACGAGGGCGGCCTCGGCGGCCGCGGCGGAGCCCGCCCAGCCGGCGAGCGCGGCCCGCAGGGTCTTGCGGCGCTGTGCGAACGCCGCGTCGACGACCGCGAAGACCTCGCGCTTGGAGGCGGTCGTCTTGATCGGCTCTGTCCGCCGGACGAGGGAGACGAGCCCGCTGTCGACGTTCGGCGCGGGCCAGAAGACATTGCGGCCGATGGCCCCGGCCCGCTTCACCTCGGCGTACCAGTTGGCCTTGACGGAGGGCACGCCGTACACCTTCGAACCGGGCGCGGCGGCGAGCCGGTCGGCGACCTCGGACTGCACCATCACCAGCGTCCGCTCGATACCGGGGAAGGTGTCGAGCATGTGCAGCAGCACCGGGACGGCCACGTTGTAGGGCAGGTTCGCGACGAGGGCCGTGGGGGCGGGGCCGGGCAGCTCGGCGACGTGCATCGCGTCGGAGTGGACCAGCGCGAACCGGTCCGCGCGCTCCGGCATGCGCGCCGCGATCGTCGAGGGCAGCGCACCGGCCAGGACGTCGTCGATCTCGACGGCGGTGACCCGGTCGGCGACCTCCAGCAGCGCGAGGGTGAGGGAGCCGAGCCCCGGGCCGACCTCGACGACCACGTCGTCGGGGCGGACCTCGGCGGTGCGGACGATCCGGCGGACGGTGTTCGCGTCGATCACGAAGTTCTGGCCGCGCTGCTTGGTGGGACGCACGCCCAGCGCTGCCGCGAGCTCACGGATGTCGGCGGGGCCGAGGAGGGCGTCTGGGGTGGGGCTGCTCACGGGACAAGGGTACGGGGGTGCGGCCGCCGGGATTGCCAGGGTGCCCCGAGCCACGGCTATCCGTGCAGCCGGGAGCCGCAGTGCGGCCAGGGGCTGGTGCCCCGCTGCACGTACAGCTTCTTCGCCCGGAACGTCTGCTCGTCCTCCGACGCGTCCTGCGGGCGCCCCTTGCCGCCGAGGCTGTGCCAGGTGCGGGAGTCGAACTGGTAGAGGCCGCCGTAAGTCCCCGACGGGTCCACCGCGTGCGGCCGGCCGCCGGACTCGCAGTCCGCGAGGCCGTCCCAGTCCAGGTCATCGGCGTCCTGCACGGACGGTGGATGCGGCTTCGAGCCCACCTTGACGACCTGGGTGCGCGGCTCGCGCACGACCTCGGACTGCTCAAGGCGCGGCTTCTGCCGGACCCCGTTGACGGTCCGCACGAGGTAGGCGACCCGCCGCAGCCCCGGCTGCCCGGCCCGCTCGACGACCTCCGTGCCCCGGAACAGTGCGGGGTCGGCGGTTCGCGTCACGTCGAACGGGATCTCCTCCTCCCGGACCTCCTGGGTGCCGGTCACCCGCAGCACGGTCACCGTCTGCCCGTCCCGCGGGAAGCTCTCGGGCGGGACGGACGTGGTGTCCTCGCCGTGCAGGGTGACCCCGGCCTCCTCGACGGCCTCGCGGACGGTCGCGGCGTTGGTGCGGATGACGCGGGCCCGGCCGTCCGCCATGATCGTGACGGCGCGCTCGGTGCGGACGTCGAGCGTGAGCCCGGCACGTCCGATGGGCCGGGAGCGCGAGGCCGAGAGGTAGGCGCCCTCGGCACGTACGCCCAGCTGTGCGAGCACCTCGTCCACCGTGCGCGCCGTCGTCCACACCTCGCGCCGCTGACCGTCCAGGGTGAGCCGCAGGGGGCGCCCGTAGTGCACCTCGACCTCGTCGCCGCTGGCGAGCGCCGTGCCGGGAGCGGGCACCACCAGGTCGTACGCCCCGACGCGCACGCCCTCCTGGGCGAGCAGTTCGGTCACGTCGTCGGCGAAGGTGTGCAGCGTGCGCGGCTTCCCGTCGACGGTGAGCTCGACCGCCTTGTCCTTGGCGACGAACGCGGTGGTGCCGCCGGCGAGGAACGCGACGACCAGCGCCTGCGGCACCAGTCGGCGCACGGTGGACTCCGACCGTGCGGCGGAGCGTGCCCGGCGCCGCCGCGCGGCTCGCCCGTGCGTCTGGCGGGGCAGCACCTGCCGTTCGTAGGAGGGCCGGTAGGTGTCCTCGTACGAAGGGGCCTCGTACATCCCGTACGGCAGGGTCTCCGCGGTGTGCACCAAGGGGTCGGGGCCGTACGTCTCGTACTGCGACTTGCTCACGCACGCTCCAGGGAGCCAGAGGGGTCCGGATCGGGCCCCCAGAACCTAGCGGAGCGGGCGTCGCTCTCCAAAGTCGCGCGATTACGGACTGTTGCCCACCGAACGTGCGATCAGTAGCCGAAGGCGCGGGCCGTGTTCGCCCCCAGGGCCGTCGCCAGCGCGTCCTCGTCGATGCCGCGCACGGCGGCCATCGCGCGCACGGTGACCGGAACGAGATAGGGGGCGTTGGGCCGTCCGCGGTAGGGCGCCGGAGTCAGGAAGGGCGCGTCGGTCTCCACGAGGACCAGTTCCAGTGGGGCGACGACGAGGGCGTCGCGCAGGTTCTGGGCGTTCTTGAAGGTGACGTTCCCGGCGAAGGACATGTAGTAGCCCTCGCGTGCGCACACCTCGGCCATCTCGGCGTCGCCCGAGTAGCAGTGGAAGACGGTGCGCTCGGGGGCGCCCTCCTCCTTCAGGACGCGCAGGACGTCGGCGTGGGCGTCGCGGTCGTGGATGACCAGCGCCTTGCCGTGCCGCTTGGCGATCTCGATGTGGGCGCGGAAGGACCGCTCCTGGGCCGCCTTGCCCTCGGGCCCGGTGCGGAAGTGGTCCAGGCCCGTCTCGCCGACGCCCTTGACCTGGGGCAGCGCGGCCAGCCGGTCGATCTCGGCGAGCGCCTCGTCCAGCGCCGCGTCGCCGCCCGGCTCGCGTGCGCCCTGCCGCGACCAGCCGTCGGGGTCGCCGTGGACGATGCGCGGGGCCTCGTTGGGGTGCAGGGCGACGGTGGCGTGGACGCTGTCGTACGCCGCCGCCGTCTCCGCCGCCCACCGCGAGCCCTTGATGTCGCAGCCGACCTGGACGACCGTCGTCACTCCCACCGACGCGGCCTTGGCGAGGCCTTCCTCGACGGTGCCGGACTGCATGTCGAGGTGGGTGTGGGAGTCGGCGACGGGCACCCGGAGGGGCTCCGGGAGCGGCGGCGCCGCGTTCTTGTCGGCGTTCGAAGGCATGCCCCGATCCTACGAAAGGGGCATGCCCCGTCGGCCGGGCGAGGGGTTCAGCTCGCCCTGCGCTGGAACGGGTGCAGGAGATCGGACAGATGCCAGTGGTGCTGCTCCTCGGCCTGCGCGGGCGTTTCGGCCTCGGCCTCGGGCCGCGCCTCGTGCGGGTGCCGCTGCGCCGCGCTGCGCACCGACGAGACCTGCCCCGGCCGCATGATCCGTACGACGTGGCCGTCGCAGTTCTGGCAGCTGGGCCGGCTCAGCGGGGACGGAACGACCGTGCCGTTCGCCACGTACGTGACGAACTCGTGGCCGTCGGCGTCCGTGTGGTGCTCTATCGCGTACGACTGCTCCCAGCCGTGCCCGCATCGCATGCAGGCGAAGGAATACGACTCGTGAACGACTGCGCTCGCCGTACCGCGGAGGCCGGTCTGCCCTGCGATCTCACTCATGCCAGCTCCTCGGGTCCGCTGGACGAAGGGACGGGTGCGTCCCTTCGACCAAGTGGACGCCTTCACCGACGCGAACGCACCCGGCCTGTCGAGTGTTGGAGGCGATTTGGACTTTCCTTGCCATACCGGCCCCGGGTACCGGGTGTGGGCTTTGCCTTCCGCAACTGCCCTTTGCCCACCCATGGGGCGCGCGCTCATGGGAGAAGCGGCCTGCTCAGAGGGGATATGAGCCTGACGTGAGCCCCCTCACGACGGCGGCGCGTTCTTTGCCGCGACCACCGCGTCGAACACCTCCCGCTTGGGCAGTCCCGCCTCGGCGGCCACCGCGGCGATCGCCTCCTTGCGCCGCTCCCCCGCCTCCTCGCGCACCCGCACCCGGCGCACCAGTTCCCCGGCGTCGAGCTCCTCGGGGCCGCGCTCGGGGGCGCCCTCGACGACGACGGTGATCTCGCCGCGCACCCCCTCCGCGGCCCAGGCGGCCAGCTCGGCGAGCGGTCCGCGCCGTACCTCCTCGTACGTCTTGGTCAGCTCCCGGCACACGGCGCCGCGCCGCTCGGCGCCGAACACCTCGGTCATCGCGGCGAGGGTGTCGTCGAGGCGGTGCGGGGCCTCGAAGTAGACGAGGGTGCGCCGCTCCTCGGCGACCTCGCGCAGCCGGGAGAGCCGTTCGCCCGCCTTGCGCGGCAGGAACCCCTCGAAGCAGAACCGGTCGACGGGCAGCCCGGACAGCGCGAGTGCGGTGAGCACGGCGGACGGTCCGGGCACCGCGGTGACGTGGATGTCCTTCTCGACGGCCGCGGCGACCAGGCGGTAGCCGGGGTCGGAGACCGACGGCATGCCGGCGTCCGTGACGAGGAGCACCCGCGCCCCGCCGAGCAGCTCCTCGACCAGCTCGGGCGTGCGGGCCGACTCGTTGCCCTCGAAGTAGGACACCACGCGGCCCTTGGGCGTCACCCCCAGCGCCTGGGTGAGCCGGCGCAGCCGCCGCGTGTCCTCGGCGGCGACGACGTCCGCGCCCGCGAGCTCCTGAGCGAGCCGGGGCGGCGCGTCCGCGATGTCGCCGATGGGGGTGCCCGCCAAAACAAGGGTTCCAGTCACGCTCCCCATCCTCCCAGGGCCCTGGGAGGCGCAACGCACACCAACCGGTGAGGCCCATGCGCGGGACTCACACAGAACGTTTCCCTACGATGGCGCGGTGACCAGTACCGCGTCCTCCACGGACACCCGGCAGGGCCAGGCACCGCACGACCAGCGGCCGTCGTGGCATGAGCGGCTGCGCCGTTTCGGCTACCCGGCGGGGCACAGAAGCGACGGCGATGTCCTCGACCGGCTGGTGCCGCCGTACGCGGCGCCCAGCCCGCGGCTGTGGCTGGTGCTGGGCGTGCCGCGGACACTGGCCGAGCGGCTCGACCGCTGGTCGGGCTGGGGCGGTCCGCTGCTGGTGACGCTGATGGCGGGCCTGATGCGGTTCTGGCACCTGGGCAGCCCCAAGGCGGTGATATTCGACGAGACGTACTACGCCAAGGACGCCTGGGCGCTCGTCCACCGGGGCTTCGAGGTCAACTGGGACAAGAACGCCAACGACCTGATCCTGCAGAAGGCGGGGCACGTCGGCATCCCGTCCGACGCGGCCTATGTCGTGCATCCGCCGGTCGGCAAGTACGTCATCGGACTCGGCGAGCTGGTCTTCGGGTTCGACCCGTTCGGCTGGCGGTTCATGACGGCGCTGCTGGGCACGCTGAGCGTGCTGCTGCTGTGCCGGATCGGGCGCCGCATCTTCCGCTCGACGTTCCTCGGCTGTCTGGCCGGCGCGCTGATGGCGGTGGACGGGCTGCACTTCGTGATGAGCCGCACCTCGCTGCTCGACGGCGTGCTGATGTTCTTCGTGCTCGCGGCCTTCGGCTGCCTCGTCATCGACCGGGACAAGTCGCGGGAGAAACTCGCGGCCGCGCTGCCCATGGACGCGGACGGCCGGGTCCGCCCGGACCCGCACGTCGGTGACGGTCTCCGTCTGGGGTGGCGGCCCTGGCGCTGGGCGGCGGGCCTGCTGCTCGGCCTGGCCATCGGCACGAAGTGGAACGGCCTCTACATCCTGGCCGCGTTCTGTGTGATGGCGCTGCTGTGGGACGTCGGCGCCCGCAAGGTGGCCGGTGCCTGGCACCCGTACCTGGCGGTCCTCAAGCACGACACGGGCATCACGTTCCTGGCCACGGTCCCGGTTGCCGTCGCCGTGTACCTGTTCTCCTGGATCGGCTGGATCCTCTCCCCGACCGACGGCACCGGCGGCTACTTCCGCAACTGGGCGGCCACCGACGGCAAGGGCGGCAGCTGGACCTTCCTGCCCGACTGGCTGCGCAGCCTGTGGCACTACGAGCACGAGGTGTACGAGTTCCACGTCGGCCTGTCGTCCCCGCACACGTACCAGTCGAACCCATGGAGCTGGATCGTGCTGGGCCGCCCGGTCTCGTACTTCTACGAGTCCCCCTCGCCCGGCGCGGACGGCTGCCCGGCGGACGCGGGCCAGAAGTGCGCCCGTGAGGTCCTCGCCATCGGCACGCCGGTGCTGTGGTGGGCGGCCTGCTTCGCGATCCTCTTCGTCCTGTGGCGCTGGGCCTTCCGCCGCGACTGGCGCGCGGGCGCCATCGCCTGCGGCATCGCGGCCGGTTACCTCCCCTGGTTCATGTACCAGGAGCGCACGATCTTCCTCTTCTACGCGGTCGTCTTCGTCCCGTTCCTGTGCCTGGCGGTGGCCATGCTGATCGGCGCGATCATCGGCCCTCCCGGCTCCACCGACACCCGCCGAGTGATCGGCTCGGCGGGCGCGGGCGTCCTGGTCCTGCTGATCGCCTGGAACTTCATCTACTTCTGGCCGCTGTACACGGGGACAGCCCTCCCCATCGACTCCTGGCGTTCACGTATGTGGCTGGATACCTGGGTCTAGCTGGGCAGACACGCTACGAGGGCGCGGCAGACGGCCGCGCCTCGTGGTCGTTGTGGGTCGTTGTCGGTCACCGTTGGCCGCCCTCGGACGGCCCAGAGACGGCCCAACGGGGGCTCCGCAGCAGATCCAATCCGCTGGCCGCCGCCCGCTACCGCGACCGGCATGGGGTGAGCCGCATTAGGCCTGGCCGCGTTCGCGGCGGTGCGGGGGTGTGGATGCACACGAAGTCGGTCGCCGTGGCCCCGCAGTACTGCGGGGCCCTGGGCAAACGCGCCAACTGCCAGGTTGCGGTCAGCGTCCACGCCGCGACCGACAC
Organism: Streptomyces sp. NPDC050625; assembly: GCF_040654755.1. Classification (NCBI taxonomy): domain Bacteria; kingdom Bacillati; phylum Actinomycetota; class Actinomycetes; order Kitasatosporales; family Streptomycetaceae; genus Streptomyces; species Streptomyces sp. NPDC050625. The sequence goes on from NZ_JBFAIQ010000022.1 coordinate 161,963, forward strand.
CGCCTCCTGCCCGCTGCAGTGGCGGCTGTTCCTGCCTCAGGAATGGGAAGCGGACAACGACCGCAGGACTGCCGCCCGCGTCCCGCCCGAGGTCACCCACCGCGAGAAGTGGCGGCTGGCTTTGGACATGCTCGACACGCTGGCCGACTGGGGAATGACGCCGCCGGTCGTCGTGGCCGACGCCGCCTACGGCACCAACGCACACCTGCGGGCCGCCCTGGCGGACCGCAAAATCGACTACGTGCTGGCCGTCCGCGCGGAGGTGACCGCCCACCCGTTCGACGCCCAGCCCGAGGCGCCGGACCGCAACGGACCC
>NZ_JBFAIQ010000023.1:0-145859 GCF_040654755.1 Streptomyces sp. NPDC050625
GGTGCTGGACCGGCATCTGCACCACCTGCCACCAACCCCTGCCCAGCAGAACACACACGACACCAAGATCAAGAGAGACCTAACGGAGTCCTACTGGTCGCCCTCCTGAAAACGACCATCGGTCGACTCCGCGACCTCACCGACGACGTCGATCCCTCCGATCAGGGGGAAGGTGCGCACGACCTTTCCGGCTCCTGTAGCGGCGAGCGCGTCCTTGAAGTTCACGCTCGAGTACGACGTCCGGATCAGCAGCTCGCCGGCCCCTACGTCCGCGATGGGGATGTGCGTCCACTCGCCGAATACGCGGTCTCCGTCGGATCTGAGCTGGTAGGCCAGGCTGCTGTCACTGTGCATGGAGTCACCTTGGCGTTGTGTGTCCGGGCCGCATCACCGGAAGGCTGCCTCGCCGGTGAGGGTACGGCCGATGACGAGCTGGTGGACCTCGGAGGTGCCCTCGTAGGTGAGGACGGATTCGAGGTTGTTGGCGTGCCGGAGCACCGGGTACTCCAGGGTGATGCCGTTGGCCGCCAGGATGGTGCGGCACTCGCGTGCGATGGCGATCGCCTCACGCACGTTGTTGAGCTTGCCGAGGCTGATCTGCTCGGGACGGACCAGGCCGGTGTCCTTGAGCCGTCCGAGCTGCACCGCCAGCAGCATGCCCTTGCCCAGCTCCAGGGTCATGTCGGCGAGCTTGGCCTGGGTGAGCTGGTAGGCGGCCAGCGGCTTGTCGAAGATGTCCCGGTCACGGGCGTAGGCGATCGCGGTCTCCAGGCAGTCCCGCGCGGCACCGAGAGCCCCGAACACGATGCCGTAACGCGCCTCGTTGAGGCAGCTCAGCGGCCCGGACAGTCCCCGCACGCCCGGCAGGACCGCATCGGCCGGCAGCCGCACGTCCTCCAGGACGAGTTCGCTGGTGACCGAGGCCCGCAGCGACAGCTTCTTCTTGATCTCCGGTGCGGAGAAACCAGGCGTGTCGGTGGGAACGACGAACCCGCGGATTCCGTCGTCGGTCTGCGCCCACACGACGGCGACCTCGGCGACGGAGCCGTTGGTGATCCACATCTTGCTGCCGTTGAGCACCCAGTCGGTGCCGTCCCTGCGGGCGCGGGTCCGCATCCCCGCGGGATTGGAACCGAAGTCGGGTTCGGTCAGGCCGAAGCAGCCGATCGCCTCACCGGCGGCCATGCGCGGCAGCCACTGGGACTTCTGCTCCTCGCTGCCGTGCTTCCAGATCGCGTACATCGCCAGCGACCCCTGCACGGAGACCAGCGACCGCAGACCGGAGTCACCGGCCTCCAGCTCCATGCAGGCCAGCCCATAGGCGGTGGCCGTGGTGCCGGCGCAGCCGTAGCCCTTCAGGTGCATGCCCAGCACGCCCAGGGAGCCGAGCTCCTTGGCCAGCTCACGGGCGGGGATCGCGCCGGCTTCGAACCAGTCGGCGATGTGCGGCTTGATCCGGTCCTCGACGTACCTGCGGACGGTGTCGCGTATCGCGCGGTCCTCGTCCTCGAGCAGATCGTCGATGCTGAACAGGCCCAGGGGGCTCTGCGGAGTCACGGTGGCCACGGGGGAGTTCCTTTCAGATGAAGGCGCTGACGCCGGTCAGATGAAGGCGCTGATGCCGGTCTCGGCTCGGCCTATGAGGAGCTTCTGGATCTGGCTGGTGCCTTCGTAGAGGGTCATCACGCGGGCGTCGCGCATGTACTTCTGCACCGGGTACTCATCGACGTACCCGTAACCGCCGAAGGCCTGGATGGCGGCGTTCGCCGCGCGCACAGCCGCCTCGCTCGCGTAGTACTTCGCCTTGGACGCCGCCACCCCGAACGGCTCGCCCCGCTCGATCAGATCGGCGGCCCGCCACACGAGCAGCCGCGCGCAGTCCGCCTCCACCGAGATGTCGGCGATCATGTCCTGGATCAACTGGAACGACGCCAGAGGCCGACCGAACTGCCGGCGTTCCTGGGAGTACTGCACGACCGCTTCCAGGCACCCCTGGATGATGCCCACGCAGCCGGCGCCGACGGACACACGTCCCTTGTCCAGGGAGTGCATGGCAATCTTGAAGCCCTCGCCCTCCTCGCCGAGCCGCGCCGAGGCCGGGACCCGGACATCCGTCAGGAAGATCTCGGCAGTGGCCTGGCCACGCAGCCCCAGCTTGCCCTTGATCTCGCGCCGCTCGAACCCAGTTGTGCTGGTGGGCACCAGGAACGCCGAGACACCCTTGGGACCGGGTCCCCCCGTGCGGGCGAAGACCAGGCACAGATCGGCCCACGTCCCGTTGGTGATGAAGATCTTCTGACCGTTCAGGACGTAGTCGCCGCCGTCGCGGACCGCCCGCGTGGCGAGATTGCCGGCGTCCGAGCCGGTGTCCGGCTCGGTGAGCCCGAAGCAGGCGAGGATCCCACCGGTGGCGATCCCGGGCAGCCATGACTGCTTCTGCTCCTCGGTGCCGTGCGAAAGGATCACCTTGCCGACCAGGCCCATGGACACCGAGACGATGCCGCGCACCGAGGAGTCGGCCCGGCCGAGCTCCTCCATGCCAAGGCAGTAGGTGACGTAGTCACCGCCGAGGCCGCCGTACTCCTCCGGAATGGTCAGCCCGAAGAAGCCGATCTCACCCAGCTTGGGAATGATGCCGACGTCGACGCTCTCCTCCCGGTCCCACACAGCCCGGTGGGGTACGACCTCCTTGTCGAGGAACTCGCGGGCGAGCGCTTGGAAGTTCTTCTGGTCGTCGTTCAGCGCGAGGTCCATGGCGTTCCTTCGATCTTGTTGCCGTGCTGGTCGTACGCGTACCAGCCCTTGCCGGTCTTCCTGCCGAGCTCCCCGCGCTCGACCAGTTCGGTGACACTGCGGCTGGGCAGGTCCTGCGGGTCGCCGCTCTCGTCGTAGCGCGCCTTCTTGGTGTGGTAGCCGATGTCGATGCCGGTGAGGTCCATCAGCTCGAACGGCCCCATGGGGTAGCCGAGTGCGGTGCGGCACACGGTGTCGATGGCCTCGACCGAGGCGACGCCGCTCTCCAGGAGGTGGATCGCCTCGTCGCGGACTGCATTGAGGATCCGGTTGGCGACGAACCCGGGGATCTCCCTGTCCAGCACGACCGGGAGCTTGCCGAGCTGCTCGGCGAGCGCGACGGTCGCCTGAACCGTCTCGTCGGAGGTCTGCGGACCACGCACGACCTCGACACACCGCATCACCATGGCCGGGTTGAAGAAGTGCAGGTTGCAGACCCGGTCCGGCCTGCCGGTGGAGTCGGCGATCTGCGACGGCACGAAACCGGAGGAGTTGGTGGCGAGGATCGCGTGTGGCCGGGTGAGGAGGTCCAGTTCGGCGAACAGCTTCCGTTTGACGTCCAGCTTCTCCACCGCGGCCTCGATGACGAAGTCCGCCTCCACGGCCGGGCCGGCCAGATCGGTGCCGAAGCTCAGTCGGGCGAAGGCGGCGTCCCGCTCGGACTCGCTCAGCCGGCCCTTCTCCACGGCACGGGCAGTCCGCTCCTCCAGTTCCTGACGGGCCCGGTTCAGGGCCGTCGCGGCGGGGTCGTACACCGCGGTCCGGAAACCGGCCAGTGCACAGACCATGCCGATCTGGGCACCCATGGTCCCCGCGCCGATGACGAGGATCCGGTCGACCATTCTCATCGGCTACCTCCCCCGGAAGACGGGAGGACGCTTGGCCAGGAAGGCTTCCGTCCCCTCGCGCTTGTCGTCGCTGGTGTAGAGCAGCGCCTGCGCCAGGCGCTCGATGACCAACCCGGTGTGCTGGTCGGCGTCCATGCCGGAGCGGATGACCAGCTTGGCCAGGCGCACCGCGAGCGGCCCCTTGCGCAGCACCTGGTCCGCCACCCGACGAACCTCGTCCATGAGCTCCTCGGCCCGGACCACGGAAGTCACCAGTCCGATCGCGGACGCCTCGGCGGCGTCGACCATACGGCCGGTGAGGATCATCTCGATCGCCCTGCCGGTGCCCACCAGACGGGCGAGCCGCTGAGTCCCGCCGGCACCGGGGAGCACGGACAGGTTCGTCTCCGGGAGCCCGAACCTTGCGGTTTCGGCGGCGATGCGGATGTCGCAGGCCATCGCCAGCTCGCAGCCCCCGCCGAGCGCGTAGCCGTTCACGGCGGCGATCGTCGGCTTCTCGAACGCCTCGATCTCGTCGTACAGCTTCTGCATGTCCGACTCGAGTGCGGTGTGCGGGGTGTAGTCCTTGAGCTGGGTGATGTCGGCCCCGGCGATGAAGGAGTGGTCGCCGGCGCCGGTGAAGACGACGGCTCCGACGGCGTCGTCGTCGCGGAGGTCCACGAGCGCTTGGCGCAGGTCAGCCTGTACCTGCTGGTTGACGGCGTTGCGCACCTCTGGCCGGTTGACGGTGATCACGGCGACCCGGTCGGAGATGTCGACCAGGATCGTTTCGTGAACTCGCTGAGGTGTCCGTGCTGCTGTTGTCATCTGCCTCTCCACATCTCACGCGGCCTCGAGGAGCAGGGAGGCGCCCTGCCCCACGCCGACGCACATCGTCACTACGGCGCGACGGGCCTGCCGGTCCGCAAGTTCGATGGCCGCGGTGAGGGCCAGTCGGGCCCCGCTGGCGCCGAGCGGGTGCCCCAGGGCGATCGCACCGCCGTTGGGGTTCACGTGCTCCGCGTCGTCAGGCAGCCCCAGGCCGCGCAGTACCGCCAACGCCTGGGAGGCGAAGGCCTCGTTGAGCTCGAACAGGTCCACGTCCCCGATCCCGAGGCCGGATCTGTCGAGCAGCTTGCGCGTGGCCGGGTCGGGGCCGATGCCCATCACCCGCGGCTGCACCCCCACCGAAGCCGCCCCCGAGATCCGGGCCAGCGGCCTGAGTCCGTACCGTTCCACGGCCCGCTCCGAGGCGACCAGGACGGCTGCTGCACCGTCGTTGACGCCCGAGGAGTTGCCCGCGGTGACGCTGCCGCCCGGCACGATCGGCTTCAGGCGGGCGAGCGCTTCGAGTGAGGTCCGGCGCGGGTGTTCGTCCGTCTCGACCGGTGGCGTCTCGCCACGCCTGGAGGGCACCGGCACGGGCGTGATCTCGCGCGCCAGCCGTCCCCGGGCGATGGCCGCGTCCGCCCGCTCCTGCGACCGCAGCGCGAACGCGTCCTGGTCCGCGCGGGAGACGCCGTAGGTGCCGGCGACGGTCTGGGCGGTTTCCGGCATCGAGTCCGTGCCGTACGCGGCCTGCATGCGGGGGTTGACGAAGCGCCAGCCGATGGTGGTGTCGTGGATCTCGTCGGCGCGGGACCAGGCGGTGGGCGCCTTGGGCAGGACGAAGGGGGCCCGCGTCATGCTCTCCACCCCGCCGGCGACGACCAGGTCGGCCTCGCCGGCCCGCACGGACCGCGCGGCGACGGCCACGGCGTCCAGGCCGGAGGCGCACAGCCGGTTCACGGTGATCCCGGGCACCTCCACGGGAAGTCCCGCGAGCAGCCCTGCCATGCGTGCCACATTGCGGTTGTCCTCGCCCGCCTGGTTGGCGCATCCGAGGACAACCTCGTCGACGGCATCCCATGGCACGGAGCCGAGTTGCTTGGCGAGGGCCTGGATCACGTGGGCGGCAAGGTCGTCGGTGCGGACGCCGGCGAGGGCGCCTGCGTACCGGCCGATCGGGGTGCGTGTCCCCGCCACCAGGTAGGCCGTGGTCATGGCTCCCCCTGGAAGCGGTCCCGGAGCTGGAACTTCTGGATCTTGCCGCTCGGTGTCCTCGGGAAGTTCGGAAGCACCACGAGCTTCTCGGGCCAGTACTGCCGGGCCACGCCCTTCTCCTTGAGGTACTGCTGCATGTCGTCGAAGGTGAAGTCGCCGGCCTCGGGCTTGAGGACGACGCAGGCGCAGGCTCGTTCCTGCAGACGTGGGTCGGGCACGCCGACGACGGCGACGGAGTCGAGTTTGTCGTTCTCGTAGAGGACGTTCTCCACGTAGGCGACGGGGATGTTCTCGCCGCCGCGGATGATGACGTCCTTGACCCGCCCGGAGATCTTGAGGTAGCCGTCCTTGTCGATGCGGGCCAGGTCGCCGGTGTCGAACCATTCCCCGCTGTAGCTCTCCCGGGTCAGCTCCAGCCTCTCGGCATAGCCGACGAAGAGGAACGGCCCGGTCACCTGCAGACGCCCGCCGTGGTTCGGGGCGAGTTCGTCGCCCTCGGAGTCGACCACCCGTATGCGCATGCCCGGCCAGGGGTGGCCGTCGGTGTCGGCGATCTTCTCCTCCGGGTCACCGGGGATGCCGAGGGTGACCAGCGCGTTCTCGCTCTGGCCCCACCCGCCGAGCACCACCATGTGCGGCAGTTTCCGCCGGGCGTCCCTGACGAGGACCCGGGGGATGGGTGCCCCCATGCAGCAGAAGCGCTCCAGCGACGACAGGTCGTGGCCGGCCAGGTTCGGGGCGTTCAGCAGGTCGTGCAGGAACGGTGTCGCCCCGGAGGTGTAGGTGATCCGGTGCTTCTCCACCAGCTCGACGAACGCGCCTGCCTCCCAGGTTTCCTGGAAGACGCCGGTGGCCCCGGTCTGCACCGGCAGCCGGGCGCCGTACAGGAAGCCGGTCAGGTGGGCGAGGGTGGACCCCATGTGGATCACGCTCGCGTCCGTGATCCCGAGCCGGGCGGGCAGCGGATCGTTCGCGGCGACCAGGGTGTTGTGGGTGTGCATCACGCCCTTCGGCTCGCCGGTGGTCCCGGAGGTGAAGATCAGGAGCGTCACCTCGTTCGGGTCCGGCCGCAGGGCGGCGAGCCGTGAACGGTCGGGCCGCTCCTCCCGCGCGGTGGCCATGAAGTCCGACCAGGGAAGTGCGCCGCAGCGCGGCTGGTCGCCCACGACGATCACGTGCTTCAGGTCCGGCCACTGCGGGCGCAGCCGCTCGATCATGGCCGGGTAGTCGAAGCCCCGGAACTCCTCGGGGACGATGACGACCTTGGAGCGGGCCAGGCTCACCATGAAGCCGATCTCCCGCTCCCGGTAGATCGGGATCAGCGGGTTGCTGATCGCCCCGATCCGGCTCGCCGCGAAGTGGGTGACCACCCACTCGATCCGGTTCGGAAGCTGGAAGGAGACCACGTCTCCCGGCTCGACGCCGAGTTGCAGGAACCCCATGGCACACCGGTCGACCTCGTCTTTCAGCTCCGCGTAGGTGATCTGCCGGCGCGAGTCGATGAACGCGGTCTTGCCGGGGGTCCGGGCGGCGGCGTCGTCGAGGAAGTCGGTGATGGTGCGATCGCGCCAGAACCCCTGCCGGGTGTAGGCGTCGATCTGGTCCTGCGTCAGGATCGTCTCGAAGGACATCGAACCTCCGCGTCAGCTCATGGTGAGGCCGCCGCTGACGCTGACGGTCTGTCCGGTGATGTAGCCGGCCTCGTCGGAGGCGAGGAAGGCGACGGCATTGGCCAGGTCCTCGGGCCGGCCGAGCCGCCGGAAGGGGATGGCCCGGGTCAGGGCCTCCCGGAGCTTGGGGTCGTCACCGCCGAGGGAGGCGAAGAGCGCGGTGTCGGTGGGGCCGGGGCACACGCAGTTGACGTTGATCTGGTGGCGTGCCATCTCCCGCGCGATCGCCTTGGTGAACGCGATCACGCCGCCCTTGGCCGCGGAGTACACCGCCTCTCCCGAGGAGCCGACCCGGCCCGCGTCCGAGCCGAGGTTGACGACCGCACCGGACTTCGCCTCGGCCATCAGCGGCAGTACCGCCTTGCAGGTGTTGAGAACGCCGTAGAGGTTGATCTGCATCACCCGGTCCCAGTCGGCCGGGTCGGAGTCGAGGAACGGGGAGGCCTTGTCCCAGCCGGCGTTGTTGACGAGCACGTCGACGCGGCCGAACTCCCGGACCACTTCCTCGACCATGGCCTGCACCGACTCACGCGAGGTGACGTCGGTGCGGATGCCGATCGCACCGTTCCCGATGCCCTCGGCGGTCTCCTTGGCGGTCGCCTCGTTGATGTCGGTGACCACCACCGTCGCGCCCCCGGCGGCGAGCCGTTCCGCGATCGCCTTGCCGATGCCCTGACCGGCACCCGTCACGATCGCGACCTTGCTGTCGAGCTGTCCCACGGATCTTTCCCCTTCTGGTGGTTGCCGGGCCGGGTTACGGCGCATAGGTACGGCCGAGCAGGTTCCGGGCGATGACGAGCTTGGAGACCTGAGCGGTCCCGTCCCCGATCTCGAGCCCGATGACGTCACGGAGCCGCTGCCCGAGCGGGCTCTCGGCCGAGTAGCCCAGGTGTCCGAACGTGAGCAGGCACTGGTGGATCACCTCGGTCGACAGCTTCGGCGCCCAGAACTTGGCCATCGCCGCCTCGGTGCTGTGTTCCAGGCCGTGGTCCTTGCGCCAGAGGGCCTCGTAGCAGACGTGCCGCGCACCGCGGATGTAGGTGGCGTGTTCGGCCAGCGGGAAGGACACTCCCTGGAACTTGCCGATCGGCTGGCCGAACGCCTCCCGGTCCCGTGCCCACTGGAGTGCCTCGTCGAGCGAGGCCTGGGCGGCGCCGAGGCAGGCGAGCCCGATGATGGCCCGGGAGTAGTCGAAGCCCTGCATGACGGAGACGAAGCCGCCACCCTCGTCGCCGATCAGCTGGTCCCGGGAGACGGGCAGGCCGTCGAAGTGCAGTGAGGCGCGGCCGATGGAGCGGCTGCCCAGATCGTCGAACGCGGAGCGGGTCACATACCGCTCGTCGAGATCGACGTAGAACGCGCTGACCCCGCGTGCACCCTCACCACCGGTGCGGGCCAGTACGAGACCGGTGTGGGCGTTCATCCCCAGCGTGATCGAGGTCTTCTCGCCGGTCAGCCGCCACCCGTCCCCGTCGGGCTCGGCTCGCAGCTCCAGCTTCGCCGCGTCGGTGCCGTGCCCCGGCTCGGTGACGCACAACGACGGGACGGCCTCGCCCGCGGCGATCGGGGGCAGCCATTGTGCCTGTTGCGCCTCGGTGGCGTTCCGCACGAGGACGTCGCTGATGAGGGCGGTGTTGATGATGAGGTAGGTGGCGTTGAAATCGGCGCGGCCCACCTCCTCGGCCGCGAGTCCGGCGACCACCGCGGTGGCCGCCTCGCCTCCGTGGTGCTCCGGGATCCGCAGCCCGGTGAGGCCCATGCCGGCCATCTCCTTGACCAGGGCCGGGCGCAGCCGCGCGGCCTTGTCGTCGGCCTGGTAGTGCGGGGCGAGCACCCTGGTGGCGAAGCGGCGCAGCTCCTGGCGGTACGACTCCTCGTACTCGTCGAACCGGAAGTCCACTGTCTGTTCCCTTCGAAAGTGGTGCGGCGACTCAGTGCCAGTCGACGTGGCGGTTGAAGTCGGGGGTCCGCTTCTCGGCGAAGGCAGCGGCGCCCTCGAGACCCTCGGGCGAAGCGGTGAACAGATCGAGCGCCGACATCGCGAGATTGCTGAGACCGGCCTGATGGTCGGTGTCGGCGTTGAAGGACTGCTTGAGGAAGCGGATCGCGGTGGGGCTCTTCGGGGTGAGCTCCGCCGCCCAGGCCCGGGCCTCGTCCATGAGCCGGTCGGCCGGTACGACCGCGTTCACCAGGCCCATCTCCAGGGCGGCCTTCGCGTCGTACATGCGGCACCAGAACCAGATCTCCCGCGCCTTCTTCTCGCCCACGATGCGCGAGAGGTAGGCGGAGCCGAAGCCCGCGTCGAAGGAGCCGACCTTGGGGCCGGCCTGCCCGAACCGGGCGGTCTCGCTGGCGATGGAGACGTCGCAGAGAACCTGCAGGACATGGCCGCCGCCGACGGCGACGCCGTTCACCGCGGCGATGACCGGCTTGGGGATGTCACGGATCAGCTTGTGCAGGTTGCCGATCTCGAACATGCCGCTCTCGCTGGGGCCGTAGTCACCGGTCTCGGCGCGCTGCTTGACGTCGCCGCCGGTGCAGAACGCCTTGTCGCCGGCGCCGGTCAGGATCACGCACCTGACGTCCTTGTCCGCCCAGGCGAGCCGGAAGGCCCTGATCATCTCCTCGACCGTCCTGGCCCGGAAGGCGTTGTAGCGCTGGGGGCGCTCGATCGTGATGATCCCGGCGGGGCCGTCCACCACGTAGCTGATGTCCTCGAAATCCGTCATGCCAGTCCCCTCGACGTGCGGTGAACCACCATTCAGTGAATACTCATTCATTGAATGGTGGTTCACTGTTCGATGTCAAGGGGGGTCGCGTTGACAGCCCCGCGAAAAATGAACGATCATTCACCGCACGGAGGGACGGTGCTCCATTGACCACTGAGACGAGCCCGCGAGCACGCGGGGAGAAGGCACGCGAGGAACGCGTGCGCCGACGCCGCCGGGAGATCCTTCAGGCGGCGGCCCGGCTCATGGAGGAATCCGGCTACCACGCGGTGTCGATGCAGGCCGTCGCCGAGCAGGCGGAGATCAGCGTCGGCCTTATCTACACGTACTTCGGCAACAAGGAAGACCTGCTCCGCGCCGTGATCGTGGACATCCTCGAGGACTTCCAGGAGCGGGTGCCCGCCGCGATCGAGGGGGCGGGCACCGACCCGGTCGACCGGCTCTTCCGCGGATTCCAGGAGTTCTGCCGCGTCATCGACGCCAAGCTCGACGCCACCGTGCTCGCGTACCGGGAGAGTCAGACCCTCGACGTCGAGGGACGCAGGCAGCTCATGGAGCTCGAGATCCGGACGGCGGCGCCGATCAAGCAAGCCGTCGTCGACGGGATCGCCCAAGGCGTCTTCCGTGATGTCGACCCCGATCTGGTCACACACAACATCGCGCTCATCGCGCACGGCTGGGCGCTCAAGCACTGGAACCTCGCGGGCCGTTTCAGCGTGGAAGACTACGTCGAGCGCGAGTTCGAGCTGCTGCTGGCCGCCATCACGGCGGAGAAGGGGCCGGGGGAGCGCCGAAGCTGAGCTGGATCGCCGGTACTGCCCATAGCCGACGTCCGGCGCAAGCGCTGCTGCGCACTGCAGACGCTTCGCCGGCCCGCAGCCCGTCATGACCTGTTCGGTTCCGCGACCAGCCTCGTCACGGGCACACTGAGCGCGGTTGCTCTGGAGAACAGCGTGTCCACCCTGGGATTTCCGGTGCCTCATACTGCTCGGGAAGCGAAGGCGCTGCAGTCGCCCGTCACGCGTCGGCTTGCCCCCTGTGCGCAAGGCGAGCAGCCTGGGCGTTGTGACGCTCTCCCACCGCACGCTGGCACACCGGCTGATCGACGACCATCTCGTCGATGGCCGGATGGAACCGGGCTGTGAGATCGGGTTGCGGATCGACCAGACCCTTACCCAGGACGCCACCGGCACCCTCGTGATGCAGGAGCTGGAGGCCCTCGGTCTGGACCGGGTCCACACCGAGGTCAGCGTCCAGTATGTCGACCACAATCTGCTCCAGGCGGACGAGCGCAACGCCGAGGACCACGCCTTCCTGCGCTCCGCCTGCCGTCGCTTCGGAATCTGGTACTCCAAGCCCGGCAACGGCGTCTCCCACCCCACCCACATGCAGTACTTCGGCGTGCCCGGCAAGACGCTCGCCGGGTCCGACTCGCACACCTGCGCCGCCGGCTCGCTCGGCATGCTCGCCCTCGGCACCGGCGGCCTCGAGGTCGCGCTCGCCATGGCCGGACGGCCCCTGTACGTGACCATGCCGGAGATCTGGGGGATCCGCCTGACCGGCCGGCTGCCGGAGTGGGTGAGCGCCAAGGACGTGGTCCTGGAGCTGCTGCGGCGCCACGGCGTCAAGGGCGCGGTCAACCGGATCCTGGAGTACCACGGCCCGGGCCTGGAGCACCTGTCCGCCATGGACCGGCACGTCATCGCCAACATGGGCGCCGAGCTGGGCGCGACCACCTCCGTCTTCCCGGCCGACGCGGCGGTGCGCGACTTCCTGCGCGCCGAGGACCGGGAGCCCGACTTCCGTGAGCTGGCCGCCGAGCCGGACGCCGTCTACGACCTGACCGACGAGATCGACCTCTCCGCGCTCGAACCCCTCATCGCCCGGCCCACCTCACCCGGCAACGTCGTCCCCGTGCGCGAGGTCGCGGGCGAACCCATCGGGCAGGCCGTCATCGGCTCCTCGGCCAACCCGGGACTGCGCGACTTCGCCGTCGCCGCCGCCATCGTTGCCGGCCGCCAGACCGATCCGGCCGTCAGCTTCGACGTCAACCCCACCTCCCGCGAGATCCTCGCCGACCTCACCAAGACGGGCTCCACCTTCGACCTGATCGCCGCCGGCGCCCGCATCCACCAGGCCGGCTGCCTCGGCTGCATCGGCATGGGCCAGGCCCCCGCACCGGGACGCAACAGCCTGCGCACCTTCCCGCGCAACTTCCCCGGCCGCTCCGGCACCGAAGAGGACGCGGTGTGGCTGTGCTCCCCGGAGACGGCCGCCGTCTCTGCTCTCACGGGCGAAATCACCGACCCCCGCGACTGGGCGGCCAGAGAGGGAGTGTCGTACCCGGACCTGCGGCTGCCCGAGCGCGCCTCGGTCAACCGCGCCATGCTGGAGCCCGCGCTACCGCCCGAGGAGGCGGCCAGGGTCGAGCTGGAACGCGGCCCCAACATCTCCGGCCTGCCCGACTTCGACCCGCTGCCCGACGTGCTGGACGGCCCGGTCCTGCTCAAGTGCGGCGACAACGTCTCCACCGATGAGATCTCCCCGGCTGGGGCGAAGGCACTGCCGTACCGCTCCAACATCCCCAGGCTCGCCGAATTCACCTTCACCCGTATCGACCCGGACTACCCGCGGCACGCCGCTGATCTGGCCACCGGCGGCAGGCCCGGCAGGCACTTCGTCGTCGGTGGGGAGAATTACGGCCAGGGCTCCTCCCGAGAGCACGCCGCCATCACCCCACGCCACCTCGGCCTGCGTGCGGTCATCGCCAAGTCCTACGCCCGCATCCACTGGCAGAACCTGACCAACTTCGGTGTCCTACCGCTGGAGTTCGACGACCCCGGCGACTACGACCGCATCGACACCGGAGACCGGCTACGCCTGGAGAACCTCCGCACCGCCCTGGCAGCCGGGGCCGAGCCCATGATGCGGCTGCACAACCCAACGAAGGACGAGACCTATCGGGTCCGGCATCACCTCCCCGATGGCCGCCGGCGCACCGTACTCGCGGGCGGCGCCATCGCGGCCCTCGCCCACGAGGAGCGACAGAACCCGGAAAACGCTGGCACGGGCATCCCGGTCACGCCGGCGGACCCCGGCGACCTCGGCGGCTGACCTCCACCTATTCCTCCGGGGCTCCTTCGTCCATCCGGAATGTCCTGGCCCAGGTGACTGTGCCGCGGCCCCGGACAAGCGCGGCCGAGCGGCCACCGACCCGTCTCGGCGATCACATGCCCATGTGCCTCGGACCAATCCTCTTCCTCTTGGGACGACCGGTCGTCGCGGAACAGGAGAACCGCCAGGTACGGGATGTCCGGCGCGCGCTGCACGGCCAGCGGCATGCCGTCCGGGAGCACGCCGAACCGGGTCGTGTCCCGCACGGGCGGTTCGGGCAGCGTCGCCGCCAGGGCGAGGTGCCCGTGCGTGGCGAACAGGGCTTGGCCGTGCCGGCCGCCGGGAACCTTGTGGTTGCTGTCCACCGCAGAGTCCAGGGCGGCGACTGTGGCGGCGTCGGTTCCCTGGGACGTACAGGACGTCCCTCAGGTGCCGCCACCGCACCTCGATCGCTGTCCCGGGATTGTCGACGTCCTGTGATGCGTCCAGCTGAACGCTGGCCCAAGGGCTGGGTTCGGCGAAGAGAGGGTCCAGGAACGAGAGTTTCATCATCGTGCCGGGTCGTCGGTGTCTTCCCGTTCACGGCACCCCTGGCTGCCCCCCCGCCATGTGTTTTCCTGGCTGTCCGTCGGACCGAGCGCGATGGGGGTTTCCTGGGCCAGGCGCTCGCCAGCGTCGGCCCACGGCCACCTCCCGCTTCCCGTCGTCCCTGGTGTCCGGTGCTTTCACCTCTGCCGTCTGGGCATGCGAGTCCGGCTGCGGCGGCGATCGTGGAGCCCCTACGCAGTCGGGGTTCCGCTCGGGCCTCGCACGCAGCAGCCCTGAGGCGGTAGACGGCCGCATGTACCAAGGGCGTCCCAGTGGGACGTCAGCGCCACCGACGCGAGGTCACCGTGAACTGGGCGCCGTCGGGGTCGCGCAGCACAGCTACGTGCTCGCCCTCCGCCAGGACGCTGCCGCCGTGTTGCTCCGCGGCCCGGGCGCACGGTTCCACGTCGGCCACGGCGAAGTGGACCTGCCAGTGCGGCCGGACCGAAGGGTCGGGTGGCGTCTCCACCGAGCCCGACTCGATGCGGGCGACGACATCGCCCCGGCTGCGCAGCAGGACTACGTCCCCGGCGTACTCGACCTCGCAGCAGCCGGGGAGGTCCGAGGCCCAGTCGAGGATCTCGGCGTAGAAGATGGCGGCGTCGAAGGCGTCACGGGTGTAAAGGGTGATGAACGTCCGTGCGGCCTGCCGCCATGCCTCCCACTCGGTGACGAGTTTCCCCTGCCAGATCCCGAAGGTGGCGCCGTCCCGGTCGGCGAGCAGCGCCGCTCTTCCAGGAAGGAAGGAGATCGGCCCGACCGCGACGGTGGCGCCGCGCTCCCGGACGCGGGCCACCGCTTCGTCCGCGTTCGCCACGGCGAAGTACGGCGTCCAGGACACGGCCGTCTGCCACGTCGTGGCCACCCCCGCAATCCCAGCGACGGGTACCCCGTCCGCCAGCGCGGTCCGGAAACGGTCGCCCAGTCTCGCATTGCGGTATCGCCATCCCAGCACGGCACCGTAGAAGTCCTGCGTGGCGTTGAGATCGCGGCTGGTCAGACTCACCCAGCACGGCGCGCCGAACGTGGAAGGCGTGGAAACGACGTCCGTCGCATCTGAGGAGTGTGTCGAGTCGTGATGCATGTCCATCGCGCCATGGTCTCGGAGCGGGTGACCGCTGTTTTCCGGTGTCCAACCAGAGTTCTGATCCTACTTATCGCCTGCCCTGAACTCGTTGACCTGAAAGCAGGCTCAAGCTTTGTCCGTAAAGGGGTCGGTTGTTCCTGCCTCTGGTACCCCACGCGAGTCCGGTCCCTTGGGTGGGTTCGCGGCTCCCACCCATCCGGCGCATATCGCGCACCTGGCGCACTTCGTTGGTTCTTCCGTGGCAGCGCAGCGACGCGGCTCAGGTGTGCCGTACACGGAATTGCGGGTGCAGCTGCAGCGCGTCCTGGCGTGCAGCGAGTCCGCCCGCGCGGACAATCCCTGTGCCGGGTGGTGCCCGGGCGGCGAACACGGCAGGTGTGCCGAAGCAGGCATACCGGCACGACACGCTGTCGGCGGGCTACCGGCTCAACCGGGTCCGGCTCACAGAAGCATTTGCGACTGCGGCCGCGGCGAGAGACGACCGCGCCCGGCGGACAGCCGAGCGCATCGTCGCCAGGCACGGCGCGAACCTAACCGTTGAAGACTGCGACATCCGCACCTGGTACCGGCTGTGGGGCAAAACCCTCCAGGCCACCACACCCGGCAGACTCATTACCGCCATCGGCCGGGAATGCGAGAAGACCGGCGGGCGGATGCTTCGCGCCTCCACCTTCACCACCAAGCTGTCCCAGACTTGCTTCTGCGGCACGAAGGTCGCCAAAACCCTCGCCGACCGGATCCACGCCTGCACCTCATGCGGATTCATCGGCGACCGCGACAAGGTCTCCGCCGCCCTCAACGCCCACGTCCGGCTCAACGATCCGGACGACCCCAGCACTGCGCGCCTGGACATCGTCCAGGCGCGCCATACACAGGTCCTCTTTGAACCAGCGCTGCAAGAAGCCCTGTCGAGTCAACCGCAGCGCGGTGCCCGCCCCGCACGGGGCCGCACCCACGCGGCAGCCCCCACATCGGGACACCCCGATCACGGGCCTCTGCTCGACACAACACACCGACCGGTACCGGACAAACCCCGAATGAGACCCGACCCGCGAACGAGCGGCACAAGGCCCACGTCGGAACAGCCGGCTACACGGACAACACGCCACCCAGGCGCGTCCGCTCCGCACAGACACCGGACGGACATCACAGCACTACGTGATTACTCTTAGAGCGACACGTCCCCGCACAGGTGCACCTCGACGCCCAGTTCGGCGAAGAAGGCCGCCTTGGCGCGCAGCGCCTTGTCCGCGGTCGCCGCGTCGGGGGCGTACGCGACGTTGAGGTGGTTGGCGCGGTGGCGGGCCATGAACTGGTCGCGGGTGATGCCGTGCAGGACCGCGTGCATGATCGGCCACTGGTGGTTGGTGGCCTTCAGCCGGCGCCGGGTCTCCTCTTCGGGCAGCTCGATCGACGTGGCGCGGCCGAGGTCGACGTGCAGCCGGCCGTCCATCAGGAACACGCGCGACCAGACGATCTCGCCCGGCTTGGAGACACCGCTGAGGGTGCCGCCGCCGAGCGGGAAGAACATCGGGGGCTGGCGCATGCTGTACGACTTGTCGTAGCCGCCGTTGTGGGAGGCGGGCACCGAGCCGGAGATCTCGAAGACCCAGACGAACCGGCCGTCGTGCTCCTCGCCCCAGCGAATGTCGTGCAGCGTGGTGGCCGGGTCGAGACCCATCGCCGTCCAGATGCGGTTGGTGACGAGGGAGTCGACGGCGACGCCCTCGTCCACCTCGTTGAAGTGGGGCAGCGGCGTGCCAGCGTAGAGCTCACGGGCGCCGTCGCGGCTGAGCACCGGCGGGCGCTGGACGTTGTTGAGCAGTCCCTCGGCGAGGTCGCTGGCCGGGACGGTGTCCTTCAGGCCCTGCTGGTACTGGATGCCGACCGCGTCGAGCCCGAAGTCGTCGGCGATGCGCAGCGCGGCGATGTACATCTTGAACTGGCTGAGCAACTGCGCGTCGGTGAGCTCGGTGGCCTCGTCGGTGCCGGTGCGGAAGGTCATGCCCGCGTGGTCGAGCCAGGCGCGGACCGCCTGTGCCTCCTCGTCGGAGACCTTCTTCATCTCGGCGACCAAGGCGCTCTGCGACAGGCGCTCCTTGTAGATGCCGAGCGGGTTGAGGAACTCGTCGTCGATGATGGCGTTGTACATGCCCATGCAGCCCTCGTCGAAGACGCCGATGATCGCCTTCTCCTCACGCAGCTGGCGGGCGAGGGCCACGCCCAGTTCGGTCTCCGGGTCCTGCGGCAGGGGCGGCAGGGGCCGGACGTGGCTGGTGTCGTGGGTGAGGGTGCCCGTCTCCAGCCAGGTGCGCAGGCCCTCGCGCGCCCACTCGTCGGTGAAGTCGGTGCTCCACAGGACGGAGTAGTCGCGTCCCGCCTTGGTGAGGCTGCCGGCGAGGTTGAGCAGGCCGACCAGGCCCGGGAACTCACCGCTCCAGTTGGCCACGACCAGGATCGGGCCCTCGTGGCTGCGCAGACCGGCGAGGACGTGGTGGCTGTACTGCCAGACGGCCTCGACGACGATCAGCGGGGCGTCCTTGGGCAGGGTCTTGAAGACCTCGATGCCGGCGCGCTGGCTGTCGATGAAGCCGTGGTCCTTGGCCTCGTCGACCGCGTGGCCGCGGCGCAGCTTCCAGCCGAGGTCCGTCACGGCCGCGGCGAGGTCGCCCTCCAGCTTCTGCTGGGTGGGCCAGCAGGTGACGTTGGCGGCAGGTCGCAGGTCGCCGCTGGCCACGGTGTGGACGGTGTGCGGCTCGGCGGCCGGCGGCCGGTTGAGCTCGGGCAGGGAGTACGTGGTCATGCGGTCTCCGTAGGTTGTGCGTTCGGCCCCGGAGCGGGGCCGCTGTGTCGAGCAATGGGTGAATCCGGTGTGACGGGCCCATGGCGGCAGGCCGGTGCCGGCCGTCAGGGGGTGGCGGCGACCGGCCCTCGCCGAGCAGGTGGCGCGGGGCCGTCTGCGGGCAGGCGGAGGTGGCCGTCTGCGGGCACGCACGAGGTGCCCGTCAGCGCTCCTGCAGTGCCGCCAGGGCATGGACGACGTCCGCGCTGTCCGGGTACAGCCGCCGGTAGAGGGCGTACGACGCGTCGTAGCGCGCGGTGTTTTCGGCGCTCGGCGTCACCGTCTCGCGCACCGGGTTCCAGTCGTCGACGGACGCGTCCCCGACGAGCTGGGCGGCCAGCAGCGCGCCGCCGTAGCTGGCGCCGATGGTGGTGGTGCGCAGCTCCTGCGGGCGGCCGGTGATGTCGGAGACGATCTGCGTCCACTGGGAGCCCTGGGTGCCGCCGCCGACGGCGACCACGCGGCGGATGTCGCCGCCGGCCTCCTCGATGACCTCGATGTTGTGGCGGACAGCGAATCCGGTGGCCTCCAGGGCGGCCCGGTAGAGGTCGCCGCGGGTGTGGGAGAGGGTCAGCCCGGCGATCACTCCGCGGGCGTCCGGGTCCATGAGCGGGGTGCGCTCGCCGGAGAAGTACGGCAGCATCAGCAGGCCGTTGGCGCCCGGGCCGGACTCGGCGGCCAGGCGGGTGAGCTCGGTGTGGTCGGTGCCGTCGAACAGGTCGCGCAGCCAGTTGGTGACCGCACCGGAGGTGGCCATGCCGCCCGCCAGGTTCCGGGTCCCGGGCAGCGCGCCGACCGTGCCCCACAGGGACGGGCTCGTGAGCGGCTTCGGCACGGTGTGGACGAGGAACATGGTGGTGCCGTACATCAGCATCAGGTCGCCGGTGTTCTGCGCGCCCACGCTCAGTGCC
The DNA here is from genome assembly GCF_040654755.1 of Streptomyces sp. NPDC050625. Lineage (NCBI taxonomy): Bacteria > Bacillati > Actinomycetota > Actinomycetes > Kitasatosporales > Streptomycetaceae > Streptomyces > Streptomyces sp. NPDC050625. The sequence goes on from NZ_JBFAIQ010000023.1 coordinate 18,605, forward strand.
TCGGCCCAGGCGTCGATGGTGCCGGTGGTGACGGGGATGCCCGCGGGCAGGCCTGTCTCCCGGGCGACCTCGGCGGTGACGGTGCCGGCCGCCTCGCCAGACCAGCGCAGCGGCGGCAGCTCGATGCCGGGGGCCACCTCGGCCGCCCATGGGGCGTACCACTGACAGGCGTTCGTGTCGTACAGCGGGGTGCACTGGCTGGCCGAGTGGTGGTCGAGGACGTAGGCGCCGGTGAGCTGCCGGACCAGCCAGGAACTGGGCATGTAGAGGCGACGGGCCCGGGCGTAGGGCTCGGGCTCCTCCTCGGCGATCCAGGCGATCTTCGGGCCCGCGGCCTGGGTGGTCAGGGCCGAGCCGCAGCGCCGGATGATCTCGTCGGCGCCGAGCCGCGCCTCGATGCGTTCGATCTGGCGGACCGAGCGGGTGTCCACGCCGTAGAGGACGGCGGGGCGCAGCGGGGTGTCGTGCTCGTCGGTCAGCAGGACGCAGGGTCCCATGCCGCTGACGCCGACGGAGAGGACGGTGGTGTCACCCGGGCCGGTCAGCTCGCGGGCGAGTTCGGTGAACTCGCGCCACCACACGGAAGCGTCCATTTCGAAGCGGCCGGGTCCCGGCCTGGCGGGTCTGTGCTCCCGTACGGCCGAGCGGATCAGAGAACCGTCGAGGCCGACGAGGACGCCCTTGCTGCTCGACGTGCCGATGTCCACGCCGATGACTGCGTTGCGAGGCATGCCCAGGACCATCGCAGAAATCGATTTCAGGGTCAAGCGTCCACGCGTGGCCCACGGTTTCTCCTGGTGAGAGGCCTTGTGTGAGACCTGGCCGTCATCTGAGTGCCCCTGGACGTCTCACCTCTTGACACCCCCGAGGACCCCCTCTACGTTTCGGTGAAATGGATTTCAGAGGTGTTTCACCGAGGTGTCGGTGCCACCTCGCTCTTCCCGCGCCCCACGGTGCCCGTGCCGGCCCGCGGCGCGCGCCCCGTACTCCATCATGAGGGCAAGACACGATGACGACCTTTGGACTCGACGGCATCTCCCGCAGGACGCGTGCGGTCAGCCGTTCCATCAGCGCCGAGAACTTCACCGGCGCCAAATCCGGCGGCGGCCGCGCCACGGAGGGCACCGGAGCGGTGGCGGCGAGCCGGCTGGGACCGGGCTGGAAGATCTCGCCCAGCATCGACATCGCCGCCGGTGAGACGGCGGTGCTCGCCGACATCGAGGGCCCCGGCACCATCCGCCACCTGTGGTGCACCACCGACCCGCACACGGCGTGGCGGGGCACCCTGCTGCGGATGTACTGGGAGGGCGAGGAGGACCCGGCCGTCGAGGTGCCGCTCGGCGACTTCTTCTGCAACGGCTGGAACACCTTCAGCCAGGTCTCGTCCGTGCCGGTGGCGGCCAACCCCAACGGCGGCTTCAACGCCTACTGGCCGATGCCGTTCCGCCGCGGGGCGCGCATCACCCTGGAGAACCTGACCGCCGAGAAGGTCACGCTCTACTACCAGGTCGACTACGAACTGGACGAGGTCGGCGACGACGCCTCCTACTTCCACGCCCAGTGGCGCCGCAGCCACCCGGTCCCCTTCGGCGAGGTGCACACCCTGCTCGACGGCGTCACCGGCGCCGGCAGCTACGTCGGCACCTACCTGGCCTGGGGCGTCAACAGCCCGGGCTGGTGGGGCGAGGGCGAGCTGAAGTTCTACCTCGACGGCGACGACGAGTTCCCGACGATCTGCGGCACCGGCACCGAGGACTACTTCGGCGGCGCCTGGAACTTCGACGTCCCCGGCCAGGGCTACACCGCCTACACCACTCCCTACCTGGGCCTGAACCAGATCCTGCGCCCCGACGGGCTGTACCGCAGCCAGCAGCGGTTCGGCATGTACCGTTGGCACGTCCTGGACCCGATCCGGTTCTCCGAGGACCTCCGCGTCACCGTGCAGAGCCTCGGCATCGGCCCGGGCCAGGGCAACGGCCTGCCGCACCGCTACCGGCACACCAGTGACGACATCGCGAGCACCTCGATCTTCTACCTGGACGCACCCAGCTCCGCGTCCCGTCCGGCCACGCCGGACCTCCTCACGCTGGAAGTCGACTGACCGCCGTACGCGAGTCGCTTCCGGGTGACCGGCCCCCCGCACGCGGGGCCGGTTCCCAGGATCCGCCCCAGGGCCGCCCCCAGGATCCGCCCCGGGGCCGCCCCCAGGATCCGCTCTTCCCAAGGCCCATCACACCTCGACAGGAGCGCACGCATGCTCCAGCACGGCAAAGAAGCCGAGCCCGCGGTCCCCACCGTCCAGGCGGCGGTGCGGACAGACCGCCTGGCCCAGTTCGCCTCCCGCCGCCGCTTCCTCACCGGCCTCGCCGGCGCCGGGGCGGCCTTCGCCTCCCCCGCCCTGCTCACCGGCTGCGGCACGGCATCGGCCAAGGGCGCCACCATGAAGTTCTGGAACTTCTACGCGCCGCAGAACTCGCCGGATCCGGCGATCCGGGCCCAGGCCAAGTGGTTCACCGACTTGATCGACCTGTGGAACTCCAGCCACTCGCCCAAGATCGAACTGGTCTACATCCCCGTCGGCGACTACACCAACGGCGCCAAACTGCCCACCGCGTTCGCCACCGGCGCGGGCCCGGACATCTTCCTGCTCAGCCCTGGCGACTTCCTGAGGTACTACAACGGCGGCGTGCTGGCCGATCTCACGCCGCACCTGGACCACGGAGTGGTGAAGGACTACGGCACGGCGCTGACCAGCCGGATGGTCGACGGCAAGGTGTACGCCCTGCCGATGGAGGTCGAGCCGCTGGCGATGTTCTACTCGATCGACACCTGGGAGAAGGCGGGCCTGTCGGAGGGCGACATCCCCACCACCTGGGACCAGATGCTCGGTCTGGGGGACAAGCTGCGCACGAGGACCAGGGCGGGCGTGGCCTTCGAGTGCCTTCCCGGCTACTTCCAGAACTTCACCTGGTACCCGTGGATGTGGCAGGGCGGCGGCGACGTGGTGGACAAGCAGGGCAACATCGTCTTCGACTCCAAGGCGACCCGGCAGGCACTGCAGATGTGGCAGGACGCCGTGAAACACGGCATCGCGCCCCGCACCAATCCCGCCGCGGGCGACGTCATCGGCGGCTTCAAGGGCGGCAACGTCGCGATGTGGCAGACGGGCATCTGGAACGTCGCCAGCTTCAAGGCGTTCGCCCCCAAGTACCGTTACGGCGTTTTCAAGCTCCCGGCCCCGTCGGGCGGCAAGTACGTCACCACGTTGGGCGGCTGGTCGTTCTGCGCCAACGCGCAGGGCAGCAACAGCGAGGCCGCGGCCGAGTTCTGCGCCTGGGCGATCGGCTCGATGAAGGACGACGCCATCGACCGGATGGTGGACTGGTGCATCCGCGCCAAGTCGGACGTGGCGCCCCGCACCACCGCGCTGGAGCGCGGCGCGGCCAAGGGCGGCTACGACTCGACGATCATGAAGAAGTTCAAGGACGAGGTCTTCCCCGGGGGCCGTGCCGAGCCGCGCTATCCCCCGGTCGTCTACAAGGCGATCTCCGATGCCATCCAGGCGACCATGCTCACCGGCGCGGACGTGGCCGCCGAGACCCAGCGGGCCGCCGAGTCGATGAAGGCCTACACCAAGAGCTACCAGGGGGCGAGTCTGGTATGAGCAGTGTGACCGCACATGACACAGCGGGGGCGAAGTCCCGCACCACGGGCCGGTCCACGGCCCAGACACCCGCTTCTGCACGTCCGCGGCTCAGCCGCCGGCATCGCGAGTGGCTGGCGGCCGGCCTCTTTCTCGCCCCGGACGCCCTCGGCCTGCTGGTGTTCGTCGGCATCCCGATGGTGCTCTCCGTCGTGCTGAGCCTGTTCCAGGTCAGCGGCTTCGGCAGTTACCAGTGGGTCGGGCTCGGCAACTACGACCGGATGTTCCACGACCCGCTGTTCTGGCAGTCGATGAAGATCACCGGAATCTATGTGGTGGTCCTGGTGCCCGTGCTGTTCTGCCTGAGTCTCGGCCTCGGGCTGCTGGTCAAGCAGAAGCTGCCCGGCGTGGGCGCCTTCCGCACCGCGCTGTTCATGCCGTACGTGATCAGCCTCGTGGTGGTGGGCGTGCTCTGGAAGTTCATGCTCGACGACCAGGTCGGGATAGTGAACAAGGCCATGCGGGCGGCCGGCTTCGGCGGCGCGTCCTGGCTCGGCTCCCCGGGGCTGGCGCTCGGCTCGGTCATCGCCGTGATGACGTGGGTGATGATGGGCTACTACATGATCATCTTCCTGGCCGGGCTCCAGGAGATCCCGCAGGAGTACTACGAGGCCGCCCGGATCGACGGCGCGAGCGCCTGGAGGTCGTTCCGCTCGATCACCTGGCCGCTGCTCCGCCCCACCAGCTTCTTCGTGCTGCTGATGTCGACGGTCGCGGCCATCACCGGCGGCCTCGACCTGCTCTTCGTGCTGACCAAAGGCGGTCCGGCCAACGGCACTTCGCTGGCGATCTACTACATCTACCAGCAGGCCTTCACCTTCGGGGAGTACGGATACGCGTCGGCCATGGGCACCTTCCTGGTGCTGATCATGGTCGTCTTCGCCGGGGTGATCTTCAAGGTGACGAAGGGCGGGAGGTTCGACGATGGCGAGTGACGTGGCGACGGGCGGAGCGAAGGCGCGGGGCGCCGGCGGCTCCGGGACCATCGGCAGGACCAGCCGCATCTGGCTGACGGTGCTGGCCGTCGCGGTGTCCCTGGTGAGCGTGTTCCCGGTGCTGTGGATGGTCGACTCCGCGTTCAAGACACGCAGCACGGTCACCGACGGCCGGCTCATACCCACGGAGTTCACGTTCCAGAACTTCGTCGACGTCTTCACCCAGGTGCCGTTCGGGCGCTTCCTGTGGAACAGCTTCTTCGTCTCCGCGGTGATCACCATCGTGTCGCTGTTCTTCCACTCGATGGCCGCCTACGCGCTGGCCCGGCTGCGCTTCCCGGGCCGCGAGAAGGTCTTCGGGTTGATCTTCTCGACGCTTCTGGTCACCCCGCCGGTGGTGCTGATCCCGCTGTTCGTCGTGGCTCGTGAGCTGCACCTGCTCAACAGCTACGCGGGCCTGATCATCCCGGCCATCTTCAACGCGTTCGGCATCTTCCTGCTGCGCCAGTTCTACCTGGGACTGCCCAAGGAGCTGGAGGAGGCGGCGATCGTGGACGGCTGCGGCCACTGGCGGGTCTACTGGAACATCGTCCTGCCGATGTCCCGGCCGATCCTCTCGGCCCTGGCGATCTTCTTCTTCCTCGCCAACTGGAACGCCTTCGTCTGGCCGCTGGTGGCCACCAACGACCAGAGCCTCACGGTGATCCAGCTCGGCATCGCCTCGTTCGCGACCCAGGCCGCCTCCAACTGGAACTACATCCTGGCGGCGGCGACGGTGGCCGCACTGCCCATGCTGGTGCTGTTCTTCGTCTTCCAGCGGCAGATCGTGGAGTCGATCAAGACGTCCGGTCTCAAGTAGCGGCTCCGCAGCAGCGGCACAGCAAGCGAAAGGGGCGTCGCACCGGTCCTTCGACCGGTGCGACGCCCCTTTCGGCGTCCTCCGCGTGCGTCGGGCGCCGCCGCGTTTGTCATTCCGAGGCGACCGGCCCGGCGGTGCTCTCCCGGATCTGGAGCGTGGTGCGCAGCACCACGGTCTGCAGCGGTGCCTTACTGCCCTCCATGCGCTGCAGCAGCAGGTCGGCGGCGGTGCGCCCGAGTTCGTACGAGGGCAGCTCGACCGCCGTCAGCGGCGGTCGCACCAGCGACGCCCACGGGACGTCGCCGAAGGAGAGGACGCCGACGCCGGGCGGAGTGCGGCCGACCTCGTCCAGGGCGTTGAGGACACCGATGGTCATGAGGTTGTTGGTGACGAACACCGCGTCCGGCGGCTCGGGCAGGGCCAGCAGCTCGCGCATCGCCGCCCGGCCGCCTTCGACCCGGAAGTCGGCGTGCCGTACGTAGGTGTCGTCGGCCACGGCCCCGGCTCTGCGTGCGGCGTGCAGCGCCGAACGGTAGCCGGCCAGCCGCTCCTCGGAGGTGGAGGCGCCCTCGGGTCCGGTGATACAGGCGATCCTGCTGTAGCCGGCCTGCAGCAGATGGCGGGTGGCCACCTCACCTCCGTGCCGATCGTCGACTCTGACCGCGTCCACCTCGGCGTCGTGCGGCCGCCGGTCGACGGCTACCACGGGCACGCCGCGGGCGATCAGCGGACCCAGATCCGTGTCGTCCTGAGAGGCCACCGCGACGATCACACCCGCCATCTGCTCACCGAGCGCGACCTCGAGGTAGCGCCGCTCCTTGCCGGTGTCCTCGTCGGAGTTGCACAGGACGACCGAGAGGCTGGTGCGCTGCGCGGCGTCCTCGACACCGCGGGCGAGCGAGGTGAAGAACGGGTTCTCGATGTCCGGGATGATCAGGGCGATCACGCTGGAGCGCTGCTTGCGCAGCGAGCGCGCCAGCCGATTGGGCGCGAAACCGAGGGCCTCGGCGGCCTGTTGCACGGACTGGGCGCGTTCCGGTGTGACCCTGCCGCCGTTGAACACGCGCGACACGGTCGCCGGGGATACTCCGGCGGCTCGCGCCACGTCATGGATCGTCACCACCTGTGTCCGCACCTTTCAAGGGTTCTGGTTCCCACCTTACCTTGCTGATGAAAAGGATTTCACCCCAATATTGAGCGGGCCCGTCCAGAAACAGGCGACTCCGCCGAGGGATGACATGCCGGCGGCGCCTGGCCGCGTGGAAGGAGGCCGGCGTGTGGTATGAGCTGCACCTGGTACTGACGAAGAAACTGCGGGCGGTGATCGACTCCTCCCACGTGCGGGCCGCTCGGCGCGGCCCCAAAGCGGGCCCAGCCCGGTCGACCGCGCACGGCCGGGCAGCAAGCACCACGTCCTCACCGACGGCCAGGCCATCCCGCGCGCGGTGTCGCTGACCGGCGCGAATCGCAACGACGTCACGCAGTTGCTGCCCCTGCTGGACAAGGTCCCGGCTGTGGCCGGCGTCGTAGGCTCACTGGCCGGGAAGCGAAATCCGATATGCCATCGCTGTCGCCCACGGGCCGTCGCTGAACACAATCTGCGCAGCGCCCCGCAGACACGCCGTCCGCACCAACGGGTCCGAGGCCGCGCGGTCCGTGCGGCTCATGTACCGGCCCGGACGGCGGCCGGACTGCTCACCACGACGGCTTATGTCCAGCCAGAGCAAGGGGGACCTTCCAGCGCGGCATCGACCCGGGCGAGATCACCGCCCTCGCCCGCCGGGCCGGCCTCGCCCCCGCCGCCGGTGCCCCCCCGTGCTGCCGCTGCCCGCGGTCTGTCATGCCGTCCTGACCAAGCCCCGGACGTGAATCGCGTACCGCCCAACGTGACCGCCGACACGGCTACGTTCAGCGGTTGCCCGTCCAGACGATCCGGTCGGCGAAGCCGCCCCGCTCGCCCGCCTTGGCCTCACGAATCTTCTCCAGCTGATCCGCGTCGACCCCCAGGACCGCAGCAAGCGCGCGTACGACCTCCAGCACGTCTGCGAGTTCCTCCGGCGCCGAGTCCTCATCCGCCTCAAGGAACTCGGCGACCTCCTCGCTGAGCTTGTCCCTCAGCCGACCGCGGTATTCCTCCCGGCCAGCGGTGTAGGTGATCGGCTCGGCCCCGTCTTCCTGGATGATCTGCGGAATCCGGTCCCGCACCAACTTGCCGTGCCTGCTGTAGGGCTCCACCCGTGCTCTCCCGCACCCGTCTCCGTGAGGCGGTCGCCGAACGCCGCCCCTTCATGCCGCCGCAGCCTAGGGAAGTCGCCTCACAACTCGTCATGCGAACCGCCAGTCCCACCCGTTCGGAGGTGCCCCTTGCCACCGCAGCGGCTCGTCACCGCCGTCCGCGCGGCGGAAGCGGGCGACGGGCCCGCCCGCCGGAAGGGACGGCCAGCTGCTGCTGCGGCGGGGCGGTGTGCAAGGCAGAGACGCCCAGGGCGGCATCCCTCGCGGCAAGGGCCTCATCCCGTTCGGCCTGGACCTCGGCCCGCTCCCTCACCCACTGCTCGATCATGACCGCGTAGGTGCCCACCAGCTCCGACGGCTGCCGCTTCTCCTTGCGGACGCGGGTCGGCTCTTCGCGGAGCTTGTCGAGTTCGGCCTCAGCCTTCTTGACCGGGGCGCTCTTGTGCCGGGCGGCCTTGAACTCCGCCTGTTACTTGGCCATGAGCTTGTTCGGATACTTGTGTGTCAGCAGCCACCGCTTGATCTGGGCTTCCTCAGCGAGGTCGAGGATGGTGAGCTTGCCCGAGGAGTGCAGCGGGGTGCCGGCCAGCAGACGGTCGGCGGCCGTCCGCAGCTTGACGCACAATTCCTCCGGCGGATCCGGCTCAGGACTCACGACACGCCTCCCTCGGGCCGACCGCGCTCATGCTCGGCAAGGAGACTCTCCCAATGGGCAAGGCGCCTTCGCTCACGTCCCCAGCGGATCTCCGGGCTGGCACCGTCGGCGACGACAAGCCTTAACTCGGCTGCCTCAGCCCGAAGTTCGTCGATGTTCTCCTCGGTGCGGACGATGCTGCGGCAGGCCGGACGGCAGCCGTCGGTGTCGGGAGTGACCCGCGCGTCATCAAGCGCGGGTTCCAGCTCGCAAAGCGCCGTCGGGAACGAGAAGACGCAGGTCATGCCCTTTCCCGGGTAGATCTGCAGCGAGAGGTTCGCCAAGACATGCCGGGCTTCCCGGCCTGTACGAAGCACCCGCCCCGCGAACTTCCTCGCCCCGCCCGCCACCCGGGACCGGTAGGCATCCGCCGCCGGACCGCTGGCGTGCTCACCGGCCTTCAGCCGCCGGTCGGCCTCCTCCAGGCCCTCCAGCCGGGCCAGCCACCGCTCGAACGCGAGATCGTCGGGAAACCCGGATGCGAAGTTGCCGAGTCCACCGTGGTGATGATCGTCGGAACGCTGGCGGTCACCAGAGCCAGCGTTCGAGGAACTCGGCCCAGATGAAACCGACATAGCCCTCGAAGGCGGGTGGGTCGATCTCCTTGAGCTCCTCCGCAAGCTCTCGAAGTTCGGCCAGGGCTTCGTCCTCGTGCTCGTCCGGGTCGTTCAGGATCGGAGACTCGCTCACGTGTCGGCCGTAGTGGTGCAGTGTCTGCAGCCAGAGGTCGATGGAGGAGTTGGCAAACCAGGCTTCCCCGCCTGGCAGGACGTAGTAGACCTTGCCGGTGTCCGGCTCGACGCCGAAGGCCCATTGCAAACCTGGCACGAGGTTGCCGTGGTGGTTCTGGGAGAGCTGGTAGAGGACGGTTCCTGATGCGGTCTGGAGAGCGGGGTCCGGGTCTGTCTGGAACGCGACGTGCTCGATCAATTGATCGACGACGGGGACGCCGATGTTCACGAGGAGGGACTTTTGGTTCTCGGGGATGCGCCAGTTGGCCAAGTCGGCGGGATCTGCCCGGGCGACGTGTTCGGACCCGGCCCATGCGGTCGTGGGTCAGCACTGGAGGTCTCCTTGGGCGTTGGATGGGGCGGGCTGGCCCTCGCGGCCGGCCGGTGGTGACGGCTGGTCGCGGCTGGACACTGGTCTGGTGGATCGGCGGCTGACGTCTGCGGCGTAGGCGGCCCAGTCCCCGGCGGCCTCCTTCTGCCAATGGATGGCCACTTGGATGTGCACGCTGAGCCGGTCGTCACCGATGGGGTCGCTCTCCCGGGTCAGGCAGCCGCGGCGCAGGTGCTTGACTACTGGCGGGAGGGGGTTATTCCGACCGTGCACTATTCCCCTGTGTCCGCCCGTGCCACTGGTCCGAGGCCCATAGCATTCAGACGAACGTTGCTGAGAGCCGAGCGCCACCCCGATAGCTCAGGTGCGTGCATGGCCAGGTCGTTCATGGCAGGGGTGAGTTGGTTCGGTACGGATCGAGGGCTGCTCTGCGCTCGTGGTACGGCTGCTTGGCAAGCCGCGTGACCAGAGTCCACATTGTGCGCTCCCCGTCCAACGTGGGAGGAAGTGAGAGGCCGAGGGCCTCTGCCAGGGGTTTGCGACCCAGGTTGACCAGGGCGCGAACGGCGGCGGCCCATTCGTCCGTAGCGGTGACAGCAGAGCGGTACCAGAGAAGGGCCAGGCTGACGACGGTGACAATCGTGGTCAGAAGGACGGCTGCGCGGGCGTGCGCGGAGGCCAAAACCGCCGAGGCGGCGATAGCGACCGCGACATGGCCGGCGAGGAGCGCGACGAAGAAGTCCGCGCTGGCGCGGGCGAGGTCGACTTGGCGGCGGATCTGCTCGGGAGCCGCGCCCGTCAGTTCGTTCCAGAGCACTTGGGTGTCCAGGCGGTAACGGTTGTACCCGTACTCCTCGAAGCGGCGGATTGCGTTACCGAGCCGCGTGGGCGTGATCTGCGAGTCGTCGATGGGGAAGCGGGCCAGCTTCTCCCGCAGGAGGGCTCGTTGGGTGTCAGTCCGCCGCCGGTCCTTGCTCGCGGACTTTGTGATCCGGGGGTCGGCTTCCAGGCGCCGCAGATCGGCAGCCGCGGCAGCGGACAGAGGAGCTTCACGATGCTCCAGCCGCAAGAGCATCAGCCGGTCTTGAAGCTCTGCCTTGGCCCGGCGGTTCCGGCTGCACCCATGCGCGTAGGCGGCGGCCGGCCAGAAGAGGTACCCCTCCAGCAACCGGTACAGCGGGCTCTGTACGGCGCTCAGGACGAGTCCGAAGAGCAGGGAAGATACAAACAGGAGCAGCATTATCCCGGCCGATGTGGTGGGCCACAGATCTGCGATCGCACCGGTACGGCGAATGCTGGGGGCGACGGCGAAGAAGAAGATGCTGAGGTTGAGTGCCGTGGGCAGGATCCATCCCGCCACGAGCGTCCAGGCCCCGCCAAGCACTCCCTTGGCGATCTCACCCATGGGTCACTCTTCGTCCCAGTCGTCCTCGTCACCGAAAGGCGGCCCGGGTGGAGTATGGGCGGTGGGGACGCCCTTCCCGCCCTCCAAGACCCCGACCTGCCCCCAGGCATTCACCGTCGCATCAGACTCGACTCCGTGGCCGTAGCGGGCTACCGCGGCCACGACCGTGAGCTTCGCGAAGTCCGAGAACAACGCGTCCTGCGGCAGCTGGCCGCCGGTCAGCACGTCGTACCAGATCTGTCCGGCCTTCTCCCAGGCATGGCCGCCCAGGGCTTCAGCAACCAGGTAGAACGCGTGGTTGGGGATGCCGGAGTTGATGTGGACGCCGCCGTTGTCACGGCTGGTGCGGACGAAGTCGTCCATGGTCGCGGGCTGCGGGTCCCTGCCCAGGAGGACGTCGTCGTAGGCCGTGCCCGGCGCCTTCATGGAGCGCAGGGCCATGCCTGCGATGTGAGGTCCCAAGAGCCCAGCACCGATCAGCCAGTCCGCTTCGCCGACGGTCTGGCCCAGCGCATACTGCTTGATCAGTGAGCCAAAAATGTCCGATATCGACTCGTTGAGGGCGCCTGGCTGGCCAAAGTACGAGAGGTTGGCGGTGTACTGGCTGACTCCGTGGGTCAGCTCGTGGCCGATGACGTCGATGGGGATGGTGAAGTCCAGGAAGACGTCCCGGTCTCCATCGCCGAAGACCATCTGCTCGCCGTTCCAGAAGGCGTTGCAGTAGCCCTCGCCGTAGTGGACGGTAGCGTCCAGTGGGAGGCCGTTGCCGTCGATGGAGTTGCGGCCGTAGACCTCTTGGTAGAACTCGAAGGTGGCGCGGAGGCCTTCATAGGCACGGTTGACGGTGGCGTCCTCGCCGTGCGCGGAGCCCTCGCTGAGGACCCTCCGGCCGGGGAGGTCTGTGCTGTGTCGGGCGTCGTAGACGGTTCGGTGTGGCTGATCGGCCAGTGCTCCTTCGGGCAGGGCGACGGGCGGGGCGCCGACGACGGTGGTCAGCCGGCGGCGAGTGCGCTCATAGGCATCCGTCTCCAGGGTTCGGCGTGCAAAGGCAACGTGCCGCGGATCCTCGGCGCGTAGCAGCCTGGACAGGATGTGTGGGGGCACGATCGAGCAGTGCACCGGTGAGATCTTCATGGCCCCCTCGCCCGTGGCGTGAGATTCGACCGTAGCGGCAGCATCCCGTTCTCGCACCAGGTACGCCTTGATGTGCTGCCCTATTGATCGGTTGCCCGTCCGCTGCGATCAGTCGTGCTGATACGGGACCGGTAGTACCGCTGAGCTCGGTTCGCCCACCCTGGGGCTGCCGACATTGGCCAGAGAAACGGCTCGGATCCTCGACGCGCAGATCATGAACGTGAACTGCAGTGATCGGCGACAGGCACTCTGTTCAACTGTCCGTCGATGCGTCAGCACGGACTGCGATGTACTCGGCCCAGTCACGGCGGGCGTAGCCGACCCACCGGACAGCAGTGTTCCGGTGCAGGCCGATGAGGTCGGCGAGGATTCAGCCAGCGAGGCCCGGGCCGACTCCGGGAGAGCTGGGACCGCGGCTGGCGCTGTTCGGCGAGATGTCGAAGGAGCTCGGCCAGCCGTGGAGGCATCAGTACGGGGTGACGGCCGAGGACCAGATGAGCATGTTTGTCGCCGGATTTGAGGGATGCCTACGGAGGGTGTGGGGTGGGCGGCGGCCGAAGCCACCGCGAGACGGTCAGGCGGCGGGCTGCCGGCCCTGGTTGTCGAGGTGGCAGCGGGCGGTCAGGCGTCAGGGTCGACTTCGGGGTGCGTGAACCGCACGGGCTTGCCCAGCGACCGGGCGTAGGCGATTTCGGCTCGGGTGCTGTCTCCGATGTAGTCGCCGACTACGAGCACCTCATCAGCGAGCCGGATCTTCGCCCGGTGCAGATCGTCGAGTCGAACCTTCAGCGCCTCGGCCTCGACAGGATCGGACCGAAGTTCGTGCGGCGACTTCATGTCACAGCCCGGTTTGACGACAATCTTTCCGGCTTTGGTCTCCCGCAGATCGGCCTCGTTCATCTCGGTCATGAAGCGGGTGGAGCCGCAGATCACGACGATACGCGGGAGGCTCAACAGCTTCTTCGCGTCGGCGAGCTTCTCCTCGGGGGTGAGCAGTTGCGGGTATGACACTGGTTCCTCCTGGTGGTGTGGCCAGTAGCTTGGCGGCCGCGGTGTCGTCGAGCAAGCGGGGCAGCGGTTCGTCCGCGATCGGGAAGTCGCTGTCGAACACCAGCTGGCGGGGCGGCCGGTCGGGGGCATCCCACTCATCCAGCTGACGGAAGAAGCCGCAGAGTCCGCAGGCTGCGGGCGTAGGCGGCCATGTCGTCGTCGACGGCCTTGGGCCGCCCGCCGTGCTGGTGTCCGCGCTCGCGGGCGGATGCCTTGCCCTCCAGAGAGGGCGGCGCCGTTCCCGGACGGGTCGTAGGCGCCCTGGAGGGGGCCGGTGAGGAGTTCGAGTTCGATGTCGTGGTGGCGCAGGTCCTCGGCGATGGTCAGCAGTTCGGCGGCGCCGCGGCCGAGGTGCTTCGTCTCGTGCACCGTGGAGATCACCCGGGGACGGGGACGGCCTTCTTGATGGTGGGGGCGAAGTCCATCGCCCGCCTTGACGAACTCCGGCCTCACCTCGATGCGGCCCTTCGTGGCGGCTGCGGGGTGGCGGCTGCTGGGTGAGGTCAAGGACTGGTCATGGATTGGGGGCGTGGGGGGACAGGGGCGTATTCTTTGGGCGGTTTGAACAGACACCTCGTTCGGTGAGGCGTCTTCACGGACACAGGCCACTGATCCCACCCGTCGAGAGACGCTCCGGATCAGGACAGGTCTCCCCGGCCCAAGGGGTGACCCCAAGGGCCTTCGCCGTCGGGGGATCACGCCGTGGAGTGCCAAAGCTCTGACGAGTTGGGGTGCGCCGGGACCGGTTCTCGTTCCGGCTGCCCCTTGCCGCATGGCCGTGACGCCCCGTTGCGCGGCCGGGACCGGGAGGAGGCGAGATGGACAGTAGTCCGGGCCATAGTCGGCCCCCCTTCGTGTTGTCCGTGCCGTCCTTCCGCGGCCCGGGACAGCCCGCTCTTTCCTGACCCGTCGGCTCATCGGCCTTTGCCAAGCCGCGCTCTGGCGTGCGTTCGGCGTGCCTGCCGTCACCGGTTCAGGGAGGAAGTGCGCTGCCATGGGCCGCCCGGTGCCCCGTCATTGCGGGGCAAGGGGTGTTCATCTTGGCTGCCCACACTCTGCTCATGTCCACTTCGGCCCGTCTGCGCGACCGCCGGGTTCATTTGGAGCGCCGTGCCACCGCCTCCAAGGCGGTCCGCACCTCGCTGGTCTCGCTGGCAGGGCTGGTCGGCGGACCGGTCACCAACCAGGCCGGTGAGGAGGTCGGCCGCGTCGTCGACGTGGTCGCCCGCCTGTACGGCACGGAGCCGTATCCGCCGGTCACCGGCCTGATCCTCCGCATCGGCCGGCGGCGGACGTTCCTGGCCGCCGCCGCCATCGGCAAGGTGCAGGCCGGGCACGTGCGCCTGCGCACGGCCCGGGTCGACCTGCGCGACTTCGCCCGCCGTCCGGGCGAGGTCCTGCTCGCCAAGGACGTGCTCGACCACCAGCTTGTCGACGTCGACGGAGTGCAGGTCACCCGCGCCGCCGACTTGTACCTGGCGCCCCTGGTCGACCAGATCGTGCTGGTCGGCGTGGACGTCTCCCTGCCCACTCTCATCCGCCGGCTCGGTCCGCGCCGCTGGCAGAGCCGGCCGACGCCGGAGCGGGTGCTGGACTGGCAGGCGGTGGCCCCGTTCGCCGAGCACGCCACCGAGGGCCCGCCCCAGGTGCGGTTGCGTGCTTCCCGGGCTGCGCTGTACCGGCTGCGCCCGGCCGATCTGGCCGACATCCTCGAAGACCTCGGCCGCGCCGAGCGGCAGCAGTTGCTGGGCTGGCTGGAGCCGGAGCAGGCCGCCGACGCGCTGGAGGAGATGGAACCGGCCGAGCTGGAGAACCTGCTGCGCGAGGCACAGCCGGAGCACGCCGCCCGGCTGGTGGACGAGATGGAGCCGGACGAGGCCGCCGACGCCCTGCGTGACCTCGAACCCGAGGAGCGCGAGGCACTGCTGATCCGCATGCCGGCCGGTGAGGCTGGGGAGCTGCGCCGACTGCTGGCCCATCGGGAAGGCACCGCGGGCGGCGCCATGACCACGCTGCTGGTCACCGCCCGCCGGGATGAGACCGTAGCCGAGGTGCGGGCCCAGCTGGCGGAGCAGGCCGAGCACCGCACCGAGATCGATGCCGTCACCGTCGTCGACGACACCGGCCGGCTGGTGTGTGACCTCGCGCTGTTCGATCTGGCCGTGGCCGAGGACACGACTAGCGTGGCCGACCTGGTGGCCTGGCAGGCCCAGTTCGGCCCGCCCGCCACCGTCCGCCCCGACACTCCGCTGGCCGAGGCCGCCGACCAACTGGTCGCCGCCCGCGCCTCCTCCCTCCTCGTGGTCGACGACAGCGACCACCCGCTTGGCCGGATCCTGGCCGACGACCTGCTCGACGCCCTGCTGCCCGAACGCGGGCGCCTGCACTTTCGGAGGTTCCTGCAGTGACCCGCGACCTCGACACCACCGCCGCGGCCGGGGCGGCCGGGTCGGCCGGGGCGACGACCGGCGTGGCTCCCGCCCGCCGCACCGGCTGGCGGCGCCTCACCCTGATCGCGGCGATCGCCGGCCCCGGCCTGGTCGCCGCGAACGCCGGCAACGACGCCGCAGGCATCGCCACCTAGGCCTCGGCCGGATCCCAGTACACCTACGGCACCCTGTTCTTCATGGTGCTGGTCACCATCGCCCTGGTGATGGTGCAGGAGATGGCTGTGCGCCTCGGCGCGCACACCGGCAAGGGCCTGGGCGCCCTGATCCGCGAGCAGTTCAGCCTTCGCCTGACCGCGCTGGCCGTCTTCTGTCTGCTGCTGGCCAACACCGGCCTGGTCGTCAGCGAGTTCGCGGGCATCGGCGCCGCCTTCGAACTTCTCGGCGTACCCAAGTGGGCGGTCATCCCGCCGGCCGCGGTGCTGCTGTGGGCGCTGGTGCTGTTCGGCTCCTACCACTGGGCCGAACGCATCTTCCTCATCATGTCGCTGGCGTTCTTCGCCTACCCGGTCGCGATGATCCTCGGCCACCCCGACTGGGGCGCCGTCGGCCACCACCTGGTCGTCCCGCACATCGAGCCGAGCAAGGACTTCATCCTGCTCGCGGTCGCCCTGATCGGCACGACGGTCAGCCCGTACATGCAGTTCTACGCCGCCGCGGGCGTCGTGGACCGGGGCGCCAAGCCTGCCGACTACCCGCTCATCCGTGCCGACGCCGTCCTCGGTGCCGTCTTTGCCTGCGTCATCAGCCTGACCATCATCATCGCCACCGCGTCCGCCATCGGCGGCAGCGGCCCGCTGGACTCCGCCGCCCAGGCCGCCGAAGCCCTCAAACCGGTCGCGGGCCAGAACGCCGAGCTGCTGTTCGCGCTCGGCCTGATCGGCGCCTCCGCCCTGGCCGGCGCTGTCGTCCCGCTCTCCGCCAGCTACGCCATAGGAGAGGCAGCGGGCGTGGAACGCTCCGTCTCCCGCAGCTTCCGCGACGCCCCACTGTTCCTGGGCCTGTTCACCGCCCAGATCGTCCTGGGCGCGGCGGTGGCGATGACCCCGGTCGACGTCATCCAGCTGCTGATCGGCACCCAGGTCCTCCAGGGCCTGATCAGCCCCATCGTCCTGGTCTACCTGCTGGTGCTGACCAACCGCCGCTCGCTGCTCGACGCGGCGGCCAACGGCCCGCGCTACCGCATCGCGGCCACGGCCGTGGTCGTTGGCGTTGCCGGCATGTCCACCATCCTGCTGGTCCAGACCGTCCTGGGCTGGTTCGGCCTCGCCTGAGTGCGTGACGCTGTCGGAGATCTTGAGTCCGGCTTTGTGAGTGATCCTGGCTGGCTGGTCGCCGAAACGAGCCGGCGGGCAGGGAAGCAATGCTCGCTTCCCTGCCCGCCGGGTGATGGCGCGGTGCTGGATCAGGCGCCGGTTGCTGCGGTGAAGCGGGCGGCGACGTCTTCCCAATTGACCAGGTCCCACAGCTTGGTGACGTAGTCGGGGCGGACGTTCTTGTACTGCAGGTAGTAGGCATGTTCCCAGGCGTCGAAGACCAACAGCGGGGTGGCGCCCTGACCGACGTTGCCGTGGTGATCGTAGACCTGTTCCACGATCAGACGGCGGCCGAGCGGCTCCCAGGCCAGGACACCTCAGCCTGATCCCTGGACCGACGCGGTCGCCGTGGTGAGCTGCTTCTTGAACTGCTCGAAGCCGCCGAAGTGTTCGTCGATGCCGTTGCCGAGGGCGCCGTCGGGGCGGTCACCGCCGTCCGGGGAGAGGTTCTGCCAGAAGATCGAGTGCAGGACGTGGCCGGAGAGGTTGAAGGCGAAGGTCTTCTCCAGCCCGACCAGCGAGGTCGGTGTGATCTGGTCCTTCTCGCGGACCTCGGCGATCTGCTCCAGGGTGTCATTGGCGCCCTTGACGTAGGCGGCGTGGTGCTTGGCGTGGTGCAGTTCCAGGATCTGCCCGGTGATGGCCGGCTCCAGCGCGGCGTAGTCGTAGGGCAGGTCGGGAAGCGCGTAGGTGCCCATCAGGCACGTCCCCTTTCCGGGTGAGCGATTGTCAGAAGCCCACCCTATTCCTCTATTGCGAATTACTTGCAACAACGACTTAGATGCATCAGCATGATCTGTGGCGGGGTCGGCCCGTCAGTCTTCGGTGTCTGAGCGCCTTCCCTCCGTCGGCGTGTCCTTCCTGGAGAGTGATCGTCTTCTCACCCGGCGCCCGCCGGTCCCGGCCGGTCCCGCTCGTTCACGCCGTCCTGCTCCGTGTCCGGCGGCCTGCGTGTGGGGAGCACGTGTGAACCGCCGTCGCGGCCGCTCAGCGCGGCGTTCTCCAGCGTGAGGAGATTGATCGCTCTGGCGTGGACCTGGAGTCGTTCTTCGAGGTCGGCGCAGTGCTGTCGGAGGTCGGCGTACTTCTTCTTGAGCTGCTCGTGCTCGCTGAGCTTGCGGCTGAATGCCTCGGGGGTACTGTCCTGGGCTTTCACCCGGGCCTGGAAGAGCTCATTCAGGTCGAGGTGCTGGTGGGTGAGGTGCCAGCGTTTGACGTCGGCTTCGATCGCGAGCTAGGAGACGTTGAGGCGTCCGCTGGACCGCAAGGGGGTGCCGGGCAGGAGCCGCCGAACACGGCGGCCTGACGCAACCAACTTCCCTTGCTAAATGCCCAGTTGGAGCGCGGCGACATCCTGCCACCACTCGCATGTGCCCGACTGGCCCGCCGTGGCGACGAGATCAGCACCTTCCTCGACAAGACCCTGCCGACGAACGCCTCCCAGGCATCCATATGAGACGGCACAAGCTCACCCCCCGAGCCGTCGAAGCTGTGATCGACACCCTGCTGCGAGAAGCCGAGAACGGACCACATGCCACCGTCTCCGCCCTCGCCCGCCGACTGCAGGTCAACCGCCAGACCCTCCTTGTGGGTTGAAGTGCTGGATTCTGCGCGCCGCCGCGGCAGGATTGATGGCTGGTTCAGACCGCGTTGATGGTGCCGCCGTCGATGACGTAGTCGGCGCCGGTGATGTTGCCGGCCACGTCGGACAGCAGGAATGCGGCCGGGCCGGCGGCCAGTTGGGCGACCAGGCCGTTGGGGTCCTCGTAGACGGTGGTGCGGACCAGGCCGGGGGAGACGGTATTCACGCGCACGCCTGGGGTCCGAACTCCTCGGCCAGGGACTTGCCGTGTGCGGTGACCGCAGCCTTGACGGCGCTGTAGCCGGCAGGGACGCCCAGGGGCATCGGGGCGACGGCGGAGCAGATGCTGACGATCGCTCCGCGGCGCTCGATTCAGGCTGGGCGGCCAGCGACGCCCACGAGCTGGACGACGCCTGGTTCGACCAGGTTGCCGACCTCGGCTCTCAGCGGGGCCAGTACGAGTACGTCACCAACATCGGATTCGCCGCCTGAGACGCGTACCGAGTGCCTGGCGATCCGCGACGTGCCCGGCGAGAGGGACCTCGGCAGTCCCTCAACCACGACCCGATGGCCCGGAACACTCTCACCCTTGCGGACGACCACCTTTGTATGTCCGCGAACCTACTGGTCAAGCGGTTGGAAATGTCCGAGGCGAGTGTTACCGCGTGCACGGTAACGATCGCGCCCCTCGGCCGGGCCCCGCCTTACCGTTCAAGCAATTCGATGATGTGGATCTCTTTTAGGAGTTGCGATGAGCCACCGTGTCCCCGCAGACCTTCATGCCGACATCCGCGCGCGGCGGTCGGCGCTCGAGCAGCTCAGCCTTGACCTGCATGCCACGCCCGAGGTCCGGTTCGAGGAGCACTATGCCGCCGAGCAACTCGTCGGCCGGCTGGCCGGTGCCGGCTTCAAGGTGGACACAGGGGTCGGAGACCTGCCCACGGCGTTCGTCGCCACGCACGAAGGCACGGTCGACGGGCCGACGATCGCGGTACTACTCGAATACGATGCGCTGCCCGGTCTCGGTCATGGCTGCGGGCACAATCTCATCGCCGCTGGCGGCCTGACCACGGCCCTTGCGGTGGCGGCGGTCCGGCCCGACCATCCCGGAACGCTCAAGGTGATCGGCACCCCGGGGGAGGAGGGCGGCGGCGGCAAGATCCTGCTGCTGGAGCGCGGTGTCTTCGACGGGGTCGACGCTGCGGTCATGTTCCATGCGGCTGACCGCAGTCTGCGGGCACGCCATGCGCTCGCCTCGAGCAAGATCCGGATCACCTTCCACGGCGTTGCCGCGCACGCGGCCAAGGGC
This sequence comes from Streptomyces sp. NPDC050625, assembly GCF_040654755.1. NCBI lineage: Bacteria > Bacillati > Actinomycetota > Actinomycetes > Kitasatosporales > Streptomycetaceae > Streptomyces > Streptomyces sp. NPDC050625. The sequence continues at coordinate 38,336 of NZ_JBFAIQ010000023.1, forward strand.
CCCTGGGAGGGCCGGTCCGCGGCGGCCGGCGCTCAGCTGTTCTTGACGGCTATCGACTCGATGCGCCAGTTCGTCCGTCCCTCGGCCCGTATCCATGGGATCGTCACGCACGGCGGCGACGCCCCCAATGTCGTCCCCGAGCGGGCTGAGATCGACATGTACGTGCGGGAGTCAACGACCGCCGCGTTGGACGACCTGATGGATCGGGTCTCCGCCGCGGCCGACGGAGCGGCCTTGGCTACCGGTACCACCGTGGTACTGACTGAGACCGCGCCCCGGTACGCCGAGCGCTTCAACAACATGGTGATGGCCGATCGCATCGCGGCCTACAGCGCCAGCATCGGCCTGGAGTTGGAGCCGCCTTCCGCACAGAACCCGGCCGGCTCCTCCGACATCGGCAACGTCTCTGCCATCCTGCCGGCGATCCACCCGTATGTGCAGATCTGCGAGCGAGGCACATCGTCGCATTCAGTGGCGATGCGGGAGGCCGCCCGTACCCCCCGCGCCCATGAGGCAGCCGAGACGATGGCCGCCGCCATGGCGGCACTGGTCCTGGACCTGCTCGAGGATGCAGAGCTTCTTACCGCCGCACGCGCCGAGTTCAATGCCGCTGTCTGTGTCGGTGAGCCGTCGCAGCACTGATCGACCCGTCTGCCCGCGGCTGACAAGACGCACAGCATCGGCATCGTCCAAGCGGCGCAGACCCAGGGGACGACGGAGGGGGCCCAGGGCCCGCTCCATGGTGATTGCAGGTGGCTGCACGGCCCTGCGGCTGGAAAACACTGCCGCAGGGCCGATTTTTTCTACCCTTCAGGCAGCTGGCATGCAGGCGGTCGTGATGCGTGATGGGGCGGCCCGTGGCATGTCACTGCACGATGGCGAGCAGAACGTCGACACCCAGGTGCCGGAAACGCTGTACATCGAGCCGGTGATAGACCATGCGGCCCTCGCGCCGTGAAAGCAACAGGTCCACTTCCCGCAAATGGGCGAGATGGCGGGACACCTGGGGCTGGGTCATTCCCGTACGTTCGGCGAGTTCTGTGGTCGTGATCGCCTCGTTGACCAGATGCCGGCAGATCGCCAAGCGCGACGGCTCGGCCAGGGCCGCCAGACGGGCACGTGCCTGCTCTGGAGTGATCGATTCCACTGGCTGGGCGTTTTCCACCGGGAAGTGGATGACAACGGGAAGGCCCGGCAGGTCCTTCACGATGAGATGCGGCCGGTTGTGGACGGACGGTACGAGCAGGCAACGGCGCTTGTTCAGATTCACGGTCAGCGTCTGCAGCTTGTCGAAGCTGACGCTCACCGGATCGTGGCGGACCTCGGCGTTGGGGCTCAACGAGGCGATCAGCTCGGCCGGTTGAAGTACCCGCGCTCTGGCTCTCACCTGCGCGCACTCCGCCTCCAACCGGTGCTCGATGCGGAGCCACTCCGTGTGGAAGAACTCAGTTTCGCATTGGAAGAAGAATTCAGCGAGGCTTGAGCGCACGGCCTCCGGGTCTTCGAGAATGGTTCGTGCGAGTTCTGCTCGTTGGAAGGATCGCCGCTCGCAGCTGGCAATGAACGCCTGGTGCCTCTCGGGATGGGACGCCAGGCCGGCCACGGGGTATCCGCCGCCGTGCACTGCCTCCGCCGCGATCTCTATGAATTGATGCAGGGGCAGCTTGTCCAGACGGCCGACTTCTTCGTCGAGTGACTGGCCGAGCGGCAAGTCCAGTGGCAGGAGCAGTCGGCAGCGTCGACGTGCCCACAGCGGAGCGTAATGCCTCACCGCATTTTGCAGGCCCGGTGTCATGGTGGAACGGGCATGCCTGAGCCAGGGCTGTGTTTCGAGATGGTGCTCGGGCTCCACAATCGCGTGCAGGCACGACATCATCTCGGCCAGCGGGGAGATGCCCGCAGCGATGTCCGCGGCGTATGCGCCCGCAAGGTTGACGACGACAGCCACGCGGGGAGCGTAGCGCATGGTCGCCACCGGGGAGCCCGCCTGTCGTGCTCGGCCGCGGGACAGGGCTGATGCGTTCTCACTCGGCAAGACGTGCCGATTGCGGGTGTCTGAGGCGGGACGGGCGGGGCGTCCGGGCTGGAGATGGTGAACACAACCTCTGATGATCAAGGTTCTCGAAGCCTTTGATCACGAACAGGGGTCGCGTTCGCGTGTCATCCTCCCTGATCGGTGTCCTGCAGCGCCACTGCGGGATCATCGATCCATGCCGCCCGCCCGAGGAACTCACCTCGCTCCACGAGACGTTGGACCAGCTCCCGGATCCGAGGCGGGTACGGGGTCGGCGTTGCGGGCTGGGTTCTCTGCTCGCCGTGTGCCTGCTCGCGGTCCTGGGTGGAGCGACCAGCTTGGCCGGCATCGCCCGGTTCGCCGCGGACGCACCCTTCGACGTGCGCACGCGGATCGGGCTCGGCGGCCTCCCGCGCGCCACCACCCTGGGCCGTCTGCTGTCCCTCATCGACGGTGACGCCGTCGACGACGCCATCGGTGTCCGGCTCGCCCGCCACGCGGCCGACCCGGTCGAGGACGACCAGCCGCTGGTGGGCCTGGCCGTCGACGGCAAGACCGTACGCGGCAGCCGCAGCGGCGACAAGAAAGCCGTTCACCTCCTGGCCACCGTCCTGCACGAGTCCCAGGCAGTGATCTCCCAGCGGCAGACCGCCGCGAAGAGCAACGAAATCCCTGCCTTCGTCCCGCTGCTGGACCGGCTCGACCTGCACGGCCACGTCATCACCGCCGACGCGATGCACACCCAGACCGACCACGCCGAGCAGATCACCTCCCGGGGCGCCCACTACATCCTCGTCGTCAAGGGCAACCAGAAAAAGCTCCGCAGTCAGCAGCGGCGACTGCCCTGGCGCGAGATCCCGCTTCAGCACCGCACCCGCGAACGGGCGCACGGGCGAGGCGAGATACGCCGCCTCAAAGTCTGCACGGTCCAGCCGGGTCTGCTTTTTCCGCACGCCGTCCAGGCCATCGAGTTCAAGCGCCTGCGCACGAATCGCACGACCGGGAAGACCACCATCAGGCCGGCGACCGCCTCGTCATGGCATTTCGGGTCTGAGGACTCGTCGTGCACCATACCCCGATGCACCCGACGGCGACGCGCGAAGTCGAGCGATGAAGTCCAGTTGACAGGCAGCCGGCCGCGGGCCCGGCCTGCCTGACCTGCCTGACAACTTCTGTCAGCGGGACGCTTACCGCACAGGCGGTAAGCGTCGCTACCGACCATGTAACGCCAGTCATAGGATGCGGACACCTTCAGGCCGACGAGATGCCTCCCGCAATTCATGCGGAGGTTCGCGAACGGCACTGCATATATCGGGCACGATAAAGAGGCGACCGTTTATGAATGCCTTTCTCCATACATTTTTCGATCCGCATGAACTGTTGTACGCATTCCCCGTGCTGCTCACTGAGGGGTTGCGGAACACGCTGACCATCGCGGCTCTCGCCATCGTCTTCGGTGTTGTGCTCGGTGTACTTCTTGCTCTGCTCCTCCTGTCGCAGCGCCGACTGGTACGGCTGCCGGCCCGCGTGTACGTGGATGTCTTCCGGGGCCTGCCCGCGATCGTCACAGTCAGCCTCATCGGGGTCGGCCTGCCGGCAGCGAACATCCGGCCCTTCGGACGCGAACCCCTCGGGTACGCGGTGCTCGCCATCGGCCTGATCTCCGCCGCCTACTCCGCCGAGATCTTCAGATCCGGAATCCAGGCCGTCCCGTCGGGGCAGCTGCACGCCGCGCGGAGCCTCGGCATGGGCTATCTGACCGCAATGCGGGTGGTCATCATCCCGCAAGGTGTGCGAAACGTACTACCCGCCATGGCCGGCCAGTTCATCATCGACATCAAGGAGAGCGCTCTGGTCTATCTGCTCGGACTGGGTGTCGGGCAGCGTGAGCTCTACTTCATTGCCCAGGAGCGGCAGGCGTCGACGTACAACTCCTCGGCACTGGTGGCCGCGGGCGTCTGCTACCTGCTTCTGACCATCCCCTTGACGTATGCAGTCAACCGGCTCGACCTGCGGTTGCGTGAAGGCCGTCGCACCCCGACGCCGAGTCGGGCCGCAACGACCGAGGCTCCAGTGCCAGTTGACATCGCGCCGAGAAAGGCCTGAATTGATGCCCACCGACATCCTGCCGGACGAGAACCGGCCTGCCTCGACGTCCCCAGTGGATCTCCCCGCGGTGAGTGTGCACGGCCTGTACAAGCGCTACGGGCACACCGAGGTGCTGCGTGGTGTGGACCTGGAGGTCACGCGGGGAGAGACGCTGTGCCTGATCGGCCGCTCAGGCTCGGGCAAGTCAACGCTGCTGCGATGTCTCAATCTGCTCGAGCCCCCCACTTCCGGCGAGATCCGGCTGGGTGGCGACCTCATCACCGGCCGTGGCGTGGACGTGGACGCCATCCGGTCACGGGTGGGCATGGTCTTCCAGCACTTCAACCTCTTCCCTCACATGAACGTGGTGCAGAACGTGACGGCCGCACTGCGGCACGTGCGCCACATGGACAAGGCCTCCGCCGAAGCCGTCGCCATGGAGCAACTCGACCGGCTTGGCCTGACACCACTGGCGCGGCAGCGGCCCGGCCAGTTGTCGGGCGGCCAGCAACAGCGGGTGGCGATCGCCCGCGCGCTGGCGATGGACCCGGAGGTGATGCTCTTCGACGAGGCGACCTCGGCACTGGACCCCGAACTCGTCAAGGATGTGCTGGACGTCATGCGATCTCTGGCGGCGTCCGGAATGACCATGATCGTCGTCACGCACGAAATCGGCTTCGCCCGCGAGGTTGCCGACACCGTGGTCTTCATGGACGACGGCCGCATCGCAGAGTGCGGCCCCGCCCGCGCGACCCTCGATGGGCCCAGGACAAAGCGCTTGCAGGAATTCCTCGCCCGCGTCCTGTAGACCCGCCGCGCGTGCGTCGTGTCGCCTGGCCGCGCGACGTGCAGATCAGCAATTCTCGCCCTCTCCGCTTTCCTGCCTCCTCAACCAACCTCGTCGCACAGAACCATCGATTCGGAGTTCCCATGCGTATAACACGTCGCCTGGCATCCAGATCCATCCTGGCCGTGGCCGTCACCAGCAGCTTTCTGCTGGCCGGATGCGGCACCGAGAGCAACGGGTCTGCAGCCCAAAAGGCTCAGACCAATCCCTACGGCCTGATCGACGCCGGCACCATCCGCGCGGCAACCCAGCTCGACCACCCCCCGTTCGAGTACGGGTCGCCCTCGGGAAAGCCCATCGGATTCATCGTCGATGTGACCGACGAGGCCGCCAAGCGCATGAAGCTCAAGGTCGACTACAAGAGCACCACCGTCCCCGCCGGACTGGCCGGCCTGACCTCGCACCAATACGACCTGGCAGCCATGGGACTCGGAATCACCGAAGAACGGGAGAAGAGCGTCGACTTCACCAAACCGCTCTTCTGGAGCTCAACAGTCGTACTGACGACCAAGGACAGCAACCTGTCCGGACTCGACGCCTTCGCCGGCAAGAAGGTCGGAGCAGTGACCGGCTCATCTCAGGAAGTCTTCGTCGACCAGAAGATGCCCACCGCACGCGCCATCTCCTTCCCCGGGGAGAACAGCGGGATCAACCAGCTGATGAACGGCAGCCTCGACGCCTTCGTCGTCGGCGGACCCAGCGCCGAACACTTCATGAAGGCACACGCCGACCTGCGGGACGCCGCCTCCGCCGCGGTCGACCACCCCACCTCCATGGCGGTGTCCAAGAACCACCGAGCCCTGCTCGCCGCACTGGACAAGCAGATCACCGCCATGGTTCACGACGGCACCTACGCGCGCCTCTACCGCAAGTGGTTCACCACGAAGCCGCTACCGCAACTGGTCCAGGCCTGGCCCGAGCTCGCCACCCAGTTCAAGGTGGCCGCCCCATGACCCACAACGACGCCAAGTCCACGAGCCCGGCGAACAACCAGATGCCCGACGGGACACTGCTGCCGACATGGCGGGACGCCAACGTCCACGACGACCTCACCGTGGTCGCGGTCGGAGACCTGATCCTTTCCGACGCCATCGCACCGCTCCTTTCAGAGCGCTCCCCGCAAGTCCTCACCCTCCTGCGCTCCGGCGACGTGACCTTCGGTAACTTCGAAAGCACCGCGATCGACCTGGAACATTTCGGCGGCTGGCCCGAAGCGGACTCGGGCGGAGGGTGGCTCATCAGTACCCCGGCAGTTCCCGCCGATCTGCGCTACATGGGATTCAACATGGTCTCCCGAGCGAACAACCACACCACCGACTGGGGCGTCGCCGGCATGCGCTCCACCGACCGGCTCCTGTCCGAAGCGGGCATCGTGCACGCTGGCACCGGCGAAACCCTGTCGCACGCCCGCGCCCCGAGGTATATGACCCTCCCCCCAGGACGGATCTCGCTCGTGGCGACGGCCTCCCGGTTCGAGTCCATGTCCAGAGCCGCCGACCCCATGGGCCGCGTACCTGGCCGCCCTGGAGCCAGCACCCTTCGCGCAACCCGGCACGTCATGGTTCCCGCCCACCGGCTGAAGGACCTCGCTGCCATCCGGGACGCGCAGCCGGCTGGGTCCGTTCGTGCATCCATCACTGAAGCCGACCGAGTCAACGAGACGGTCACTCTGTTCGGTACGACCTACGCGGCCTCGGACGAAGCGGACGACGGAGTGACGTTCCGCTTCCTCGTCAACGAGCAGGACCGCCAAGAATTCCTGGGCGCTGTACGCCAGGCCAAGCAGACATCAGACTTCTCCGTCGCGACGATGCACACCCACGAACCCGGCAACTACAGCGAAGAGCCACCGGACTTCCTCATCACGACGGCCCGCCAATGCATCGACGCCGGGGCGGACGCCTTCATCGGGCATGGGCCGCACCAGCTCCGCGGCATCGAGCTGTACCAGGGCCGCCCGATCTTCTACTCACTCGGAAACTTCTTCTACACGAAGAACACCATGCACCCCCTCACACCCGACGAAGGGCTGCGGGACGCCAAGGCCGACCGCACCACGCTGACCCCCGCGGAATACCAGGAACACGTACGCGTGCACGGGGTCTTCAGAGAGAGGGTCTGGTTCGAAAGCGTCATCACGGTGAGCCGCTTCAACCGACACGGACACCTGCGCACCATCGAACTGCACCCGGTGGAACTGCACTGGGACGGCCCCCGCGACGCCGACCGCGGTATCCCGCGCCTCGCCGCCGCGGACGTCGCCGAAAACATCCTGAGCCGGCTGCAGCGGTTGTCGAAACCTTTTAACACCGAGATCACGGTCAAGGACGGCGTCGGATACGTCGACTGCGACGGCTAATCCCCTTAGACTCGACCTATCATGAGGGGCCCGTCAGCTTGCTGACGGGCCCCACTCTTGTGATCATCAACTCCGAGCCTTCGGTCAGGGCGCATCCGCCCGTGGGCGCGCCGCTTGTCTGCCTTTCCTGCGTCACTGGCGGGTGCTGAGTGGTTCACTGGCGTGCCTGTCAGCTCGGCGGAGTGTGTCCGGGATCGAGCCCGGCCGCGGGCTCGACCTGCCGGGAGCGTCGGACTTCGCGTCGCTGATTGACGGTGTCATGCCCATTCGATGCCGAGTTCGGTGAGTGCGGTGCGCTGGGGTTCGATCGGCGAGCCAGACGGTGGAGTCGGGTCGGTAGACGCAGATGGATTGCCTTCCCCCGCCGCTACATACCCGAGGGCAGCATGGCCGAGCTCTACCCCGAGCACCCCGACAGCCCCCTCGCACTACCCAACACCACCAACACGACGACCGATTGGCGGAGTTGGTCAAAAGCAGGCGGGATCGGCAATGATGCGTCGGCAGGCACTGTCTTCCACCCGGATCACAGAGCGTCGAGAACTCCATGATCTTGGAAGTCCGTGCCTGTCACGTTCCCGGAACCCCGCCGAGCCGGCAGATCATCACGAACCGGACGTCAAGCGACTATGCCGAAACCCTGTGTGCTGACCCAGTGGCGTCTGGTCGTTCCGCGCGGGGTCGGGCCAGGCCGATGTGACTACTGGTGGCGTCCTTGTTTGCTCAACGCAGATATCGGCGGATCCCATGTGCGGGCGATGGATCTGTCAGGCTCCCAGCCGTAGCGTCGTAGCTGTTCTGCCTCGTCCAGTTGTCCGGCGTCTGCCAGCCGTTCGGCCGCCCATCGCAGCGCCCCGGCGTCGCCCGCATCAGCGGCGCGTTCGACCCAAGTCAGGGCCTCGTCCAGTTGTCCGGCGTCTGCCAGCCGTTCGGCCGCCCATCGCAGCGCCCCGGCGTCGCCCGCATCAGCGGCGCGTTCGACCCAAGCCAGGGCCTCGTCCAGCCGGTTGGCTTCCGCCAGCCGTTCGGCCGCCCACCGCAATGCCTTGGCGCCGCCAGCCCGTCCGTACCAGGGCAGTGCGTCATCCAGCCGGTTGGCTTCCGCCAGCCGCTCGGCCGCCCAACCCAGGGCCTCGGTGTCGCCAGCGTCAGCCGCGCGCTTAGCCCAGGTCAGGGCCTCGTCCAGCCGATCGGCAGCCGCCAGCAGGTCGGCCACCCACCATAGAAGCTCCGTGTCGCCAGCGTCGACGGCACGCTCGTACCAGGCCAGGGCTTCGTCCAACTGCCCCGCAGCCGCCAGGAGATCGGCTGCCCACCGCAGGGCCTCGGCGCTGGCGTCGACAGCGAGTTCCACCCAAGTCAAGGCTTCGTCCAGCCGTCCGGCCGCCGCCAGGGATTCAGCTGCCCACCGCAGAGCCTCGGTGCCGCTGGCCACAACGGCGCGCTCGACCCAGGTCAGGGCTTCGTTCAGCCGATCAGCTCCCACCAGCCGTCCGGCAGCCGCCAGCAGGTCGGTCGCCCATCGCAGGGCCTCGGTGTCGCCGGCATCGACGGCGCGCCGGTACCAGGTCAGGGCTTCATCCAACTGCCCTGCGGCCGCCAGCAGGTCGGCCGCCCACCGCAGGGCTTCGGTGTGGCCGACGTCGACGACGCGCTGGTACCACGTCAGAGCTCCGTTGATTTGTCCGGCAGCCGCCAGGGATTCGGCTGGCCACCGCAGGGCCTCGGTGTCGCCGGCGTCGACGGCGCGCTCGACCCAGGTTAGGGCGTCGTCCAGTCGTCCGGCAGCCGCCAGCAGGGCTGCTGCGCCCCCCGGGGCCTCGGTGTCGCCGGCGTCGGTGGCATGCTGGAGCCAGGGGAGAGCCTGGTCCAGTCGTCCGGTAGTCGCCAGCAGAGCTCCCACAGCGCCCAGGGCCTCGGTGTCGCCGGCGTCGGCGGCGCGCTCGTACCAGGTCAGGGCTTCGTCCCGTCGTCCGACAGTCAGCATCAGGTCGGCTGCCCATCGCAGGGCCTCGGCGCCTCCGGCGTCGACGGCGCGCTCGACCCAGAGCAGTGCATCGTCCATCCGATCGGCAACCACCAGTCGTCCGGCAGCCCACCGTAGAAGCCCGGTGTCACCCATGTCAGTAGCCCGCTCGGCCCAGGTCAGGGCATCGTCCAACCGGTTGGCCTGTGCCAGCAGGAGGGCCGTCCACCCCAGGGCGTCGGTGTCACCGGCGTCAACGGCGCTTTCGATCCAGGGCAGCACGTAGTCCAGGCGGTCGACCTTCGCCAGCCGTTCAGCCACCCCCAGTACGGTCGCGGTGCCGCTGGCGTCGACGGCGCGCTTGTACCAGGTCAGGGCTTCGTCCAACCGTCCGGCATCCGCCAGCCACTCAGCCACCAACTGCAGGGCGGAAACCTCGTCAGTGTCGGCGGTAGTGGCGCAAAGGTGGACGGCGATTCGGAGCATGCCTCGGGCTTGGGCTGCTTTAGCCAATGTCAGGCGGTCGGCGGCGGGGGCGTGGTCGATGAGGGCGTTCCACAGAGTGATGGGGGCGCGGGTGGCATGGCGGTGGCGGCGGCTGTGTTGTTCGAGGTAGTCGGCCAGGCGGTAGTGGGGTTGGGCGAGGGCGGGGTGTCCGGGGCGCGGGCGGATGCGGGTGAGGGGGCCGCGGGCGCCGCGAAGTGGTTTCGCGTTGTAGGCCAACGCTTGTTCGAGCCAATCCTCGTCGAGCAGGTCCCATTGAGTGTCGCTGAGGTAGCCCGGGGCGGCCGCTTCGAGCAGGGCCAGGGGGAGGGCGGGACCGTGGCCGAGCCGACGGGCGTCCATGGCAGCCTCGGTCAGTGCCCGCGCGCCGTCTGGTGCGGTGCGGTAGCGCTCCAGCAGAGCCGGAGCTCCGGCCAGATACTGGGTGATGGCGCCATTCTCGGCATGGTCGGCGGCGTACGCCAGGCGGGGATCCTCCACCGCCCGGTCGGCCAGGGCCCGCAGGTCGGTGTCGCTGAAAGCTGGTGGGATGGACAGGTCGTGACCGACCAGTAGCGCGCGGGCCTGGCCATGGGGATCTTCGCGGCCGGGTTCGGGCTGCAGGGTGAGGGTGCGCCAGTATTCGGGCCACAGGGTGCCCAGGACCAATACAGGCGTCCGTCCTGGGTCTGCCAGCAAGGTGCGCAGCTTCGCTGCGAGGCGTTCGCCGAGGTCGGAGGCGGTCAGCAGGTAGTTCTGGGCTTCGTTGAGCCAGACCACGGTGTGGGGTGCGAGCTGCTCGATGGCCGCGAGGGCGGCTTCGGGACGGGTGGGGTCGTAAGGGTGCCACAACCGCCACCCATCGGGGAGGTGGCGCAGTGCTTCCCAGCAGGCGCGGGTCTTGCCGGTGGAGGACCCACCCGTCAGCATCACGAGCCGGCTCATCCCGCGCTTGGCGTCCTCGGCGACGGCGTGGAGCCGGGCGTCGTGATCCCGCTCCACATAAGCCGGCAGGACCGGTAGTCCCGGGCCGGTGTTCAGCAGGTCGGTGCCGATGGCGTGGTGGACCTCCAGGGCGAATGGATCGGTCACCTCGGCCAGCGGCTTGCCCGGCGGGTCCATCAGCCGGGCCCTGACCCACAGTTCGGCGATCCGGGAGGCCAGGGCGTTGGCATCCCAGCTTGCCGAGCTGGCCAGAACAACCGCGACGGCCACGGCGTCACTTTGCTGGGCGGGAACGCTCGGGTCGCTGATGCACCGCCGGACCGTGTCCCGCGATGGCGACCCGAGCAGAGTGTCGTTCCTCGCGATGGCCGTGGTGATCTCATCCAGGCTCGGCTCACCGGCCGCCGTGTAGGCCTCGAAGAGCAGATCCTTCAACTCCCGCAACGGGCCCGGCCCGATCAGGGCCCGCGTCAGTTTCCTCGGACGTCTGGCCGGACTACTCCCCGTGTCGCCGCTCATCGCACCATCATTACCGGACCTTGTTCGGCATACGGCGTGAACAGCCCTGATACCTCCGCCCATTGAGGGCTCGTCGCAAGTTGGAGTGGATCTTCGAGAGGCCTTGAAGGTGGACACCAAGCCGGCCGGCTGCCCACCCGTCCTCCCCCCCCATATCCGTGGAGGCCCCTATGCCCGGCAAGCGCCTGACACGCCGTGAGCGGCTGGCACTGGCCCGCACCGTCCTAAATGGCACGGTCGCTGGAATTGCCCGAGCTGTCACCACCTGGCTCCTGAACCAACTGTCCTCATAACCCAGTGCCGCTTCCACTCAATGCAACGGCGAACTCTGTCCGAGCCTGACTGCTCAGGCTCGGACAACGGACAGCATGCTGGACCAAGACCTTCACCGGCCCCCGTCTCTGCGCTGCCATCGTCGACCGACTCACCTTCAACGGCACCGTGTGCGAGACCGGCACCGACTCCTACCGCCTCGCCAGCACCCGAGCCCGAACCGAACAACCCGCAGCGGGCTGCCCCCTGAAACCGCTGGACTGCTGGTCAGGGCACCTGTCAGACTCCGCCTCGTGGAGATACTCGATGTCCTGACCAGCATGGCGAAGACAGGCCGGCTGGGACCGATCTTCAGCGGCGCTGACTGGAACGATGTGACCGCAGCACTCGGCGAGCCGTGGGACATCGGAACAATGAGCCGGAACGGAAAGTGGCCGAGGCTCTTCGCCTACGGAGACCTTGAGCTGAGTGTCTGCCGCTGCCGCAAGGTCTCCCTCATCTGTGTCCAGACCTGGCGTGACGTCGTCGAACTTCCTCCGTCGGTTGTCGGGGGGACGGGCACCTTCCCTGCAGGGCTCAGGCACACGGACGTCGTTTCCGCCTTGGACAGGTCTGGCTGTTCCTGGGAGCCGTATGCTCCGCTGACCTTCGGCGACCAGTGCTCGCTCGCGGCGATCCCGTCAGGAGCGAACTTCACCTTCGAGATCCCCGAGGGCGAGGAACCCGTGCTGAACGTCATGGGCCTGCCCGGCGACGGTCACGACTGTTCCGCACGAACTACAGGCCAAGATCACTGACGCGAAGCGCCGTCAAAACTCGGGTTCTGGCTCACTTTCTGGATGCTGTTGGTGATGTTCACCTGGTGAGGTGAAGTCCGCTGGCTGCACGTGAGTTGATGTTCTTGCCGTGCTGGGCTGGTGGGAGCGGGGCGGTTTCGGCGGTCGGAGGGGTGGCCGCGGTGGCAATGGGTTCGTGGTCGGGGCGGGTGATTCCGCCGTTGACGGTGCGGATGGCGCGGGCTAGTAATCCGCGGGGTACGGCCGCTATGTGGGTGCGCGACCGCCTGGACGGCCTGTTCACGGATGGCGACTTCGCCGACTGGTATCCGGCTGATGGACGGCGTGGGCTGTCGCCGGCCCAGCTGGCTTTGGTGTCGGTGCTGCAGTACGCGGAAAACCTCAGCGACCGGCAGGCGGCGGACGCGGTCCGCTGTCGCCTGGACTGGAAGTACTGTCTCGGCCTCGAACTGGATGACCCCGGATTCAACTTCACGGTTCTGAGCGAATTCCGTGACCGGGTGGCCGAAGACGACCGCGCGGACCGGCTGTTGGCGCTGGTCGTGGACCGGCTCGCTGAGGCGGGGCTGGTCAGGCGGCGGGGCCGACTCCGGACCGATTCCACGCACGTGCTGGCAGCGGTGCGGCGTCTGAACCGTGGGGAGCTGGTCGCCGAGACTTTACGCTGTGCTCTGGAAGAGCTCGCTCTGCAGGGTGAGCGGTGGCTGGCTGCTCTCGTCACCTCTGACTGGGCGGACCGTTATGGCCGGCCGGTTCGCTATGACCGGCTTCCCCGCGGCGGCGACGCGTTGATCACCTGGGTGTTACAGGTGGGTGAGGACGGCATGCACATCCTGCAGGCCGTCTATCGTGACGATGCCCCGCCCGGTCTGCGGGAGTTGACGTCGGTGCAGGTCTTGCGGCAGGTCTGGGTCCAGCAGTACTGGCACGACGAGTCAGGCCACTTGCGGTGGCGGGCAGCGAAGTCGACCCGTGACCGGGCCAGCCGCAGGGCGACCGAGCAGAGGAACACCGGCAAGTCCTCAGCCGACGGCCGGCCGTATCCTGCGTCGGCGCGGGTACCGTGGTCGACGATGGAGATCGTCACCCCGCATGATCCCGAGGCCCGCTACAGCCAGAAGGTGACCGCGGCCGGCCAGCGCGACTGGATCGGATACCGGGACCACCAGACAGAAACCTGTGACGAGACCAGCCCGAACGTCATCGTCCAGGTGGTCACCCGCCCAGCGCCGCAACAGGACATCGATGCCCTCGACGACATCCACAAACAGCTGACACACCAGGGCTTTCAGCCTCGCGAGCACGTCGTCGACGGCGGCTACGTCACCCCGGACAGCATCCACCAGGCCGCCGTCACATGGGGCATCCCCGTGCTCGGTCCGGTCCGCGATGACCCGCAGGCAGCCCAGCGGCCGGGCTTCACGAAAGAGGACTGCGAGGCCACCGTCTCGGAAACCGTCCACGCTCACGGCCTGCGGCATTGCCGCTACCACGGCCTGGCCAAGACACACGTCCAGCACGTGCTCACCGCCGCCGGAGCCAACATCATCCGCCTCAGCGAATGCTTCCCACCCGGCACTGCACCGACACCTCCCTCACGACCACCCAGCCACTTCCAGCGGCTCTGTCAAAGGCTGACGTCCTAGAGATCACCAACACCATCCGGAATGTGAGCCAGATTCAAAACTCGTGAACATTTATCGCCCAGTGGTCGCTAACCGCCGCTCAAACTGGTCGACAAACGCTGTCACTGAAGGTGAACGCCACCTTCCAGCAGGTGCTCGCCGAACGGTGGGCAATGGCGACAGCGGAGCGGACGACGCGGGATGCGGGTGAGCCCGGAGTACGGCTGCGCTGCTACCTGGACCTGCGCCAGCCGATCAGCCCGGCCACGCCGGACGAAGCCCTGCCGCCGGTCAGCGCAGCCGCATCACAGTTGCGCCGACCGCGGCCGAGCCGGGCTCGTCGACGAGCGATCCGGCGTACGGCAGCCGGTTCACCAGCCCGGGACATCTGTCCTGCTCAGGGTGCAGTCGCTGCTGGTCAGTCCGCACGCGGGCGTCACGCCGGACCGGGGTTGCTCATTCCGACGCCATGCCTCGCCGGGCGGCCGCTGCGCCGTCTTGAAGGGGGTGACGTCCCGTCACCGCCACCGTTGCGGTCAGATGCCCAGGAGTTTGATGAGCATCTCCCGGGAGCACAGGCCGGCGTCCTCGCCGGTCTTCTCGCCTCCCTTGAAGGCAATTGCAGTTGGCGCTTCCGTGACGCTGTACTTCTTCGTCGTCTCGGGACAGTCGTCGATGTCAATCGAGAAGATCTTGGCCCTGCCTTGATAGTCTTCGCCGATCTTGTTCACGATCGGCAGCAGTTCGTTGCTCGGTCCGCTCCATTCCGCGGTGAACACCACCAGGGCCGGCAGGGGCGACTGGAGAACGTGTGTGTCGAAGTCGCTGTCCTTGTAGATTTCCGTTACATACTTGTACGACGTCATGTTTCCTCCGTATCTGGGTGGCTTCGGGGCCTTCTTCCGTTCATGGTCACCCGGCTTGTGTTCTGTTGGGGTGCGGGGTGGGCTGACCGGGTGAGCGCCATGGTTGTGTGCCGGGAAGTGGCGTACGGGTTCGACCTGATCCGGGGTTCATCCGGCTGACCGGTTCGCGTGCAGCGCGGGTCCCGGGGTTTGGCCATGAGTTCCCGGACCCCGAGTACACGACCGGGTAGCTGATGCCCAGGCGCCGGGCGGGGGCCGGGCGTGACGGCGAGCCAGGGGGACAGGGCAGACTCGGGGGAGACTGGAGAGGGGCGCCGCGATGACTGCACAGCCGATTCACCGGCACGGCCCGGAGCGGGTGCCGCGTAACGCGGAGGGCATCGCGGCCGCGCTGACTGGCGAGCGCCGGATGGAGTTCTACCGCGAGCTGCTGGCGGCTGCGCCTGAGGAGGCGGGGGGCGTGCTGCGGCGTTGGTGGTGCGAGGCGATGCTCGACACCGATCCGGCCGGGGACCGACTCACCGCGGCCGCGCTGGACGGGACGCTGCCGACGACGGCCGTCGCCGACCTCGTGCGCCGCCGCCAGGAGGCGGGCCTGCCTGTTGAGTGAGCCCTACGACGAGGAACCGCAGGGCCTGCCCTGCCTGCTGTCGGAGGAGGTCACCGACCTCCTCATGGACAAGGCCCTGCCCGGTGACGTGTTCGGCGCGATCGTCGCCGCCACGGTCGTGATCAACTAAACCCGCGGCCAGGTGCCCGGCAGCACCGCGTCGCCGAAGTGGCCCGAGCAGCGGCGCATACCGCTCGGCGCGGACGGCGCGCTCGGCATTGCCGAGTACGTCATCGTCGCCGACGCCGACCCGCCGCACATCGTCCTCACCCGCATCCAGCTCTACTGACCCGTCCGAACGGCGGTGCCCCCGCCTCGGGCTCCGCCTGACCGCGTTGATAGAACCGCGTCATGACGTACAGATTCACGGCCCGTGCCGCCGGAGCAGAGATCGATCCCGACGGCTACTTCACCGAGGCTGGCCTCGCCGAGCGTGAGGATGGCAGCGGTTTCATCTTGCTGTTCATGGCAGGCGAAGAAGTTCCCGACGATCAGGAGGTCGCTCTGGCTCGCCCGGCACCGCGCCGGCGACCCAGCCAAGGGCCCCTGGCCGGAGCCGAAGGCTGACGCCGAAGGCCGACGCGGTCGAGGCGACCGCAGCCAAGTGCGCAGCGGACTGGTCGGCCTGGAGGCACCGCAAGATCGCCGCGATGATGCGCGCCGACGGCCGCGAGTCGTCCACCTCGACCGTGGAACGGGCGCTGCGCCGCCGCAGGCTGCTGCGTCCGGGTTCCGCGCCGACCGCAGATCCTGGGCGCGGCTGCGTAAGCGGGTGTTCCGCGACCCGCCGAGGCAGCGGAACCGGGTCTGGCAGATGGACTTCTCCGAGTTCGCGACCGCCTGGGGCGGGATCTGGCGGATCTGTGCGGTGATCGACTACGCCACCACGTACCGCCTCCCGGCCACTGTCACGCCCACCTCTCGCGGCGCCGACGCGCTTGCCTGTCTGCGCCGCGCCGTTGCCGAGACGGAACGGGTCCGAGGGCCTCGACGACCCCCGCGCCGACCGCGGCGAGATGGACGTCGTCGACGCCGACGACTACGTCATTGGTCAGACGGCGGCGCCGATCGCGGTGGTCACCGACAACGGCCCATGCTTCCGCGGCGGCACCTTCGCCGAGGCGTTCACCGGCGACGACCCGCTGCTCCGACACGTCCGTACCAGGGTGAGGATGCCCTCGTCGTTGAGATCAACCTGTTCCGCCACACCTACAACACCCTCCGCCCTCACCAGGCACTCGACGACCGGACGCCGCGACAGGCGTACCTCACCAGCCGGGAGAGCCAGCAGCCACCGGTCCGGTCGTCCGTTAGGGGGATCCCTATCCGGACGGATCGTCTGCGGTGAAGAACAGGATCCGGCAGGGACGTCACGATCGCCTCGGAACACAGCGCCACGAGATCCTTGGGTGGCCCGAAGCCCGCGCTGATCCGCCGTCGGGCACTCAGCGCCTGGACTCGTACCTGGTCAGCAACACGCCGTCGGGAAACGTCCGGGTCTCCACCAGGCTGAGGTTCACCCAGTTGTCCAGGGCTGTGAAGAACGGCGTGCCGCCGCCCACCAGGACCGGATGGGTGACGATCGCGTACTCGTCGATCAGCCCGGCCCGCATGGCCGCCGCGGCGAGTGTGGCACCGCCGATGTCCATGGGGCCACCGTCGTCGGCCTTGAGCCTGGTGATCTCGGTGACCGCGTCGCCGGTGACCAACCGGGTGTTCCAGTCGACCGTGCTGGTCGTAGAGGAGAACACCACCTTCGGCATGTCCCGCCAGCGGCCGGCGTACTCGATCGTCGCCGGTGTGGCACCCGGCTGCTTGTCGGCGGTCGGCCAGTGGGAACTCATCGTCTCCCACAGCTTGCGCCCGTACAGCGCCAGGCCCGTCGCGTCCACCCGGTCGGACCACCACTGGAACAGCTCGTCGCTCGGCACGCTCCAGCCGAGGTCGTCGCCGGGCGCGGCGATGTAGCCGTCCAGGCTCGTGTTCATGGCGAAGGTCAGTTTCCGCATGCTGTCAGCCTCCCGTGAGTCGGTATTCGGTGTACAGACCAGCACAGCGCGCAAATATCATCGGTCCGGCCACGCTGAGGGCCAGTTGACCACCACGCCAAGCAGATGCTCCGTACGGAAAGGAGCCCCCGACGTACCGGCGGGGATGAGACGAGCCCGCCGCCACCGCTGTGACCTGCGCTGTTGCAGATACGAGCTCCTTGCGGCATAGCAGACGCCAGCGTCATCAAATCAGTCCTGTAGGGCTTGGGAGAAGCTGCTCAAGCTACGGGCACACAGGTCCTCACAGCACACGCACTCTCCGAATACCTCAGGGCCAAGAACGTCCGGCACATAGAAATGCCGCAGGTTTACGAAGCGAACTGAGGGAGACAGGTGCTGATAGGCCGGTCGGAGCTGGGTGATGAGTGTTCAGGCGATTGAGCCCTCGCCTGCCTTGTCAGGCCCTATGACGCGTCCGACGGCAATCTGCTCAGTCCGCTGGCGATGTTGGCCCAGCGTGCCCGGTGAAGGGCGCCACGGGCGAGGTCGCGTAGCGCGCTCATGACGGCGGGGGTGTGATGGCGGCGGACCCGGCTGGCGTCCTCGGCGAAGGTGACGTCCTTGGTCCAGTGGACGGTGTTCTCGATGATCCGGTGGCCGCGGGCCCCGGCCGCGATCTCGGCCGCGCTTGCCTGGTGGGGGATAGGTCGGTGACGGCGTAGACGGTCTCGGTCTGCGATTTCTTCGTTCCGATGCGGCGCCGCTTGCGGTGGATCCGCACGACTTGGCGGGAGTGGGGGAACAGCAGCCCGTCGACGCTGCAGACCTTCACCTCGCGGACCTCCTCCCGGTCACGCCCGCGGTCGCGGGAGCGGTGAAGGACGGGTATGTCCTTCCAGGGCAGGGCCCTCAACTGCCCTGCCAGAGTGGGCTGGTTGTGCTTCACGGGCAGCAGGTAGCGGGCGTCTCGGTTCTCGACGAGGTAGCGGGCGTGCTCCTTCTGCGCGTGCAGTACGTCCACGGTGATGACGGCATCGGCCAGGTCCGTTTCCCTCGCTGCGTCCAACAGCGGGCCGAACTCGGGGATTTCGTTCGTTTTCGCGCCGATCTTGCGATGAGCGGCGGTGAGGGCGTCGCCATGGCGGACGGCGGTGATGACGAATGCCCGGCTGCCGTCGGTGCGGACGGCCCCGCGCAGGCACTTGCCGTCCACCGCGAACGCCTGACGCCGCGGTGGCGGCTGCTCGCCCGCGTCGTGGGCCGCCCGGTGGGCGCGGCGCTGTTCCCGCTCGGGCACGCCGTCAGGGCCGAGCGCGCCGGCAGGCGTGCCGGTCAGAGCGGCCAGGCGGGCGAATCCGACCGCGGTCAGCGCGCCCGGCTCCACCCGGGCGAACACGTCGCGCAGGGTCCGCTCACCTGGCGCCCGGAAGCGACACGCGAACGGATCGAACGGGCAGCCCAGCCGGGCGAGCACGTCCTGGTCCAGGCGGCGGCCCCACTCGGCAATCGCTGTCAGCGAGTTGTGCCCCGCGCACGTCATGGCACACAGGCCCACGGCGAGCAGCGTCACCAGCTTGAAGCGCACCCCGCGCCGATCGCGCGGATCGGGAATCCGGGCCAGTGCATAGAGCAGCCCCGGCGGCACCACCGTCCCGGCGGGAGACAGTGAGGGCGCCGCGTCCGGCGCCGGAGGCGTAGGCGATGATGGAACAGCGAGCACGGCAACCTTGCGGACCTTGAAGCGTAGACAACTCCATGATCCACAAGTGCCGTGCTCGTCTCATGTCCGGCGCATCTCCGCGCTCTACGCGATCAAACCGGACGATCAGGACTCTCCCCGAGGGCCCTGACGTGAAGGTTCACCGGGCTGTCATGGGCCGCGCACAACCGTCCTGGAAGGCCCTGAGTCGTACTTTCCTGAGGGAGGTGGCGACATTGGGCGGTGGCCGCTGGTGGACAGCCCGACACCGGATGTGGGCATTGGCGGTGTTGGGGCTGCCACTGCTTCTCGGTGGGGTCGCCGTGCTGGCGATGCCGTACCGCCACAGCCTTTTGACGGTGCGGGCCTACGAAGAGGCATCAGGCACTCTGGTGGTCCCCGCGGTGGTCCCCGCGGTGGTCAAGGACCTGGAGAACTATTCCAACGGCAGGGGCGGCAAGTACTGGGTGGAAGTCCAGGGCCCGGTGTCCGTGTCTGGCAGGATCGAACTCGACGACTCTGATCCTGTGCTGTCAAGGCTGAGTAAGGGCGACCGTATCGAGATCAGCATCTGGCACGGGCGCCGCACCGACATCGCCTTCGATGGGCGGGTCCAGGAGACTACTGAGGCGCCGACCCCGGAGCCGGGCCTCTGGCTAGGTGGCGGCCTGGGCCTGCTCCATGTCGGCGTGCTCGCGTTCTACGCGGCCATCCGGCTGCGCCGGGGGATGCGTGAGCCCTCCCGGTCGGGTCCGGAAGAGGGTTTCACGCGGACCGGCAAGATGATCGCCGGATCCGCCGCGGCTGCGTGTATTGCCGGCGTCGTTGCCTCCGGGACGCACGTCAGCGATCCACTGACTTACGCGGTCATCTGGCTCATGCTGGCTTTGATGGCTCTCGCCATGTGGAGGGTGACGTCCTGGGTCCGTGGCCGACGATGATCTACCAAACCGGGCAAACGCGCCTCTCCCCGGGGCCCCGCCAAGAAACGCGCCTGGGCGGTCAAGCCCTGATCTATTCACTGCTGTTCCCCGGTCTTCCGCAGGGAAACCGGAGTCCGAATACATGACGGGCTGATCTTCGTAGCCGCCCCCGCACACACGGCAAGGCCCGATCTACAGCCGGGCTGTTCCCTGAGGCGCTGAAGCCATATTTCCCGGCAGCACAGCAACGCGTAGGAAGCACACCACTATGACGACGAGCACCTCTCCCGGCAACGACATCGCCCTCGATCTGATCACACAGGACCTGATGTTCTTGCGGCGCTTCATGCAGCGTGTCGTGGCCGACGGAGACCAGGCGGTCGTCCCCATGTCTGCATGCACAACTACATCTGCCTCATCATCCACGAGTCCCATCGGGCGCTGCAGGCGATCGAGCCCGGATCTCGCCGGACTACTTGCCTACGACTGTGCTCCAGCCATCGAGCGCGCGAGTCACTCCGTGAAACTCTTCGACGATAAGAAACCCCAAAGATCCGCACGGCCGAGGCCGCCGACCGCTGGACCTGGCTCATCCTCGCCGCCTATACCCAACTCCGCCTCTCCCGTCCCCTTGCAGCCGACCGCCGCCGTCCCTGGGAGCAACACCCGTCCCGCACCCCGCTACGACGTGCACACACCCAAGAAGACACAGCCAGCAGAACGACAAAAGAAGAGCTCAACCACCCCAGAGCCCCACCGCGCAGGTTAAAGATCAAGCGTACGTCCAGCGGTCCGGGCGTCACCGCAGCTCAGAAGGGATGTGAACGATGTAACCGGACGACAAGCTCAGGGTAGCCAGCCGGTGGAAGTCCGGTCCGGGGAGACGCCAGGGTCCCCGGTAGCTGACTCCCGGCGTCGCTCGAAAGGGTGGCGTCGAAGTGGAGTGACTAGCGCCCGTTGGGGGCGTGCAACCGGCCAGTCCGCAACATGAAGTGAAGCCTGCAGCGCCGTCATTTAACCCCCGCCCGCGGGCGGGCCAAGGAGGAGCCGAGCCTGTGCTTGAAAGGCGAAGGCCAAGGAAGGCGATCTTGGACCTGGAGCGATCGCCGAAGAACCTCCCGGCGTAAGGGGCGTGGAATGGTCGGACGGTTGTCCTGGGAACTGGAGAGAGCCTCCTCGGCCCCGCGCATGCGGCGCGGGAAGCGTGGCCTGCCTATAACCGGCGGAACCGGGAAGTGGCGGGCTGTCGAGAGGCAGTCGGAGGGGGTCGTAGTAGTGCCGATCGGCGGGACAACACAACCCGCTGGGAGCGAAGGGCCCCTGCTTCATCGATGCGATTCGCGAACAGGGAGGGGCCCGGTTGAGTGCCGTTTCGGCTAGATCCATCCGCCGGGAGGAAGGCGCCGCCAGACCGGGTGGCCGTCCTTTGGACAAGGTCCGAGCCTTGCAGCGGACGCTCTACCGCTGTGCCGAGCAAGAACCCGAACGCCGGTTTCATGCCCTATATAGTCATGTCCACCGCATGGACGTTCTTCGACGGGCGTGGGCCGGTGTGTGTGCGAACCGGGGAGCCCCCGGCGCCGACGGGGTGACCGTCGACGCGGTGGCGGCCTCGGGGGTGGACGCATTCCTCCAGGATCTGGCCGAGCGACTGCGGACGTATACGTATCGTCCGTCGGTGCTGCGGCGGGTCCAGATTCCCAAACCGGGGCGGCCGGGGGAGTTCCGGCCGCTGTCGATTCCCACCGTGGCGGACCGAGTGGTGATGACGGCCGCGAAATTGGTCCTGGAACCGGTCTTCGAGGCCCAGTTCACCGAGGCGAGCTACGGATTCCGGCCCAAGCGGTCCGCGATCGACGCGTGCGAAGCCGTGCGCGTCGCGGCGAACCAACGGCGGGAATGGGTTTTCGAGGCCGACATCCGGGACTGCTTCGGCACGATCGGCCACGACGCGCTCATGGCCCAGGTGGCCCGGCATGTCGTGGACCGACCAATGCTGAAGCTGATCCGGACCTGGCTGCGGATGGGAGTTCTGGAGGGCGGGGTGACCTCTCCAACCGGGGCGGGAACCCCGCAGGGCTCACCGATCTCCCCGCTGCTGGCCAACATCGCCCTGCACGTCCTCGACGAGGCATGGCAGGACGAGGGCCGCCGGCTGGGAGTGCTGGTGAGGTACTGCGACGACTTCGTGGTCCTGTCGCCGACCAGACAACGGGCCGAGCAGGCCCAGCAGTTGGCGGCGCGAGTGCTGGAACGGCTCGGGATGCGACTGCACCCCGAGAAGTCCGGCATCACCTGCCTCACCCGAGGCGGGCAGGGCTTCGACTTCCTCGGCTTCCACCACCGGAAGGCGGAATCGTGGAAATGGCGAGGCAGGTTCTACTTGCAACGCTGGCCCTCGGCCAGAGCGATGCGGGTGCTGCGGGACAAGGTCCGCGCGGCTACCGCCCGCTCGAAGACCGAACGGCCGGTGTCCGCCGTGGTCGCTGACCTCAACCCCGTTCTGCGGGGCTGGGCAGCGTACTTCCGCAACGGGAACTCCGGGCGGAAGTTCAACGCGGTCGACGGCTACGTCCACGAACGGCTGGCCATCTTCGCCAGCCGGAAACATAGACTCCGAGGCCGGAACTGGACCACCCGATTCACCTATGGGTGGATCACCCGGCTCGGCGTCTACCGCCTGACCGGAAACGTGCACAGGGCGACGGTGCATGCCAGTCGGTGAACGATGTCGGAAAGCCGTGTGCGGGAGAACCGCACGCACGGTTTGAAGCGGCGGGGGGCTGGAAACGGAGCGGAAGCCACCGCGCCAGTCCCCGACCCTACTAGCGTTGGACTTCGCCAGCCTCGGCCATGGCCAACCCGGGGACTGTAAGACGTTCGGTGTAACTCCCGATCATGGAAGATGCATCGATGACCAATGAGAACGTGTCCGAGTCCGAGGGTGCCGTCCACAAGCGTGGTGTCGGCGAAGGCCGTTGACGACCAGTTGATCGAGGAGCTGGTGGGCCGCGCCCAGGCCGAAGGGCTGCAGCTGACCGGTGAAGGCGGACTGCTCCAGCAGCTGACCAAACGGCTGCTGGAGTCCGCCCTGGAAGGCGAGATCACCGACCATCTCGGCTATGACAAGCACGATGCGGTCGGCAAGAACGGCGGCAACTCCCGCAACGGCAAACGCTCCAAGACGGTGCTGACCGACGTCGGTCCGGTGGAGATCACCGTGCCCCGCGACCGCGACGGCTCCTGCGAACCGAAGATCGTCAAGAAGCGGCAGAAACGCCTGACCGGCGTGGACGAGATGGTCATCTCGCTGGCGGCGAAGGGCCTGACCACCGGCGAGGTGCAGGCCCACCTGGCCGAGGTCTACGGCGCCGAGGTCTCCCGCCAGACGATCTCGACCATCACCGACCAGGTCCTGGAGGGCATGGCCGAATGGCAGAACCGCCCGCTCGACACCGTCTATCCGGTGATCTTCATCGACGCTATCCACGTGAAGATCCGAGACGGTGCGGTGGCGAACCGGCCGATCTATGTGGCCCTGGCCGTCACGGTGGAGGGCCGGCGGGAGATCCTCGGGCTGTGGGCCGGTGATGGCGGCGAGGGCGCCAAACACTGGATGCACATCCTCACCGAGCTCAAGAACCGCGGCGTCGGCGACGTGCTGATGCTGGTCTGCGACGGGCTCAAGGGCCTGCCCGAGGCGGTCGAGGAGGTCTGGCCGCGGACGATCGTGCAGACCTCATCCGTGCACACTCCTTGGTGGCGGGAATCCCCCGCCGGTCACCGCGCCAGCGGGAGAGGACCTATGCAGACGCGTTGCCTTCGAGGCCCCCATGCAGACCAGTCCCTCCCGCTGGAGGCGGGCCGCGAACTGGCCAGCGGGAGTTGCGCTTCGAGCGCCCAGATGAGGTACCAGCGGGGCCGCCCGGTCGGTGACCTGGACCGACAGGACGGAACCCATGGACCACTCGTTACCCACCAACCCCGTGGACCCAGCCAAGGTGTTCGCCGGCCTCGACTGGGGCAACGCCCATCAGCAGCTCTGCCTCGTGGACGAGGCCGGCCAGGTCGTGCACCAGAGGCGCTACGCGCACACCGCTGACGGCCTCGAGCGTCTGGACCGGCACCTGCGCCGTCACGCGCCACTGACCGGGATCGCCATCGAACGAGGCGAGGGCCTGCTGGTCGAGCGTCTTCAAGCCGCAGGTCACACCCTCTACTGCGTCTCTCCGAAGATCTCCGCGCGAGCGCGGGAACGCTACCGGATGGCGCCGAAGAAGGACGATGCCTTCGACGCGTTCGTCCTGGCCGACAGCCTCCGCCACGAATACCGGCATTGGCGGCCGCTGCCGGTCGCCTCACCGACACTGGCCGAGCTGCGGGCGGTCATCCGCGACCGCGAACGCGTCGTCTGGAACCAGCGTGACCTGGAGAATCAGCTGCGGGCCATCCTCGAGTCCTACCATCCGGCCGTGCTGCACCTGTTCTCCTCCCTCGACCGCGATATCAGCCTCGCGTTCCTGCAGGACTACCCGACACCCGAACAGGCCCGTCGCATCGGACCCGAGCGGATGAAGGCGTTCATCGGCCGCCACGGCTACTCCGGCCGCACCCGCCCCGAAGTACTGGTGGAACGACTGCGTACACACCTGCTGACCGCTGCACCGGGCACAACCTCCGGCAAGCAGCTGACCGCTGTCCTGTTCGCCGAGCAACTCGCCCTGCTCAACGACCACATCCGCATCCTCAACAAACGGATCGACGAGCTCCTGGTTGCCCACCCCGATGCGTCAATCTTCCTCAGTTTCCCCTGCATGGGCCGCTCGTGCGCAGCAACTCTGCTGGCTGAGATGGGCGAGGACCGCGGTCGTTTCCCCACCCCGGCCGCGCTCATGGCCGAGACCGGAGTCGCCCCAGTCACCCGGTCCTCCGGCCGCACCCGGCAGGTCCGCTTCCGCTATGCAGCCAACAAGCGCATGCGCCACGCGGTGGATTGGTGGGTCTTCAATATGGCTCGCGAAGTGCCCTGGGTGCGCGAGGCATACGAGCAGGCCAGGGCCCGCCGTCAGCCCCACAACCGCGCTATCCGCGGCCTCGGCGCCCGCTGGGTCCGCGTCCTCTGGCGCTGCTGGCAGGACCACACCCTCTACGACCCCGACCTCCACCTCGGCAACCGCACGGAGGCCGATCTGACAGCCTGAAGGCCTCCTGGGCCGTCTGACCGAAGCCGCGGGACGATCACGTCACCGACCCTCGGCTCCTTGGCATGCCCGCAACCCCTTCCGAAACAACACCCGCCTCGTGATCCACAAACCGGAAGGTTGACAGGGGGAGTCTGCGTCGTCCATCTGCTGCGGAACTCCTTCCGCTATGCCGCCCGCCAGGACTGGGACAAGATCGCGCGTCTGCTCAAGCCCGTCTACACCGCTGCGACCGAGGAGGCCGCCCTGGACCGGTTCGCCGAGTTCGCCGATGCCTGGGGCAGGAAGTATCCGGCGATCGTGAAACTGTGGGAGAACGCCTGGGAGGAGTTCACCCCCTTCCTGCGGTTCGACACCGAGATTCGGCGCATCGTCTGCACCAGCAACGCGATCGAGTCGGTCAACGCTCGCATCCGGCGGGCGGTCAAAGCCCGCGGACACTTCCCCAACGAGCAGGCCGCGTTGAAGTGCGTCTACATGGCGATCATGTCCCTCGATCCCACCGGCAAGGGCCAGGCCCGCTGGACCATGCGCTGGAAGACCGCACTGAACGCTTTCGACATCACCTTCGACGGCCGCCTGTCGGCAGCCCGCCAGTAGTCTCAACTACCCCAGTTACACCACCCGTTTGACAGTCCCTGCAGAGGTGACAGTCCGTGCCGTGATCGAGGAGCGCGGAGTAGGCGTGTGTGGCGGCGCACTTGCGGCAGGCCCGCAAGAACGCAGTCGTACCGCCCTGTTTGAGCAGGTGCTCGCCGAGGCCGACGCAGACGAAGTCGTCCGCGGGCACGATGTTGTGCTCCTGGCAGCCGGGACAGCCGCACACCTAGCATGTGTTCTTCCGGTTCCTCTTTCGTCTTCGGCGGGACCTGAAGGTCTCCCTTCTGGAAGACGAGGTCACCGCCTGCGCTTGGCGGTCTCCTCCGGCGCTGGCCGGCGAGACCCTTCAGGGCCGCGTCCTGGCGGCACTTCGCTGACTGGCTCGCTGCACCAACAGACGTGCTCCGCTTCAGCATCTGCCGAGGTGGGGGCGGTTCACATGTCTTCGCACTGCTGACGCACAGTAAGCGACCGAAAACCTACTTCAGCTGACCCGATCTTCCCCCGTACGGTCTTCGACTTGGGCGCGACTCGCACAAGTGTTTGAAGAATCTACGGGGAGGACGAAAATTATCGTGCAGAGCTCCAAACGGTGGTGGTCTCACGCCGCTGTCGGTGCGTTACTGCTGACCCTTTCCGGTGTCATGCCGGCATCTGCCGATTCGGCTACGGCCAGGCCGATTTCCGCGATCGATGCACCACCGTCGGCGACGCCGGCCGCAGGGCTCGAACTACACGGCAATGCCCTTGCGGCTGTCGGTGGTGGAGGGCGGCCCGTCTCGGGCAAGAACCCGGAAGCCGGCCCGGAGTGGAAAAAGGTTGGGGGGAAATGGCAGGTCGACCGTACGACGGTCATGCTGCGCAACACGGTGACAGACCCGGACGGCGACAAGAGCGACTTGACGTTCGACGTGTGGACCGTGAACGCGGACGGCTCGCCGAAGGCACACATCGACACCGACAAGAACCAGTACGGGATGCCCGTCTCCGGCTATGTCGCGTCGGGTGAGAAAGCCTCCGTCACCATCGACTACGGCTACCTCCACCCGGGCTGGACGTACGCCTTCCGTACCTCCGCCTACGACGGCAGCCTGTACGAACAGACCTGGTCGCCGTGGGCCACCTTCACCATCCGGAACCACGCCGTTGACATCACGCTTCCCGAACCGGACAAGAATGCCCCCGATGTCGACCTGGACAAGTACCAGCAACCCCTGGTCACCAACGACCACGTCAACTCTGGGCCGGCCAACCCGACACCGCTGACGAAGAATGAGCTGCCGGCGCCGCTCGGCAAGGGCTGCAAAGAAACAGAAGGCAAGATCTACTGCGCCACCGTCGGTAAGCCGGCCGACATGACCTCCGCTGAGCGCAAGCAGGTGGCCCAGGGACTGCGCGCCGTCGGCACGTCCAACCTCGTCTCCTGGTGTGACGGCGCTGCTGTCGGCAAGGACTACATCAAACGCACCGAAGGATGCGTGAAAAAGGCAAACGAAATCACCAACACGGTCTACAGCAAGCTGCCGAACGGTGAGATCTGGCCGGTCGGACGCGCTATTTTCGCGTCGCAGATCGAAATAAAGACGGACGTCGCGTCCGACACCTTCACCCAGCACTGGATCCTGACGCCCCTGTCGTTCCGCGATGCGGCCGGCGAACAGTCGGAATGGGGCCCGATCACCATGCGGCCCAAGTTCACTTGCGCCCCCCAGTGCACGACCGGCGCGCCGACATGGTCGGCACCGCCCACATGGTCGACCACCGGCACGGACTACCATGCCGCGACCGCCACGATCACACAGACGGTCGACAGTATGAAGCCGGGTGACATCGTTCCCGTTCAGCTCATCTGGAAATGGGATTACACGGTCCCCAACCAGGTACCGGACGCTTTCCCCGATGGTGACATCGGCAACTCTGTTCCTGACCTGGACATCCGCTGTGACGTGGTGGCCGCGGCCACGCCGGGATGTGTTTTCTCCGCGTACAAGCCGACATGGGTCATGAACTTCAAGAAGTTCCCTGCCGCTGCCGCACACGCGTGGCTGACGCAGTCCAAGCTGCCCAACCACCCCGGCAGCCAGAAGGCCAGCAAGGCACTCGTCTACCTGCCCGCAAACGGCGGCAGTACCGGCCGCACGCCGAAGAAGAACCGCGCGGTCATCTGCCCGTCGGGATGGGCCGCGAAGGACGGCAACCCGGACGCCACGACGCTGCCCGGTAATACGCCCAGCGGAAGGGATCCTCTTTCCTGCGACGAGTTCGCCTACGCCGCCACCTACAACAGCGGCGGCATGCCGGCCCCCGACGGACTGAACCCCGTCTCCTCCGGCAATGCGTGCGTGCAGACCTACTCCCAGCGCACCCAGACGAACGTGTGGCACTTCTACGACGACACGCGCCAGGCCGCGCCGACGTGGAAGGAGGTCTGCGGGCGCTCCGCCATGTCGAACTGGATGAACACGCAGTCCATGCAACCGTTCCCCAGCAGCTTCAGTCAGCCGAACCGGCTGCTCGACAAGGACGAGTACTGGTACTACGCCCCCGAATTCGCGGGGTGCGACGCCAGCGCGACGACCGTGAAGTGCACCCCGAAGTGATCTGACCGACCTGCAGGGGCGGTGCCCATCGGTTACGGTGGCGCCGCCCCTGCCCCTTCCCGACAGGAGACGCCACGATGTGCGACGGCATTACCTGGGTCGCCGAGGAAGACGAACTGCTGCCTGGCGGCTATTGCGTGATCCTCGCCCGCAACCTCACCCCCGAAGACCTCGTACAACGCCTCGTTCCCGACGCACAGCCGCGCCTGGTGGGCCCGCGTACTCAGGAGGCGTTCGAGGACGAGCTGCGAGAGCTGTTGCGTGCAACCGGTCGGCACTACCCCATGGCGGGTGTTCGGTACGGATCGGTTGGCGATCTCGCCTTCGCCGTGGGCTGCGGACAGTGGGAATTCGCGCTGGGCCGGCATGACACACCGGTCATCTGGTACGGCGACGTGCACACGTATGAGCTGTACTACTTCGCCGAGCACCCGAACGTCCCGGAGCCGCATTTCCGCTACAGCCACAATGGCGGCGTGCAGCTGTGTTTCGACGTCGACACCGACGAGGCCCCCTACCTCTTCGACGTCGACGGCGACGATGCCGCCCTGGTCGCCGACATAGAGAGGGCCGCCGAAGTCACTCCCGCCCTTGAACTACTCGAACAGCGCTTCGGACTCACCCTGCCGAAAGAGCTGATCCTCACCGGCGAACTACCCGCCGCGGTCATCAAGAGCCCCCAGCAGACCGGGGAAACGGGCTCGTGAGGGATGGCATCACCTGGGTCGTCGAGGCAGAGATCAACGGTGTCGGGCACTGCATCGTTCTCGCCTGCAACCTCACGCCCGAATAGCTCGTACGCCGGCTCCCCAAGGACGATCCCACGTTCCTGCCCGCCGGAACCGGCGCGGCCTGACCGAGCGTCTCGACGCCGAAGGCGGCATGGGAGTGCGCTGCGGCAGCGTCGGTGCGCCGGCGTTCGCCATCGCCTACGGCCAATGGTGTGGCGAGATGGGCCCCGGATACGACCACGGTCTGTCCGATGGTGGGCCGAAATCTTCATGGCTCGGCACGCGGTGGAGTGCGGCATCGATCGCCCCGAAAGGCACCGCGCCGTGGCCTGGCAACGAGCCCGGATCCCTGCCGAGATCACGGCAGCCAGTGCATGGTCCACGCGCGCATGCTCGCTGCTCGTGCCTGACGGCGAGCTCACCCGGTGGAACCGGGAGGGTGGTCCCGCACCCTTTTTCGCGTCAGCCGGGGCAGAGGCCGTACGACTTCGGCCGTCCTGCCGCCGACCGCGCCTGGTCGATTTCCGCCGCCTCGGCTCACCCGCGCTAACGGTTGGGTTCCCGACTGCCGCAGCAATGCCCTCCCGCTCGGGCCGAGTTGAGGTGTTCGGAGTGGGGTCGCAGCCAACGAGGATCCGTGCGGTCTTTGTCGTCCCGTCGGGGTTCGGTCGCAGGGCGCGGCCGATGTTTTGGACGATGTCGACTTGGGAGCCGCGGGTGTCGGCGAAGCAGATGGCTTCTACGCCGCGTTCGCCGACGATGTCGACCCCTTCTTCCAGGACGCGGACGGAGGCGAGGAAGGCGCGGTGCACCCGCCGCCCCGCACTGTCGATGCCGTTGGCGAACTGGTGGATCGTCTCGCGGCGTTCGGCGACGAGGTGGTCGCCGTACAGCCACGCCGACCACACCCGCTGCGGCGGCACATGCCGGCCTTCGTCGAGGTCGTAGAAGCGGGTGTCGATCGAGGACGGCGGCATCTGCTCCGCCGCGGCCAAGGCGTGGTCGGGCACCTCCGACTGATACAGCGCGGCAGCGGTCTTCGGCAGGCTGTCCGCGAACGCTGCGGCTTCCTCGACCCGGTGATGGAACGTCATGACGGTGCGCGGGTTGTGCTTGGCGGCGTGCTCGAGGAGCGCGGTCTGCAGCAGTGCCAGGCGTCGGCCGCGCACCGCTGAAACACCGGCGTGCGTGGTGACGGCGGGCTGGACCTCCCCGGTCACACCCACGAGCCGACCGTCCAGGGGCGATGCCTGTCAGTGCGCGTCGGTAGGGCCCTCCGGTTTCGCCGCGGCAGGTGTCTGGACGGATTTGTCGTGCCTGCTTCGTCAGGGGTGGGTGTGCGGTCGGGGCTGGGGTGGGGGGTGGGGGTGTTGGCGGAGCCATTGCTGGAGTTCGCGGTGGCGGTACTGGTAGGCGGGTCCGCTGTAGCGCATGAGTCCTGCGGTGACGGCCCAGTCCAGGAACAGGCCAAGCCGGAACGGCAGACGACGGTGCGAGCAGACCAGGAACGCCACATACCGCGGTGAAGCCTGCGTGCCGAACGCGAGCCCGGCCGCGAGCCCGTACCCGAGCCCAGCCATGAGCCCGAGCCTGAGCCCGACCACGAGCCCGGCCGTGAGCCCGAGTGCGAGCCCGTACAGGGCGTCACTGCTGATGATGGCCCGGGCTCCGAGGCTCGTGCCCGGCTCTCGCCCGAGCGCGAGCGTGAACCCGAGCCCGAGCCCGAGCACGAGCACGAGCACGAGCACGAGCCTGAGCCCGACCACGAGCCCGAACGCGAGCCCGACTACGAGCCCGAATGCGAGCACGTACGCGAGGTTTTTGCGGGCTTGAGGCGCTCTGAACGGGTTGTCCAGACGCTTGGGGCTGCCGGTCGTGAGCCCAGAGACCGTTCCAGCCAGGACGGCAAACACGCCGATCACACTGGCGAGGACTAAGGCCTGTCCGGCGGATCATGAGTGTTTCGGCTTGCGGAGCCGTGTAGTTGGTCGTGGGCCGTGGCGATCTGACGAGCGAGGAATGGCGCCGCCTGGAGCCGCATCTGCCCGTCCGCGGACGGCGTGGTGGGCGGTGGGCCAGTCACCGCAGGGTGATTAACGGGATCCTCTTCCGTGAGCGGACCGGGATCCCGTGGCGGGATCTGCCGGAGAGGTTCGGCAGGTGGAAGACCGTCTATGAACGGCACAGACGCTGGTCCGCGGACGGTACCTGGGACCGGATCCTCCAGGCCGTCCAGGCCGACGCCGACGCCGAGGGCCGGATCGACTGGAGCATGGTGGGCGTCGACTCTGCGTCCTGCCGTGCCCACCAACACGCAGCCGGCGCCCGCAGGAAGACACCCCGCATACCGAAAAAAGAGCCACGCCCCGGCAGCACCGCTCCGACGAGGGACTCGGAAGGTCCCGGGGCGGCCTGACGAGCAAGATCCACCTCGCCAGTGAAGGTGGTCGCAGACCTCTGGCGCTGCTGGTCACTCCCGGCCAGTGGGGCGACGCACCGCAGATGATCGCCGTACTCGAACGCATCCGAGTGGCCCGCAAGGGCGAGGGGCGCCCGCGCACCCGGCCGGGACACCTGAGCGCGGACAAGGCGTACTCCTCCCGTTGGAACCGCCGCTACCTGCGCAGACGCCATATCAAGCACACCATTCCCGAACCGAAGGACCAGAGTGCCAACCGTCGGCGCCGTGGCAGCCGCGGCGGCCGGCCCACCGGGTTCGACAAGGGGCAGTACAAGCGCCGCAACGAAGTCGAGCGGACGATCAACCGCCTGAAGAGCTTTCGCGCCGTCGCGACCCGCTACGACAAGCGGGCCTACGTCTTCCACGGCACCGTCGCCCTCGCCGCAATCCGACTCTGGCTCCAAATGTGATTCGCCGGAGACGCCTCAGTCGATGCAGGGATCTTCCACTGTCGGGATACACGGAGACAGCAGCGCCTCCGTGTGCTGCGTGACCAAGCCGCGAACGAGCCTGAGCACGCGTACCTCGTTTTCGTGGTCTGGTTCTTCGTCATCGCGAACGTGGAGGAGCCCATAGGAACCAGGGGCAACCACAGCCACATGCTCGAACAGTTCGACAACGTCGGGCGACGAGCGGTGATTGGAGTGGCCGCCGAGGTGGATGAACGGCTCGCCGTTCATCCACCTGAGGTCAAGCAAGTACGGGCTGTCCATCTGGGCGATGCGAAGCCGAAGCTCATCGACGATCTGCCGCAGACTGGCCTCATCGTCGTCATCAACTGCGGTCCGCCTGACCGTGATCCAACCGTGGTACTCGAACATCTCGTGATCGTAGTGCGATGGCCTGCTTCACCGTGCCGATCGCAGCATGATCCGCCGGACACGCCTTAGTGGCTTGGGGGTTGTCCAGGCGAGGGGAAGGGGGGTGAGGACGGTGAGGGTGGTCAGGAGGGTGTCGGTTGCGCGGACGCGGGTGCGTCCGGCGAGGGGCCACAGTTCGTGCAGGACGAGGTCGTGGCCTCCGCGCTCGTGGGAACTGTCGCGTGGAGAGTGCCGGATGGGTCGAGGTGGGTGGTGAGGTGGTGGAGCCAGCGATGGACGTCCTGGGGTGTGTAGCGGCGGGGATGTACCGGGCCAGGAGGTGGCGGTCCAATTCATCAGCGGAGAGGGGGAGGAGCTCGGTAGGGTCGCCGTGGTCGAAGTAGACGGTGGCGGTCAGGCAGAGCCGCCAGGGGGTGGACAGCGCGGCTGCCAGGGGCCCGCTGGGGTGAGCGGCCAAGTTGTCGGTGAGGGGCTGCCAGCGGGCCGCGTCGAGGGCGCGACCGGTGAGGTAGGCCTGGGCGTCGTCGGTGCCGACGGGGGCGACGGCGATGCGGGCGGCGTCCAGGACGGTGGCGTGCTCGGCCAGTGTGTCGTAGTGCTGGGTGCGGCAGGTCAGGATGAGGGGCCCGGCATCGCGGCCTTGCTGGTAGGGGTTGAGCTTGTTTACGACGGCGGTGGCGCGGGGCGCGTCGGGGTCGGGGGTGCCGTCGGGGGCTGGGGGGTCCATCTCGTCCAGGCCGTCCAGGCCGTCCAGGACGGGCAGGATGAGGCGGTGGCGGGACCAGGCCGGCGGTCAGGTGCGGGGGCCAGTCGTAGGCCTCGGTCAGCCGTTGCTGCAGCAGCTCGGGCAGGGACTGGCGTTCGGTGTCCCACCGGGATAGCGGGATGCGGACCGGGACGGGGTCGTCCTCGGCGCGGCCGTCGATGAGGGCCGGCAGCAGTTCCAGGGCCAGGACGGTTTTGCCGGCCCCGGCCGCGCCGGTGACGACCAGCCGCAGCGGGCGGGTGGCGCGGTAGTAGCTGACGATGTTCGGCAGCGTCGCCGGGCCCGGGCCTTCTGCGAACAGGCGCCCGGTGGCCGGGGCCGCGGCCGGACGGTGCGCAGCCGGGTGCAGGACGTAGAGGAGGTTGATGCGCCGGTTGTCGTCGCCCAGCAGCTGCCGCCACACGGCGTTCTCCCCGGCCTCGACTTGCGCGGCCAGGGTCGCTGCCCAGCCACGGGCCTGCTCGGCGTCGTTGCCGTCGACGGGTTTGCGCAGTGCCACCACCGCGGCCACGAGCCCGGCCGCCGCCAGGGGAAGGCTCAGCAGGCCTGCGGTGTCGGCCGGCTGGAGGCCGCCGTGGATGATCTGCCGTACCGCGTATACGGTGCTTGCCACGATCGTCAGGGCGCACGGGGCGCCGATCAGCTGCCAGTTGCGCCGCCGGCGGCGTCCCCCGAGTCCGGCCACCCCCTGATCCGCACTACCGCTCTCGCGCCATAAGGCCGACTTCTCCCATTCGTGACCAAGCGGGTGCGCCCCCCGCCGGGTTCTGGGCCAGGTGGCGTTGGAGGTCGATGTGCCGGAACTGGTAGACCGCTCCGGCCTGTCGGAGCACGCCGCGCTGTTCGTGCGCGTCTTGTAGAAATGCCATGACCTGCCGGGGGATCTTGCGGCGCGCCGCTAGGTAGGTACAGCCGATGAGGAAGAATCCCCATGCTGTCTCGGCCAGTCCTTCCGTGATCCCGAGCACGAGCCCGGTCGCGATCCCGGTCTCAAGCCCGCCCACGGTCCCGGTCGTGAGCACGAACACGGCCGCGGTTGCGAGTCCGACCGTGAGTGCGATCGTGAAGAAGGTGCGTCGATCCAGGGCGAACAGGGTGGCTGGCCCGGAGCTGCTGGTGAGGTCGGGAGCATCGACTGCAGATTCAAACGTGAGAACGAGTGCGAGTCCGGCCGCAACGGCACCTGCCAATTCGAACGCGGGCCAGATCGAGAGTCTGGCCCCGAACATGATCAGCGACAGGACTGCGAGCACGATTACGAGCCGCAGTACGAGCCTGCCGGGGCTGAGAGAAGCAGACGGTGAAATGCGGAACCGGACCCGTGGCGTAGCGACATCCGAGTACCCGGCAAAGAATCCGAAAGTGAACCCGAAGACAAACCCGCCCACGAGTCCGGCCACGAGGCCGCCCACGGCCCCGGCTGCGAGACCGCCCACGGGCCCGCCCACGAGCGCGCCCACGAGCCCGACCGCGCAGCCGCCCAGGAGGAGGCCGAGGGTGCGTTGCCGGAAGGCTTTGGATAGTTCCCACCAGGCGATGTCGGGGCTGCCTGCGCGCTGGTTCTGCTGGAAGTCCGCGAGGATGACGAAGGTGCGGTGGGCTTGTTCGGCTGTCCAGCGGGGCGGGTTGGGCTGGTGGGGGGTGTAGGCGGCGGGGATGAAGGCTTGAAAGAGGCGGGTGTTGATTGCGGTGCGGTCGGGGTAGGTCGCTGTGTCGCACAGTTCGTCCGGGTGCGGTGTTTGCGGGGGTGTGGGGGAGGCGTCGGGGCGGGGGTTGTAGATGGTGCGGGCCAGGAACAGTCCCAGTGGGGTGGACAGCGCCTGTCCGGCGGGACTGGTGGTGCCCAGCTGGGAGGACACGGTGTTCCAGCGTGTGGCGGCAGGGGTGTGGGGGCCGCCGGCGTCGCGGCGCAGGTAGTGGGCCGCCTCCTGGGCGTCGAGGGGCTGGAGTTGGATTGCGGCGGCGCCGTTGAGGCGGACGGTGGTCCCGGGGCGGGTCAGGGCGGTGCGGTAGGGGTCTGTGCGGCTGGTCAGGACGAGGGGCTGCCGGGCGGGCAGGGCGCGGTTGAGCATGTCGAGCGCGGTGGCATGACGGGCTGGGGGTAGTTCGTCGAATCCGTCGAGCAGGGGCAGGACGCGGCCTGTGTTGAGCAGGTGCAGGGCCAGGTCGCCGGGTTCGTCTGCGGCGGCGTGGGCCAGGGCGGCATGCGATGGGGCGGTGAGGCCGCGGTGGGTACGGCGGAGCTTGTCGGCCATCCAGTCCTTCAGGGACTGGCGGGGG
Source organism: Streptomyces sp. NPDC050625 (assembly GCF_040654755.1). Lineage (NCBI taxonomy): Bacteria > Bacillati > Actinomycetota > Actinomycetes > Kitasatosporales > Streptomycetaceae > Streptomyces > Streptomyces sp. NPDC050625. The sequence continues at coordinate 73,801 of NZ_JBFAIQ010000023.1, forward strand.
TCCCAGGAGGCGAGGGAGAACAACACCGGTACAGGCGCGCCGTCGGTGCGGCGGGCGATGAGGTCCTGCAGAAGGCGGATCAGCAGCACGCTCTTGCCCGCCCCGGGCTCGCCCAGGATCACCAAGCGCCGGGTGGGCACCTTCTCGGAGAACACTTGCCCGATCTCCCCGTCTCTGCCCGCCAGCCCGCTGGCGTCGGCCGGCCAGAGGCTGGGGTCGCCCGGGGGACCGCCCGGCCACGCGCCGGCCAGGCCCGTCAGCAGTTCCCAGGACTCGGCCAGTTGGAGGTCGGCGGGGCACCAGGCGACCGGGAGGGGATAGGGGTCGTTGACGCGGCGTACCACGGACTCGTTGTCCCACTGGGTCTTGACCGCCACGGCCAGCTCGTCCACGATCTTGTCGAGCTCGACGGGATCGGCTTCGGCGCGATCCGCACGGAATGACGCCCAGGCCAGATAGGCCGACGCCAGGCCGAGCAGCACAGACACCGCAGTTGCGGGTACACCGAGGTGAAAGTGCCGGGCCAGTACCAGCGCCGTGAGCGGCCCGAGGACCGACAGCAGCAGATACGCCGCGCCCACATGCCGCGGCCCCCGGCCGCTTCCCCCGCGTCTCATAGCAGGACATCCTGGCCTACCTGGCCCGGGCCGACACGCCCTTTGCACATACACAACTCGCCCACCAGGCTGACCAGTCGACGCCGCCCTGCATGAGCCGCCCCGGCACGTCCGGCCTCGCGCACCCGGGGCCTGATGCTCCTGACCTGCTGTGCCCTGCTCGTTGTCCGCGGGCCGGCCCCCTTCTGGGTTTCCAGCGCGTCTGACCTGGTTTCACCTGTCCGGTCTCGCTGTAGGTGAGCCAATCTCGGTGGACCTGGGTTATCTGCCCCTGGTGGTTCAGGTTGACTGAGACGTTGCAGGTCACGATGTCGGTCGAACGCCTGTCGGCAGCTTCAGGATTGCCACCGGGGCCGTCGTTGCTGAGCCCCGCCGTGCCCAAGGTCATGTCCGGGGCGTATCGTCTTCCGGCGTGACCGACACCGATGCGCCCCGGGCCAACCGTGACCTGCTCATCTGGTCCTGGATTTTCGCGGTCCCGGCGCTCGGCGGCTTCCTCTTGGCGCTCGGCCTGATGTTCTTCCCGTCGTCCTTCGACAACGACGGGGCTTTCCAAAAGCCGATGTCGTGCGGCGTGCCCGCGCTGTTCGACCGGCAGGCGTTCACGAAGCAGCACTACGGCCCCGACGGTGAGCCAGGCGAGCTCGGCACGTCCGGATGCGACGCGACGGTAGCCTCCCGGGAGCACCAGGCAGTCGGCGCCCTGGCCGTGGCCACCCCGCTTGGCCTGCTCGCCCTGACCCTCCACCTGCACCGCCGCACGGCCCTCGGCCAGCGAGCGGGCAACCAGGATCAGACAGACACGGCGGCTTCGTCTCACTCGACCTGAACCACCGCAGGTATCTCTGCTGAGACCGGACATCACCCTGCCGGAGCTGCACGGTTATCACGGCGTGATAAGAGGTCGTGTTCTCCCGTTGTTTCATCCCGTGATGCGGAGTTGGTCCCGTGGTGTCGGGTGGCGCCTGGAGATCGTGTTCTCGCCGGTGAGGCGGCGGGTCATGAGGTCGGTCATGGCGAGGTGGATCATCATGGCTTTGGAGCAGGCGGGGTGGGTTTCGTAGTCGCGGGCCAGGCGGCGGCGCAGCATCAGCCAGCCGTACGTGCGCTCGACTGCCCACCGCTTCGGGATCGGGGTGAAGCCGCTGGTCCCGGGGGCGCGGGCGGTGATTTCCATGTCGATTCCGAGGGTGGCGGCATGCTCGACGAAGTGGTCGGCGCCCCGGCCATCTGGGGCTCCGAGCAAGCCGTGACGGTCACCGACATCCGCCGCTACGGGAAGGCGACCGCCCAGGCATGGGACCCTCCTGGTTCTTGCCCGAGGTGATGACGAGCTTGGCGCCGGCCATCTGGGAGCGGCCAACGTTGTGCATGCAGACGAACAGCACCCTCGGAGTGGCCATCACGGTCACCTCGTGGCCGCTGCGGTGGTCGCTTGCCCAGCGGGTTGGAACAGTTCGATGAGGTTGCCGGCGGGATCGGCGAGCAGGATCTGTCGCCCGCCGGGGCCGGCGATCAGGTCGCTTTGGAACGGCAGGCCCGCGGTGCGGAGCCGGTCGATCTCGGCGTCGATGTCGTCGACGATCAGATGGATGCGGTTGCGCCCCGGGGTGGCGGCGTCGGCAGGGGTGGCGCGGGCTCCGGAGCTGGCCGGCCCGGACAGCAGCAGGCGCAGCGGGCCGCGGACGACGTCGGCGAAGGCGGGGATCGCGTTGGTGTGGACGGTGAAGCCGAGGTGGGTGGTGTAGAAGTCGACGGCGGCCTGGACGTCGTCGACGAGGTAGCGGACGCTGGCGCGTTGGTCGGGTGCGGTCATGAGGGCACTTCCTTGGCGAGTACGGGCAACAGGTGGCTGATGCGGGTGTCGATCTCTGCGGCGACACGGCTGAAGGCCGGGTAGCCGTCCTGGTGGGCGGGGTCGTCGGCGGTGGCCGGGTCGGGGATGCTCCAGTGGACCAGCCGGGGGTGGTCGTCGAAGTCGGGGCAGACCTCGCGGACCTTGTCGCACAGGGTGATCACGTAGTCGAACCGGCGGTCGCCCAGAGCGTCTAGGTGGCGGGGGTGCTGGTCGGCGATGTCGATGCCGAACTCCTCGCGCATGACCCGCACGGCGTGCGGGTGGATGTGCGGTTTGGGGTGGCTGCCGGCACTGGTCACCTCGATGGTGCCGCCGCTGCGGTGGCGCAGGAGGGCTTCCGCCAGCGGGGAGCGGGCGCTGTTGCCGGTGCACGCGAACAGCACCCGAAGGCCGCCCGGCCGCTGCGCGGGCATCCTCGGCGGTGCGCTGAGATGCAGCGTCGGATGCAGGGCCGCCCCGGTGCCGTTCAGCGCGTCGGCGCAGCGGTCCAGGTCGAGGTGGTAGTAGCTGTCGCGGGCATCGAAGCTGCTGCGCCGGGTGGTGACCAGCCCGCCGCTGCGCAGCAGCCGGAGGTGGTAGGAGACCAGGTTCTGCGGCTGGCCGACCAGATTCGTCAGCTCGCGCACGCGGTAGTCGCTGCCGGCCAGTTCGGTCATCAGCCGCCAGCGCAGCGGGTGGGCGGCCAGGCGCACGAACGGTGGGGCCGCTGGACCTGATGCCATCACGCCGACCACACTACATCAAATCAGTTTGATTGAATATGGAGGTGGAGCGGTACCCGCACCAAGGACCGGGCCGAGGCGGCCTGCCGCCCGGAGGCAGCGGGCGCGCCTCGGCCCGGTCCGGGCGATTCGTGAGGTTGGGAGGCTGCTCCTGCTCCTAGTGCCGCAGGGCGCTGCCGTCCGTAGGCTGGAGACGCTCGGGGCTGTGGTGTGGAGGTGCACGGTGCCCCGAACGATGTAGTCCGGCGCGATCAGTTTCGGTCTCGTGACCGTTCCTGTCCACGTGGTGTCCGCGACCGAGGACCACAGTGTGCGCTTTCACCAGTACCACGTTGAGGACGTGGGTTCTCTGGGGCAGCACCCGTAGCGCGAGGCAGGCTCATTCGGTTTTGCGCAGCTCAGCGTCGGTTTCGTGGACGCTAGCAGGTGCAATACGTGTGGTGGTATCGCCGTTTCAGGTGAAGCCCCGAGCACCGACGGCTGACGGGCAACAACTCCTTGATATGCCTGCCTCGTTGTCACGGACGCTCTCTGCTACCACGACAAGACCACCACCCGGCTCCGTAACGAGGTTGGCGGGACATGGAACCGATGCGCCTCCGGTGATCATGTACGGTCACCAGCGGGCTGGGTTCCTCGGGGCACTGGCGGCAGTTGCATACGAGAGCCCACCAGTAATCAGTATCGAGGGCTCTTCGAACTTGTGCGCTTCAGTCGGAAACCGACTTAAGCGGGGGCTACAGGTCCGCGAGCCAGGGATGCCCCGGGTGTGCGCGGGCGAGTAGCTCGGCCAAGGTCTCGCGCTGAGCTGAGGTCATGTGTGGGACGGTCGCGTCGAAGTCTGCTTGATCCTTTCGGCGGGCGTGCTTGGCCTTGAACAGCAGGACCAGTTCGGGCGCCAGATACGGGATGCCGTCTTGAGTGTGGCGGATGATGTCGCGGTAGGGAAGCCGGATCCTCTCATCGCGTCGGCAGATCCAGGTGTCGCCGTCGTGCGGTTCGCGAAACACGTCGAGCAGGTAGTTGCCGGTGGCCGGATCGCGCAGCCATGTCTGATGTACGGCGGCCAACACCTCCCGTGTGGCGTCCTCCCAGATCCGGCCGCTGCCTGCCGCGTCGAAGACGTATCCGGGAAAGCGGTTGCGGACCTCGGGAAAGCGCGTGGCCGGAATCCCGATCTCGATGTCCCCATGCGCGCGCGTCTGCCTGCCGCGGAACAGGTCCAGCGCCCAGCCCGCGGCCACGTACCAGGGCGTGCCAATCCCGGCCAATTGCTGCGCGACCTCACTCGGGGTCCAGCAGGAAGACCACCTGGCGTGGAGGGCTTCGATCTCGTCGGGTGACAGCTCGATGCCACCGCTGGGCAGTTGCTCGCTCACCTCAGGAATCTGGCGCCCCCAGGCCCGACTCGGCCCAGGCAGCCACGCCGAGGGCCTGGGAGAGCGCTTCTCCAACTGCCGGACCCGCGTGGCAAGGCGTTTCTTCCATTCCAGCGCGTTGGCCAGGTCGGCCTGCAGGGAGGCCCGGCTGACAGCTGCGATCCGTCCTTCCTGTGGAGAGGCGGCCGCGGCCGCGTGGACGCGTTGGAGGAGGTCGCGGTGTCTTTAGAGGAAAGTGCGGTCTACTCACGCGGCGCGGGCGAGAGCCGAAACGGTGATGTCGGCGTCGCTTCGCAGCATTGTGTCCAGGGCTTTGAGGACGCGCTCGCGGCGGCGGATCGAGTCGGCCCGCCTGCCGTCACTCATGTTCGTCATGCTCTTCTGCCAAGATGGAAGTCGGGCATGGGCGGTCCGACGCGGGGCATCCCGAGGCCGATGATTTGCCGTCGGCTGCGGCGCAGGACGCTGGTGGCTTCCCTGATCTGCGCGCGGTCCTCGTCGGTGAGGGCGTCGAGATCCTCTCGGACACGCCGGACGAGACGACGGACCCTGATGATCTCCTCATCGAAGGGTGCGGCTTCGACTTTTTCCCAGTCGTCGGCGGAGGTGAACGCGGCCAGGCGTTCCCGTTTCGCAGCAGGTCGGCGAGGTATGCCTCCAGATCGGGGAGGTAGGAGGCGTCAGTGCGGAAGTGGTCGCAGCCGACGCAGCGGAATCGGACAGGGCAGGCGTGTCCGCCGGCCGCGACATTGGACGGCTCGACGCAGACGCCGTAAGGTGCCTGGGCTTCGCCGACGGCGCGGCGGGCGTACTCGTCGTCCAGCAGTTCCTTGGCCTGCCGCTAGATGCAGTTGCCGTGGCGGTCAAACTCCATCGCCGAGACGCGGTCGACGGCCTCGCGTTTGCGCTGCTCACTGACCCGGTAGTAACGCTGAGTAGTGGCGAGTTGGCGATGGTCCATCGGACTTTGGAGGACGTCGGGCTGGATGCCCTGGTCAGCGTGCCGCTGGCAGTAGGTGTGCCGGTAGGCGTAGGGGAAGATCTTGGGTTTGTCGAAGGGCAGCATCTTGGTGATCTGCTGCTGTCGACGGTCACGGAATTGGGTTCAGGCCGCGATTCCGTGAATACCCAGGTCGTTGTCCGACTGCGGGAACGTTTCGCACGGGGATTGCCCTGGTATGGGGGTCGTCGCGGTCGAGGATGTGCTGTTTCCCGGGATCGATGTGCGAGTCACGGCGGTGCATGTCACCGCGGAGGGGATCGCTGTCGAGGCCACTTCGTGCGGGCGACCGCCGCCGTGTCCGGATTGCGGCTGTCCTGCACGTCGTGTGCACTCGCGATATGTGCGTTGGATAGCCGAACGCCCCGCTGTCGGGTGGCCGTTGACCATCACGCTCAGCGTGCGTCGCTTCTTCTGCGAACGCGCCTCGTGCCGACGGCGGACGTTCGTCGAGCAGGTCTCGGACCTGAGCGAACGATACCGGCGTCACAGCGTGGGGCTGCGTCGATGGATGCAGTCCATCGCGACGTTCCTGGGCGGACGCCCTGGATAACGCCTGTGCCAGGTCCTGCAGTTACCCACCAGGCGCACCCATCTGCTGGGCTTGCTCACTGCCCCGACGGTTCCTGAGCAGGCGCCTCGGGTGCTGGGTGTCGACGAGTTCGCCTTCCGGACGGGATGGCGTTACGGCACTGTCCTGGTCGACATCGAGGCGGCCCGGGTCGTGGACGTCCTGCCGGACCGGGACGCGGCGACCTTCGCCGCCTGGCTGCATGAACACCCTGACGCGGAGATCATCTGTAGAGATAGGGCCAGCGCCTACTCCAGTGCCGTCCGCGAAGCCGCCCCCGGCGCTCAGGAGGTCGCCGATCGGTGGCAGTGCGCCATGCGGCGCCTTGTCGTATCCCCGGTTCAACCGGGAGGAATTTGGAGGGAGGTTCTTGGGTCTGATGGCTTACCTAATCCGGAAACGGTGATGGGGACCAGAGCATGCCAGGAAATCGGTGACCGGACTCAGGTATCGGAGACGGGGCATCGAGGGACCCGCGTGACATGGTGAAAGCTGAACTGCCTGAACCCAAATTCCCAGAAGACTGAAGGTCGAGTCCGTCGGAAAGATACCTGAAACCGACGCCGCGCCCTGCGACGGCTTTATGCCATGGCCGACGCAACCTCCGGAGTGCGGAGCGATGCCCAGCGAGGGCATTCAAGGGGATGAGTTGGGCACCTACATCACGCTACGACGTACGACAAGGACGAACATGGGATCGCCTAAGGGATGAGATCTTCCTATGGCGACGGAGGCCCCGTAGTAGTCGCCGGAGTCACGACCGGCCAAGGAGGACGGGAAAGCCGTCCGCATCGGGCGAAGGGGGCCAGGTGATCGGACACCACAGAGTCGGGAGGTATGCGTAATGCAGAGCGCCGAAACGGTGCTGGGTGTCCTCCGTGAACGCGGCAGGCGTGGCCTGCCGTGCAATGAACTGTATCGACAGCTCTTCAATCCGCAGTTGTATCTACTGGCTTACGGGCGCCTGTATTCCAACAAGGGAGCGATGACGCCCGGGGTCATCGGGGAGACCGTGGACGGCATGTCCCTGGGCAAGATCGAGCACGTCATCGACGCACTGCGCCACGAGCGGTACCGGTGGAGCCCAGCTCGCAGGGTCTACATCCCGAAGGCGCGGTCCAGCACGAAGTTGCGGCCGCTCGGCCTGCCGCCCTGGAGCGACAAGCTCGTCGGCGAAGTGATCCGCCTGCTCCTTGAGGCGTATTACGAGCCGACGTTCTCCAGCTCCTCTCACGGTTTTCGTCCCCGCCGGGGATGCCACACCGCCCTACGCGACGTGGCCAACACCTGGACGGGGACAGTCTGGTTCGTCGAGGGAGACATCGCCCAGTGTTTCGACCAGCTAGACCATTCGGTCATGCTCCGGATCCTGGGCGAGAAAATCCACGACAATCGATTCCTTCGGCTGGTGCGCAAGATGCTCAAGGCCGGATACATGGAGGACTGGGTCTGGAACGCCACGCACAGCGGGAGCCCGCAAGGCGGGGTTGTTTCACCGATCTTGTCCAATATTTACCTGCATAAGTTGGACGAGTACGTCGAGACGGTCCTGATCCCGGAATACACCCGGGGCAGGGTCAGGAAGCCGAACCGTGCCTTCTACAGGGTGTGGGCGGCGATGCAACGCGCCCGCAGGCGCGGCGACCGCACTCAGTTGCGGGAGCTGCGCAAGCAACTCCGCAGCATTCCCAGCATGGATACTCAGGATCCCGGCTATCGGAGACTGCGGTATGTGCGCTATTGCGATGACACCCTGCTCGGGTTCGCCGGACCGAAGGCAGAAGCCGAGGAGATCAAACAACGACTGGCGCAATTCCTTCGTGACGAACTCAAGTTGGAACTGTCGCCGGAGAAGACCCTCATCACGCACGCCCGCACCCAGGCGGCGAGGTTCCTCGGCTACGACATCACCGTGCACCACAACGACCGCAAGATCACCGGCGGAAAACGTTCCGTCAATGGGGTCATCAGATTGCGTGTCCCCCGTTCGGTGGTATCTGCCAAGCAGGCCCAGTACATGAAGCGCGGCAAACCCGCGCGTCGGCCCGAACTGCTGAACCAGGACGACCACGTCATCATCAGCACCTACGGGTCGGAGTACCGCGGCATCGTCCAGTACTACCTGCTGGCCGGCGATGTCTTCCGACTCGCCCGGCTGCAATGGGTCATGGAGACCTCGATGCTGATGACGCTCGCCAACAAGTACCGTTCGTCGGTGTCGAAGATGGCCCGCGCCTATGCGGCCACCATCGAGACACCGCACGGGCTGCGCAAGTGCTTCGAGGCCCGCGTCGAACGCACCGGCAGGAAGCCGCTGGTCGGACGGTTCGGAGGGATCCCGCTGCGACGAGACAAGAAGACGGTCATCAACGACCGTCGGCTGGCCCCGGTCAACACCAAACGCAAGGAGCTGGTCACCCGGCTCCTGGCCGGACGGTGCGAGGCATGCGGGCGGATCGACGAGGTGGAAGTCCACCACGTAGCCAAGCTCGCCGACCTCGGGCGACCAGGAGATCGGCCGCCGTGGGCAGACCTCATGGCCGCACGACACCGCAAAACCCTTGTGGTCTGCGGCACTTGTCATACGGACATCCACGGCAGGAAACCTGTCGCAGCACTCACGGAGTAGTCACTGGAGAGCGACGTGCGGTGACAAGTCGCATGCGTCGTTCGGGCTGGGGGCCGTGGGAAAAGGGCCTGCTCAGCAGGCACCTCGCCGACGGCCCACCAGTACCCTGCTGCACAACCTCTCCTCCGCGGTCGAGAAGACATGCCATCAGCATCGCCCTTGCCTGCGGAGACAGGTCGAAGCCCACCGCGACACAGGGTCCCGGCGGATCATCAATCCACTGCCTCCGCCGACTCTGCCGCCCACGAAAATGGCCGTCCATACCGTCGACCGGTACTCCGACATCCACCGCCTGCTCACGCAGGAACAGACCATCTCCCAGATCGCCCGACGTCTGCACCTGGACCGCAAGACCGTCCGCCGCTTCCGCGATACCGGCCTCGACGAGCTGCTGGCCTCCGCCCGGTGCGGCCGCCCCAAGGGAGTGCTCGAGCCGTTCACCGCGAGATCCGCCAACGGGGCTACCAGGGCAGCGATCTGCCCGTGCGCCGCTACGTGACCGGACTCAAGACCGGGACCGTCGAACCCGCCCGCGGAGCCATCCCGAGCCCGCGCAAGATCACAACCTGGATCATGCTGCCCCCGCGGCGCGCTGAAGCCCCGCGAAGACGACGAGCTCCTGAAGTCCGGCTGGCGTGCCCGGACATCGCACGGGCCTGCGACCTCTCCTGAACCTTCCACGATCTACTCCAACACCGGTGCGGCCACCAGCTCTTGGAGTGGATCCTCCAGGTCGAACACGACGCGCCCCCTCCCATCTTGTCCTTCGCGCAGAGCCTATGCCTCGACCTCGACGTCGTCACCGCCGGCCTCACCCTGTCCTGGAGCTCGGGCATCGTCGAAGGCCACGTCAACCGCATCAAAACCATCAAGAGACAGATGTACGGCCGAGCCACCTTCCGCCCGCTGCGCACCCGAATCCTGCTCCGAGCATGAGCCGGGTATTCACGGAATCGCGGCCTGAACCAATTACGTGACCGTCGACAGGAGCGATGACGTAGCCGCCGTCTCCTCGAAAGTCCACGTGATTGGCCGGACTCTGCCAAGAGCGCTGCTCGCCTTCCGCCGTCGCTGGGTAGTACGCGTGCAAGCCACCCGACGGAGTCCGGACGAGGCAGGCCCAACCGGAGAGAAGACCGGCTCGCTGTGCTCGGCGAAAGGCGTCGTAGCCGTCGCCGTCCGCGTGGACGTCCACGTCAACGACGAGGAGTCCGGATCGGGCACCTGTCGGAATCCCGATGTTTGCGGCGGGTGCCGCCGCCACCAACCGGAAACGGTGTCCGCAGGTCGACGCGTCGTGAAAGCCGCTTCTGGTCAGCGGCCGCTTGCCGCGGGGGGCACGGGAAGACGGGGATCCCGAGCCGCGCAAGGCGCATCGCTGCCGTGCCAAGCGAGGCCTCCGCAGCGACCCGCCCGAACACCTGTGACCACAGGAGTCGTGAGGGAGTAGGGGTGGACATGCCATGGACGTTGGCTACCCAGGTTCACCAGTTGTGCCGTCATCGGAGGGGGTACGCCGAGCAGTGGGCTACGTTTGCGCAGGTCAGCGGCGTACCTCAAGTTGTGCGGACGCCACCGGCATCCTGAGTGACTGCCACGCCGGGAGGAGTGCGCGCCAACCGTCACCTGGAGTCGTTGGATGGCCGCCGATCCCGTGTCTGAACCTGTGAAACATGAGGACCGCGCACGCGTAGTGAGCGGCCGTCAGGAGTTCGTCGTCGGTGACCCGGCCGCTGGCGGAGGAGTATCCCGTCAGCAATGCGTCGGTCATCCGAGGAGCGAGCTGGCGGCTGCCTGCGAGGCCAATGGCGGCAAAGCCGAGATCAAGCGCCGGCCAGTCGAATGCAGCCGTCTCCCAGTCGAGAAGATGGATGACGCCGTCCTTGTCCTCGAGCATGTTGTCCGGGAACAAATCACCGTGAATGAACGATCGCTTGCGGGCCGGTAGGGCAGCGAACGCCGCCTCTGCCTCTTCAAGGAGCTCGCGCAGCTGAGCTCCGCCGGCGACGTCGTAAGTACCGCGCCAGTCGGCCGGGAGCCTGCGGGAAGGCAAACAGAGGTCCCGCGGAGGGTCCAGGCGGTGGATCTGGGCAAGGGCTGCCCCCGTCGCGTAGGCATGACGGTTGCTTGGCACCGGGTGCCTACCTCCGACGAAGTCAGTCGCAATCACGGGTCGGCGGGCGTGGTTGCCTACGCGTCCACCATCAGTGCGCACAAGGATCGCTGGTGTCGCGACCCCCTCGCTGATCAGCCAGTCCGAAAGCCGCACGAGTCGGCACGCGGTGTCAGCGGAATGGGCATCGAGGATGTGATGACCAGGTGTCGTCCGCATCGCGTCTGTACCTCGAATGCGGAGTTCGTTCGTCCGTGCACAGACCGTCGGAACTGCTGCAGCTCGTATCCGTAGTCGCTCCACAGGACGGACATTGTCGACAGGTCGACAATCGTCCTCGGGGTCATCCCTCTCGTCTTCTTTGGCTTGTGAAGGACGACGGCCCGACCCGCGTACGCGGATCGGGCCGTCGTCGTCAGATCAGCGGGAGCGTGCATTCACCACTTGACGTGGAGCGAGTCCAAGCCGCGGATGATGTGGTGCGGCGTCCAAGTCGCCGGCTGCGCGATCTCCATCGTCGCGAGCGGGCCCTCGGCGAGCTGGCGGAAGACCAGGCTTGCCTCGGTGCGCGCGAGCAGGTTGCCCAGGCAGAAGTGCTCGCCAGAGCCGAAGGCGACGTGCGGGTTCGGCTTGCGCGTGATGTCGAAGACGTCGGGGTCCTCGACGACGCGCGGGTCTCGAGCCGCCGAGGCGACGATGGGAAGGACCATGTCGCCGGCCGGGATGACGCCGTTCGGCAGCTCGACGTCCTCGAGGGCGACGCGGGGGAGGGCGTGCAGGGCCGGGGTCGCGAAGCGGAGGACCTCTTCGAAGGCCTGGTTGGCGAGCTCGGGGCGCTCGACCAGGAGGTCGCGCTGGTCAGGGTGCTGCAGGATGCAGTGCAGGCCGTTGGTCATCGCGTTGGTGGTGGACTCTGCACCCGCGTGGAGGAGCTCGTTCATGATGCCGATGAGCTCCTTCTCAGTGAGGCGGTCGCCCTCGTCCTCTGCGCCGATGAGTGCAGCCAGGAGGTCGTTCTCGGTGCTTCCGCTGGCACGACGGTTGGCGACGAGCTCGCGCAGGTAGCGGCTCATGGAGATCATCGCCTCGTGCTTTGCCGTAGAGAATTCGGCACTCGCCTCGGGGTTGATGTGCTCCATCAGCAGGACGAGCCAGTTCATCAGCTGCGGGATGTCCTCGTGCGGAACGCCGAGCAGGTCGCCGAGGACGACCAGAGGCATCCGCCTGGCCACGTCCCCGAGGAAGTCCATGCGGCGCGCCTCCATGTACGGCGCCAGAAGGCCGGCGGTCGTCTCGAGGATCTGGGGCTCCCAGCTCTTGACGTTGCGAGCCGAGAACGACCGGTTGACGATCTTGCGCAGGCGGAGGTGGTCGGCGCCGTCGATGCAGGCCAGGCGTGTGGTGGAGAGCTCAGCAGCCTCGCCATCGGGAAGTGCCGACGTGCGCGCGGCGGCGCTCGCGCGGCTCAGCATGGGGTGGCGCAGTGCCTCGACCACGTCCTCGTGGCGGACCGCCAGCCAGGTGCCGCTGGTGCTCCGGACGAGCGGCGCCTCCTCGCGCAGCATCTTGAAGAAGTCCCACGGCTGGGCCCGGTGGTCGAAGTCCGTGAGGAAGAGCTGGGCCAGGCGGCTGAGCTCTTCGCTGTCGGGACGAGCGGTGGTGGTGGTCATGCTGCTCCGATCCGGGGCGTTGTGCACTGATGAAAACATGTATATCGTGCTCATACTTTAAGTTTCAGTGGGCAACTTCACAAGCCCCCTGTACAAATCGCCGGGCCGACAGGCCTGGCGCGAGAGGAGCGGGCATGCGGGCGCGAATCGACGAGGGTCGCTGCATCGGGGCGGGGCAGTGCGCCTTCACCGTCCCCGAGGTGTTTGACCAGGGGGACGAGGGCATCGCCCTCGTCATTGCTGATCAGATCGAAGAAGGGCTGACCGAGGGGGTCCGGCAGGCCGCCGCAGGCTGCCCTGCGATGGCCATCTCCGTCGAGGACTGACTCGCGGGAGGCCTGCGGCGCGCGAGAAGTCAGCGCGTGACCGTGACACCTTCGCTGTTGCGAATGGCGAATCGATGTGCGGCGCGATGCGCAAAGGCGAGGGCGCGCTGCTGAGTGGCGGCGTTGCGGACTTCGCGGCGCGCGGGCTGCGGCGGCGGGTTCCGGGTGGCGGACGCCTGGATGTCGGTGTCGCGAACGACCATACGGATCATCTCGGTTCCGACGAGCTGTCCAAAGGTGGCGGACTGGCGGTTCATGTGGTTCCCCCAAGGCATTGGCGGCCCTGCGGATCGGGGCCATGCATCTATTCAACGCCAAGGTTTCCTGTGGATTTCCCGAAATTCGCGCGAGTCGGGTGGCGCTGGTCACGCTCTTGACATGGCTCATGGCGACAGTAACGATCAAAATCTGCACATGATGCGACTAGATTGGACGATGATGAATGGTCGAGCCTGACGTCGGGTTTCATGACAACACCACCTCGGCGATCGCTTCCTGGGCGGCGTCGGTGCGCCGTGCCGACATTCCGGAGTCGACCGTGCGGGCCCTCGTGGGCCATCACCTCGACACGGTCGCGTGCGCCGTTGGCGCGATGAGCTTTCCGCCCGCAGTTGCGACGCGCGACATCGCATGCGAGTCACCCACCGATCGGGGCGTCTCCGTCCTCGGCGCGATCAACAAGGTCGCCCCAGAGGCTGGCATCTTTGCGAACACGGCGATGGTTCGCTACCTGGACCTGAACGACAACTACTTCCGCCTCGGTGGTGGCCACACGAGCGACCTGATTCCAGCTCTCTGGGCTGCCGCAGAGTTGACCGGTGCGTCCGGGGCGGCACTTGTCGAGGGTCTTCATGTCGGCTACGAGGTCCACATGGCGCTGGCTGATGCAGTCGACCTCCGCGACCGAGGCTGGGACTACCCCGCCTTCATCAGCATCGCGACGGCTGCCGCGACGTCGCGGATGCTCGGTCTGAGCGTCGACCAGACGGCACATGCGCTCGCGATGACGATCACGGGTACGTCGGCGCCGCTCGGCAGCAGCCGTGTGGGCGAGCTCGGCAACTGGAAGGCGCTTGCCTCGAGTCATGCGGTGATGAACGGGTTCATCGCGGCACGCCTGGCGAGCCGCGGCGTCACCGGACCGTCGCGCGTCATCGAGGGCCATCGTGGCTTTCAGCACCTGGTGACCGGGCCCTTCTCCCTCGAGCACCTCGGCCGTCCCCGCGACGGTTTCACCGCGGGGGAGCGTTCTGCGTACAAGCTGCACGTCGCTGACTTCAACACCCAGACCGTGGTCCAGGAGTTCGTCGAGCTACATCGTCAGGGCGTTCGGCCGGATGACATCGACTCGGTCACCATCGCTGTGCCGTGGGTGACGTGGAGTGAGTGTGGCGGCGGCCAGGACGACCACGACGAGAAGTGGGATCCCAAGACGAAGGAGACAGCAGACCACAGCATCCCGTACGTCGCCTCGGTCGCCCTTGTCGACGGCTTCGTCCAGAAGGAGTCCTACCTTCCCGAGCGATACCTCGACCCGGCACTGCGACCGATCATGGCGAAGATCGAGGTTGTTGCTGACGCGGAAATCACCAAGACGTGGGTCGAGAAGCCGACGAACGTGATCACCCTTCGGCTGAAGTCTGGCGAGGTGCGCGCGATTCGCACGGACTACCCGCGTGGCCACCACCTGAATCCGGTGGAGGAGCGCGAGCTCGTCACGAAGTTTGAATACCAGTGCAGGTCGCTCGTTTCGAGCGAGATCGCGGAGCGGCTGCTTGCCACGCTGCAAAAGCTGGACAGTCTGGACACGCTTGGCGAGATGTTCGCCGACATGAGGTCCCTTGAGATGAAGGTGGAGACGCAATGAGCGTCAAGATGCTCGAAGGAAAGACTCTTCTCGTGACGGGGGCTGGCTCCGGCATTGGCGCCGCGACTGCTCGCCTTGCCGCGCAGGAAGGTGCGCTCGAGGTCGTTGTTGCAGACCGCGACGGTGAGGCTGCCGCCAAGGTGTGCTCCGAGATCAACGCCGAGGTCAACGCCCAGGTCGCTTTGGCGGTCGATATGGATGTCAGCGATGTCGCCGCGGTCAACGCGGTTGTGGAGCAGGTCATCGCACGCCACGGGCGACTCGACTGTGCCGTCAACAACGCCGGCATCTCCGGTCCGCGAAAGCGTCTTGGTGACTACACCGACGAGGAGTGGCGCAAGGTCGTCGCGATCAACCTGGACGGCCTCTTCTACTGCATGCGGGCTGAGTTGAAGGCGATGGGGGAGCAGGGTGTGGGAGCGATCGTCAACATCGCCTCGGGCGCCGTTGTCGAGCCGCCGCCGGGCCTCGCGCCGTACGCCGCGACCAAGTCTGGTGTCGTGGCCATGACCAAGGCGACGGCCGGTGAATACGGGCGCAAGGGTGTGCGGGTGAACGCCGTCCTTCCCGGCAAGACGCTGACGCCGCTGCTGACCCTGAACTTCGACGAAGCGAAGCTGGCCCAGGTCATGTCGACGGCGCCCATGGGCCGTATCGGCGGTCCCGAGGAGCTCGCAGAGGCGATCGTCTGGCTTTGCTCCGAGCGGAGCTCCTATGTCAACGGCGCCGAGCTGCTCGTCGACGGTGGTGGGCACGCGGCCTCGCGGATCAAGGAGGGCGACCTCGATCGTGATGACAGCGCCGCGGCGGCGGGTGCCTGAGCATGACCAGGAGCATCGAGATCGTCGCTGTCGGTGACGTCGCCATCAATCGCCCCGACCCGCTGAGCGCGCTCGCGCTTGTGCGCCCGATCTTCCAGGCCGCGGACGTCACGTTCGCCAACTGTGAGTCCACCTACGCGAAGAACTGGACAGCCAACCCGGCGGCCCGAGGCGTCGTTCGCTCGGATCCTGAACAGCTCGAGGGTGTCGCCTGGGCTGGTGTCGACGTCGTGTCGTTCGCCAACAACCACCACCTTGACGCGGGCTACGATGGCTTCCACGAGACCCTGGAGCACCACGCTGCTCACGGGATTGCTGTCTGCGGCGCCGGCAAGGATCTTGCGGCCGCTCGTACTCCTGCTGTGATCGAGCGTGACGGGGTGAAGACGGCCTTTCTCGCGTACTCCTCGATCCTCTGGCCTGGGTATGAGGCTGGACGTGGCAAGCCGGGCTGTGCGCCGATCTTCGTGGATACCCACTACGAGATGGAGGAGCCCGAGCAGCCGGGGTGTCACGCGAGGGTGTCGACGTACGTTCGCGCCGAAACCCTGAAGATGCTGCGCGAGGACGTGGAAGCTGCTCGCGAGGTTGCTGACGTCGTTGTCGTCAGCGCGCACTGGGGCATCCACTTCACTCCAGTGGAGATCAGTGACTATGAGTCGGAGTTCGGCCGGGCCGCCATCGATGCGGGAGCGGACCTGGTCCTCGGCACGCACCAGCACATCCTCAAGGCAGTCGAGGTCTATCGCGGGAAGGCGATCTTCCACGGCACGGGCAACTTCGTGATGGACGTTGACCTGCAGCCCTACAAGGACAGTGAGGGCGTCAAGAAGATGCAGGAGCACTTCGGTGACTTCGGCCTGAAGTACTACGAGGACTACCCGCTGTATCCGTTTCATCCGGACGCGCGCAACACGGTCATCGTGCGCGCTGTGGTGGAGGACGGGGCCGTGAAGCGGGTGTCCATGGTGCCCTGCCTGATCAACGGTGACGGTCAGCCGGCGCCGCTTGACCCGTCGGACCCGCGTTTTGCGGATGTTTGCAACTACCAGATCGAAGTCACCAAGGCCGCTGGCTTTGGTACGTCATTCGATGTCGCGGGCGGCGAGCTCGTTGTCTCTCTCGGCTGAACGCAAGTTCTGGCAAATCCTTTGCCCGTGACCCTCGCCACACTCTGATATTCATGATTAAGGTGATCAGGTCTACTGAAGCGCCTGCGGGCGCCTCTGATGAAGGAGCATGCACGATGCGCATTCCCATGACTGCCCGCACGGCGGTTGCCTCGATTGCCACCGCCGCGCTGGTCATGACGACCGCCGCCTGCGGTGGCGACAGCGAGGCCGACAAGATCGACGCTTCGAAGCGTCCGACCGACGCTGCGATGGCGAAGCTGTACGACGCGGCCGTCAAGGAGATCAAGGCCGACGGCAAGCTTCACGTCTACACCGGCATGCAGGACGCGATCTCCGCGAAGCTCGGAGAGGACTACACCGCGCGCTTCGGTCTCCCGATCAAGACCGAGAACATCGCGGGTACGTCGCTCACGGAGCGCTACGTCAACGAGTCGAAGTCGGGCAAGATCGTGGGCGACGTGCTCATGCTCGGCTCCTGTAGCTTCATCGAGCAGCAGATCAAGGACGGCCTGATCGAGTCCTTCGATGGCCTGGGCCTGCCGCAGTTCCCCGCGGCCGACTGGCCGAAGAGCTTCGTCTGGGCGGACTCCATTCCGGTCCTCCAGCAGAACCTCTGGGGCTTCGGCTACAACACCACCGAGGTGAAGGAGGCCGACATGCCGAAGTCGTGGGAGCACCTCCTCGACCCGAAGTGGAAGGGCAAGCTCCTCCTGATCGGCCCGGAGACCAGCACCGGTATGGCTGGCGCGTGGGACTGGCTCCTGCGCACCAAGGGTGAGGGCTACGTGAAGAAGCTCGCCGCCCAGGCTGGTCTGTGGGGCGCCGGTACCCAGTCCGCTGCTCAGCAGCTTGCTGCGGGCGAGCAGCCCATCATGGTCCCGACCGCGGAGACGGTCACCACGACGGTTGCCAAGGCGGGCGGGCCGACCGACTTCATCGCCCTCGACGAGACTACCGGTGCGCCCATGTGTGGCGGCGTGACCGAGGGAACGTCGCACCCGGCGCAGGCCAAGCTCTTCCTTGCGAACCTTCTCACCAAGGACGGCAACAACGAGTTCAGCGCGATCCCGGGCAATGGCACGGTTGGTCCGTTCGGCGGGTCGCTGAAGTTCCCGGCGAAGTTCACGCAGTCCGCGACGCTCTCGCCGGCGCGCATCGAGGAAGTCATCAAGGCCGTCAAGGGCTGATGTCCCCAGTCGAGGGGCGGTCGGTGGCGGGTCATCCGCTGCCAACCGCCCCTTTCCATTTCAACAGGAGAATGTGCATGAACATCGATGGCATCCCGCACCAGGTCGTGGAGCGGTATCGCCTTGACCGGATCCCGTTCGGTCGAGAGCAGCGTTCGACCGCGGACCTGCTCAGCCTGGCCGGCAAGACGGCGATCGTCACGGGCGGTGGTGGCAGCGGCCTCGGCAACTGCACGGCTCACCGGCTGGCCGAGCAGGGTGCTCGGGTCGCGGTTTTCGACGTCTCGCGCGAGTTGGCCAAGACTGCGGCTGACGAGTTGATGGAGCGATGGGGCGTCCCGGCCCTCGCGGTTGTTGCGGACGTCGGCGATCTCGCGAGTATTGAGCTAGGTGTGTCGGCGGTGCTCGAGGCCTGGGGCCAGATTGACATCCTCGTCAACAATGCGGGCGGGTCGGGGTCGATCAAGGCGGACGGTGCGAAGGTCGAGCACCACGGCAGCTTCCTGAGCCTCTCGCTCGAAGATCTCCAGGGTGTCGTCCGGGTCAATTTCATGGGTGTCTTGAACATGTGCCGCGCGGTCCTGCCCGTCATGGTTGAGCGCGGCGTCGGCCGCATCGTCAACGTGTCTTCCGAGGGCGGAAAGACGACCGTCGATGATCTTGCCGTCTACAACGCGTCGAAGTCAGGCGTCATCGGCTTCACGCGAAACCTGGCGCGGGATGTCGGGGGCCTTGGTATCGGTGTCGTCGGCGTATGCCCGGGAATCATGGTCTCGGAACGCACCCTCAATACGTTGTCGACCGCTGTCAACGGCATTGCCAGTCTGGACTCCAGCTTCCCGCGCGTCTCCATCGACCGCATGTCACTCGCTGACGAAGTTGCGAGCGTCATCTCCTTCCTTGCCTCCGATGCGGGCGCGTACGTCAACGGCACGTCTGTCAGTGCGGGTGGCGGTCTCGCCGACTGATTCGAAGCCGCCAGATGCTTGCGGACCCATGTGACTGGCATTACTCTGACTATGATTACTACAGTACCTTAGGAGCTCGTGATGTCCTTCCCGACTGGCCTTCTTGACGGCGTACGCGTCATCGATCTGACCAAGGCGACCTCGGGTCCCTTCGGCACGCAGATCCTTGCCGACCTGGGCGCTGAGGTGCTCAAGATCGAGGAGCCGCCGACCGGGACGCATGCCCGCGATGTGATCGACGCGCAGAACCGCATCGACGACATGGACTCGTACTTCCTCTGTGTGAACCGCAGCAAGCGGAGCGTGGCGATCAAGCTTGGTGACCCGGAGGGCCTCAAGCTCCTCTATGCGCTGGTCGCAAAGGCGGACGTGGTTGTCAACAACTACCGCCCCGGTGTGGCCAAGAAGCTGGGAGTCGACTATGACGCGCTGAAGAAGGCGAAACCGCAGATCATCCTCTGTGAGCTCAGCGCGTTCGGCGCCACGGGCGACTATCGCTTCCGTGCCGGATTCGACATCTCGGTGCAGGGTGCTTCTGGCGTCACCGAGTTCTGCCAGATCAAGGACGAGGACGGCATCCCGCAGGCGGTTCCCGTCCCCATGGCCGACCTTGTCGGTGGCATGTACGTCGCAGTGGCGGTCCCGGCTGCCCTGCATCGTCGGGCCACGACCGGCGAAGGCTGCCGGATCGACATCGCGATGAACGATTCGCTGATGACGTGGATGGCCGGCTTCGGCGTCCAGATGCTCAACTTCCCAGGCACGCTGAACATGGAGCGCGCGCCCCGCTTCTGGGGTACCTACGCGACCGCCGACAAGCCGCTGACCATCGCGGCCACGCGGCGCTCGCAGTTCGAGCGCTTCTGTCGGATCCTGGGCCACCCGGAGTGGCTCGAGGACCCGCGGTTCGCTGAGCCGAAGGCGCGCGAGGAGAACTTCGAGACGCTCCGCAGTATGGCCACCGAGATCCTGCGCTCCAAGACCTCTGCCCAGTGGATCCAGCGGTTCGAGGAGGGGGGTCTCGCCTACTCCGAGGTGCTCACTCCTGATGAGGCTTTCGCGCACCCGCAGACTGCCGCGCGCGAGATGGTCGTCGAGGTCAAGGCGCACAGCGGGAAGTCGCTGAAGCTCCTGGGCAACCCGATCAAGGTCGACGGTGTCGAGCAGCGGTACGTCGCGCCGCCTCACCCCGGTATGCACACCGGCGGTGTCCTGGCTGACCTTCTCGGTCTCGAGACCGAGCGTCTGGACGAGCTGCAGGATGCCGGCGTCGTCTACCTCGGCGAGTGACTCGCCGCCCGTGTCATCACTGAACATCCCCACAGATTGAGAGAGTTGCCGTGACCATCGAGCTCAGCCCTGAGCAGAAGGACCTGCAGCGGACCGTCCGCGAGCTGGTCAAGAACAAGATCGACCCGATGCTCGACAACCTTCCGGAGGAGCCGCTGCCGACGGACGTGCTCCGTGAGGTGCTCCGCATGCTCGAGCCCTTCGGCGTCCTGAATGCGCGCGTGCCTGAGGAGGACGGTGGGTCCGGACTCGGTTACGTGAACCTCGGCTTGATCTACGAGCAGCTTCCGCCGGAGATCTCGATGGACATCGCGTCCAACGACATGATCGCCATGCGCCTGTGCATGGGTGGCTCCGACGCGCTCAAGCAGAAGTACCTCCCGGGCCTTGCGAGCGGCGAGCTGATGGCTGGCTCCTGCATTTCCGAGCCGGGCGCTGGCTCTGACGTGACGAGCATGGCCACAAAGGCCGTGAAGGTCGACGGCGGCTACCGCATCACGGGCCAGAAGGTGTGGAGCAGTCACGCCGCTGTGGCAGATGTCGTCCTGGTGGCGGCGAGCGTCGGCACGGATGAGCGAGGCCGCAGCATCGTTGGCCGCTTCATCCTCGACACGCGCGAGACCGATGGCTACGAGGCGCGAGACCTCAACATGATGGGTCTGAAGCGGCACCACCTCGGCGAGGTCACGCTGGACAACGCGTTCGTTCCGGACGAGAACCTCTGTGGTGAACCCGGTGACGGCGTGGCTGCTCTCACGCGATCCTGGCTCGGCGCTCGCGCCATGCTCGCGATCATGTCGGTGCACCTCATGCAGCGGGCACTGGAGGCCAGCATCGAGTACGTCAAGACGCGCGAGCAGTTCGGCAAGCCGATCGGTGCCTTCCAGCTCGTCCAGAAGGCGATCGTCGAGATGCAGACGCTGACCGACACCAGCCGTTACCTGGCGTACCGGACCCTCAAGATGCTGGATGACGGCGAGTTCCCGCGCCTGGAGTCGTCACAGGCGAAGTACTACGCCACCGAGGCTGCCGTGAAGGTCACCAACATGGCCATCGAGCTGCACGGCGCCATGGGCCTGTCGTGTGAGCTGCCGCTCGAGAAGTGGGCCCGCGATGCTCGCATGCTGTGGGTTCCCGACGGCACGGGCTACATCCAGCGCCTGATGGCGGGTCGCGAGATCCTCGGACTCAACGCCATCCGCTGAGGTCCAGGGTGACCGGTTCTTCCGCCGCTCCATGGGCTGCCCAAGCCAATGCCCGGGTCCGTCGCCGACGGCCCCGGGCATTGGTCATGGTGCGGACGCCTAGAAAGATGCGCTCATGTGTTGCGCTCATAGTCGTAATTCGTATAATGATAAACAGGGTTTAGTCGGACTTTGAATCCGGCCACGTACTTGATGAAGGTGGACGCTCGCATGATGAATCAAGCCAACCCCCACGCTGGCTGGGACCTCAGCTCGGGTGTGAACCTCGAGCGCTACGACGAGGTCGAGGAGGTCCTGCGTCGCAGCCGTGACTTCAACCTCGAGGGCACCAAGGCAGAGTCGCTGGAGTTCGTGGGTGGCACCTTGGTTGCGATCGATGGCCGTCCGCACCTGAACCGGCGCAAGGCGCTGTCGCGGATGCTGAGCCCGAAGATGCCCTGGGGCGCTGAGGGCACCGCGTTCGAGGCGGTCTTCGCGCACTACGCCGCGCTGACGCGAGCTTCCGCGGAGCCGGGGGCGACGGAGGTTCGCTTCGACCTCCTCGACTTCGCGGCACGCGTCTACTGGCGCCTGGTCGCCGGCATGATCGGCGTCGACCAGATCGAGTCGGAGGCTGACATCGAGCGCTTCCGCGAGCTCGCGACTCACATCGTCATGGGCATCACGGTCGAGTACGTCGCAGACGAGCTCAAGGACGAGATCCTCGAGAACGCGCGGGCGGCGGTCGCCAAGATACGCGAGGAGGTCTATGTCCCCAGCTTCCAGCGCCGTCTCGAGCTTGTGCGCGAGGCTGGCGATGACCTGGCCAAGAAGGATGCGCTCCCGGGTGACTTGATCACCAGCATGATCGCTGTCGAGGACGACCTCGACGCGATCGACGACACGGCCATCTTCCGCGAGATGGTCGAGCTCATGGCGGGCTCGATCAACAACCCCGTTGCCATGGCTGCCTACGGACTCGACGACGTCATTCCGTGGCTCGACAAGCACCCGGAGGACCTCGAGCGTCTCCAGGACCGCACGTTCCTCAACGGCGCCATCGCCGAGTCGCTGCGTCTGCACCGCGCCACGCGCCCGTACCTCGCCCGCATCGCCAATAAGGACGTCGTCCTCGAGACGGGGCGCGAGATCAAGGAGGGCGACTGGGTCTACAGCTGGCTTGGTCCCGCCGACCGCGATGCGTCCGTGTTCGGTGACGACTTCGACGCCTACGACCCGTACCGCAAGGCACTCAAGGGGAAGGTGCCCGGCTTCGGCCTCGCCTTCGGCACCGGCGCGCACATGTGCCTCGGTCGGCCGATCCTCATCTGGGAGCAGGGTGGCAACGAGGCACAGGGTGTCCTCGTGAAGATGCTTCGCCTCCAGCTTGAGAGCGGGATGCGCCCGGACCCGGAGGGTGTCCAGCAGGAGTCTGCGGGCGCTGAGGGCGGCAAGCGGTTCGTCCGGTACGACGTCGTCATGCCGGTCCAGGCTTGAGTTCGAAGGAGACACGATCATGGTGAACAACGCTGACCAGTCGCAGATCAAGCTGCGCCTCCGTGACCGGGTTGACGTCGCCCGCGACGTCGTAAGGCTCGAGTTCGAAGCCGTAGGGGGAGAGGAGCTTCCCGCCTGGGAGCCCGGGGCCCACCTCGACATGTTCCTGCCCTCTGGCATCTCCCGCCAGTACTCGCTGTGTGGAGACCCGGGGGACACCTCCACCTATGCGGTCGCGGTGCTCCGCGAGCCCGCTGGGAGAGGTGGATCGGAAGAGATCCACCGCGACTTCACGCCCGGCGTGGAGATCCTGTCGCGCCGCCCGCGCAATCACTTTGAGCTGGTGGACGCCCCGGACTACGTCCTGGTCGCCGGCGGCATCGGCGTCACTCCGATCAAGGCGATGGCCGAGGAGCTCGAGCGCCGCGGCGCCTCCTGGCGTCTGGTCTACGGCGGACGCAGCCGCGAGTCGATGGCTTTCGCCGACCAGCTGGCTGCGTTCGCACCTGAGCGGGTGACCCTGGTCCCGCAGGACACGGACGGTCTCCCGGACATCGCAGGCATCGTCGGCGGCCTGTCGCCGGAAGGCGTCATCTACTGCTGTGGTCCCGCTCCGCTTCTCGACGCTGTCGCTGCGGCATGCGAGACGGCCGGGGTCGCTGACCGGCTGCACATCGAGCGCTTCTCGGCGCCGACGGATGCTCCGGAGATCGACACCAGCGGTGACTTTGCGTTCGACGTCGAGCTGCGCGCCTCCGGCGTCACGCTGCACATCGCTGCTGACCAGAGCATTCTTGAGGCAGTCCAGGAGATTCGCCCGGACATCGCCTCGTCGTGCCTCGAGGGCTACTGCGGCAGCTGCGAGACCGACGTTATCGAAGGCCAGCCGGATCACCGCGGAACCCTGATGAGTCCGGAGGAGCACGACGAGGAGGGCACGATGCTGATCTGCGTCGGCCGTGCGAAGTGCTCGAAGCTGGTTCTGGATCTCTGACGATGCCGACGGCGGCGTCACGCGCAAGGTGTTCGATTTCGTCGGCGTCAACGTCGTCGATGACCCTTCTGGGTTTGAGGCACTCGAAGCACTGGGCGCCAAGGGACTTCCCGTGCTCACTCGAGGCGACCAGTTCGTGTTCGGTCTTGACCTGGCGATGGTCGACGAGATCCTGGGTGTCCAGTCGGAGGGTGCATACCTACAGGTTGAAGAACTCGTTTCGCGCTCCGTGCGGACCGTCGACGCCGCCTTGCGCTTCTTGCGCCAGTTTCCGGTCGAGCGCTACGAGGACGGCTTGCCGGGCCGCCCTGGGCGTACCTACTTCGGCCTCGTCAACCACGTCGTGGGGCACCTGTGCAGGCTTGTCCTCGTAGCTGAGGAACGGGACACGGACTTCTCGCCCGTTGCGGTCTACGCCTTGGCTGGCTATCAGTCGCCCGAAGGTGAGGACTACCTGAAGGCAGGCACGACGATCGCGGACGTCGAGGCACGTGCAAGCGACCTTCAAGGTCGGGCGGCGACCTGGCTCGCCAGCGGTGACGATCCGGATCGGGTCGTGGAGATGTTCTACGGCGCTGTGCCGCTGCGCCGGGTGATCGAGTCCAACGCTTACTCGGTCATGCAGCACACTCGCCAGATGCAGGCCGTCATCACCTTCCTCGGCCTGCAGCCTGATGGCCCGATTGATCCCACGGAGTTCGAAGGCCTCAACCTCCCCCATGCGCTTTGGGACGAGGTCTGAGAGCCGGCGCGATCAGAAGCGAACGACAAACAGGGGCTGCCTCCGAAGAGGCAGCCCCTGTTGCTTTCGTACGTCAGGCCTGCTTGCCGCGCGAGCTCGCAAACGCACGGGTCGCCGCAAAGCCGTCGGTCTCGATCATCTGCGTCGTCCAGGCAAGGTAGTCGTAGCGCAGAGCCTGCTCGAGGCTCATGTCGGGCGCGGCGTTGGCCACCACCTTGCCGAAACGTACACCGACCGGGTCGCGCTGGGCGGTGGCTCGGGCCATGTCGATTGCGGTCTCGACGAGCTTTTCGGGCTCGGTGACAAGCGTGGCGAGTCCGACCCGGAGGGCCTCGGGACCGTCGAGGATCTGGCCCGTCCACACCATCTGCTTGGCCATGGAGGGACCGACGATCCGGCTCAGGCGGCTGGTCGCTCCGGCGCCACCGACGTGGCCGACGTTCGTCAGGTGCAGGTCGCTGATCTGGGCGGTGCGGGAGGCGATGCGGATGTCACAGCTCATGGCCAGCTCTACGCCGCCGCCCGTGCACACGCCGTCGATGGCGGCGATGACGGGCTTCGGGTATGTCTCCAGCCGGTGCCACAGTTCGCGAATGCCCTGGGCACCGAGGTGGTCGCCGTCGAAGACGCCTGCCACCTCGCGGGCGAGATCGAACTCCCGCTCACCGGTGCCGGCGGACCCGTGGGCTGCGCCCTCGTGGACGTCGGCCCCCGCGCAGAAGCAGGGGCGGCCATCCGTGCGCGGGCCACCGGTGATGACGAGGACCCGGACGTCGGGATCGTGCTCGAAGCGCATGATGGCGTCGCCGAATGCGCGGATCATCTCCTTGTTGAGAGCGTTGAGTCGGCGGGGGCGGGACATCGTCAGGACCGCGACGCCGTCCGCCACCTCGACGGAAAGGACGTCCTCTTCGGTGGCCTCAAGCTTCTCTGTGGTCATGTGTCACTCCTTCTCAGGGCCGGTCGGCCCTGAAATGGCCTGCGGCGGCCGATGGGCCGCCGCAGACGTCTTGTTGTGGAATTCCTGAAGCGCCAGATCAGGCCTTCTTGGCCTTCTTAGACTTGCGCAGGCCGGCATGTCCGGACAGGAAGTAGCCAGCGAGGTTGCCAAGTCCGATACAGGCAGCCGACACGAGGACGAGGGTCACCGCGATGGCCGCGAGGTCTGCGAACTTTCCGGCGTTGAAGGTTTGCAGGATCGCGTAGCCGACGACGGGCTTCTCGTTCGACGCGAGCATCGCGGCAACTTCCATGTCTCCGGCGACGTGGACGAAGACGAGCGTCCAGCCGGCGACCAGCCCCGGGATCATGAGCGGCACAAGGATCTTCCGGAAGATCTTGCCCTCCTTCGCGCCTGAGACAGCGGCGGCCTCTGACATCGAGTCGCTGACCTGGGCCGCCGCGGCATCCGCGATGATCGAGGCCTGCGGGATCGTCATCGCCATGTAGGCGATGACGAAGAGCAGGAAGCTGCCCTGCAGGTAGAACGGCGCGCCCGAGTAAGCCAGGATCATGCCGATGATCAGCACGAACCCGGAGACCACGACGGGCAGGCGGATCGCACCCTCGAGGATGCGGCTGACAACTCCGCCGTGGCGGCGCATGTAGGTCGACATCAGGGCAGCGAAGACGATGATTCCGGTCGCGGTGATGGCGGCTAGGACAAGGCTGTTGCGGAACGAGTCAATGACGTGCTCGTCCTGCCACACACGCTTGAACGAGTCGAAGCCGAGGTTGCCCAAGTCGATCCGCTGGCTCCAGAAGCCCTGGAGCGCGGTCAGCAGCAGACCGACCATCGGCAGCACGCCGGAGACCAACAGGAAGCCGATCATCAGGGCGCGGGCGGGCCACTTGCCCCATCCGAGCCGGACAGTCGTGCCGCGGGCGCCGCGGCCGCCGATCTGCACAAACGTCGCCGACTTCATGATGCGCAGCTGAATCAGCCAGGCGCCGCCGACGAAGAGCAGGATGAAGAGGCTGAGGCTGACCGCGAGGTCGGTCTGCGGCGGGTACGTGAAGTTGATCAGGCGCACGATGCGGACTGTCAGAACCTCGATGTTGC
Source organism: Streptomyces sp. NPDC050625 (assembly GCF_040654755.1). Lineage (NCBI taxonomy): Bacteria > Bacillati > Actinomycetota > Actinomycetes > Kitasatosporales > Streptomycetaceae > Streptomyces > Streptomyces sp. NPDC050625. The sequence goes on from NZ_JBFAIQ010000023.1 coordinate 100,431, forward strand.
CACCCGTGCCGATGATGAACGGGATGGAGAACATCGCGAATCCGAACCAGATGAGCATGACGGCAGCGGCCGAAACACTCGGCCTCATCGCGGGGAGGGTGACGCGCCAGAACGTCTTGAAGCGCCCGGCGCCAGCGACACGTGCCTGCTCTTCGAGGTCAGCCGGCATGTTGCGCAGTCCGGCCGACACGAACAGGAAGGCGTACGGCACCAGTGCGTTGAAGTAGCAGAAGATCAGGCCGTACATCGTGTAGATGTTCAGCGGTCCTCGCGTGGCCTCGACGCCGAAGAGGCCGAGGAAGTCGCGGATCCAGACGTTGAGGATGCCAGCGCCGGGGGAGAGCAGCAGCACCCAGCCGATCGCGAAGGCGATTCCGGGAAGAAGGAAGGGCATCAGCGGGACGAAGTCGGTGACTCCCGGGATGCGAGCGTCGGTGCGCTCGTTGAGCCACGCCATCAGGCTGCCGATGATCACGGCGAGGATGCCGGCTGCGAAGACGACGATCACCGAGGTCTTGAGGACTTCACCGATTCCGTCGGAGGCGAACGCGCGACGGATCGGCTCGAAGCTCGGCGCGCCATCGACGATGAACAGGCTGACAACCACCTTCAGGAAGGGGTAGCCGACCATGACGCCGACGGCGGCGATCAGGGTGAACGAGGCGCCTTGGAACGCCGACACCCGGCGCCGTGGACCCGCGAGCCGGGTCAGGACGTCGACAGACATGGTTACTCCTCTGTGAGACGTTAGCCACGGATAGTCTGACTACTATGACCATATTGGTCAAGGGCGAGTCTGGATCGCTTTTGCAGCGAAGGAGATGGGCATGGATTCACAGCGGCATGCAGGGAAGACGGCGATCGTGACGGGTGCGGCGAGCGGCATCGGGCTCGCGACAGTCATTCGCCTGGCTGCGGAAGGTGCGCATGTCATAGGGTGCAATCGGTCGGCTGAGGCGCGCGAGCGCGCCGCTGGCGTTCTGGAGGAGCTCGGCCTCAGCGCGCGCTTCGTCGATGCCGACGTCACGGACCAGTCGTCCGTCGATGCCCTGGTCGCAATGGCGGACGGGCGGGTCGACCTGTTGGCAAACGTTGCAGGCGCGATGGACGGCTACGCCACGGTCGCCGACGTCAGTGATGAGGTCTGGCACCGGGTCATCGACGTCAACATGACGGGTGTGATGCGACTGTGTCGGGCCGTAGTTCCGGTGATGCAGGCGCAGGGGAGCGGGTCGATCGTCACCGTCGCCTCGCGCGGCGCGCAGTTCGCCGGCCCCGCCGGCGTCGCCTACGTGGCAAGCAAGCACGGCGTGCTCGGCCTTGCGCGGAGCATCGCCTGGTACTTCGGACCCGAGGGGATTCGCTCGAATGTCGTGCTCCCGGGAGCGGTCCACTCCGAGATGCACAAGTCGTCCCAGCGCAGTGGCTGGGCCTTTGAGCGTGCAGCCATCGCCAAGGGGCCCATGCCAGACCGCAAGGCCGACGCGGATGAGATTGCTGCCGCGATCTCCTGGCTGGGATCGGACGAAGCGAGCTACGTCAACGGGGCGACGCTCAACATTGACGCCGGATGGTCCGTTGCGTGATGAATCTATTGACAAACCATGATTATGATACGCAGTATGGCGCTAGTCACAACGTGAGGACTGACCGCATGGGCGTCAGTCGCGAGACCGAGGAAACGACGTTGAACCAGGTACAGACTCCCGCGATCGAGGTCACGAACCTCGTCAAGCGTTTTCAGCGCCGAGACGGCGAGCGCGTCCAGGCGATCGATGACATTTCGCTGAGCGTCAATCCCGGCGAGTTTGTCGTGCTGCTCGGCCCGAGTGGCTGCGGCAAGACCACGCTGCTCCGTTGTGTCGCCGGCCTTGAGTACCCCGACGCCGGCCGCATCGACATCCAGGGCAAGACCAAGTTCAACGCGGACTCCAAGCTGGTCGTCCCGGCTGAGGGGCGCGGCCTGAGCATGGTGTTCCAGTCCTACGCGCTGTGGCCTCACATGACGGTCTTCGAGAACGTCGCGTTCCCGCTTCGACAGATGAAGGTTGAGAAGTCGGAGATCAAGCGCCGTGTCACGGGCGCCCTGAAGCGGGTGGGTATCCCGCACCTGGCCGACTCCCACCCGAACCAGATATCCGGTGGCCAGCAGCAGCGAGTCGCTCTCGCTCGCGCGCTTGTCCCCAACACGGGTCTGATCCTGTTCGACGAGCCCCTCTCGAACGTCGACGCCCGCGTCCGTGACGAGCTCCGCTTCGAGCTTCTCGAGATGCAGCGCGAGATCGGCTTCGCCGCGCTCTACGTCACCCATGACCAGTCCGAGGCCATGACCATGGCCGATCGCATCGCGGTCCTGGGCGACGGCAAGATTCGCCAGCTCGCCCCGCCGGAGGAGGTCTACGAGCGTCCGGCCACCCGGTACGTCGCGGGCTTTGTCGGCACGATCAACGAGCTTGAGGGAACGGTCACCGAGCTGCATGCCGGCGGCGGCGTCAGCGTGGACACCGCGATCGGCAAGGTCGGGGGTCAGGTCGGTGCCGGGTCGCAGTACGTCGTGGGTGACCAGGTCGCTGTTGTGTGGCGCCCTGAGAACGTCCGCGTGACGCTCGACGAGGTGTCCGGCGTCAACTCCTGGCGCGGGAGCATCGATGCCTCGGTCTTCGTGGGTACCCACCGTGAGGCGCTCATTGATCTCGGCGCCGAGAAGATCCGTGCGTTCGGCATGGGATCCAAGTTCCCGGACGCGGAGGCCCAGGTCTCGGCAACGGTCTCGCCCGAGGATGTTTGGGTCCTGCCGCGCGACTGAAGTTCGACTTCACCAGACGGGCCCCTGGCTTCGACACACGTCGGATGCCGGGAGCCCGTTCTCTTTGTCGAAAGGAACAGCCACGTGATTGAGACAGAACTGGCGGCACCGGATGCGGCGTCCCGCGCGGTCACGCGTGATCTTGCTGCGTTTGCCGTCAACGTCGACGCGACGTCTATCCCCGGGGATCGACTCGAGCTCCTGCATCTCGCCGTCCTCGACACGGTGGGCGTCGCCGTCGCTGCGTCGCGTGAGAAGTCGGGTCGAATCGTCTCGCAGTATGCCCAGGCCTTTGGGCCGGGAAGCGGCGCGACCGTCTTCGGCTGTCCGCGCGGTGCAAGGGTTCCTGCGGAGTTCGCCGCTCTGGCCAACGGCACCATGGCGCACGCCCTTGACTTCGATGACATGCACACCCGCCTCGCCGGCCACCCGTCGGCAGTGCTCGTTCCCGCCGTTCTGGCACTGGCTGAGGAAGTCGGTTCCAGCGGTGATGACGTACTGACGGCCATGGCTGTGGCCTACGAGGTCGTGCACCGCGTCGCCGCGCTGATGGGCTATCCGGCACTCTTCGCCGGCTTCCACCCAACGGGGGTCTGGGCTCCCGTCGGCACCGCGGCTGCCGCGGCTCGTCTTCTCGGACTTTCGATCGACCAGGCGTGCATGGCGCTCGGGATTGCCGCTTCGCAGGCAGGTGGTCTGCGTGCCAATTTCGGCAGCATGGTCAAGCCGTTCCATGCGGGGCACGGAGGAATGGCAGGGATCATGGCCGCGAAACTGGCTGCTCTTGGGTTCGTCGCTGGTGACGATGCGATCGGAGGGCCCAACGGCTTCGTCCATTGTTATGGCGGCGACCGCGAGCGGATCGCAGAGGTGGTCGAAGGACTCGGTACGCGCTGGTTCCCGCTTGAGGGCTACAGCGTCAAGCTCTACCCGGCCTGCGGCAAGACGCACGCGACGGTCGATGCTGCGCTCGCCCTCCGTGGGGAGTGCTCGGTCGAGGCGATCGACCGCATCACGATCGACGCGGACGAGTCAGTCGCCGACGTGCTGCCCTACAGCCGCCCCGCCACGGGGCTGCAAGCCAAGTTCAGCCTCGAATACGCCGCCGTGGTTGCGCTGCTCGATGGCAAGGCCGGTCTTGCGCAGTACACCGACGAGCGCCTGGCTGATCCCCGGCTGCAGGACCTCCTGATGAAGACCGAGTCCCGCCTCAGTCCGGGCAATACCGAGGAGCAGTTCTTCGTCAACGAGACGGTGACGCTGCATCTGCAGGACGGTCGTCAACTGACTAACCAGGTAGCGCGGGAAGCCGGGGACCTGGGTCAGGAAGTCCCTCGTGAGGACGTCGTCCGGAAGTTCCGCGATTGCTGCGAGGGCACCCTGAGTGACGCTGCCGTCGACGCGTTCCTCGCCGGTTGGGAGACGCTTGCGACCATGCCCGACGTGTCGGCATGGATGCGGGGGCTCCAGGGTGCTGGAGCGGACAGCTCCGACTCGCCCGACGCATGCCCTCACGTCCGGAGTGATGCACTTTGACGCAGAGCTATACGTCCACCCTGGCCGAGCATGCCGTCAGCGTGCGCTTTGAGGACCTGCCGCCGACAACGGTCGAGGCAACCAAGGTCCTCATCCTCGACACGCTTGCGGCAACGGTCGGCGGTCGGCACATGCCATCCACGCAGATCGTCGCCGACGTCCGGCTTGCTGAGGGCGGCTTGCCGCAGGCGAGAGTCCTGAACACGGGGGAGTGGACGTCAATCGCGGGTGCGACGCACGTCAACGCTCACATGACCAACGCCCTCGATATCGAGGACACGATCAGTCACTCCGGGCACCACAGTGCGTGCACGGTCCCGCCCGCACTCACGGTCGCCGAGGCGATCGGGGCAAGCGGTGAGGACCTGATCGCCGCGGTTGCGGTCAGCTACGACATCGGTGCCCGCATCGCCCGGTCGTGCCAGCAGCTCAACGTGGTCGACGGTGAGCGCGTCGAGATCGCAGCCGTCACCGGCCTGACCTATGCGGCGTTCAGCTCGGTCATCGCCACCGGCTGCCTGATCGGGCTAAGTGCGGACCAGATGCGTCATGCCATCGGCATCACGATGTCCACGGCGGGTCTGCCCACAGCGGGCCGCTGGGCGGAGACGCGGTCGCCACGCCCCATGACGAAGTACGCCATGTACGGCGCGCTGGCCGAGGCCGGGGTGCGCGCTGCCTACCTGGCTTCGGCTGGATTCACGGCCGACATGGACGCCCTCGACGGTGAGCGGGGCTTCTGGCGGATCATCTCCTCCTTGTCGGTCGACTGGGAGTGGTTGACCAAGGACCTGGGAGAGCTCTACCTCGGTGACCAGACGTCGTTCAAGCTCTTCCCGGCCTGTCACTGGGCCATTCCGGCGCTCGACATCTTCGACCGAATCCGCCGTGAGGAGGACCTGAAGGCAGGCGACATCTCTGTCCTCGAAGCGCGCGTGCCCGCAGGCGCTGTTGCCAAGTTCATGGACCGTCCGGACGTCGACTCGGTGATCGACGGCCAGTTCAGCATCCCGCACGCGCTCGCGCTCGCGGCGGTCTACGGGGATGCGGGGCCGCACTGGCACACCGAGAAGGCACGGACCGATCCGGACGTCCTCGGGTTCCGCGATCGGGTGGCCGTAGTCCCGAATGCCGATGCCGACGCGGAGATGCGGGCTTACCTCCTGAAGCACGGCTACTGTGACCTCCTGCCGACCGAGGTGACGGTGAGGACTGTCGATGGCCGCACCTTCACCGGCTTCCAGGAGTACGGCCGTGGAGACTTCTGGGAAGGGTGCCAGACGGCGTCGTACGACGACATCGCGCGCAAGTTCCTGGCGTTCGCCTCGCCGTCGCTGGCAGAGCGGGCGGGGGTGGCGCTCGACCTCATCGGCCGGCTCGAGTTCGTCGGCGATGTGACTGAGCTGGTCAACGCCCTGTGTCAGGAACCGTCGTCCTGATCTTGACGCCCCGGGGCCAAATGACGAATCCCGGGCTGGTCCAGAGGATGACTCTGGGCCAGTCCGGGATTTCTGGTTCAGCGAGCCGGGTAGTACTTGTCGAGGCCCTTGCGCTCGACGTTCACGTTGCACGCCTCGAGCCAGATGCCGAGCTTGCTGGCGAAGAACGCAGCGCGCGAGTCGGCGGTGACGTCGCCACCAGTGCGGAACCACTCGCACTCGGCGAGGCGAGCCTCCTCCTCGGCGATCGTCGGGGCGCCGGCCCAGTAGCCCATGTGGTGGAAGACCGTGCCGTCCATGGGGGCGTTCGGCGTGCCGGGGATCGCCTCGAAGAGCTCGAAGGCGACAGGGCCGTCGGTCGCGAACGCGAGACGCGTGTCGATCTTGTATGGCGTGCCGTCCGGGTACGTCGCGTCGCCGACGAAGTGCTTGATCGGGGTCCACTCACGCAGGAGGAGGCTCTCGCTGAACTTCTCGATGCCTTCCTCCAGGTTCGGGACGGAGAATGCAACGTGCCAGATCACTTGAGGTCCTCCAGGTTCGGGTAGAAGTGCTCGAGGCCAGGGCGCTTCGTCAGGACGTGGCAGGACTCGAGGATCATGTCGTAGGGGCCCTCGCTGAGCAGGATGCGGCGCAGACCGTTGTCCGGGTCGTCGCGGTAGTAGATGCACGGGTAGCCCAGGGCGGTGAGACGCTCGTCCTCGGCGACCAGGTCGTCGGACCAGTAGCCGAGGTGGTGGAACCGGCTCTGGCCGCGCTTCACGTTGGGCGTGCCCGGGTTCTCCTGGATCAGCTCGAGAGCCAGGGGGAAGTCCGACGAGAACGCGATCGCCGACTTGATCCGGTACGTCGTGTCGCCCGGCCCGAAGACCTCGGTGTCGACGTGGTGCGTCGGGATGAAGCTCAGGCCGATGCCAGCCATGAGCTCCGCCTTGGCTTCCTCGACATCGTCGACGATGAACCCGGCGTGCCAGATCTGACGGGGCCTCTCGTTTAGTGTGCTCATAATAACCATAGTATGGAGGGCGTCGGTCACACGTCCAGAGGTGGCGGTGAACATTCCGCGCTTCGCGCAATCGAGAGGTTGATCTGCATGACAACGAAGACGGCTCGCTCGCTCGTCCTCACCGGACCCCGTTCGGTGGAGATCCGTGAGGTCTCGCTGCCTCGGATCGGTCCCGACGACGGTCTCCTGGAGATCGAGTCGAACGGCCTCTGCGGCTCGGACGTCGAGTTCTACGATGGGTCCCTTCCGGGGTACCCGAACCCGATGACCCTCGGTCACGAGCCCGTTGGGCGGATCGCAGAAGTCGGCGCTGCTGCTGCCGAGCGTTGGGGGCTGTCGGTCGGCGATCGGGTCGTCGTGAACTCGGCTCTGCGGTGCGGCCACTGCGCATCCTGCACGGCGGGTGGCTATTGTCGCGGTCGTTCCTACGGCACCATCTCTCCGAACGTGATGCCGGGGCTGTGGGGCGGCATGGCCTCGCACCTCTACCTCGATCCTGCCTCGGACCTGTTGCGACTCAATCCGGAGGTGACTGCCGCGGCGGCCGCTTTCCACAACCCGCTGGCCAACGGCTTCGAGTGGGCAGTCCGTGCTGCCGGCGCGACTGCTGGTGTCGACGTCGTCATCCTGGGAGCCGGGCCACGCGGCATCGGGTGCGCCATTGCGGCGGCGTCCGTGGGGGCCCGCGTCACGCTCGTCGGGCTCGAGCGCGACCGGAACCGTCTTGAGCTCGTGCGCAAGATGGGGATCGACCGGGGCATTGCCGTCTCCGGCGGTGGATATGTGCATGAGCTCCGGGACCACCTGGGGCGCGAGGTGGACACCGTTGTCGACACGACGCCGCACTCCGTCCAGGCGACGGCCAAGGGCATCGCCGCGCTGCGGACGGACGGGCGGCTCGTTCTGGCTGGTATCAAGGGCCCCGGCAAGTCCATTCCGGTCGATGCCGACACGATCAGCATGCGCCGGCTGAGCATCATCGGCCCGATCCCGAAGACGCGGGAGTCGCTCCAGCGATCGGTCGACCTGATCAACAGCGGTTACCCGGCGCTCGACCTGCTGACTACTGAGTCCTTCGCTCTCGACCAGCTTGCCGAGGCGATTGCCCAGGTCCTTTCAGACGACGTCGAGCGGCCGATCCACGTCCGGATCGAGCCGTAGGTCCTCGTTGCTTGCGAAGCGGCGGCGACGAATCTGCTGCACGAGCAGGTCGCCGAGGACAACGATGCTGCAGCCGGTCACGAGCGAGAGTGCGAGTGGGGTGAGCTCGGAAGCGCTCGCCTCCTCGCCGAAGATGATGCCGGACAAGGCTGCGGTCACGATGGCGCCCGAGTACCAGAAGGCGCGCATCAAGCCAACGGAGGCACCGACCTGCTCCTTGGGGACAAGGCGGAAGACCTCGTCCTGACTCGCCATGTAGAGCACCCCGATCGGGGCCGCGAACAGCAGCATGATCGCCATCAGGACGCCGAGTGGGGTTGCTCCGTCGACCAGCAGGAGCGTCAGTGTGCCGCACAGCTGGGTGATGTTGGCGACCATCAGGATCCGGCGCTTGTCGTGGATGCGCACCGCGGCCAGCGAGATGACTGCGGCGAGGAACGTCATCGGTGCGAGGACGAGGCCGACGTCGAAGATGGTCAGGTCGTGGCCCTGCTGGAGCCACTGCGGCCCCAGGATGGTGACGCTGTAGAGCACGACACCCGAGATGAAGAAGCGGAAGTAGACCCAGCCGAGGAGCGGATTCCGTCCGATCAGGCGTACGTCGACCACGGGGCGTGGGTGTCGGCTCTCCCACCAGATCAGCGCGGCCAGCGCCGGGCCGACCGTGATTGCGGGGATGAGGTGGCCGACGGGGGTGTCGGTCAGCGTCAGGCAGCCGCTGGTCATCACGGCGATGGTGAGCAGCATCCCGATCGGGTCGAGTGTCTCGCGGTTCTCGCCCGGGGCTCGATGCCACCGCAGGTGCCTCAGGGGGAGTGAGAGTGCGATCGCGCAGAGCGCGATGGGGACGTTGATGAGGAAGGCGGCGCGCCAGCCGAACGGTCCGACCAGTGCTCCTCCGAGGACCGGCGCGAGGGCTGCCGCGCATTGCTGGAAAGCGGCGGTGATGGAGAGCGCCCGTCCTGCGGCCGACGGACCGTAGTCATCGGCGGCGATCCGGATCAGCACCACGGTGGCGCCGTACGACGCGGAGGTGCCGACCGCGATGAGCGCCCGGCTCACGATGAGCACCGAGATGTCATTGGCGAGAGCGCCCATCGTGCCGGCAGCAGCCACCAGAGCGAGGCCCCCGCTGAACAGAGGGAAGGGCGGGATCCGGTCGGCCATGGCTCCGAGTACCGGCTGAATGGTTGCGCTCGCCAGGTAGAAGGCGATCACGAGCCACACCGTGTGCTTCATCGAGGTGTGCAGGCCTTCGGAGACGAGCACGAGGCTCATGGCGATGACCGATGAGTTGAGGGGGTTCATCGACGTGCCGAGCAACATCGGCACGAGGAGCCCGAGCGAGAAGCGACGGGCCGGATGCGACTGATCAGCGGTGTGGGCGGAGGGTGACACAGGCGGCATGGCTTCCTCGGGACGGAGGGTGGCCTGTGGGGTCTGTCACAGGTCATAAAACTATGAGTATGATAGCCAGTGTTGATTTAGGGAGGTAGCCCAGTGTTCGAGCAGCTCTTCATCGGCGGCGCCTGGCAGGCGCCTGCTGGACCAGAGACCGTGACCGTGCTGAGTCCGGCCACCGGCCGTCCGGTGGGACGGTTCCCCGTGGCGACTCCCGCCGAGGTGTCAACCGCTGTCGCCTCAGCGAAGCGGGCCTTTGCAACCTGGTCGTCCACCCCGCCCGCTGACCGGATCGCTCTGGTCCGTCGTGCGATGGCCGAGTTGGCGGACGCTTCAGTCGACCTTTCCCGACTCCTGGCCGACGAGCTTGGTACTCCGTTGACCGAGGCTCGTGAGCGGCAGGTCGCGCGAGCTCTAGAAGTCGGCGAGCTCCTGTGTGACTCGGCCGAGCGCATCCACTGGTCGCATGTCGACTGTGATGTCGAGACCACCCACGAGGCCCTCGGTGTGGTTGCTGCGGTCACCTCGTGGAGCCGGCCGCTCGAGCAGATGGTGATCAAGATCGTCTCGCCGCTGCTCGCGGGCTGCACGGTCGTGCTGAAGCCGTCAGAGCTGGCGTCGCTGTCCGCCTTCCCCGTGGTCGAGGCTTTCCGGAAGGCGGGCGTTCCTGCCGGTGTCGTGAACCTTGTCGTCGGGCGAGGGGCGGTGGGGGAGTCCCTCGTCTCCCACCCTGAGGTGCATGTCGTCACCTTCACGGGCACGACCGAGGTGGGGCGCCATGTCGCGCAACTCGCTGCGCGGGGCATGAAGCGGGTCATCCTTGGCCTGGGAGGCAAGTCGCCGTCCCTGCTCCTCGCCGACGGGGACGTCGACGAGGCGGTCCGCGCCACGCTCGAGAGCTGCTTTGCGAACTCCGGTCAGGCTTGCGGCTCGCTCTCGCGCCTGCTGGTGCCACGTGCACGGAAGGATGACGTCGAGGCGGCCATCCTGAGGCACATGGCGAAGTGCCGCCTCGGACTCCCGGATGACCCGGAGGTGACTGTCGGGCCCCTTGTTGCGGCAAGTCAGCGCGCCGCCGTCCTCGAGCTCATCGAGTCGGGCGTCGCCGAAGGTGCTCGCGTGCTCGCCGGTGGCGCTGACGCGGAGGTCCCAGCGAGCGGCTACTTCGTCGCGCCGACGGTCCTCACCGACGTCTCGGCAGCGATGGAGATTGCGCGGTACGAGGTCTTGGGTCCCCTGCTGTGCGTCCTTGCCTACGACTCCGAGGACGAGGCCGTGCACATTGCGAACGACTCTCCGTACGGTCTGGCCGCGGCGGTCTGGTCCGCAGACATTGAGCACGCCCGAGAGGTGGCGCGACAGATCCGCGCCGGTCAGGCCTGCATCAACAGCACGCGACTTCCTCTCGACGCGCCCTTCGGCGGCTCCGGCCACTCGGGCTTGGGGCGGGAACGCGGCGTCGAAGGAATCCTGGGCTTCACCCAGGTCAAGACCATCGGGATGGCGTCGTCGTCCCGCCCGACGGCGTGACCGGGTCCCGCTGTCGCTAACCCACATGCGCGGCACTTCCGGCCGGCGTAAGTACCCCTATCCAGATGGAGGAAACACCATGAAGGTTGGAATCGTCGGGCTTGGCAATATGGGCCAGCTGCTCGCCGGGGCCATCGTCCGGGCCGGCATCGAGACCTACGTGTACGACGTTCGCACGGAGCCGGTTCAGGCCCTCGAGGAGCAGGGTGCGAAGGGGTCGGCTTCGGTGGCGGAGCTTGCGGGGCTCGTTGACGTGGTCGGCGTCGTCGTCCTCAACGAGGCGCAGGTGCGCGACGTCGTCGAGCAGGTTGCTGCCGCGGGCCACGCGCGCACCGTCGTCATCCACAGCACGGTGACGCCCGCTTTCGTCCAGTCCCTTGCCGCGGATCCCGCGTTCGCGAAGCTCGCGTTCGTCGACGCTGCGGTCGCCGGCGGCATCGCTCGTGCGAAGACCGGCGACCTCACCGTGATGATCGGTGGCTCCGAGGAGACGGTCCAGTCGGTGTGGCCGATCTTCGATGCCATCGGTCGTGAGCTCTTCCACTGCGGCCCGGCAGGTGCCGGTTCGGCGGTCAAGCTCGCGGTCAACTTCATGACCATGTCGAGCTACAACCTGATGCTCGAGGCCACCGAGTTTGTCCGCGCGTACGGCATCGAGGAGGACGACCTGATGACCGTCCTCACAACGAGCTCCGCGGACTCGAAGCAGGTCCGGGCCTGGGGCCTGCAGGACCGGATCCGTCGCAACACCCCGGCCGGTACGACGCCGGCACCGCTCGTCTTCGAGAAGGACCTGAGCTCCTTCGCGACGGCTGCCGGTGAGGCCGGTCTCGTCCTCCCGCTCGCGGCCGTGTCAGCCAGCTCGACCGTGCGCACGATCGCGCGCCGCGACGCTTACATTGACGCTCTCGGCGACGCCTACGCCCCGGCTCCGCGGTGCTCGGTTTGCACGCTCGAGCTCGCCGCGCCGTTCCAGGAGGCCGGTGTACACCCGGAGTGCGCCTCGCACTGACGTCGTAAGACAACGAAGCCCACGATCCGAGGTCGTGGGCTTCGTCGTTTTCGGGGACGGGAGTCGAGAGGTCAGGAACCGAACTCGTCCACGAAGTCCTGGGTGTGCGCACCGAGTGCTGGCGCCGGCTCGAGGGCGGCCAGAGGGGCGCCGTCGATGAGGAAGGGACTCCGTACCGTGCGGATCTTTCCTTCGGTCGGGTGGTCCTGGACCGCGAACAGGTCGACCGCGGTCACGTGCTCGTCGACGAGGAGGTCATCGAGGGAGTTCACCTTGGCGTGCGGCACATCGATTTCACCGAAGACAGCAAGCCACTCGTCCGTTGTGCGTGCAGCGAGCTCCTGCGCGGCGACGCCGTACACGTGGTCGATGTTGTTGGTGCGTGCGCTGACGTTGACGAAGCGCGGGTCCTCCACGAGGTCGTGGTGACCCGTGAACTCGAGGAACGCCTTCCAGTGCTTGTCGGTGTAGAGCATCAGGCTGATGTAGCCGTCGCTCGTCGCGAACGGCCGGCGCTGCCGCGAGGCAGTGCGCGGGTACAGCGACGGGCCGGTGGCCGGCTCATAGGTGAGGCCGCCCCACTGCTCGGCGGCGGTGAAGCCGACGAGTGCCTCGAACATGGGGATGCGCACCTGGGAGGGACCGTTGCCCGCCCGATGTCCGGCAAGAGCGGCGCTGATGCCGAGTGCGGCGTACATGCCGCTGATCTTGTCGGCGACCGCGTTGCGGACGTACTCGGGCGTTCCTCCACGGCCCTGGACCCAGGCGACACCCGCTGCCGCCTGAATCGTGTCGTCATACGCCGGAACGTTCTCGTATGGGCCAGGGCCGTAGCCGACGAGCTCGCAGAGCAGTGCCTTCGACCCAGCGCCGTCGAGACCTTCACGGGACAGACCGAGCCGAGCTGCAGCAGAGGCGCGCATGTTGTGGACGACGACGTCGTAGTGGGGGAGAGCTCGCGCGAGAATCGCACGACCCTCCTCCTGTCGGAGGTCGAGGACCACGCTGCGCTTTCCACCGTTGAGGGCGAGGTAGATCGGCGACATGCCGGGGGTCTTGCCAGCGGTCAGGTGCCGGACGACGTCGCCAGTCGGAGGCTCGATCTTGTCCACGCTTGCACCGAGTTGAGCAAGCAGCAAGGTGCAGAACGGGCCGGACATCGTGCTCGTCAGGTCGAGAATCCTGACTCCGTCGAGCGGACCCTTGCCCGCGCTGGGTTCAGTAGCCGGCAGGCGGTTCATAGACGTCCTTGGCGCGAATCGTGCGGACGAACGTCCGCGGCTGGTGGGAACCGGGCGTGACCTGGCCGTGTTCGTAGCAGAACTCGACACCGAGGCCGGTCGGGACCGCCTCGAAGTAGAAGCCGATGGAGCCGGAGGTCTCATGCCGGATCAGGTCGTCCCGCAGCTCCAGGCCGGCGCGGCGCACGATGGCGCGAGCGCGCATCACGTCGTCGAAGGTCTCGGTCTGGAAGCAGATGTGGTTGACCACGCGGGGGCCGGGCCGGCGCTGGAGCACGAGCGTGTGGTGGGCGCCGTCCGACGCGTGGATGAAGGCGGTGGTGTCCTCGATGAAGTCCGAGACACCCATGCCCAGGATGCCGGTGTAGAACTCGAGTGCCTTGTCCCAGTCGTTGGCGGAGACGGCCACGTGCACCAGGCGCTCTAGCTTGGCCCACTTCGGCTGGTTCCCGCCGGCAACGCCGGCCATGCCGCGGAAGATCTCGATCTCGGTGCCGTCCGGGTCGTTGAACCGGATCCACTCCTGCACGAAGTCCTCGGTGAAGTTGGAGCCGCGCGTGAACGGAACACCGGCGTCGGCGAGCACCTTCTCGACGTCCTCGAAGGAGAACTCCGGGTCGATGACGAGTCCGATGCGGACGAGGCCCTCGGGCTGCGAGGGATCGCAGCGGAGCTCGACCCAGTGGTGCTCCTGGTTGGCGCCGAGGTACGCGCGGTCCTCGGTCCGACGGTTCAGCTGCAGCTGGCCGCTGTCGCTGAAGAGGGTGACGGCTTCGTCCAGGTCGGTCACGTTGAGGGTGACGTACCCGAGGCGGTTCACAAGCATCATGACTGCTCCTTGTGGGTGGTGGGTTCGAGGGGGAGGAAGTAGTTCTCGATAGGGAGATCTGCCCAGACGAGGTCCTGGTCGACGAGGTAGCGACCGAGCGCGTCAGTGGTCGGGCGGTTCCGCTCGAGTCCGTACGGCCACGGGTCACCGCCCATCGCGGCGTACTGCTCCTCGACGGCGGCGAGGGTCCAGGGGAGCGTCGGGTAGGAGACGCTGGTCGACCACAGTCGCTTCTCGGCCTGCCGCTTGGTCGCCTCGAACGCATCCACAAGCTGCTGGGCCAACTCCGGCTGGCCCTCCAGGACTTCGCGGCGAACGACGAGGGTGTGCATGACCGGGAAGATCCCGGTGCGCGCGAAGTAGTCGCGTTCGGCGCCAGGGGCGTCGCGAAACAGTCGACGGATCCCGCGCGGCGGCGGGTATGTGCCAGCGCCGATCCAGGCGTCAGCCACGCCGTCTCGCAGCAGGTCGGGAAGGCTGCGGGCGTCAGGCGCCGGCGTGATGTTGACGTCCTGGGGGAGCTTGAGGGTCGCCTCGTCGAGGCCGACGGGCGTCCGGTGTGTGATCCACGAGATGTCCTGCGGCCGCACGCCGTACTCGTCATGGAAGAGGCCGCGGAGCCAGACGGCCATCGTCATGCCGTACTCCGGCAGTGCGACGGTCTTGCCGGCCAGGTCGGCCGGGCTCTCGATGTCGGAATCCTCGCGCACCCAGACGTTGCTGTGCCGGAAGGAGCGGGAGATCCAGACAGGCAGGCCCACGAGAGGGCAGTCGTCGCCGAGCTTGGACCGCATCGTCATGTAGAAGGACGAGGACAGCTCGCCGCCCGCGTACCCCTCCTCGCCAGACGACAGGAGCGCGAACGCATCCTTCGGGCTGGCAACGATGTGGTTCTCGATGTCGCGTCCCATCGTCGCGGCGACAGCGGGAAGGTCTGCAACGCGGTCGTACTGACCGCCGAAGACGAAGCGCAGGGGCGCTGACATGGACTACCTCCGGTTGCTCTGACTGGTTCCAACGATCACGTGACCGTTGCCACAGTGCTAAAACATAGATACCATGAACACATATTGCCGGTAAAGGCTCAGCGCCCTGTGGCGGAGGCCAATCGGCAGCATCCCGAAGGCATCAAGAGGAGTGGCCGACATGGCTATCGACGAACACGAGCTGGCGGCGTTCACCGCGACGATCCGCGACTTCGCTCAGCGTGAGGTGGCGCCACGCGTGGCGGAGTACGACGCGGCGGAGCAGATCCCGCGTGACATCGTGAAGCAGATGGCGGAGCTCGGCCTCTTCGGCGGCACGGTACCGGAGGAGCTCGGCGGCCTCGGTCTCGACCACGTCTCCTACGCGAAGATCATCGAGGAGATGGCGAAGGTTGACCACACGCTCGGTGTCCTCATGTCGATGCCGTCGTCCCTCGTCGGGTCCGGGCTGGTCAAGTTCGGCACTCCCGAGCAGCAGGAGAAGTGGCTGCGGCCGCTCGCCCAGGGCGAGATCTTCGGCGCCGCAGGAGTCACCGAGCCCCAGTCGGGCAGCAACGTTGCTGCGATGGAGACGACCTACCGCCGCGATGGCGACGACTTCGTCATCAACGGCGCGAAGACGTGGATCTCCAACCTCGACCTGGCCAGCTTCATCATCACTTTCGCCACGGCCGACCGCTCGCTCGGTCGCGCGGGCATCTCCGCCTTCATCATCCCGGTCGACTCGCCCGGTCTGACCCTGAGCCCGTTCAAAGACAAGCTCGGCTTCCGACCGATCTGCAGCGGCGAGGTCAGCCTGGTCGACGTCCGGGTCGGTGCCGATGCGCTCGTCGGCGAGGAGTTCGGCGGTTACGCCGTTGCCATGAACGCCGTCGAGAAGGGCCGCCTCTCCGTCGCCGCGCGCGCCGTCGGTCTTGCGCAGGGATGCCTCGACGACTCAATTGCGTACGCGCAGCAGCGAGTCATCGGTGGCACGGCAATCGCTGACCACCAGCTGATCCAGGCCAAGCTCGCCAACATGGCCACGGAGATCACGGCGGCGCGCCTGCTCGTCCACGACTGCGCCCATGCCATGGACCGCGGCGAGCGCGGCCGCAAGCAGGCGAGCATGGCCAAGATGTACGCCTCGAACGTTGCGCAGCGGGCCGCCACCGAGGCCGTGCAGATCCACGGCGCGTACGGCGTCTCGCCGGAGTTCCGTGTCGGCCGTGCCTACCGTGACTCGAAGGTCTTCCAGCTCGTCGAGGGCACCGGCGAGATCCACCTCCAGCTCATCGCGCGCGCCCTGCTCAAGGGCGAGTGACGTTCCGTCCGCCCCCTTCTGAACTTCCTAGGAGAACCCATGATCTTCCGTCACGTCGTCCAGATGACCTTCAAGCGCGAGCCGTCGGCTGACGAACTTGCCCGGTTCCGTCAGGTCCACGATGACCTCGGTGCGCAGGCTCCGACCGTCAAGGCCTTCTCGCACGGCCCTGACGCCGGTGTCCGTCCCGGGGGAGCGAGCTGGGCCCTTGTCGGCGACTTCGACAGCCCCGAGGCCTGGCAGGAGTACAGCAAGCACCCGGCCCACGATGTGGTGCGGGAAGCGCTCAAGGAGCTCGACCTGGTCGGTGGCGTCAGCGTCGTCCAGTACTGGACGGAGAAGTGATGATCGGTCTCAAGTACGCGGGTCAGCAGTTCATCGGTGGCAAATGGGTCTCGTCGACCAGCCCCGACCGGATTCCGGTCGAGAATCCGGCCACGACGGAAGTGCTTGCTGAGGTAGCCGCGGGTTCGTCGGCCGATGCGGCTGCTGCCGTTGCCGCCGCCCGAGCTTCCTTCCCTGCATGGGCGGCGACCAGCCTCGATGAGCGGATCGCCATCGTGACGGCGGCCGCCCGCTTGCTGGAGGCCGATGCGGACGAGATTGCTGAGACGATCACCGCCGAGCTCGGCTCACCGCTTTCCCAGACGAAGGCCACGCAGGTCGGCCGTTCGGTGGAGGTGCTCGACTCGCTGGCACGTGCGGCGCGCAAGGTCGAGTGGTCCAGCCAGATCGGCGCGACCGCTGTCTATCGCGAGCCGGTCGGCGTCGTCGTTGCCATTACGCCCTGGAACTTCCCGCTGCACCAGGCGGTTGCGAAGGTTGGCGCGGCCCTGGTCGCCGGATGCACCGTCATCCTCAAGCCGTCGGAGATGGCGCCGCTCAACACGTACGCACTTGCTGACGCCTTCGCGGCGGCCGGACTGCCGGCCGGCGCGCTGAACATCGTCACCGGCCGTGGAGACATGGTCGGGGAGGCCCTGGTGGAGGCGCGGGATGTCGATGCTGTCTCGTTCACCGGCTCGACCGCCGTGGGTCGTCGTATTGCCGCGACGGGCGCGGCCACGATCAAGAGGGTTTCGCTCGAGCTGGGTGGCAAGGGTCCGTCCATCGCCCTTCCGGACGCCGACATCGCCGCGGTCGCCAAGGCCACGGCTGCGCGTTGCTTCGGCAACTCGGGCCAGGTCTGCGCATCGCTCACGCGCCTTCTTGTTCCTTCCGATCGGGTCGCGGAGGCAGAGGCGGCGGCCGCGAAGTTCGCCGACGCGCTCACTGTCGGTGACCCGATGGACGACGCGACGGTCATGGGTCCGGTCATCTCCGGCGCACACCGCGACCGCGTCCGTGGCTACATCGAGAAGGGCCTCGACGAGGGTGCGCGTCTGGTCACCGGCGGCCTTGATGCAGAGGTTCCGGCGGGCGGTCACTACGTCGCTGCCACGGTCTTCTCCGATGTCACGCCTTCGATGACCATCGCTCGCGAGGAGATTTTCGGCCCCGTTCTCTCGATCATCGGGTACGCGTCCGTCGACGAGGCCGTCGACATTGCCAACGACTCGGACTACGGACTGGTCGGGGCTGTCTGGGGCGCCGACGCGCCGGAGATCGCCCGCCGCCTTCGCGTGGGCCTCGTCGGCGTGAACGGCGGACGGCTGAACGTCGATGCGCCGTTCGGTGGCTACAAGCAGTCCGGCTATGGGCGCGAGTTCGGCGTTCACGGGATCGAGGAGTTCCTCGAAATCAAGTCCGCCAACTACACGGCCGAGGCCGACGTCGTCCTGTGAGGACGGGAGTTCGCGAAGGAGTCAGGGTGGAGAACGAACTGATCGTCGAGCGCGTTGGACGCACCTGCGTTCTCACGCTCAACCGACCCGAGCAGATGAATGCTCTCTCGCGGAGCCTGCAGAAGTCCCTCGCCGACGCCCTTCTGGAGGCGGGCGCGGACGACTCGATCTCCGTCATCGTCCTCACCGCCGCCGGGGAGCGCAGCTTCTGCCCGGGCGTTGACCTGAAGGAGCTCCGGTCCCTGAACGGCGAGTGGCGCGGACCTTATGCCGGCTCGGAGCGCTCCGTCTGGGAGATCCTGGCGACGACGTGGAAGCCGACCATTGCTGCTCTGAACGGTGCTGCTGTCGGGGGCGGATTCGAGCTCGCCCTCGCCTGCGACCTCATCGTCGCGGTCCCGGATGTGAAGGTCGGTCTGCCGGAGGCCAAGGTCGGGCTGGCAGGTTCCTTCGGCACCACCGTGCTCTCGCGACGCCTGCCGCGCGGCGTCGCCGCGGACATGTTGTTCACCGGTCGTCTTGTATCGGCCGACTCGCTCCAGCAGTGGGGCCTGATCCAGCACCTCGCCCCTTCTGCGCTGCTGCGTCGCGCCGCGCTCGACTACGCGGAGCAGATCTCCTGCAATGCGCCGCTCAGTCTGCGGCGCATGAAGGAGCAGATGGTGAAGGGCTACGGCCTGCCATTGATGACGGCGGTAACCCTTGAGGTAGGTCCCAATCCCTATCTGTCCGAGGACCGCAAGGAGGGCGTCGCTGCCTTCCTGGAGAAGCGCGAACCGCGCTGGACCGGCCGCTGAGTCCGCGGTCTCACATCGAGAGGAAGTAGTGACATGAAGACGCATCTGAACTGCCCGTGCGGCGAGGTGATCAAGGGTGTCGACGAGGACCAGCTTGTCGCGAACGTGCGCGAGCACCTCAAGGAGAACCACCCCGGGCACGAGTACACGCGCGACCAGATCCTGATGCTGGCGTGGTGAGCCGCGCGCCCCACGCCTACGACCCGGAACGTCTTGCCGGCCGCCACCTCGTGGTGACGGGCGGCACCGGCGGGATCGGTCGAGCATGTGTGATGGAGGCGCTGGCGGCCGGAGCATCGGTCTCGGTGCTCGGGCGGACCGACAAGGCCCTCGACGAGCTGAACGTGGACCTGCTCCGCACGAATGCGCGAGGCCGGGCCTTTCTCGCTGATGTGCGGGACGGACGTTCGGTCATGGCTGCGCTGGGCGAAGCCCAATCTGAGTTCGGGCCCGTCGACGTCCTGGTCAACAACGCCGCGACGTCGCTCGTGCAGGGGCCTTTCGAGGCCGTAGACCTCGAAGCGTGGTGGCAGGAGTTCGAGATCAACGTCCGCGGGGTCGCGACGTGCACCCGGGCTGTCCTGCCCGGCATGGTCGAGCGTGCCGGCGGACGGATCATCAACATGGTCTCCGGGACCGCCGGTCGTCCCTCTCCGTACCACCTGGGCTACGCGATGTCGAAGGCCGCGGTGGTGCGCTTCACCGATTCCCTGGCCCTCGAGCTTGAGGACTCGGGGGTGCAGGCTTTCGCGCTGCGCCCAGGTCACGTGCATTCGCCGATGACTCATCGCTTCCAGGATTCCCCGGTTGCCCAGCAGTGGATGGGGGAGGAGGTTGCTGCTCTTGAGCTCGCCGCACCAGACCTCGCGGTGTCGGCGGTCCTGTGGCTGGCCAGCGGTCACGGAGACGCATTCAACGGGCTGTGGGTCGACGCGGATCAGGACCTCGTGGCCCTGGCAGAGAACGCTGCTGACGTCGTGCGTTCGTCCGCCAACCAGCTGCGTCGAATCCCCGCATCCGCGAGCTAAAACTCTGCGCCTTTTTTGCTGGACAGCACACCTTTCGCCTTCTATGATCATGATAGTCATTTTATGAAAGGGAATCACATGTCTGATCAGAGGACGGTGTGGCGCGAACTCCTGGACCAGGGCTTCAGTCAGAAGTTCTACGACGTTGACGGCGTCCGTACCCGCGCCATCGAGGCGGGCGACGGGCCGGCCATGATCTGGCTGCACGGCGGCGGCGGGCACGCCGAGACGTACGTGCGAAATCTCGGGCCCTACTCGCCGTACCGCCGCAGCTACTCGCTCGACATGCTCGGCCACGGCTTCACGGATACGCCTGCGGACTTGGACTACACGACGAGCGATGTTGTCGAGCACGTCGTGCGGTTCATGGATGCCGCGGGTATCGAAAAGGCAGACCTCAGCGGCGAGTCGTTCGGCGGGCGCGTGGCGACCTGGGTCGCGATCAAGTACCCCGAGCGCGTCAACAAGCTCATCCTCAACACCAGTGGTGGCCTGCCGGCAAGCGAGGACGAGAAGCATCAGGGCGACCTGGATGCGCTCCTCGTCCGCACCAAGGCATCGCTGGAGAAGACCGACTTCGACTCCGTGCGGGCGCGCATGGAGTGGCTTGTCTATGAGCCGGCCTCGATGCCTGACGAGATGGTTCGCATCCGGCAGGCGATCTACGAGCGTCCGGGCATCAAGAACGCGCTCACGAAGTTGTTCAGCAAGCTCTTCGACCCGGCCGATGCAGTCAACTACTGGCTGACCCCAGAGCGTCTTGTCGGCGTCAAGGCGCCCACTCAGGTCGTGTGGACGCGGCACAACCCGATCCACTCCTGGGAGGACGCGCGCGCTGGCTTCGCCCACATCCCGGACGTTCGGTTCCACCTCATCGAGGACGCGGCCCACTGGCCCCACTTCGAGCAGGCGGACGAGTACAACGACGTCACCCTGAAGTTCCTCCTGGAGGACTGACGCCAGGCTCCCTGGGTCACACTGCGCGAATCAAGGAGGGCCCCGGCCTACTGGCCGGGGCCCTCCTTGTGCAAGCGCCGATGCGCGCTGTGTGCCTCGGTTGGTGGTGGTCAGGACGGCTGGCCGCCGTCCATCCACAGGGTCGTTCCGGTGATGAACGAGGCGTCCTCACTGATGAGGTATCCGATGCCCTTGGTGATCTCCTCCGGCTGGGCGATGCGCTTGATGAGCTGGGTGTGCTCGACGGCCTGGCTGAGCAGCCGCTCGCTCTCCTCGCCCGGGCGCGTGACGGTTCGCGGCATGTTGGTGTCGACGGCACCGGGGCCAATGCCGCACACGCGAATCTTCCGGGGAGCGAGCTCGGCCGAGAGCGCTCGGGTCAAGTAGATGTTGGCGGCCTTGCTGGTGCCGTAGGCGCCGAGGCCAGGGCTCACGTGTGCCCCGCTCGTGGAGGCGACGTTCACGACAACAGCGTTCTCGTTTTCGGGTGGGGCAGGACTGCCTTCGTCATTACGAAGGCGCCGCCGACATTGATGTGGAACAGGCGCTCCAGTTCCGCGAGGCTGATGTCGACGAGCGGCTTGCCGAGGATGACGCCGGCGATGTTGAGAAGAGCGTCGAAAGGAGCGCCCTGTTCCGCGCGGTCCGTTCGACCAGCTCAGCGGCAGCGACCTCGTCGGTGGAGTCGAGGACCTCAGCGATTGCCTCGACGTTCGGATTGTCCTGCTCGAGAAGCTGAAGTGTCTCCTTCAAGCCTTCGGCATTGACATCGGTGATCAACAGTGCTGCGCCGCGCTCTGCGACGAGTCGGGCAGTGGCCCGGCCGATGCCGCCGCCGGCTCCGGTGACGAGAATCCGCTTGCCAGCAAGGGATATGGACATGGAACGACCTCCAGAAGATTGCGGTGGATCTGCGCGTTGGGGGAGAGGGGCGTTGGTGAAGCGAGGGGTGCTGGTGCGGTGGTTAGCGGGAGACATTGATCGTGACGCTGGCGTAGCCGTTCGCCAGCGTTGAGTTCACGCGCTCGTGTGAGATCACTTC
Organism: Streptomyces sp. NPDC050625; assembly: GCF_040654755.1. NCBI lineage: Bacteria > Bacillati > Actinomycetota > Actinomycetes > Kitasatosporales > Streptomycetaceae > Streptomyces > Streptomyces sp. NPDC050625. The sequence goes on from NZ_JBFAIQ010000023.1 coordinate 122,289, forward strand.
GACCGCGGAGAAGCGCCTGCTGAACTCCTCAAGTAGCACCCGTATCTCGAGTCAGGTGAGCGCTGCGCCGATGCGGGAGTGCTGGCCGAATGAGAAGGAAGCCTGGGGCTTGAGGACGGGCCGCATCGGGTCGAAGGCCGTGGGGTTGTCGAATGCCTCCGGGTCGCGGTTTGCGGCCTGGTAGAGCATGTAGACGCGTTGACCTTCGCGGATCTTGACGCCGCGGATTTCGGTGTCTGTGAGCGATGTGCGACCGAAGCCGTGGACGGGAGTTGTCCACCGGAGCAGTTCCTCGACGGCGATCGGCACGCTGATCTCGCCCGAGGCGAGCTTCGCCATCTCTGAGGGGTGGCCCGCCAACGCGATGGCGGACCCGCTGATCGCATTTCGCGTTGTCTCGTTGCCAGCGGTCATCACTCCGCTCAGCATCATGTGGACGATCTCGCGCGTGATGAGGCCGTCTTTCTCCGCCTGGAGGAGTGTCGAGATCAGATCGGGGCAGGGGTCCTTGTCGCGCTCGGCCAGACGAGCCTCGTAGTAGGCCCCCATTGGCATGAGGGGTCCGGCCAGGCCGGCGAGATCTTCGACGGACATACAGTTGCCCATCTGGATGATGACGTCACTCCACTCCTTGACGAGATTGATGTCCTCGAGGGGCATGCCGACCAAAAGGGAAATCGCGACGCAGGTGAGCGGCTCGGCAACACCGGCTGTCCAGTTCTAGGGAGTGCCGGGCTCGATCTCGTCGAGCCACTCGATGACCTTCTCGCGGAGCGCCTCCTCCCACTGCTTCACCCGGTGGGGCGTGAATGCAGGCGCCATCAGGTGGCGCAGATCGTTGTGGCGGGGCGGATCCGTGAGGGAGAAGACCTCGGCATTTGCCGGGAAGAAGGAGGCGAGAATATTGCCGTATCGGAAGTCATTGAGGAGAACGCCGTTGGCGACGGAGAAGATCTCCGGGGTGCGGGTGATCATCCGCTGGTCCTCGTACTTCGTGATCACGAAGTAGTCGGGGGCTCGTAGTAGTGAATCGGATGGGTCTCCCGGAGGACGTCCAGCGTGAGAGCCGGGTCCTGGCGGTAGTAGTCCACATCTTCGATGAGTGTGGCGAGGGTCTGACTGGCTGGCATGAGCACCTCCAAAAATGATGATGATGACTATGATCGACATCACAGGATGACGTTGCATTGTCAATACAAACCCTGCAACTCATGACAAGGGTTTCGTTCGGAAGGCGCTTAAGCAGGGTGGCGCGGAGGCCCGGAAGTGAAGACGGGCCCCGACCTGTTGGTCGGGGCCCGCCGGTGGGGATCAGCTGAGGGTCACCAGCTGAGCTTGTTCAGCACCAGTCGCCGCAGGGTGCGCGGGTTGTGGTCGATGCGCCCGGTGCGGGCGTGCTGGACGCTGAGGTTGTTGAAGAGGACGAGGTCGCCGTTGGTCCAGTTGTGCTCGTAGACGTTGGCGTCGTTGTAGAGGGCCTGGAACAGGAGCTGGATGAGCTCCTCGCCCTCCTCGGATCCCGGGCCGTACTCGACCAGGTGGCTGGTGTTGAACTCGTTGACGAAGAGCGCCTTCTTGCCGGTGTGGGGAACGACGTTCACGACCGGGTGGATGGCGTGCTGGAGGCCGGGCGTGTTCTCGCCGTCGGGGTAGTCGACGAGCATCATGCGGACCTGCTCGTTGTTGTCCGCGTTCGTGTCGAACATGTTGTAGCCGTGGAGGTTCTCGATCTTCTCCTTGATCTCCTCCGGAAGGCTCTCGTAAGCGCGGACGCTGTTGGCGAAGGCGGTCGGCGGCGACGTCGGGGAGACGTCCTGCGCGTAGAGGCTGGTGCCGAATGCGATGTCGTCGCGGTAAGCGCCGTCGTTGTGGAACTTGAGGCGGCCGTTGACGGCGAGGCTCGGGTTGTCCTTGAGGACGTTCGAGAGGTACTCGACCTGCGTGCCCCAGCGGAAGGTGTGGAGGTCGCCGAGGGCCTTCACGAAGTTGTCGTGGTGCGCGTCCTCGAGCTTCTGGTCACGGAGGAGCAGGAAGCCCCCGGTGTCGAAAGCCTCGCGGAGGTCGGCGAGCTCCTGGTCGCTGAACGGCTTGCTCAGGTCGAGGTCCTGAACCTCGAGCCCGACGTAGTTGGTGACGGGAACAGTCTTCATTGCGTTTCCTCGCACGATCGGGTGCCCTGCCGAAGGAGTGGTCCGTGGTGGTGCCTGTCACGGAATCTACAGGCTACCTGTGGATTGCACTAGATCTCTGCGCAGATTTTTTTCCCGCCAATTTTCCGAGTTGCGACTTTCAGGCATGCCGGCGTCGCCGCATGCCCAAAGGGCGTGCGGTACTGCCGGAGGCGATCAGCCCTTGCGGGGGTCTGGCGAGTCGGCCAGGCGAGCCATGAGGGCTACCGCCTGGGCGAGGATCTCTTGCTCGTCAGGGGACAGCTGGCTGTCGATCGCGCGCTCGAGCCATGCGCCTCGCGAGGCTTGGACGGATGCGATGAACTCCGTGCCCTTGGGCGTGAGCGACAGCAGGAGCTTGCGGCGATCGGCAGGGTCAGGTTCTGTGCTCACGAGGCCCTGGTTCCTCAGGCTGGAGACGGTCTCGGCCACTGACTGCTGGCGAATGTGCTCTGCCGCGGCGACTGCGGTCGACGTGGTCGGCTGCTCCTCGGAGATCCGGCCGAGCACGGTCATCTGCGACATCGTGTACGTCGAGCGATCGGCCTGCTCGCGACGGAGCCGGGCGCGCATTCGCGTGATGGCAAGGGCGAAGTCGACCGCAAGGGAGGAGGTCGACGTAGAGGTGGCCATGGCCGCAGTGTAGCGGCCGCCTCTCCCAAGGAAGATATCTCTGACTATGATAGTCCTTGACGATTGGGGCGCGTGCTCGGCGACTGGCGCGGAGCGGAATCCGGAGCCCCACGGCGAGGAGTGACGGCATGACCGCGGCAGAGAAGATCGTCGTCGTTGACGGCGCACGGACCCCCATCGGCAGTTTCGGCGGGGTCTTCAAGGACGTGCCCGGGTTCGAGCTCGGGGCGGTCGCGTCCCGTGAGGCCATGGCGCGTGCGGGCGTCGCCCCGGACGACATCGACGAGGCGGTCTTCGGGTGCATCGGGCAGGTGGGCTCGGATGCGTACAATGCGCGCCGCGTGGCAATCACCGCGGGACTGCCGAAGAGTGTTCCGGCGTACACGGTGAATCGGCTGTGCGGTTCAGGCCTGCAGGCGATCTGGTCGGCTGCCATGCAGATGCGATGGGGTGGGGTCGACATCGCTCTCGCTGGTGGTGACGAGTCCATGACGCGTATGCCGTTCTACGACTTCGGGGCGCGCAACGGCTACAAGCTCGGCGACCGTTCGCTCGTCGATGGCACCGTCATGATGCTCACTGACCCCTTCCACGGCATCCACATGGGCATCACTGCAGAGAACGTCGCGACGCAGTACGGCGTCTCCCGTGAGGCCCAGGACGAGTTCGCGCTTCTGTCCCAGCAGCGGGCTTCGTCGGAAGCCGCGCGCGCGGCGTTCGCAGAGGAGATCGTCCCCGTCGAGGTGGGCGGCCGACGTCCCTTCACGGTCTCGGTCGACGAGCATCCCAAGCCCGACACCACGATGGAGATCCTCGCTGGCCTGCGTCCCGCGTTCGTCGCGGGCGGCACTGTCACCGCGGGCAATGCGTCCGGCATCAACGACGGAGCCGCGGCCGTTGTGCTCGCGCGCGAGTCTGTGGCTGCCGAGCGGGGCCTGACGGGGCTGGTCACCCTGGAAGCGGTTGCCACCGCGGCGAACGAGCCTGAGCTGATGGGGTACGCCCCGACGTACGCGTTGAAGAAGCTCTTCGACCAGACTGGTCTGGCCCCCTCGGACATCGACATCGTCGAGCTCAACGAAGCCTTCGCGTCGCAGGCCGTTGCGGTCATCCGTGACGCCAAGCTCGACCCCGAGCGCACCAATCCGTACGGTGGCGCGATCGCCCTCGGCCACCCCGTCGGGGCGACCGGCGCAAACCTCACGCTGCGTGTGGCCAAGCACCTGCAGCGCACGGATGGCGAGTGGGGCATCGTCACGATGTGCATCGGTGGCGGTCAAGCCCTCGCGGCGCTCTTCCGGAGGGTTGCCTGATGTCCTCGATCACCGTTGACGTCGCTGACGGCGTCGGCCACATCGTCCTGAGCCGTCCGAAGCACGCCAACGCGTTCGACCTTCCGATGGCTCGGGAGCTCGGCGAGGCAATCTCGCGCATGGAGAAGGACGACGTCAGGGTCGTGCTCCTGACGGCGGACGGTCCGCGATTCTGCGCCGGGGGAGACGTCTCCTCGTTCCTGGCGGGGGAGGATCCCGAGGCTTACCTGCTCGAGCTGGCCACCGTTCTCGAGGAACACGTCCGCCGGCTTTCGCTCCTGCCGAAGCCCGTCGTTGCCGCAGTCCAGGGCGTCGCTGCAGGCGCAGGGCTGGCGTTCGTGTTGGCTGCCGATCTTGTCGTGGCTGTTCCTTCCACCAAATTCACGATGGCCTACGCCAACATCGGCCTCACGCCGGACTGCGGAGTGGCGTACCTCCTCCCGCGTGTCGTGGGCCTGCGCCGTGCGCTCTCATTCACCCTCGAGCGCCGGGTCATCAACGCACCCGAGGCCCGTGAGTGGGGTCTCGTGAGTTCGATCGATGATGATCCGGAGACCGCAGCGAACTCTCTGGCCGCCACGATCGCAGCCGGGCCGGCTACCGCGCTTGGCGAGGCCCGGCGCCTGCTGCGCTCGTCGTACGACCTGCCACGTGCGGAGCACGCCGTCGCGGAGGCGGAGACGATTGCTTCGTCCGTCACCACCCCTGAAGCGCAGGAGCTGATCCGGGTGTTCACGGGTGGCTGATCCGGAGCTGGATGCGGTTGACGGGCCCCTGCTCGAGGGTGCGGGGGCGCGCGGTTCGGTGGCCTCGTCATTTCCGTGGCGATTCACGACCCCGCTGCTGCTCGGCTCTACCCTGAACCCGATCAACAGCTCGATGATCGCGACGGCACTCGTCCCGATCTCGGTGAGCCTCCACGTGCCCGTGAGTCGCACGGTCGCGTTGGTCACGGTGCTCTACCTCGTCAGCGCGATCGGGCAGCCGACCGCTGGCAAGGTGGCGAGCGTGATCGGCGCTCGCCGTGTCTTTCTCGGTGGCGCAGTCATGGTCCTGGTGGGCGGCGTCCTCGGTGCCCTGGCCCAGAGCCTGGTCGTGCTTCTGGTTGCCCGTGGCCTCATCGGCCTGGGTACGTCGAGTGCGTATCCGTCTGCGATGACCCTCATTCGGCGCCGGGCAGCGGAGGCGGGGCTGGCCAGCCCGCCAGGAAAGGTCCTCGGCGGCCTCCAGATCTCGGCCATCATCACCAGCGCGGCGGGCCTGCCGCTCGGTGGTCTGCTGGTGGTCGTCGGTGGTTGGCGGTGGGTCTTCTTGGTCAACGTGCCTGTCGCGCTCGTGACGCTCGTAGCGACGCTCATCTGGATCCCCGCTGACCCGCGGCAGGGCAACTCGGGCGTCCGAACCCTGCTGGCACGCATCGACCCGCTGGGGATCGTCGCCTTCGCGGCCACAATGACGGTGCTGCTCAGCTTCCTCTTCCGGCTTCCGGAACCGAGCTGGGGACTCCTGGCGCTTGCCGTGGTCCTGGCGGCGGTCCTCGTGGTCTGGGAGCTCCGCGTTGCGGAGCCGTTCATCGACATCAGGCTCCTCGGCCGGAACGGCCGGCTCACCCGGACATACCTGCGTTACGCGCTCATCGCGCTCTGCGTCTACACCCTGATGTACGGCGTCACCCAGTGGATGGAGGATGCGCGAGGCCTCTCAGCGTTGACGGCCGGACTCGTTGTACTGCCCATGAGCGTCGTGTCCGGGCTGATCGTCTTCCCGGTCTCCAGGCGAAACCTAGTTCGTGGTCCGGTCAGAGCAGCAGCGCTGGCAAGCCTCGTCGGTTCCGCGCTGTTGCTGGTGGTGGGGGCTGACTCGAGCATCGCCCTGATCGTGCTTGTCACGACGCTCTTCGGCCTGGCCTTCGGCTCGTCGTCGAGCGGCAACCAGATCGCCCTGTATGCCCATGCGCCGGCCGACCAGATCGGTGTCGCGGCCGGTCTCTACCGGACGTTCGGGTACTGCGGATCGATCGCCTCTTCCGCGGTCACGGCGTTTGCCTTTCGTGATGAAGTCAGCGACCGCGGGTTGCATGAGCTGGCGTTGGTCATGGTCGCCGTCAGCCTGATGGCCATCGGTCTGGCCTTCTTCGACCGGCGGTTTGGCCCTCCGGGCGTGCACTGAGTTCAGGCGAGGTCGGGTCGGATCGTCCTCGCCGCGGCCACCGCCCCACCGTCGACAAGGAGGTCTACGCCGGTCACGTAAGACGCATCGTCGGACAGCAGGTAGGCGACCGCCGCTGCGATGTCCTCCGGGTTGCCCGCGCGCCGCGTGCCCTGGGCCTCGACGGTCGCTCTCATCCGGCGGCCCGCGGCGCCGTCAAACTCCTGCTGGGCCATCTTGGTCAGGATGATGCCGGGACTGACGGAGTTCACCCGAGCTCCGCGGTCTGCCCATGACGTGCTGGCAGCGCCGCGCACGCGAAGCACCGCCGCACGCTTCGACCATCCGTACGCCGTGCGCGTGTCATCCAAGGCATGTGGCAGGAGCTGCGGCAGCAGGGCCAGCAGCTCCTCCGCGGGCGTCAATGCCAGCGCTACCTCGGTCTCGCGGTCGAGCTCGGGCACGCGGTGGCCCGCCATACTTGCGATAACGACGCCGCTGCCGCCGGGGGAGACGACCTCCCCGAACGCCTCCAGGACATGCGCGACGCCGAGCAGGTCGACCGCGAGCAGGCGCTCGACGTCCGCCATGGTCGGCGAGAGACCAGCCGTGAGCACGACGTGCCTGACGGGACCGAGCTCGTCAGCGGTCCGCGCGAGGGTGCGCACCTCCTCGCGCGACGAGATGTCGACCGGCTGGACCTCGACGTGATGTCCGGAGTCACGCAACTCATCGGCAGCTGCGCTCAGCGTTGCCGGGTGGAAGTCGGCGAGCAGGATCGTCTTCCCGCCGCCAGAGCGTCGGGCGCAGGCCAGGCCCATGCCGCCGGCGCCGATGATGACAAGCACGTCCCTGCGCATGATCAGCTCCTGATGTAGGTTGATGTCGGACCGGTCGACAGCTCGAGCGTAGATATTGATCAGCGCGCGGATCTGCGACTCGTCCACGAGTCGCTGGAGTTCGGGATCGCGGTCCACGGTTCAGTTCGCCTCGGTCTGGTTGAGGTAGGCCGTCGCCTGGATCTCCAGGAGGCATCGCGGATCGAAGAGGTTGGCCACACCGGCCATGGCGCTGGCCGGTGCGGCGTACCCGAAGACCTCTCGGCGTACGACCTTGTTGGCCGCGGCGACGTCCGCTCCATCACCCACGAAGAACAGCGTTTGCTGCGCGATGTCGGTGATGGACGCCCCGAACTTCCCGAGGATCCAGGCGATGTTGGCGTACGCCTGACGCATCTGGGCCTCGACACCCTCTGGGAAGTCGTACTCCTCGAGGCTCGGAGCGTCGAAGTCGACCTTCATTCCGACCATGCCGGCGACGTGGATGACGTTGCCAGCGCGGACTGCCCACGACAGCGAGACGCTCTCGCCGAAGAGGTGGAGGCGTTCGAGTTCCATCAGTTGTCCCCGATCAGTGGCTGACGGACTTCAGCACGAGGCGACGGAGGGGGCGGGGACTGGTGTCCACGGAGCCAAAGCGGGCGTGCTGCACGCCGAGGTTGTCCCAGACGACGGTGTCACCGTTCGCGTAGTGATGAGCGTAGACGTTGGACTCGTCGTACATCACCGAGAAGAGTTCCTGGATCAGCTCCTCGCCCTCGGCCGAGTCCGGTCCCAGCTCCTCGAAGTGGCTCGCGTAGAGCTCGCTGACGAAGAGTGCCTTGCGGCCGCTGTGAGGGAGCGTCATCACGGCTGGGTGAACGGCGTGCTTGACGTCGGCGAGCGAGCGTCCCGGAGGGAACTCCGCCACGCGGGTGCGCAGGACCTCGGCCTCGGGGTCGTCGATGCTCAGTGTCGACACGAGCTGCAGGCCCTCGAGACGCTCCTTCACCGAGGGTGCGAGCTGTGCGTATGCCCGGACGCCGTTGGCGAAGGCGGTCGGCGGCGACGTGGGGGAGACCTCGATCGCGCTGAGCGAGGTGCCCGCACGCGGGTGCTCCCGGTAGGCGCCGTCGTTGTGGAAGAGGAGGCGGCCCTGGCCAGCGGGGCTCCGGTTCTCGGTGACCTTGTTCGTCATGTACTCGTGCTGGGCACCGTGGTCGAAGGTCTCAAGGGGACCGAGGTACTTGATCCATCGATCGTGGTCCTCGCCCGTGATCGGCTGATCGCGTACCAGCAGCAAGAGGTGGTCCGCAAATGCCTTGCGCATGGTCGCCAGGTCGGCGTCGTTGAGCGGCTTCGACAGGTCGACGTCGCGGACTTCGGCCCCGACGGGGCCATCAAGCGGAACGATCTTCATGCTTTCCTCCAGTTGGTGTGGTTTGAGCCAGTCAGCGGGGAGCCATGCGGAGGGCGCCGTCGAGACGGATGACCTCTCCGTTGAGGTAGTCGTTGTCGATGATCGAGAGCGCGAGCCGGGCGTACTCGGTGGGATCGCCGAGGCGCTGGGGGAAGGGGATTCCGGATGCGAGTGAGTCGCGGAATTCCTCCGAGACCGTCATCAGCATGGGCGTCAGCAGGATGCCGGGCGCGATGGTCATCACCCGGATCCCGTGCTGGGCGAGGTCGCGCGCTGCGGGCAGCGTCAGTCCGACGATGCCGCCCTTCGACGACGCGTACGCCGCCTGGCCGATCTGACCCTCGAGCGCCGCGACGGAGGCGGTGTTGATGATGACGCCGCGCTGACCGTTGGCATCCGGAGTGGTGCGGGCGATCTCGTCGGCGGCCAGAGCCAGGACGTTGAAGGAACCGATCAGGTTGATCGAGACGACCTTCGCGTAAAGGTCGAGGTCGTGGACCCCCTTCTTGCCCAGAATCCTGGCGGAGGGACCGATGCCTGCGCAGTTGACGACAACGCGCAACGGCTCGGGTCCGCCGGCAGCAGTCGCCACCGCGTCGCGCACCTGCTGGGGATCGGTGACATCGGCTGCGAGGTAGGTGACGCCGTCGACCTGGGGTGCGGCTTCGATGGATGCGGGCAGGTCCAGCGCGTAGACCGTCCCATACCGCGCGGCCAGTGCGGCAGCGGTCGCCGCGCCGAGTCCTGAGGCGCCGCCCGTGACGATCGCGGCTTTTCCGTTGACGTTCATGTGCTTCCTGTCAGGGTCGTGGTCAGACGTTGCGGCGGTACTGGCCGCCGACCTCGAAGAACGCGTCGGTCACTTGTCCGAGCGAACAGACGCGGGCCGCATTCATCAGTACCGCGAAGACGTTGTCGCCGGCGGTCGCGGCCTTCTTGAGTCGCTCGAGTGCCTCGGCGGCCTCGTCGGCGTGCGTCGACTGGAAGGCGCGGACGCGAGCGAGCTGAGACTCCTTCTCGGTGTCCGTCGCACGCATGAGCTCGACCTCGTGGACCTCGTCGTCCTCGGGGGCCCGGAAGGTGTTGACGCCGATGATCGGCAGCGAGCCGTCGTGCTTCTTGTGCTCGTAGAGCATCGACTCGTCCTGGATCCGGCCGCGCTGGTAGCCGGTCTCCATCGCGCCGAGCACGCCGCCACGCTCGGAGATCCGGTCGAACTCCTGCAGCACCGCCTCCTCGACCAGGTCGGTCAGCTCGTCGACGATGAACGAGCCCTGCAGCGGGTTCTCGTTCATGGCGAGGCCCCACTCGCGGTTGATGATCAGCTGGATGGCGAGCGCTCGCCGCACCGACTCGGGGCTGGGGGTCGTGACGGCCTCGTCGTACGCGTTGGTGTGGAGCGAGTTGGCGTTGTCGTACGTCGCGCACAGGGCCTGGAGCGTCGTACGGATGTCGTTGAAGTTCATCTCCTGCGCGTGCAGCGAACGGCCGCTCGTCTGGATGTGGTACTTCAGCTTCTGCGAGCGCTCGTTCGCGCCGTACTTCTCCTTCATCGCCACGGCCCAGATCCGGCGGGCGACGCGGCCCATGACGGTGTACTCCGGGTCCATGCCGTTGCTGAAGAAGAAGGACAGGTTCGGCGCGAAGTCGTCGATGTCCATGCCGCGGGCGAGGTAGGCCTCGACGTAAGTGAAGGCGTTGGCGAGGGTGAAGGCGAGCTGGCTGATCGGGTTCGCACCGGCCTCGGCGATGTGATAGCCGGAGATGGAGACCGAGTAGAAGTTCCGCACGCCGTGCTCGATGAACCACTCCTGCACATCCGCCATGCAGCGGAGGCCGAACTCGGTGGAGAAGAGGCAGGTGTTCTGGCCCTGGTCCTCCTTGAGGATGTCGGCCTGCACCGTGCCGCGGACCGTGCGCAGCGCCTCCCCAGGGTCGATGCCGTTCTCCTGCGCCTTGTCGATGACGGCGTTGAGGAAGAAGGCCAGCACCGTGGGCGCGGGGCCGTTGATCGTCATGGACACCGACGTGGTTGGTGCCAGCAGGTCGATCCCGTCGAACAGCGCCTTCATGTCGTCCAGCGTGGCCACCGAGACGCCCGAGGTGCCCACCTTGCCGTAGACGTCGGGGCGCTCGGCAGGGTCGCGGCCGTAGAGCGTGACCGAGTCGAACGCCGTCGACAGACGGGTCGCGGGCTGGCCTTCGGCGAGCAGCTTGAAGCGCTTGTTGGTGCGGAACGGGTCACCCTCACCAGCGAACATGCGCGCCGGGTCCTCGCCCTCGCGCTTGAACGGGAAGACGCCGGCGGTGAAGGGGAAGAGGCCCGGGAGGTTCTCGCGACGCAGGAAGCGGAGAAGCTCTCCGTGGTCCTCGTAGCGGGGTACGGCGACGCGGGGGACCATGTTACCCGAGAGTGACGTGCGTCCCTTGCCCTCGAGTGCAGGGTTGTACGACGCCGAGAGAGCGGGCCATCCGGAGATCTGGGCCTCGACCGCGGCGGGGAGATCACGGATGGCCCGCTGGGCAAGGTCCGTGATCTCGTGGTCGCCGTCGAGCTCGGCAGCAACCTCGGAGAGGCGCTGGGCACGGCGTGCCTTGGCGACCAGCTCTTCGGTGGCGGCGTGGTAGTCGCGCACCGTCGTGGTGATCTCGGAGAGGTAGCGCACGCGGTCGCCCGGGAGCACCTGCTGGATGCGCGTCGACTTCTTCGTCGCGACTGCAGGGAGCAGGCCGGCGCGCACGGCGAGGCCCTTGTCGGCCAGAAGGTCGCGGAGGAACTGGTAGAGCGCGGTGACGCCGTCGTCATCGAAGGTGGCCGCACTGGTGCCGAAGACCGGCATCTGCTCCGGCCCCTGGCCGAACGCCTCGCGGTTGCGGACCATCTGGCGGCCCACGTCGCGAAGGGCGTCCTCCGCACCGCGGCGCTCGAACTTGTTGATGGCGACTGCGTCGGCGAAGTCGAGCATGTCGATCTTCTCCAGCTGCGACGCTGCGCCGAACTCCGGCGTCATGACGTACAGCGAGGTGTCGCAGAAGGGCACAATCGCGGCGTCGCCCTGGCCGATGCCGGGGGTCTCGACGATGACGAGATCGAAGCCGGCTGCCTTCGTGACGGTCAGGACGTCGTCGAGGTGCTGGGGGAGTTCGTGCGCGCCGCGGGTGGCGAGGCTGCGGAAGTAGACGCTGTCTCGCTTCCACGGCGTGCCTGCAGCGCCGGCGAGGTCGAGGATGTTCATGCGGATGCGGTCACCAAGAAGGGCGCCGCCACCCTTGCGGCGGGTCGGGTCGACCGCGATCACGGCGACGCGGACCTCGTCGGCCTGGTCAGCGCGCAGCCGGCGTACGAGCTCGTCCGTCAGCGAGGACTTGCCCGAGCCGCCGGTACCGGTGATGCCCAGGACGGGGATGGCGCGTGCGTCTGCGGCCTCCCGCAGGTCTGCCATGACTTCGGCCGGAAGTTGGCCCGTCTCGGCGCCTGTGATGGCGCGCGCAAGGGCTCCTCGGTCGCCGGCGAGAACCTCGTCGGCCGTGACCGGCTCGACAGTCCAGAGATCGGTGTCGCAGGCCTCGACAACCGAGTTGACCATGCCCGGCAGGCCCATGCGCTGGCCATCCTCAGGGGAGAAGATGGTCACCCCGGACTCGCGAAGACGCGCGATCTCCTCGGGGACGATGACGCCACCACCGCCACCGACCACCTGGATGTGGCCGGCGCCGCGCTCGCGCAGCAGCTCGACCAGGTACTCGAAGTACTCCACATGGCCGCCCTGGTACGACGACACGGCAACGCCCTGCACGTCCTCCTCGATCGCGGCCTCGACCACCTCGGCGACGGAGCGGTTGTGCCCGAGGTGGATCACCTCGCAGCCCTGGCTCTGGAAGATGCGCCGCATGATGTTGATCGATGCGTCGTGACCGTCGAACAGGCTGGACGCCGTCACAAGGCGGATCGGGTGCTGGGGGACGTGGAGCGTCATCGGGTTGCCTCCGGGAATCGGGTGGACATGATGATAATCATAGCCATAATATCCTGCATCACACACGACGAAGCTCGTCGGTGACCCACGTCCGGAGGGAGAAAGAAGTGATCCAGCTCGTTGGTGTGATCGGCGGCGGCCTCATGGGATCCGGTATCGCTGAGGTGTGTGCGCGCTCCGGCCTCGATGTCGTTGTGATCGAGGTCAGCCCCGAGGCGGCGCGGACCGCCGAGGCGCGGATTCGTGGCAGCCTCGAGAAGGCGCACTCGCGCGGCAAGCTGAGCGACGACGACCTCGCGGCGACCCTGGCGCGCATCGTGGTCACCGAGGACATCGTGGCGCTCGCCGACCGCGACCTCGTGGTGGAGGCGGCCTCGGAGCATGAGCAAACCAAGCTCGAGCTCTTCGCGAAGGTCGGCGCCCTGCTGGAGAAGGACGACGCGATCCTCGCCTCGAACACCTCCAGCATTCCGATCGTCAAGCTCGGCGCCGTCTCGGGCCGGACCGGCAACGTCCTCGGCGTCCACTTCTTCAACCCGGCCCCGGTCATGAAGCTCGTCGAGCTCATTCCGAGCCTCACCACGTCGATCGAGTCAATGGAGCGCATGCGCACGTTCGTGAGCGACGTCCTCGGCAAGAAGCCGATCGAGGCAACCGACCGCGCCGGCTTCGTCGTGAACAGCCTCCTCGTTCCCTATCTGCTGAGCGCGATCCGGATGTACGAGGCGGGATACGCCTCCGCTGCCGACATCGACCAGGGCATGACCCTCGGATGCGGTCACCCGATGGGCCCGCTCGCGCTGTCGGACCTCATCGGTCTCGACACGGTGCGTGCCATCGGCGTCTCGCTCTACGACGAGTTCAAGGAGCCGCTTTACTCCCCGCCGCCGATCCTCGAGCGGATGGTGGACGCCGGACTCCTCGGCAAGAAGAGCGGCCACGGCTTCTACCCCTATGAGGTTGCACGATGACCGACAACTACCCGATGTACGCCCTCTCCGAGGAGCAGCAGGACATCCGCGCTGCCATCCGTGAGATCTGTGACAACAAGATCGCTCCCGCCGCTGCTGCGGTCGACGAGGAGGCGCGTTACCCGCAGGAGGCGCACGACGCGCTGCTGGCGACGGGCTTCTACGCCCCGCACGTACCTGAGGCCTACGGCGGTGCCGGCGCTGACGCGCTGGCCACGGTGATCATCATCGAGGAGGTCGCCCGGGCCGACGTCTCGGCGTCCCTCATCCCGGCGGTCAACAAGCTCGGCTCGCTGCCGGTGCAGATCGGTGGCTCGGAGGAGCTGAAGGCGAAGTACCTTGGCAAGCTCGCGAACGGCGAGGGTGGCTTCTCCTACTGCCTGACCGAGCCGGACGCCGGGTCCGACGCTGCGAACCAGAAGACCCGGGCTGTCCGTGATGGCGACGAGTGGGTGCTCAACGGCACCAAGCGCTGGATCACCAATGCGGGGGAGTCGGAGTACTACACGGTCCTGGCGATGACCGACCCGGACAAGCGGTCGAAGGGCATCAGCGCCTTCGTCGTCGAGAAGTCCGACCCGGGTGTCTCCTTCGGTGCGAAGGAGAAGAAGACGGGCATCAAGGGTTCGCCGACGCGTGAGGTCTACTTCGACAACGTCCGTCTCCCGGTTGATCGCCTGATCGGTGCCGAGGGCAAGGGCTTCGAGTACGCCATGAAGACCCTTGACCACACCCGCATCACGATCGCCGCGCAGGCTGTGGGTGTCGCGCAGGGTGCGCTCGACTACGCGCTTGGCTACATCCAAGAGCGCAAGCAGTTCGGCAAGTCGATCGCGTCGTTCCAGGGCATCGAGTTCATGATCGCCGACATGGGCATGAAGATCGAGGCCGCCCGCCAGCTCACGTACGCCGCCGCCGGACGCTCCGAGCGTGGCGACAAGGACCTGACGTTCTTCGGTGCCGCGGCCAAGGCCTTCGCTTCGGATGTCGCCATGGAGGTCACCACCAACGCCGTGCAGCTGCTCGGTGGCTATGGCTTCAGCAACGAGTACCCCGTCGAGCGGATGATGCGTGACGCCAAGATCACCCAGATCTACGAGGGCACCAACCAGGTGCAGCGGATCGTGATGGCCCGCCAGCTGCTTGCCGGCATCCAGAAGGACCTCTGAGGAGACACCCATGAACAACACGAACCTCACCGCCGTGAGCGACACGAACCTGGCCCGGGCTGCGACGCGACTCCGGGTCGCAGCAGAGTCTGGAATTGCCGGCGTCCCGGTGCGGGACCTCATCGGCTCTGATGATGTCGAGGCGGCGTACGCCGTGCAGCGCATCAACATCGATGCGCGTCTCGCGGCCGGGGCCACGGTGGTCGGCCGCAAGATCGGACTCACCTCGGAGGCCGTGCAGAAGCAGATCGGTGTCGACCAGCCCGACTTTGGCGTCCTCCTTGGCGACATGGAGTTCGCGGACGGCGACCGTGTTCCGTTCGATGCGGTCCTCCAGCCGATGGCTGAGGCCGAGATCGCCTTCGTGCTCAAGGACGATCTCGCTGATGGCGTGCTCGATGCCGCGCGTGTGCGCGGTGCGATCGACTACGCCGTCGCTGCGATCGAAGTGTGCGGAAGCCGCGTGGCTGCGTGGGACGTCAGCTTCGCTGACACCGTTGCCGACAACGCCTCGTCGGGTGTCTTCGTGCTCGGCTTGGAGCGGCGCACGCTCGACGAGTTCGTTCCCGCCGAGGTCTCGATGTCCATGCACATCGACGGTGAGGAAGTGACCACGGGCACTGGCGCTGCGTGTCTCGGCGACCCGATCAATGCCGTCATCTGGCTGGCTGAGAAGGCCCGAGAGTTCGGCGAGCCCCTCCGTGCAGGGCAGGTCATCCTGTCGGGCGCCCTGGGGCCGATGCGGCCGATCATTCCCGGCGCCGAGGTCCAGGTCGTCATCAGCGGACTCGGCACGGTCACGGCGACTTTCCCCGCGTGACCCCCTGAACTGACCGAGGTACCTAGTGCTGGATTCCGCTTTGGCTGGGTATATGTCCTGGTGGCGGGGTAGTTGAAGGTGCTCGGGGCGGGTGCTGGGCGATGGTGTTACGGGCACGGCCGGGACGTCATGAGGACGAATGCGCTGTCGTTCGCCGATTGTCACGGGCGCGGAAAGCTCCACGCGATGCAGTGATGCGGGCGCGGATGATCGAGCTGAGCTGGTCGGGGTTGCGGGTGCCGGCGATCGCGGTGGAGCTGGGCTGCAGCCAGAAAAAAGTCCGGTGCTGGCTGCACCGCTTCAACCGCTCCGGCCTGCAAGGGCTGGAGGATCTGGGCGGGCAGGGCCGCAAACGCCGGATCACCGAGGAGGAACGCTCGAGGATCATCTCCCTGGTCAAGACCGTGCCGCCAGGGCGTCTGAGGTGGGAGCCCGTCGGGGAGCTGTGGGCCTTCGACGAGTCGGGGCCACCCGAGTGGACCTTGGATTCCCTCGCCGCGGCAGCACGGGCCGAAGGGATCGAGGTGGGCCGCTCACAGGTCCGCCGCGTCCTGCTCACCGAGGGCGTGCGCCGGCGCCGCACCCGGTCCTGGACGCGATCGAAGGATCCGGACTTCGCCCCAAAAGGACGCGGATCATCGGTTTCTATACCCATCCGCCCGAGTGCGCGACGGTGATCTGCGCCGACGAGCTGGGGCCAGTGATTCCACGGACCTTCCCGCCCGCACCCGCCTGGTCACCGGACGGACACCGGATCAAAGCGGAACTCGACTACAGCCGCGGACCGGAGAAGACCTGGGTCTACGGAGGTCTGCGGCCCTCCGACGGCCAGGCAGTCACGATGACCGCACCCTCCCGCAACAGCGCCTTCTACCAGCAGTTCCTGCACCTGCTCGAGGACGCCAACCCCGACGGGGAGATCTGGATCATCGCCGACAACCTGTCCAGTCACAACAGCGTGTCCACCCGGACCTGGCTGGAGGACCACCCCCGCATCCACCACGCCTTCATCCCCGTCGGCGCGTGCTGGCTCAACCTGCAAGAGGGCTGGTGGCGCATCTTCCGCAAAGCCGCCCTCGCCGGCCGCTCATTCGCCAACAGCAAGGGCATCGCATACGCCACTGCCCTGGCAACAAACCAGCTCAACTTCCGTGCCAACCCCTGGCTCTGGGGCAGACCCACACCGCCAACCCGACGATTACGGCGCCGATTTGTGTACACCCTTTGAGGAATCCAGCACTAGCCTCGGTCACGCCATCGTCGGCGGCCGGAAATGGTCGGCATCAACGGCCGCCGACGATGGCACTACTTCGTGAAGCGTGCGTCGATCGAAGCCCACTGGACAGGCATGCGGCTCAGGTCGTCGTAGACCTTGCGCCAGGACTCGCCGCCAACCGCGAGGTGGTCGGCCATCGCCTTCTCCGCGTCGTCGAGCGATCCGCTCCGCAGAGCTGCAGCGATCCGCTCGTGAGCGGCCAGCGCCTCGGACCGCATCTCGTCGGTGAAGTTTGCGGGGACCGCTCCGTACGCAAGGCCGCCCGCGACAGACTCGAGCGCGCCGACGATGAGCTCGAGAATGGCGCTCTGAGCGGCGGATGCGATGAGGTCGTGGAAGTTGAGGGTCTCTTCGCGGAAGATCTCGCGGTTGGAGAGGTTCGCCGCCATGCGCTCGATGCTCGCGTCCAGCTTGTCGAGGATCTCTGGCGTCATATGCTCGGCGGCCAGGCGCGCAAGCAGCGGCTCGAGAATCTCGCGGGCGTGGAACACCTCGGAGAAGGAGACCTTCTTGAACTGGAGGAGGAGCGTCAGCGCTTCGCCCAGGTCGGAGGCCTTCGGGTTGCGCACGATCGGGCCGCCGTCGCGTCCCGATCGGATCGTCAGTACGCCGCGGCTCTCGAGGAGTCGCAAGGCCTCGCGCAGCGTGCTGCGGCCGACCTGAAACGACTCGAGCATCGTGCTCTCGTTCGGCAGGCGCGTGCCCTCAGGGAGCTCCTCCGAGATGATCTGAGCGGTGATGGCACGAGCGACGATCTCGGACTGCTTGCGCGGTCGCTCGATGGACGGTGACATGCGGATCTCCCTAGGCCAGGTGTACGTCAAGGTCTGCGGCAAAGTGTGATCACTAATCATAGGGTCGAACTCTTTCCAAATGAGCCATATTACCGCGGGTTGGATAGCGTCGGTATTCTGGCTGGTTTCGGGTTCGGTCGCGGCTGATCAGCGAGCCGCACGCTGCTGTCGTGAGGCAGACGATGGCGAGGAACAAGAAGCCGTTCGTGTATCCAGCCTCGGATGAATAGCCGGAGGGCTGGAGGTGTGCGGCGAGGATCGTGGCCATGACTCCAGAGCCAACGGCGCCGCCGATCGTGCGGAGGTTGGCGTTGGTGCCGGTCGCTACGCCCGTTTGCTCCGGCGGAACGGCTGCAACGACAGCGTTGGCGAGGCACGTGAAGACGATTCCCGATCCCAATCCGGTAAGGGCCGTCGCGACTGCGACCTGCCACATCTCGTCGTGCAGCAGGGCGGCCGAGGCGAGGGCGCAGGCCGAGATCAAGCCGCCGGCGACAATGGCACCGCGACTCCCGATACGTCGGGCAATCCAGGGTGATACACCGCCTGCGACCGCGGACATCGCCGAGGCTGGCAGCAAGAGATAGCCGGCGACCACGACGGACACCCCGAAGCCGTACCCCGCCTCTGGCGGCGTCTGGTTGAACTGGGGGAAGAAGGGGAATGCGCCAAAGCTCGCCATTCCGGTCATGAGGGCGACGAGATTTGCGGTCCAGACTCCTCGCATCTTCATCAATCGGAGGTCGATCATCGGGACGCTCGCGCGCCATTCGACCCATCCCCATCCGGTGGCAAGCGCCGCGGTTGCTGCGGCAAATGCCAGCAATCGAGGCGATGTCCATCCCCAGCGGGGTGCATAGCTGACACCCAGGAGCAACGTGCTCAACCAGGCTGCAAGCAGAGCCGCGGGCAACAGGGGCAGGCGAACTGGCACGGTCTCCCGCGAGTTCGGAATCAGCTGCAGGACGGCCAACCAGGTCAGAGCGGTGAAGATCGCCGGCAGGAGGAAGAGCATGCGGAAGCCGAGGTGTGCCGTGATGATTCCGGCGACGACGATGCCAGTGGCGAATCCAGCGGAGATCATCGCGGACAACGCGGCGATCGCGCCGACGACCCGTTCCGCAGGCAACTCGTCGCGGACGATCGCGAACGCGAGCGGCACCATCCCGCCGCCGAGTCCCTGAATCGCCCGGGCGCCGATCATCATGCCGATGGATTGCGAGGCGGACGCCAGCAAGCAGCCGATGACCACTGCCGCCAGGCCGGCCAGCAGTACGCGCCGCTTCCCGAACGCGTCTCCGAGTCGTCCAAGGATCGGCGTCGCAATGGACGAGGTCAGCAGGAAAGCCGTGAGCGTCCACGTGGCTGATGTCTGTGTGGTCTGGAACTCGGCCTGGATCACGGGCAGTGTCGGTACGGAGGCAGCCTGCATCAGCGCGTAGGAGCAGACGCTGCAGGCGAGCAACGCGAACGTCGCCCGTGGTCCACGCCTGATCCAAGTCACCTACTTATTATATGCAGAGTAATTACAGTATGGGGAGTATCGCATCCAGCTGGGTGCGGACCCGCTCGGCGCACGGAGACGGCGCCTCTAGGAGGATGAACATGGCTACTGCTCTGCTGCTGATGGACTTCCAGGCGACCACGCTGGGTGCAGTTGGTGGGCACGAGTGCCCTGCGCTCGAGCGGGCGAGCGTCGCGGCCAATGCTGCGCGGGCGGCCGGGATCGACGTGATCTTCGTACGTGTCGCATGGCGCCCGGGTCTGCCCGAGGTGCGGCTCGACAACCCGGCATTCGCGGCTCTCGCGGAGTACGGCGAGGCATTCGACGAGAACGGGCCGGGCACTCAGGTGCACGCCAAGCTGGGCCGCCGGCCGGGGGAGCCGGTCGTCGTCAAGCGACGCATCAGTGCCTTTGCGAGTGACCTTGCCGAGGTGCTGCGCGGTCGCGGCATCGACCACCTCGTGTTGGGCGGCATCGTGACGAGTGGCGTGGTGGTCTCCACCGTCCGCTACGCCTGCGACCAGGACTACAAGCTGACGGTGCTCTCGGACGCCTGTGCCGATCCGGACCCGGTGCTGCACGACGCGCTGATGAACCGACTCTTCCCGCAGCAGGCGACCGTCATCTCGGTCGACGACTGGGCTGCCAAGCTTTGATCATTCACGGACTGGTCGGCGTGCGCGCTTTCACGCGTGGTGATCGCGACGGATCAGCATGCTGGCCAGTCCTGTGGATGTAGTGCGCACCGCTGATGCGTGTGCCTCGGGTCGGAAGCGGCCAATGGGGCCGGTCACACTGATGGCCGCCACGGCACGCGTGCCACTCGCGTCGAGCACCGGCGCTCCCACGCAGACGAGGCCGGGCGTCGATTCCTCGCGCTCCCAGGCGATGCCGTTTTCCAGGACTCCTTCGAGCTGTCGTGCCAGCAGGCCTGGGCTGACGATGGTGTGCGGTGTGCGGCGGGGGAGCGGGCTCGTCAGGACTGCCTGCTGCACCTCGGCGTCGGCATGTGCCAGCAGGACCTTGCCGATCGCGGTGCAGTGCATCGGCATGCGCCCTCCGGTTCGGGATGGGGTCCGTGCCTGCCGGTGGCCACCAATCTTGGCGACGTAGATGACCTCGCTGCCCTCGGCGATCCCGAGGTGGACAGTCTCGCGGGTCCGTTCGTAGAGATCCTGGAGAAACGGCATGGCGACTTCGAGCAGGCTCCGCTCGACGGATGCGCGCATGCCCAGTTCGAAGAGGCCGCCGCTCAGTCGGTAGCCATCGTCGGTCCGGTCCATCAGGCGCAACTCGACAAGGTCGCTGGCCAGTCGGTGCGCCGTCGTCTTTGCGATGCCTGCCCTGCGGGCGAGTTCTGAGAGGGAGAGGACCCGGTCCTCGGGGCCGAATGACCGCATCAGGGCGACCGCCTTGCCCAGAACGGTGTCGAGCGGGTCCTTACCGGAGTACATGACAAAAAGCGTACCGCTCAGCGGAACGAAACCATAGTCATCATATTCCCGATGATGTGAGACTCAGGTCACCAGAACATCACGTGCTGCCGCGGAAAGGGGCACAGCATGAAGAAGACCAAGGTCGCGATCATCGGATCCGGCAACATCGGCACGGACCTCATGATCAAGGTGCTCCGCTCGGAGCAGCTCGAGATGGCGGTCCTCGTGGGCATCGACCCGGAGTCGGACGGCCTGGCGCGTGCTCGCCGCAAGGACGTGTGTACGACGCACGAGGGAGTCGACGGCCTGATGGCGCAGGACGACTTTGATGAGATCGAGTTCGTCTTCGACGCCACGTCGGCTGGCGCCCACATTGCCAACGCCGAAAAGCTGATGCCTCACGGCAAGATCATGATCGACCTCACGCCCGCGGCCATCGGTCCGTACGTCGTGCCGGCGGTCAACATCGACGAGCACCTGACGGCTCAGAACGTCAACATGGTCACGTGCGGTGGCCAGGCCACCATCCCTGTCGTCGCTGCGATCAGCCGCGTCGTCCCGGTCGAGTACGCCGAGATCGTCGCGTCGATCTCTTCGCGCTCGGCAGGCCCGGGCACGCGCGCCAACATTGACGAGTTCACCGAGACCACGTCGGGTGCGATCGAGAAGGTCGGCGGTGCCAAGCGCGGCAAGGCGATCATCATCCTCAACCCGGCTGAGCCGCCACTGATCATGCGTGACACGGTCTTTGCTCTGGTCGACGCGCCCGACGAAGCCACCCATGACGCCATTCGCGAGTCGATCGCGGAGATGGTCGCCGACGTTGCCGCCTACGTCCCGGGCTACCGACTGAAGCAGGACGTGCAGATCAACGCGATCCCCACTGACCAGCCCGTCGAGACGCTGTCCACCGACGGCACGCGGGCCACACACCAGGTCTCGGTCTTCCTTGAGGTCGAGGGTGCCGCTGACTACCTCCCGGCGTACGCCGGCAACCTCGACATCATGACCTCGGCCGGCCTGCAGGTCGCCGAGCGCATCGCTGCGGCGAAGCTGGAAGGAGCCCTCGCATGAGCACCAAGATCCTTGTCCAGGACGTCACCCTGCGTGACGGCATGCACGCCGTCCGCCACCGCATCTCCCCGGTCGACGTCAAGCGCATAGTCGCGGCTCTCGACGAGGCCGGCGTCGACGCCATCGAGGTCGCCCACGGCGACGGCCTCTCTGGCGGCTCGGTGAACTACGGCCCTGGCTCGAACACCGACTGGGAGTGGATCGAGGCGGCTGCCTCCGTCATCAAGAACGCTCGCCTCACCACCCTGCTCCTGCCAGGCGTCGGTACGGTTCACGACCTCAAGCACGCCTACGACCTGGGCGTCCGCTCGGTGCGCATCGCTACCCACTGCACCGAGGCCGACGTCTCCGCACAGCACATCAATGCTGCCCGCGAGCTCGGCATGGACGTCTCCGGCTTCCTGATGCTCTCCCACATGTCCGAGCCCGAGAAGCTCGCGCAGCAGGCGAAGCTCATGGAGTCCTACGGTGCCCACTGCGTCTACGTCACCGACTCCGGCGGCCGCCTGACGATGAACGATGTGGCCGCCCGCGTCCGGGCCTACCGCGACGTCCTCGACGCCGGCACCGAGATCGGCATCCACGCCCACGAGAACCTCTCGATGTCGGTCGCCAACTCTGTCGTCGCGGTCGAGAACGGCGTCTACCGCGTCGACGCCTCGCTCGCCGGTCACGGCGCCGGTGCGGGCAACTGCCCGATCGAGCCGTTCATCGCGGTGGCCGATCTGATGGGCTTCGAGCACGGCTGCGACGTCTTCAAGCTGCAGGACGCTGCCGACGACATCGTCCGCCCGCTGCAGGACCGCCCGGTCCGCGTCGACCGCGAGACCCTCACCCTCGGCTACGCCGGTGTGTACTCGTCGTTCCTCCGTCACGCGGAGGCTGCGGCCGAGCGCTACGGCCTCGATGTTCGCTCGATCCTCATGGAGTGCGGCAAGCGTCGTCTGGTCGGCGGCCAGGAGGACATGATCGTCGACATTGCGCTCAACCTCGTCGCTGAGAAGACTGCTGCTGCGGTCTGATCCAGTCGACCGTCGGCGGCGGCCTCTTCCGATGCGCCGCTGACGGGCTCCGCCGCGTCCTGGCTCTCGTGCGCCCTTTCCCGGGGGCGAGTCGGTCGCTGGCAGTCGTCGTCGCCCCGCCCCTCGACCCGGTGGGGCGACGACGTACGGCGGAAGTTTCGAAATCACCCGGTTCCCCAGCGAAAGGGGAATCCAGCACTGATATGTGGGGCCGGTCTGTCAAGGGGCAGCCTTCAGCGGCGTCCGGCATCGGGGTCTCGGGCGCCGCTTGTGTGCATGGGGCCGGTCGGTGCCTGGTGGCGCGCGTGTCGGTCTCGACGCGTGGTCCATGCTGATATGCGCGGGTTGGTTGCCGCAGGACGGGCTGTTCGGCGGGAGCGTTTCCGGGGGTCTGGAGATCGAGCGTGGCGGCTGTCACCGCTGCTCATAGTGCTGCCGCGGGTCGCTCCTCACGCTGCCGCCATCAGGTCGCCGGCCGGTCTGTGGGCCCGTCTCAGTCGGGCAGGGTGGCCGGCGACCAGCACCAGCCGGCCAGCTCGCGGGCGATGGCCACGTTCGCCACCACCGGCCGCTTGTGGCGGGCGATGAAGGTCTTCCAGCGCTGGTTGAGCCGCTGGTTGCCCGGGTGTCCGCGGGCGCGCGCTGCGGCCGGTGCGCGTTGCCGGCGGGATTGGATCGTGGCCCCGGCCCGGTAGCGCTTGCGGTGGTGCCAGGCGGCTTCGGCCAGCAGTCTGCGGGCATGGGAGTTGCCGGTCTTGGTGATCGGTCCTTGCGAACGGGACTGGCCGCTGGAGGACTCACTCGGTACCAGCCCGGGGGTAGGCGCCGATGCTCGCGCCGGTGAACCGCTCCCAGTCGCCGATTTCCACGGCCAGGGCGAAGGCGGTGAGCGTGTCGGTTCCGCGCAGGCACCCGAGCCGGGCGACCACCGCGGACCACGGTGAGTCGGTGGCCATCGCGGCGATGGCCTTGTCGAGTCGGGCCCGGCGTCCCTCGGCCAGGACCACCGCCTCGTACGCGCTGTCGTA
>NZ_JBFAIQ010000024.1:0-130677 GCF_040654755.1 Streptomyces sp. NPDC050625
CCCTCCCTCACACTCTGCCCCCCCCCGCCGCCCTCCCCATCTCCCCCCCCGCGCCCCGCGGGCGCGGGCCCCCGTGGGCCCGCGCCGTCGTGCTGTCCCGGCCCGGGACGCCGAACACGCCCGGGGTCCCGGACATACCCGGGACCCCGGACACGCCCGAGCCCCCGACAGGCCGGCGGGCGGCCGGCATGCCAGGGGCTTCGGAGGGGGATGTGGGCGCGGGAAGCGGACTACTTGAAGCTGATCACCTGGCCGCCGCCCTCACCCGTGTTGCTGCCCAGGCCGACCTGGGTCTGGGTGGTCCTGGCGTCGACCGTGCCCCAGACCTGGCCGTCGGCCGTCACCACGGCCTGGAAGGAACTGTGCACCACCAGCGTGGTGTTCACCTTGCCCTGGGCGTCCGAGACGACGTCCTTGGCAGTGGTCGCGTCACAGCCGTACTTGGTCGGCTCCACGAACGCGCA
This sequence comes from Streptomyces sp. NPDC050625, assembly GCF_040654755.1. Lineage (NCBI taxonomy): Bacteria > Bacillati > Actinomycetota > Actinomycetes > Kitasatosporales > Streptomycetaceae > Streptomyces > Streptomyces sp. NPDC050625. Next base: position 465 of record NZ_JBFAIQ010000024.1, read on the forward strand.
CTGACCGACGTGGAAGACCGTGTTCGGGGTCAGTCCGGACGCGGTGAGGGTGACCTGCTGGCCGTCCGCGAGGCCCGTCGCCGGCGAGACCGAGACGACCGGCGAGGCGGCCATGGCGGCGGGCTGGACGGCGACGGCCAGACCGGCGGCGATGGCGGCGGCGGCGCCGAGACGGGTGACGAGGCCGAGCTTGTTCTTGACGGTCATGTTCTTGACTCCATGTCATGTGTGAGGGGAAGCAGAAGGACGGGGGATCGGGGCTTTTCTCGGGGCCGCATCCCGGTGTCCGCCAATGACGTTAGGGGCCGGTGATCACCCCGGGCATCTTCCAGGTTGCTTCATGCAACTCACTCGGTTCCCGGCGCAGAAGGGCATTCTGCGAGATGCGGCCCACCCGCCCGGAGCGAGACGCTCGGGGGCGGCCTCGCGTGTCCCAGGGCAGCGACGCCAACGCCCCCACCACACTCGACGACGGGAAGAACAGGCACATGACTGCAGGCGGTGCTCCCAAGGCCGGGCGGAAGGAGTGGATCGGGCTGGGAATCCTCGCCCTGCCCACCCTGCTCGTGGCCCTCGACGTTTTCGTACTGCTCCTCGCCCTGCCGCATCTGAGTGCGGACCTCGGCGCGAACAGCAACCAGCAGCTGTGGATCATGGACATCTACGGCTTCATGGTCGCCGGTTTCCTGGTGCCCATGGGCACCCTCGGCGACCGCATCGGCCGCCGCAAGCTGCTCCTGATGGGCGGCGCGGCCTTCGGCGCCGCCTCCCTGCTCGCCGCGTTCGCCACCAGCCCCGGCATGCTGATCGCCGCCCGGGTGCTGCTGGGCATCGCCGGCGCCGCGATCAGCCCGTCCACGCTGGCGCTGATCTCCACCATGTTCAAGGACGAGAAGCAGCGGGCCACCGCGATCGGCCTGTGGGCCAGCTGCTTCACCCTCGGCGCCATCATCGGCCCCATGCTGGGCGGCGTCATGCTGGAGCACTTCTGGTGGGGCTCGCTCTTCCTGATGGGCGTGCCGGTGATGGTCCTGCTGCTGATCACCGGACCGAAGGTGCTGCCCGAGTCCGCCAACCCGGAGGCGGGCGGCATCGACCTGCCGAGCGTCGCCCTCAACCTGGGCACCACCATCCCGGTCATCTACGGCATCAAGGACCTGGCCCGCAACGGCTGGCACCCGCTGCCCGTCGCCGCCATCGTCCTCGGCGTCGTCCTCGGCACGCTCTTCGTCCGCCGCCAGCGCACGCTGACCTCCCCGCTGCTCGACGTGACCCTCTTCCGGCACGGCCGCTTCAACGCCTCGCTGCTCGGCCTGCTCGCCTACAGCCTCATCGGCGGCACGGTCATGCTCCTGATGACCCAGTACTTCCAGGCCGCCCAGCGCATGAGCCCGTTCGACTCCGGTCTCGGCCTGCTGCCGGGCATGGCGGCGGCGACCGTCTCCTTCATGGTCTGCCCGATCATCGCCCGCAAGGTGCGCCCCGCCTACGTCATCGGCGCGGGCCTGGTCGGCGTGGTCACCGTCCTGCTGGTCTTCTCCCAGCTGAGCGCCGACTCGGGTACGACCACCCTCGTCGTCGGCTTCGCCGTGTTCTCCTTCTGCGGCGCCCCGCTGGTCGCCCTCGGCACCAACATGGTCGTCGGCACTGTCCCGCCGGAGAAGGCCGGTTCGGCCGGCGCGCTCTCCCAGATCAGCAACGAGTTCGGTGCCGCCCTCGGCGTCGCGACGCTGGGCACCCTGGGTCTGGCCGTCTACCGCGACCAGATCCACTCCACCGTCCCGGCAGGCGTTCCCGCCGGTGCGGCCGACGCCGCACGCGACAGCGTCTCCGGCGCCGCGGCCGCCTCGCACGGCTTGCCCGGGCAGATGGCCGACGCGCTGATGGAGCCGGTCCGCGCCGCCTTCACCGGCGGCATCCACACCGTCGCGGCCGTCGCCGCCGGACTGATCGCCGTAGCGGGCGTGTTCTTCGTGGCCCTGATGCGCCACATCCCGCCGATCGGCCAGGAGCAGGCCGCCCCGGCCGAGGCGGAGGCCGAGCCGGCGGAGGAGAAGATCCTCGCCGCCTGACGGCCCCCGCTCCGCCCGCACGACGAGCGCCGCCGGACAGCCCCACGAGGCCATCCGGCGGCGCTTGGCGTTCCGGCCGCGTCAGCGCAGCTCGATCCCGGTGTACTTGCCGAGCGCGGTGAGGAATTCACCGCGCGAGAGCGCGGCAGCGACGAGTTCGATGTCGTCGGCCATGTACCGGTCCACGCCCAGCGTGGGCACCAGCGACCGCACCGCGTCGTACGTCGCCTGCGAGGCTGGGCTCAGCTCGTCGTAGCGTCGGGAGACGTCGACCGCCTGGGCGGCGGCGAGGAACTCCACCGCCAGGATCCGGTTGTTGTTGCCCAGCACCCGGCGGGCGTTGCGGCCCGCGATCAGGCCCATGCTCACCACGTCCTGGTTGTCGCCGTTGGACGGTACCGACTGGGTGGAGGCCGGCCCGATCGTCCGGTTCTCCGCGACCAGCGCCGTCGCCGGGTACTGGGCGCCGGCGAACCCGCAGTTCAGACCGGGGTTCGCGGCCACCAGGAACTCCGGCAGGCCATAGCTGAGATGACGGTTCAGCAGTCGGTTGAGCTGCCGCTCGGCGAGCACACCGAGCTGGGTGAGCGCGATGGTGACGAAGTCCAGGACGAAGGCGATCGGCTGGCCGTGGAAGTTCGCGCCGTGGAAGATCTCCTGGCCCTCGAAGAACAGCGGGTTGTCGTTGGCCGAGTTGAGCTCGATCTCCAGCTTGTCCTGCGCGTGGTAGAGGGTGTCGCGCACCGCGCCGAGGATCTGCGGGACGGCCCGCAGCGTGTACGCCTTCTGGAGGTAGGTGTCGGTGCGCTGGACGTCCCGGCCGTCCTCCTTGACGTCCTGCACCTGCCGGCGCAGCTCCGCGTGCTCCTCGATCAGCCGGCTGCCTGCCAGCAGGGCCCGTATGTTGGCGGCCGAGTCGATCTGCCCGCGGTGCGGACGGGCCACGTCGTGACCCTCGGCGAGGAACGGGCTGGCCGAGCCGCGCAGGACGTCGTTGAGCAGGGCCGAGACCAGCTCGGCCTGCCGGGTCTGGGCCAGGGCGCGCTGCACGACCAGCGAGCCGAGACCCGTCATCGCCGACGTGCCGTTGATCAGCGCGAGCCCCTCCTTGAACTTCAGCCGCAGCGGCTCGATGCCCTCCTCGCGCAGCACCGTCGCCGTCTCCACCCGCCGACCGTCCCGGAGCACGTACCCCTCGCCGATCAGCGTGCTCGCCAGGTGCGACAGGGGTACGAGGTCACCGCTGGCGCCCAGCGAGCCGATCTCCGGAATCGCCGGGACGATGCCCCGGTTCAGATACAGCGCCAGGCGCTCCAGGATCTCCGGGCGCACCGCGGAGTGCCCCTTGGCCAGGGTGTTGAGGCGGGCCGCCACGATGGCCCGGGCCTCGTCCTCGGCGAACAGCGGCCCCACCCCGGCACTGTGACTGCGCACCAGGTTGGTCTGGAGCTCGACCTCCTTCGACTTGTCGACCTGCATGTAGATCATCTCGCCGTACCCGGTGGTGACGCCGTAGATGGGGACGTTCTGCCCGGCCAGGTCTTCGAGCATCGCCCGGCTGCGCAGGGTCCTGTCGACCGCCTCGGGGGCGACGGCTGCCCGTGCCCCTTCCTCGGCGATGCGCCGGACGGCGTCGATGGTGAGAGTCTGGCCGTCGAAGGCGACGGCGGCGGAAGTCTCGACTGAGGTCAACGCTTTCACTCCAGGCATAGGCGGGGTGATGGAAAGGGTGGGACGAACAGGGGAGCGCGGCCGCGTCCGGGATCAGCTCAGGGCGTCCTCGGCGGCCAGCGCGCGGATGGTGCGGCGCAGCAGCTTCCCGGTCGGATTGCGCGGGAGCCGGGCCGTGAAGGTGATGTCCTCCGGCACCTTGTACCAGGTCAGCGAGGCGCGGCAGGCATCGAGGAGTTCCGCGCGCAGCGTCTGGGCGGCGGTGCCGTCCACTGTGTCGCGCAGGACGGCGTAGGCGCGCAGCACCGAGACGCCGGTGCCGCGCCGCACCGCGCACACCGCGGCCTCCTCGACGGCCGGGTGCGCCATCAGCCGGTCCTCGATCTCCGCCGGGTGGACGTTGATGCCGGCGACGATCTCCACGTCGTCGAGCCGTCCGTAGACCCGGACGAACCCGTCGGCGTCCATCGTGGCGGCGTCATTGGTGGTGAACCAGGTGTCCGTGCCGAGCCGGACCGGGGTGTCCCCACCGCGCGGGACCGGGAGCCCGATGGTCGGCCCCGACACCTCCACCCGGCCCTCGACACCCGCCGGGACCGGCCGGCCGGCCTCGTCGACTATCCGCAGCCGGTAAGGAGCCAGGACCCTGCCGAGGGTGAACTCACGTACTGCCTCGGGCCCGTTGGCCAGGACGGCGTGCCCGATCTCGGTCGTGCCGTACACGTTCAGCAGCCGCGGCCCGAGCACCTCGCGCAGCTGCTGCTCCAGGGACTCGGGCAGCACCTCCCCGGCCACCACCGCCACCCGCAGACCGCCCAGCGCCCGCGGGGCGTCGGGGTGGCCCAGCATGTGCGCGAAGAAGGACGGCTGGCTGTAGAACACGCTCACGCCGTGCTTCTCCAGAACGGCCAGCGCGTCGCCCGGTGCGAGCCGCCGGGGAGTGAGCACGGTGACGCCACCGGTCAGCAGCGGAAAGAACAGCGAATTGCCCAGCCCGTAGGCGAAGTTCATACGGGGCACCGAATAGCTCACGTCGGCGGCGCTCACCCCCACGGCACCACCGGCCGCCCGCACCAGGACCTCCGGATCGCCATGGGTGTGGAAGCACAGCTTGGGACCGCCGGTCGTGCCGGAGGTGAACGCCGCGAACGCCGGGGTGTCCCGCGAGACCGGGGCGTACGGCGGCGGCGCCACGGCGTCGCCGTACAGGGCGTCCGGCGTGAGCAGCGGCGCCGTGAACCGGTCCGCGAACTCGGCGTCCGCCACGACGGCCGCGGGCTCGGCGACGAGTGCCGCGCGCCGCATCTCCTCAGGGTGGAACATGGAGTTGACCGGCACGGCCACGGCCCCGATGCGCAGCGCACCGAGGAACGCCCACACGAACTCGATGCCGTCCGGCAGGGCGATCAGGATCCGGTCGCCACGCCCCAGTCCACGGGAGACGAACGCGGCGGCGGCCCGTGCCGCGCCCGCGTACACGTCCTCGAAGCGGTACACGCTGTCGCCGACGTGGTACGCGGGCCGTTCCAGCCAGCCCCGGGACAGGGCGGTGTCCGCCAGCCGCTGCGCGAAGTTGGTCATCGGCATATCCCTTCGATCTCCACCAGCAGGTCGGGGCGGCACACGTCGACGTTGAAGAAGGCGACGTCCCGGCCCGCCCCCAGCGCCTTCGCGCAGTGGGCGCGGACCGCGGGCAGGTGGCCGGCGTCGCGGACGTAGACCTTCACGCAGTCCAGATCGGTCAGGCGGAAACCGCCCGCCAGTTCGTGCCGGCCGAGGTTCTCGGGCGCGATGAGCGCCTCGATGTTGGCGAGGGTGACGGCGCACTGCCGCTCGACGTCGCCGGGATGGACGGTGTCGTCGCCGATGATGCTGGCCGTACCCGACACATAGAGCACCGGCCGGCTGCCGTCGGCCGGTTCCAGGAGGGTGGCGCGGGCGAAGCTGGGCGACTTCGGCCCGTACCGGTCCGGATACCGGTGCGCCGGGGTCTGGCGCGGATTCTCCAGGTGCCGGGTCCGGCCGTCGCGGCAGGCCAGGAAGTACATGTCGATGCCGGGGCGCAGGGAGCCGATGCCGGTGGCCGCCGGCATACCCGCGATCCGCCCCGACCAGGACTCGAACGCCTGGGCGCGGCCCACGCAGAAGTCCCGGTAGTTCTCCATGCCCTCGCCGTTGGGGCCGGTGATGGCTCCCACGAGGTTCCACATGCGCAGCAGTTCCGGGTAGCCGAGCCGCCACATGAGCGTGAACGCCGCCTCGTACACCGCGCGCACCGTGTCGCGGTAGACGTCCCGCTCCTCGACGCGTACCGCGCACAGGAAGTGCTCGCCGTCCTCGGCATACACCAGGTCGCCGTCCCGGCCGTGGCGCACCGGCTGGTCGGTGGTCCACACCTCGGTGATCCGTTCGTCGCCCGCGGCGGCCATGGCCAACCGGGCCAGAGGGGCGCCGTCGTGCAGCTGCGGGGGCCTGCCGCCATGGCCGTAGGTCACCCTGCCGAGCACGTGCCGGCCGGCGGTGCGGGCCCGTTGGTCGTCGCCGGGCCTGACGAAGAGGCAGTCCAGGGCGGCCGTACGGGTCGTGTCCGGGTGCGTGACTGTCACGATGTCCTTCCCGCCGCGTCGCGCGCGGCATGGGCGGGTGGTCGAAGGTCCGGCGCCCGGCCGTCGGCAGGCTGCCAGGGCAGGTCCCGGGCGGCGAAGCCGTCCGCGTCCACCCACAGCGCCCGCAGCCCGCGCAGTGCGACGGAGGGCCGGTAGGACGTGCTGCCGAGGGCGAACCGCGCACCGGCGACGCGCTGGACGAAGCGCACGAGCACGGTCCGCGCGATCAACCGGGCCAGCGGCGCCCCGGGGCAGTGGTACGGGTCCGCGCCGAACGCCAGGTGCGGCGCGCCGCCTTCCGGGGCGAAGACGTCGGGGGCCGGGGTGAGCGCAGGGTCGCGATGGGCCGCCGCGAGCAGCAGCACCATCACGGTGCCGCGCGGGACGCGCGTCCCGCACAGGTCGAGGTCGGTGCCGGCCAGGCGCTGCAGGACCTGCACCGGCGGGTCGACACGGAGGGTCTCCTCCACCAGGCGGTGCGCGCGCCGGGGGGCGCGGCGCAGCGCGTCGATCTCGTGCGGGGCGCGCAGCAGCGCCAGCACGCCGCACGAGACGAGGGCGGCGGTGGTCTCGTACCCGGAGGCGAGCAGCAACCGGGCGGCCGACGTGGCCTCGGCATCGGTGAGCCGTTCCCCGTGTCCGTCGGCCCGGACCAGCCGGGACAGCAGGTCGTCACCGCCGGCCCGGCCGCGCCGCTCGCGGACCGCTTCGGCGAGGTAGGTCTCCAGCTCGGCCTCGGCGAAGCGGCGCTCGGCCAGGCGCGCGGGGTTCTGGGCGCCGGTCAGCGGCAGGTCGTGAGCCGCGCCGAGTGCGGTGAGCCGCCGGTGCAGCCACTGGGCGTCACCGGCCGGAAGGCCCAGCAGCCGGGACAGGACGGCCATGGGCACCGGGTGCGCCAGGTCGCTGACCACCTCGAGACGGCCACGGGCCGCCACCGAGTCCAGGCGGTCGTCGACGAGGGAGCGCACGAGGGGCGCCAGGTCCGCCGTCGCGTCCGCGCCCAGGACGCGTTCCAGCACACCGTGCGGCCCGGCCACCGCGACCGGGCAGCCGCCGACGGAGGCCGGCGCACGGTCGGCCGCGCGCAGGGCGGCGGCGCAGTGCGCGTAGGAGGACAGGACGACCACGTCGTCACCGAGCCACACCGGTCCCGCCTCGCGGATGCGGTTCAGCACGGGATACGGGTCGACGTGGACGTCACCGCTCAGGAACCGCAGCACGAGGGAGCGGGCCTCGTCATGGCCGGCTTCGCCCTCGAAGGTCAGGTGCATCGCCGAACGACCGCTTTTCATCGCACAGCCTTTCTGCGTCTGCTTGCGTCGGCAGAATGTGCGGGCCGTCCTGACCGTGTCCACGGCGAGTTGCGCAAGCCTGCGCGGCCCTCGGCGGCCGGCGGCGACTTGGCCATGTCCGCTTGCCGACCGCCGTGCGCTGCTCGTGGGATGTCCCGCAGGACACGCGTGGAGGGGACAGGCACACATGACGGAACTCGTCGACCGGCAGCCCGCGGCACGGTTCGAGAGGCACGAGCACGGGGGCGGCGGGCACAGCCCCGCCCCGCCACCGCCCAACCCGCGCCGTCGCCTGGCGCTGGTACTCCTGCTGGTCGGACCCTTCCTGTCGCTGTTCGACCAGTTCTGCGTCAATCTCGCGGCGCCGTCCATCAACCAGTCGTTCCGGCTGACGCCGTTCGAGTTCCAGGCCGTGGTGGGCGGATACGGGCTGGTCTACGGACTCGGGCTGATCACCGGCGGACGGCTCGGCGACCTGTTCGGACGGCGGCGCATGTACCGGGCCGGCATCGCGGTGTTCGCGCTGACCACGCTGGCCTGTGCGCTCGCCTACTCGCCCGGCTCGCTCATCGCGGCCCGGCTCGCCCAGGGCGCGGCCGCCGCGGTCCTGCAGCCGCAGGTACTGGCCCTGATCCGGACCCAGTTCCCGCCCGCCGAGCAGCCCAGGGCGCTGTCCTGGTTCGCGGTGTCGATGAGCCTCGGCATGGTGCTCGGCCAGATCCTCGGCGGCGCCCTGCCCGCCTGGGACGTGTTCGGTCTCGGCTGGCGCCCGGTGTTCCTGGTGGCCGTGCCGCTCTGCCTGGCGGTGTTCCTGCTGCTGCCCGCCACCCTGGACGCCGACCGGCCCGCCCTGGCCGGGAAGGGCGCCGACGTGACCGGCGCGGTGCTCAGCGCGGTGTCGGTGGCCCTGGTCCTGCTGCCGCTCGCCGCCGTCCGGCAGTGGCCGTTCCTGCCCACCGGGCTGGCGCTGTGCGCATCGGGCTGCGTCCTGGCGGCCGTGTTCGTACGCAACCAGCGCGCCAGGGTGCGCCGGGGACAGCCGGCGCTGCTGCCGGTGGACCTGTTCTCCGTACCCGTCTTCGTGCACGGGGTCCTGCTCAACTTCCTGCTCTACATGGCGAGCGTGCCCTTCGCCGTCGTCCTCGCCCTGTACCTCCAGGACGAGGCCGGGCTCAGCTCCGCCGAGGCCGGGCTGACGTTCACCCCCGCCGCCGTCGCCATCGCCGTCGGCTCACGGTTCGCCGTCCCGCTGCGGGCGCGGTTCGGCGAGCGCGTCCTCGTCCTCGCGGCCGCTCTGATCGCCCTCGGTCTCGCCGCCGCACCGGCCGCCGCCGGCCTCACGTCCGACGGCGCCTCCATGGCCGTACTGCTCACCGGCATGGCCGTGTACGGGCTCGGCAACGGCATGATCGTGCCGCTGCTGACCGGGGCCGTGATGAGCAGGGTGCCGCCGAAGGACGCGGGAGCCGGGGCCGGTGTCCTGGCGACCACGCAGCAGCTCGCCGCGGCGCTCGGCATCGCCGTCGTCGGCATCGTCCTCTACCCGTCGTCGGCCGCACTGCCGCTGCGGTACACACCGGCGATGGTCGCCGAGGTCGCGATCGCCGCGCTCGCCGTGGTCCTCGCCGGTCGGCTGGTCACCGTCCTGCGCCGGCACGGAGCGAACTGACCACGGCCTCAGCCGATGTCGAGACCGGCCCGGAACCACTCCTCCGCGACCCGGATCCGGGCCTCCGCCTCGGCCCGGTCCGCGCCGGTGACGATGAACGCCGCGAGGAAGTCCCCGGAGTGCGCGGCGTCCTGGACGGTCTGTCCGACCTCGGCGTACGTCGTGTACTTCACGACACCCAGCGGCAGGGTCGCCGGGTCCGGCAGCGACCGCAGCACACCGGGCCGCTTCGTGAACAGCAGCTGACCGGCGAGGCGTTCGGGGTCCCGGCGCTCGCCGGCCGCCACGGGCAGGCCGAGCTGGCGGCGGACCGGGTACTCCATCGGGTCGAAGCCGAACAGCACCCGCTGCACGTCCCGCACCCCGGCACCGCCCGCCCGGGAGGCCGCCTCGCACAGCACCAGTTCGCCGTCGGTGGTGTGGAACACCTCGATGTGGAAGGCGAAGTGCTCCGGCCCGCCGAACGCCTCCAGCACCCGCTCGCCGAACGCGACCAGCCGGCGGGCCAGCGGGTCGGCGACGTCCAGGGCGATGTCCACACGGCCCTTGCGGTCCCGGAAGTCGGCCAGGGCGTACTGGTACTGCGAGGGCCACAGCGTGGCGATCCGCCCGTCCAGGACCGTGCCGTCGATGTGGCACATGGAGCCCTCGACGAACGCCTCGGCCAGCCACTGCGGGGTGCCGTCCGCGTCGAACAGCTCCACCTCCCCGAGCCGGGCCCGCAGTTCCTCCCGGGTGCGCAGCACGGACACACCGATGGACAGCACGCCCTTGCGGGGCTTGAGCACGACGGGGAAGCCGTGCCGGTCGGCGAAGGCGTCGAGGTCCCCGGCCGAACGCAGCAGCACATGGTCGGCGACGGGTATCCCGGCGCGCGTCGCGGCCTGTTTCATCTCCCACTTGTCGCGGTACACCCGCGCGGAGTCGGGCCGCTGGCCGGGCAGGCCGTAGCGCTCGCGCAGGATCGCCGCCCGCTCGATGTCGAACTCCTGGCAGGCGACGACGTCGGTGACGCCGAACTCCTCGACGAGTTCGGCCGCGCGCGCCAGGACGTGCGCTCCGGTGTCGTAGTCCGCCAGCACCTCGGCGTGCAGGTACGGCGCCCTGACGGGCAACTCCTCACCGAACAGGGCCAGTTGCTCGGCCGAGCCCAGCAGGACGAGCTTCTCGCCGTGGTCGGCGAGCCACCGCTCGTAGGGATTGGCGCGCAGCGAACCGCGGTGCAGGACGAGCGTGGTCATGCGGAGGTCCCTTCGTTCCAGATGCTGACGTACCGCTCCCCGGTGTCGGGCAGCACGGTGACGATCGTCCGGCCGGCGTAGGCGGGGTCCCGGGCCAGCACCGTCGCCGCGTGCACGGCGGCACCGGAGGAGAGCCCGGCGAAGACGGCCTGCTCCCGGGTGAGCGCGCGGGCGGTGCTGAGGGCCGCCTCGTCGGAGCAGGTGAGCACCCGGTCGATGAGCGAGACGTCCGTGGTGGGGGAGACGAAGCCGCCGTTCAGACCGGGGATGCGATGGGTGCCGCCGTGGCCGAGGGAGAGGACGGGCGAGCCCTCCGGCTCCACGGCGACGATCTCCAGCGCGGGATTGTGTTCCCTCAGGAAGCGGCCGGCGCCGGTGAGGGTGCCGCCGGTGCCGACGCCCGCGACCAGGACGTCCACCCGGCCGCCGGTGTCCGCCCAGATCTCCGGTCCGGTGCTCTCGTAGTGGGCCCGGACGTTGTCGGGGTTCTCGTGCTGGCGCACGTACCAGGATCCGGGGGTGGCGGCCTGGATCTCCTCGGCCTTGGCGATGGCGCCGGCGAACCCCTCGGCGCTGGGCGTCTGCACGATCTGTGCGCCGAGCGCCGTCAGCAGCCCGATCCGCTCGGGCGTGGCGCTGTCGGGCAGCACGACCACGCAGCGGTAGCCGCGCCGGGCGCACAGCGCGGCCAGGGCGATGCCGGTGTTGCCTGAGGTGGACTCCACCACGGTGCCGCCGGGCCCGAGGTCGCCGCGCAGCTCGGCGCCGCTGAGCATGGCGAGCGCCGCGCGGTCCTTGCTGCTGGCGAAGGGGTTGGCGGACTCCAGCTTGGCGAGGACCTCGGTGCCGGGGGCGGCGCCGGGGACGGTGAGGCGGACCAGGGGGGTGCGTCCGATGAGTTCTTCGAGGTCGGCGGCGACGCGCCGGACGGCGGTCGCCGGGGGTAGGGCGGTGGTCATGGCCAACTCCTGCTTCGGGAAGGGCGTACGGGGCGAACGGGGCGTACGGTCACCAGGAGCCCGCCGAGGCGAGCAGGCGCACGGCGTCGGGCTGTGGGCCGCTCACCTCGTGGGCGCCGGGCGCGGTGTCCGGCACCGGTCGCAGCCCGGGGCCGGGACGGACCACGGAGCGCGGGGCGTACACCCGCGCCCCGGGCGGCAGATCCTCGGTGACGGTGGCCATCGCGCCGATCAGGGCCCGGTCGCCGATGGTCACGGGACCCAGCACGGTCGCGTTCGCGCCCAGCACCACCCCGTCGCCGACGACCGGGTGCCGACGGGCGCCCGGCGGACGGAGGTTGTCGGTCCACCACCCCACCGCGCCCAGCGTCACCTGCTGATAGATGGTCACGTCGTCGCCGACGACGGCGGTCTGCCCGATCACCACGGACGCGCCGTGGTCGATGAAGACACGGCGGCCCAGCACCGCACCGGGATGGATCTCGACACCGGTGCGGCGGCGGGCGGTCCGCGCGATGAGGCTCGCGGCCGTCCGCAGCCGCCGCCGGTACAACCGGTGCGCCACCCGGTGCGCCCACACGGCGGACAGCCCGGTGTGGCCGACGGCCGCCAGGCGGCTGGACAGGGACGGGTCGCGGGCGACGACGACGGCGAGATCCTCGCCCAGCGTGCGCAGCAGCGAGAGTTCCTCGGGCATGCGGCCGACTCCTTCCGGCGAACCCGCCGCTCAGGCGGCCCGGGCCGGCACGGGTGCCGCCGCGGGCTCGACGTGGATACGGATCTCCTCGCGCACCAGGCGCTCGCACAGCTGCACCGCACCGTCGGTGTCGGCGGCGGTGACGACGACGCTGCCGAGCCGGTCCCAGTTGTCGCCCAGCGGCCGTACGGTGTCGCCCGGGCGCACGGAGACCTGCGCGGCCAGCACGTCCGGCCGGGCCCGGACCCGCTCCACGCCGCTCACCGCGGTGACGGTGCCCGGCTCGCGCACCACGGCCCGCATGACGGCCGCGGCCTTCGGCTCCGGCGGCGCGGCGAGCGGCTCGGTGAGCCCGAGGGGCCAGGCGGCGCCGTAGGCGATCATGTCGATGCCGTAGGCCGCCTCGACCAGTTCGACGATGTGGTCGCCGCCGAGCCGGTTGTGGGACTCGATGACCACGGGGCCGCGCGAGGACAGCCGGATCTCGGTGTGGCTGGGGCCGTCGGTGACACCCATGGCGGTCAGGAACTCCTCGACCGCGCCGGTCAGCCGCTGCCGGTCGGTGTCTGCCAGCCGGGCGGGCACCGCGTGCCCCAGCTCCGCGAAGTGCTCCTCGGCGGTCAGCTTCTCGGTGACGGCGACGACGACGTGCCGGCCGGCGAAGCTGAGCGCCTCGACGCTGAACTCGGGACCGTCGATGTAGGACTCCATCAGGAAGCCGTCGACGGTGAACATGGTCGAACCGCGGTCCGTGCGGCCGCCGTCCAGCTCCCTCACGCGTGCCCACACCCGATCCAGGTCCTGCGGGCTCTCGGCCCGGAGCAGGCCGAACCCCGCGGTCGTGGAGACCGGTTTGACGATGAAGGGGTAGCCGGCCCGCTCGCCGAAGGCGTCGAGCGAGGCCCGGTCGGACACCCGGGCGGCGTGCGGCACCGGCAGGCCCCGCTCGGCGAGATGGCGGCGCATCAGCCACTTGTCGCGCATCCGGCGGCTCACCTCGTGCCGGTGGCCGTCGGTCAGCCCGAACCGGTCGCCGAGCCGGCTCGCCGGGTTCAGTCCGGGCTCGGTGAGCGAGACCACGGCGTCCACACCGTGGACGGCATGCGCCGCCTCGGCGTACGGCCGTACGGTGTCCCAGTCGGTGTAGTCGACGACGAGCAGCTCGTCGACGGCGCGCATCTGGTGCTCGGTGACCTTGTCGGGGTGCTGGATCAGGACGACCTTGACGCCGAGCGCCGTGAAACGGTCCACGTGGGCGTCGACGCCGCCGATCAGCAGCACGGTCTTGCGGGTGCTCATCGAAGGGCTCCCTTCGGGGTGGCCAGGGCGGCCTCGCGGACGTCGGCGCGCAGCAGCCCGCGGACCCGGGCGATACGGGCCCGGGCCTCGGCGGGCGACTCGGCGTCGACGACGACGTAGCCGTGGCGGGTGAACGAGTTGGTGGTGGGCGGCAGTTCGTCGCCCGGCTGGAACGGGAAGTGCAGCGCCTGGACGAAGGGCAGCGCACGGATGGCGTCGATCCCCGCGACGGACTCCAGCCGTCCGGCGGGCAGGAAGAAGAAGCCGACGGAGGCGGTGTGCCGCGGGGACGGCGGCTCGACGGGAGCCCCGGCCAGCGTGCGGAAGATCGCGGCCTCGATGTCGTAGTCGGACGCGGTCTCGATGAGCAGCGGTATGCGGTCGCCGCCCAGCCGGGTCTGCGACTCCACGATGCGCGGGCCGTGCGCGGTCAGCACGACCTCGGTGTGCGCGGGCCCGAAGCGATAGTCGGCCAGGTCGAGCAGTCCGATCACGACCGCGTGCAGGGCGGCCCGTTCGCCGGGGTCCAGCGGGGCCGGGTGGACGTGCGCGGTCTCGATGAAGAAGGGCGCGCCCGTGGTCTGCTTCGCGGTGATGCCGATGACATGGTGCTCGCCGTCGGCGGAAAGGGTCTCCACGCTGTACTCGGGGCCTTCGAGGTACTCCTCGACCAGGTAGGGGCCGGCGAGAGCGGCCTCGGTGACGCGGGCGGTCCACTCCTGGAGGTCGTCGGCGTCACGGATCAGCGCGATGCCGCGACTGCCGGACGCGCGGGCCGGCTTGACCACGACGGGCAGCGGCAGCCCGGCCACGGCGGCGGCGACCTCCTCGGCGGTCCCCGCCGTCTGCGCGCGCACCGGCGACAGACCGTGCGCGGCGAGCAGCGCCCGCATCGCGGCCTTGTCGTTGAGGGCGCCGACCGCGGCGGCCGGGTTGGGGGAGACACCGAGCGCCTCGGCCTCCGCGAGGGCCGGTGGCATCGACTCCTCCGCGCCCAGGTGCAGCACGGTGCCGATGTCGTGGGCGCGGACCGTCTCGGCGATCAGGGCGCGCAGGCCGGCCTCGTCACCGAAGTCGGTCAGCAGCAACTCCTGTGCGTGCGCGGCGACTTCGTCGAGGTACTGCTGCTCGCGCAGGGAGGGGTCCCAGATCGCCCAGACCTCGAAGCCCGCCTCGGCGGCCTTGCGGACGAACTGGCTGTAGGGCATCACCATCAGCAGGCGCCGGGATGCGGCGGTGCGGTTCATCAGGGGCTCCGTTCGGATACGGGCAGGCCGGTGGGCGGGCGGGGCGGGGCGTCAACGAGCCGGATATGGCGGCGACTTCACGAAGAAGCACCGAGCGTCCGGCGAGTGCTTCGGGGGCGGGGGCGGATCGGTATCGTTCTGTCAGACGTCGGGACGGACTCGGTCGGGAGCGCCGTCCCTGTCAGGCACGGTCCTGCACGTTCCTGCACGGTCAGGCGTGGCACGTGGCCCGGAACCCGGGTGCGGCCGAGGCCGGGTCAGTCGCCGATGCGGTGGAAGCGGGTGACGGTACGTGCCGCCTGCACGGTGAGGACACGACCGAGCGCCTCGGGGTCGTGCAGGTCGCCCGTGTCCAGCAGGACCCGGGCGCGGGCCGCACCCAGGGCGCGCAGTTCGGCGAGCCCCGCGGTGAGCAGGGCGTAGCCGATGCCCAGTCCGCGGAAGGCGGGGGCGACCGCGAGTTCCAGGACGCGTCCCTCCTTGCCGTCGGCGGCCTGGGTCAGGACATAGCCGGTCGCACGGCCGGTGACCTCCATCAGCAGTACCGCACCACCCGCCTCCCGCAACCGCCGCAGGCGGGCGTCGAAGAGAACCGGATCCTCGGTCTTGGGGCCCTTGCCGCGGCTGGTCAGATGGATGGTGTGCAGGGCGCCGAGATCGTCCGGGCCGGCCCGCCGGATGGTTCCCCCGTCGGGGAGCACGGGCGGCAGCGGCGGCACCGTCAGATCGATCGTGTACTGGCCGGCGGTGGCACCGGGGCTGAACCCGGCCTCCCGCAGGACCGAGGGAACCACCTCGTCACCGCTCAGCACGCCGCTGACGGTGAGGGCATACCGGATGCCCTGCCGGGCGGCGAGTTCGTCGGCCCGGTCCAGGAGCCGGGCCAGCAGGGTGCGGGCCGCGCTCTCGGCGTGCCGGCCCGGCCGCACGGTCAGCGCGGCGTCCAGGGTGCCGCCTTGCGCGGTCAGCGCCGCCCAGGCGAACACCTGGCCGTGGGGGCCGGTCAGGCACCAGCTGTTGTCCTCGTAACCGGGATGGCCGGTCTCCAGGAGGATGTCCTCCCGGGTGTAGGTGGCCACTCCCGTGGCGTGCTCCTCGTAGGAGCGCACCAGGTCGACCAGGCTGTCAAGCGATACCTCGCTCGGCGGTCTGACGGTGAAGCGGTCCTGCTGGGTCATGGGTCGTGTCCCCCTTCCTGGGAGAGTCGCATCCGGCGGCCGGGCCGGAGCGTTCGGGTCGCCGGCGCCGGGTCGGCGGCGCCGGCGTGGGCCGGGAGTGGACGAGGTCGGGCAGGGAAAGGGCGCCGGACGCGGAGTTGTTCCGGAACCAGGCGACGGTGCGTGCGAGGCCGTCGGCGAGGGGAGTCCGGGGCGTCCAGCCCAGCTCCCGGCGGGCGGCCGAGATGTCCGGCCGGCGCAGCCGCGGGTCGTCCTGCGGTCGGGCGACGAAGGTCACCGGACTCGACGACCCGCAGATCCCGCGGATCGTCAGCGCGAGCCGGCGCATGGTCACCTCCTCGGGGTTGCCGAGGTTGACCGGACCGGGAACGCCCGCCTCCAGGGCCCTGACGAGCCCCGTCACCAGGTCGTCCACGTAGCACAGGGAGCGGGTCTGGCTTCCGTCGCCGGTGACCGTCAGCGGCAGGCCGGCCAGCGACTGCGTGACGAAGGCGGGCACGGCCCGGCCGTCGTCGGCGCGCATCCGCGGACCGTAGGTGTTGAAGATCCGCACGATGGTGGTGCGCACACCGCGGGTGCGCCGGTAGGCCATGGTCAGTGCCTCGCCGAAGCGCTTGGCCTCGTCGTAGACGGAGCGCGGGCCGACCGGGTTGACGTTGCCCCAGTAGCTCTCGGGCTGCGGGTGCACCTGGGGATCGCCGTACACCTCGGAGGTGGACGTCAGCAGGAACGCGGCGCCGTCGCGGCGGGCCAGCTCCAGGGCGTTGCGGGTGCCGTACGAGCCCACCAGCAGCGTCTCCACCGGCAGCCGCAGATAGTCGCGGGGCGAGGCGGGGGAGGCAAGGTGGTACACGGCGTCGACCCGGCCGGAGACATCCAGGCCCGCGGTCACGTCCTGGTGCACGAAGCGGAAACCGGGGTGGTCGAGCAGGTGCGCGATGTTCCCGGCGCGGCCGGTGGACAGGTCGTCCACGCAGACGACCTCGTCGCCGCGCGACAGTAGCCGCTCGCACAGGTGCGATCCGACGAAACCCGCGCCCCCGGTGACCACTGCTCGCACGGTTCTCCCCCTCCTGATGACTGTCTCGGTCTGCTGCCGCGGTGCCCTGCCGGCGCCGCTCACGGCCCGCCCGTGCGGGCAGTGGCCGGGGCCGCGGACAGCACGGCCACCGGCAGGGCCGACAGCTCCGGCAGCCGGCCGGGATCGGCCAGCACGTGCAGGCCGTCGTCGCCCCGCACCTCGAACCCGGCGTTCAGGAACAGCTCCCGCGCAGGGGTGTTGCGGTCCGTGGCGACGATCCTGCCGACGAGCCCGGCCAGCAGCGCGCGCCGCCCGCCGACGCCGTCCTCAAGGGCGGCGACCAGGAACGGCACGGCGACGTCGAGGCCGATGACCCGGCAGCTCAGCGCGAACGCCGTCACGGTCCCGCCCCGCACCAGGCAGGCGCCGGTCAGCCCGTAGTCACCGAACCGGTCGGAGACGTACGCGACGTGCAGCCGCGTGTCCGGTTCGGCGAGGACACGCCGCAGTTCCTCCGGGTCGGTGCGCCAGGCCGTCGTCGTGAACTGGTTGGTCCGGTTGAACAGTTCGGCCGCCCGCGCCAGTTGCTCCCGGCCGGCCCTCGCCACCCGCACCCGGACGTCCAGGGAACGCAGGAACGCGTCCCGGTCCAGGTCGGCCCGCAGTTCCTCGCGGCGCAGCATCGCCCGGGTGGTGTCGGTGCGCCGCGCCGCCTCCGCGGTGCGCCGGCCCGCCTCCAGAGCGGGGCTGGACAGCAGCAGCTCGCGGAAGCCGTGCACGGGCCCCTCGGCGATGTGCAGGCCGGGCAGCGCGGCGGCCGCCTCGGCCCGCTCGACGGGGTTGTCGTCCAGGAACAGGACCTGGTCGGGGGTGAATCCCAGCCGTGCGCAGATGTCGGCGATGTTCTCCGGCTTGGGCCGCCAGTTGATGCGGTGCAGGACGAAGTCGTCGGGACCGAGCAGCGGCCGCCCGCCCGCCTCCTCCCACACGCCCAGGGTGGCGTGCGCGTCACCCTTGCTGCAGGTGGCGAGGAGCACCCCGCGGCTCTTGAGCACGGACAGGGCCTGGTGCAGGCCGAGGTGCAGCCAGCGGCTGGTCGCGTCGCCGTCGACCCAGTCGAAGCCGTCGTCGGCGGCGATGCCCGGCCACAGCGTGCCGTCCAGATCGGTCACGACCAGTTTGATCCGGCCGGTGCCGCGGTGGGCGCGCAGACAGGCCAGGTACTCGCCGGCCAGGGCGCGGCCGAGCGCGGGCAGCTGGTGCGGGCGCTCGTCGCCGGGATCTACCGAGCCGCCGTGGTGGCCGAAGGGGAACACGAGGTCGTCGAAGAGCGCGGCGGCGCCGTACCGGGCGACCAGCCGTTCCTCGTCGACCACCATCAGGTTCGGGTGGCTGCGCACGCACCGGTCGATGTGCTGGTTCAGCTCGGCGACCAGCCGCCGCAGACCGTACTCCTCGGCGAAGTCGTACCGGCCGAACGGGGACAGCGCCGGCGGGGCGATGTTGTGGACCAGGCCCAGGGAGCCCTCCAGCGCCTGCGCCAGGGCCCCGACGGCCAGGGTCAGCGCGTTCTTCATCAGCGCCAGCCGGTGCGCCCGCTCCTCGTCGTCGCAGGTGTGCGCGCCGTCGAACAGGCCCGTCAGGAACGGCTGGACACCGGGCTGGTAGACCGTGACATCGGGGCGCGACCGCCGCACCGCACGCGCGAGACCCGCGGAGGGCCCCGGCCACAGGTGTTCGGTACGCACGTCGAGGCCGAGTTCGCGGCCCAGGGCGTGCAGCGGCTCCTCGGTGAACTGTGTGACACAGCCGCCGATCAGCAGCACCCGCACCGCCTCCCCGGCGCCCGAGGCGGCCGCGGCGGTGTCGGACAGGTGCTGGGGCAGTCCGTAACGGGTGGCCGGCCATGACCCGGCAGGGTCCACTGCCGGGTCATGGCCGGAGCTCTCGGGCCGGTCCGCGAACGACGCCCGCAGCACGGCCTCCTCGTCGCAGCCCTCCGGCACGATCAGGTGCCGCTCCACAAGCGCCCGGAGGACGCCCGGGGCGGCCGCACGGTCCGGCGCCAGCTCCGCGAACGCCTCCGGCCCGAAGGCCACGCCCGACAGGGCGCGCACGCACCGCTCCCACGCCGCGTCCAGCACGATCCGCTGCTGGCGCGGTCCATGGGCGAGCAGAATTCCTGAATCAACAACAACCGTGGAGAGGAAAGAGCTGAAACGCAATTCATGGGCGGACACAGCGTTTCTCCTTCCTCTTCACAGAATGTTTTCGAGGTCTATATGTAAACGACGGAATTCGGCACCATGAGCTGTGCACCGCTGCAGTTGTGAATGCTAGTGGCCGCTCAGCCGCGTTCGTTCTCCGAGAATGCTCAGTGGGTTCGCCGCCTTTGAAAGAGAGCACGAACCGAGATGCGCGACCGCGTCCGGGCGGGAGACGCTTCCTGATCGAGCCCGAAGGTCACGGGCGAGTGCAAGGGGGTATGCGCATGCACAGCAGCGTCATCGAGGCGGGTCGCGACACGTCGTCGACCGCGGCCGTGGCGGACACGGTCGTTCCCGGATTTGTCGACACACTCCTGCGACACCGGGACGAATTGCACGACGTCCTCACGCGCGTGGCCACCGCCCAGGCCGCGAGCGACGAACTCTTCCGCTCGCTGCGCGCTCTGTCCGGGGCACCGTGGGAAGTGCTGCGCAATGCGCCGCGACGGCTCGGCCGGCTCGCGACCTTCCTGCCGTCGAACAACCTGCTCTACTCCTACGTCCTGTTCGGCGTCATCCCCTCGCTGTACACCGACGAGGTCCGCATCCGGCCCTCGGCACGGGTCGCGCCCGCGGCCATGGCCGTCCACGAGATCCTCGGCCCGCACCTGCGCGGCCCGGACGGCGGACGGATCGTCATGGAGCCGGTCTCGCAACGGCGATTCCTCGCCGACTGCGCCCGCTCCGACGCCGTCGTCTTCACCGGGCAGCCGGACAACGGCCGTGCTGTCGCCGCCGAACTGCCCGGCGACGCACTGCTGCTCACCTTCGGCTCCGGGCCCAACCCGCTGGTCGTCGGACCCGAAGCGGACCCCGACGCGGTCTGCCGCACCGTGCTCGCCGCCCGGCTGTACAACTCGGGCCAGGACTGCCTGTGCACCGACATCGTCTTCGTCCACCGCTCGCTCGTCCGCGAGGTCGTACCCCGGCTCGCCGGGGCGCTCGCCTCGATCCGCGTCGGCGAGCGCGCCGACCCCGCCACCCGGGTGGCGCCGCTGGTCTATCCCGACGCCGTGCAGGAGGCGGCGGCGTTCCTGTCCGCGTACCGCGAGTTCACCGTCCACGGCGGCCGGGTGGACCTCGCCCGCCACGTCGTCGAGCCGACCCTGCTCCACCTGCCCTGGCAGGACGCCTTCCACCCGCCCGAGTTCTTCTCCCCGGTCGTGCTCACCATGGCGTACGACGACCCCCGGCAGATCACCCGCTGGCTGCACTCCGCCGAGGAGCGGGCGCGCGGCATGTACGTCTCCGTCTTCGGCGAGCCCGGCCTCACGGGCGGCACCCGCATCGCGACCAGCGTGGTCTGCGAGGAGCGCATCACCTTCGACGTCGAGGACGGCAACCGTCCCTTCGGCGGCTACGGCCCCCTGGCAGGCAGCGTGCACCGCCACGGCACGGCCACCGGGCGCCCGCTGCTGCTGTCCGCCGAGGCCGCCACAGGGGCCCGGCCGTGAGGGCGGCCCCGGCCCCAACGGTCGCCCGGGAGCATGTTGTCGTGGAGCCGCTGGTCACCCAGGTCGTACCGGCTCCTTCGGTCGCCCGGGAGCCTGTCGTCGTGGACCCCCCGGTCGTCCGCGGGCGGGCCGTCGGTGATCCGCCCGCGCCGCCCGTCACCGGTGCCCGGCGGCTGGCCGCCGATCCGGAGGCCGTGGACGCGGTCGGTGAGGCCCTTGCGGCCCTGTACGACGCCGGCGCACCCGCCGCGGTGCCGGTCGTCCTCTCCGCCGGCGACTACTGCGTCCACGCCGCCGGCACCTTCGCCGCCCACTGCGACGACCCCGCCCGCAGGCCGCGCCCCGCCGACTCCGTCGGCCTCGAACCGGCCGGCCTGCTGCGCCGGTTCACCGAACTCACCGGCTGGCGCGGACCCGGCTACGTCATCGCCGAGCCCACCGGCGACGGCACCGCCGCCCTCCGCTTCGCCCGCGCCCTGGCCGCCACGGGCCGCGCCCCCGTCGTCTACCTCTGCGAGGTCCTGCGGCGCCCCGACACGGGCGCCTTCTGGGCCGTGGCCACCCGCGTCCGCCGCGCCACCGCGCAACCCCCGCGGTCCGACGCCGTACCGGCGTTGCCCGCAGGCACCCCCGCACCCCCGGACGCCGCCGCCGGACTCGATCCCGAAACCCGCCGCCGCAGCGCCGTCCTGCGCGCCCACCTG
This sequence comes from Streptomyces sp. NPDC050625, assembly GCF_040654755.1. NCBI lineage: Bacteria > Bacillati > Actinomycetota > Actinomycetes > Kitasatosporales > Streptomycetaceae > Streptomyces > Streptomyces sp. NPDC050625. Next base: position 21,842 of record NZ_JBFAIQ010000024.1, read on the forward strand.
CGTCCGCGTCCCCACGACCCCGCCGAGGAGCAGCAGTGAGCGCGCCCCCCGACCACCACCCCTGGCACGTCGTCGCCGGCACCCTCGCGGACGCCGGCTGCGACATCGTCGTCGGGCTGCCCTCCGACGAACCCGGCCTGATGGACGCCGCGCGCACCACACCCGGGCTGCGCGTCCTGGGCGTGCGCGACCAGCGGGCCGGCGCCTGCGCCGCCATCGGCCACGCGGCCGTCTCCGGCCGGCCCGCCGTCCTCGCCGTCAACTCCGGACCGAGCTTCGCCAACGCCCTCACCGGCCTGCTGGAGGCCTCCTCGCTGGGCGCCCCCGTCGTCGTCGTGACCACCCGCGTACCCGCCCTCGGCATCGGCCGCGGCGGCTTCCAGCACACCGACCAGGCGGCCATGGCCTGGCCGCTGACGAAATGGGACTTCCTCGTCGAGGACCCGCGACAGCTGACCTGGGCGCTGCGCCGCGCCGTCCACCTCGCCGTCAACGGCGGCCCCGGCGTGGTCCTGGTGGAGATCGCCGACGAGGTGCTGCGCGCTCCCGCCCCCGAACGGCGGCCCGCCCAGCCCGTGCGCCGACTGCGCTTCGCCGCCGACGCCGAGGAGGTACGCCGCGCCGCCCGGCTGCTCACCGAGGCCCGCCTGCCCGTCGTCGTCGCGGGCGGCGGCTGCAAACCCGCCGGCGCGGGCCCCGCCGTACGCCGGCTGGCGGAGCTGCTGGCCGCGCCGCTGTTCACCACCGCCGCCGGACGCGGCCTCGTCGACGAGGAACACCCGCTGGCCTGCGGCCTGGTGGGCCTGTACACCACACCCCCCGCCGACCGGCTGCTCGCCGAGGCCGACGTCGTCCTCGCGATCGGCTCCCGCCTGGAGGAGACCGCCCGTATGGGCTGGGACGGCCTCAAGGACAAGACGCTGGTGCACGTCGACGTCGACCCGGCCGTCTTCCACACCGCGTCGGAACCCGAGGTGGCCCTGCTCGGCGACGCCGCCCTGGTGGCCGGCCAGCTCGCCGACGCCGTCGTGGCCCAGGCGCCCGCGGTGAGTGCCGCCGGCGCCGCCCGCGGGGCCGAGGTCGCCGCGGTACGCGCCCAGATGCGCGCCCGCCACCGGCGCACCGCCGCGGACGGCCCCGAGCTGACCGTCGCCACGGCGCTGCGGCTGCTCCAGGAGTCGGTGACCCGCGCGGCGACCCTCGTGCAGGAGAACGGCCTGCACGACATGTGGGGCTACCACCACCCCGTGGTGTCCGTCGGCGACGGCGCCCGGGTCGTCACCCCCGGCGAGCAGACGATGGTCGGCTTCGGCCTGCCGGCGGCCGTCGGCGCCGCCCTCGCCGACCGCTCCCGGCGCACGGTCCTCGTCTGCGGCGACGGCGCCTTCGAGATGGGGCTGGCCGCCCTGCCGACGGCCGCCGAACTGAACCTGGGCCTGACCGTCCTGGTGCTCGACAACCGCGGCTACGGCTGGCCCCGCTTCGTACGCGCCGAGGAAGGGGCACCCGACACCCTCACCCGCTTCACCGCGCCCGCGCACACCGACGCCGCCGTCCGCGCCCTCGGCGGTCTCACCGCGCGCTGCACCACCGCGGGTGAACTCACCGCCGCCCTCGACGACGCGGCCAAGGCCCACGCCGAGGGCCGGACGACCGTCATCACCGTCCCGGTCCGCGACGACGACGTCCCCGTGGGCGTCCGCCGGGTGTTTGACGCCGGCCCGCCCACGGGAGCCGCCGCGTGACCGCGCGCCCCGGCGCGGCCGGAGCGCCGCGCCTGACCGTCGACGGGCGGCACGTCCCGCCCGGACACCTGGCCCGGCTCGTCGCCCGCACCGCGCGCAGCCTCACCGCGGCGGGAGCCGGACCCGGCCGGGCCGCCGCACTCGCCTCGGACCACCCGCTCACCGCCGTCGTCACCGCGCTCGCCGCCGAGGCCGCCGGCGCGCCCCTGCTGCTCGACGGGGCGGCCCCCGCCCGCCGGATCGCCGCGGCCGCCTCCGTGTACGCCACCGCCTCGGGCGAACCCGTCGTCGAAGCGCGCACCCGCCCGCTGACCCTGCCCGAGGAGACCGCCGCCGTCTTCTGGACCTCCGGCAGCTCCGGCGACCCCAAGGCGGTCGCCGTCCCGGCCGGCGCCCTCGCCCACCAGGGCCGCGCCGCCGCCGACCGGATGGGGATCACGGCACAGGACCGGCTGCTGCTCCCGCTGCCGCTGCGGCACGCCTACGGGCACAGCGTGCTGCGGGTGTGGCGCACCACCGGCGCCCATCTGTACGCCGAGTCGGGATTCCATCTGCGCGGCACACTGACCCGGCTCGCCACCGAGGGCATCACCTCCCTGGACGGCGTCCCCACCATGTACCGGATGCTCGCCAACGAGGCCGCCCGCGACGGCGAGTCCGCCCGGCTGCTCGCCGCGCTGCGGATCCGCGGCTGCGGGGGCGACGTCATGACCCCCGCGCTGTACGACGACTTCCTGGCGGTCACAGGGGCGCCGCTGCACGACGGCTACGGACTCAGCGAGGCCGGGCCCAACGTCGCCCTCAACGCCCCGGGCGACGTGCGGCCCGGCACCGTGGGGCGCCTCCTCGACGGAGTCCGGGCCAGGATCGCGGGACCCCGGCGCGAGATCGAGATCGCGAGCCCCGGCCTGATGCTGGGCTACCTCGACCCCGTCACCGGCGGCCTCGACCGCGGCGCGTTCACCGCCGACGGCTGGCTGCGCACCGGAGACACCGGCACGGTCACGGCCGACGGCCGGCTCACGGTCGGCGGACGGATCAAGGAGATCCTCGTGGTGCACGGCGAGACCGTGGCCCCCACCGTCGTCGAGGACGCGGTGCGCGCCGCGGCCGGCGTCGTGGACGCCGCCGTCGTCGGAGTACGGCGCGGCGACCGCGGCGACGCCGTATGGGCTTTCGTGGAGAGCCCCGACACCGACCACGCGGCCGTGGCCGGCCGGGTCGCCGAGGCATGCCGGCGCCGCCTGCCCCCGTACGCCCGCCCCCGCACCGTCCGCGTGCTGACCGCACTGCCCCGCACCGGCAGCGGCAAGCACGACCGGACGCGCCTGCGCGCCTGGGCCTCGGAGCCGACGGCGGCGGCCGCATGACCACGCCACCACCCCGGAACCGTACCGACGACACGGACGACACGAAGGGTGCCGCATGACCGCCGTGGCCCTGGCCGGCCTCGGCCTGATCAGCCCGCTCGGCCCCACCCCCGGCGTGTTCTGGCGCGGGCTGCTGCGCGGGCAGCGGGCCTTCGGCGAACTCGGCTGCCCGCAGGGCGACTTCCGCAGCCGAGTGGTGGCCGCCGTATCTCCGGGCGACTGCCCCGCCCCGGCCGGGCGGCGCAAGGAGGCCCTCGCCACGACCGCCGCCCGCCAGGCCCTCGCCGCGGCCGGGCTCACCGGCCTGCCGGACGGCTCGCTGCTCGTCGTCGTCTCCCAGGCGCCCGCGCTCGGTGCCGCCCCTGCCGAGCGGGACGGCGACTTCGCGGGCCCGCGCCCCGAGGCCCTGCTCGCCGCCTGCCGCGCCGACGCCCGCCGCACGCACGTCGTCCACCTCTCGCACGCGTGCGCCTCCGCCGCGTACGCCGCCGCCTTCGCCCGCGACTGGCTGCTGTCCGGTCTCGGCAGCACCGCCCTGGTCGCCGGGGCCAGCGCGCTCAACCGGTACGAGTACGCCAGCATGGACGTCGTCAGGACGCTCAGCCCGCACGGCGCCCGGCCCTTCGACACCGACCGTGACGGCATCACCGTCGGCGAGGGCGGCGGCGCGTTCGTCCTGGAGACGGCCGCGTCCGCCCGTGCCCGCGGGCACCGGCCGGAGGCCTGGCTCACCGGTGCCGCCTGCATGGTCGACACCTCCGAGCCCGTCGCCTCCGCACCCGCCGCGGTCCTCGACTGCATGCGGGCCGCACTCGACGACGCCGGCACCCGCCGCGTCGACTACATCCACGCGCACGCCACCGGCACCGTGCAGGGAGACGCCGCCGAGGCCGAGGCCGTCGCCGGACTCGCCCGCGCCCTCGACCACGGCCCGCTGCCGATGAGTTCGCACAAGGGCGCGGTCGGCCACCTGCTGCACGCCTCCGCCTTCCCCGGCCTCGTGGCCGCGGCCGGCTTCCTGCGCGAGGCGCACATTCCCGGCACCCCGGGGCTGCGCCGTCCGGCACCCCTGCCCGACGGCGTGCTCGCCCCGAACCGCCCGCGCCGCGCCGCCACGGCCGAGCACGCCCTGGTCAACAGCTTCGGCTTCGGCGGCAACAACGCGTCCCTGGTGCTGTCCACCACCGGCGGCTGACCCACGAACCCGTACGAGGAGACCGCATGACCGTCACCGTCGTCACCCCGACCAAGGGGCGGCCCCGTTCACTGAGGCGGGCGCTGGCCTCGGTCGCCGCGCAGGAAGGGCTGAGGGCCGCCCAGGTGGTCGTCGGCGACGACTGCCCCCATCTCGGTGACGAGGCCAACTGCCTTGCCCTGCAAGAGGAGTTCCCGCACGCCCGGTTCGTCAACGTCGTGCCCGGCGACCACCCGGACATGCCCCGTGACTACCTGCCGGCCCGGCTGTCCTACCTGCGCAACCTCGGCGTCGGCCTCGCCCGCACCCCCTACGTCGCCCACCTCGACGACGACAACGCCTACGCCCCCGGCCATCTGCGTTCCCTGGTGGACCTGCTGGAGCGCAACCCGCAGGCCCAGGTCGCCCACAGCTGGCGCCGTCTGCTCACCGAGGACGGCGCCGAGTTCGTGCCGGACGGCGAGGATCCCTGGCACCCGATCCCGCGTCAACGGGCCGCCTCCTACCGGTCGCTGGCCCGCCATGGCGTCTTCGTCCCGGGCTCGCCGGTCGTCCGCGACGTGATGCGGATGACGGACGAGGGGATGCTGAACCGGGTCGACACCAACGAGCTGCTGCTGCGCCGCGAGACACACGAACGCATTCCGTTCCCCACCGACTTCACCGTCTGGCAGCGCATCCTCGAAACGACGGAGGACATGGCGCTGTGCGAGCGGCTGCTGCGGGCCGGCGTCGTCGCGGTCTGCAGTGAACAGGACAGCGTCGACTACTACATGGGCGGCTTCTCCAACGCCGCCGCCCTCGGCTGACGCCCCGGCTCACACGAGGACGGCCAGCCGCTCCACGGCCTGCGCGTCGAGGTCGTGGATGCGCGCCACGCGCCGCCGGCACAGTTCGAGCGCCTCGGCCGACCAGGAGCGGCTGAGCAGGAACACCAGCCGGGCCAGGTCGACGAAGGCGGCGGACGAGGCGCGCAGCAGCCTGGCCGCCTCGACCGCCGCCCGGCGGCCGCCACCGGCCTGCTCCGGGACGTCCCGGAGCAGGGCCACGGCGAGCAGTTGGCGGTCTCCGGCGACCTGCCGCTGCAGCGGCCCCGACACGCGCATGCGCAGCACGGAGGAGCGGCCGGGGTGCTCCTCCAGGCCGGCCAGCACGTCCGGCAGCGTGCGCAGCCCGGCGAGCCCCTCGTGCGGCGACTTCGGCTCCGTCAGGTTCCGTACGGAGCGGACCAGCAGGGCGTGGCGTTCCTCCGCCCAGTCCTCGGCGGGGCCACCGGTGTCCCACACCAGCACCGGCCGCCCGGCCAGGCCCCGGCGCAGCTCCTCGGCGGGCACGGTGCCGCGGTTGTCCGCGAAGCCGCTGCCCCGGCGGGTGTTGCGGTCGGCGGCCCAGGCCGTGTCCCCGTCCAGACGGTGCACCAGGAAGGTGTGCGGATAGCCGGAGAACGGCACGCGGTAGAACTCGGAGTGGCGCATGCCCCGCAGGTCCGGGGAGACCGGCACGGCGTGCCCGCGGGCCAGCTCCCGCTCGACGACGTCGAACGCGCGCTCCGCGCTGTCCGGGCTGGTCTCCCAGCGGGCAAGGACGCCGCGCTGGAAGCGGGGCGCGTGGTAGTCGGTGTCCAGGCCGCCGTACAGGGTGAGGAGTTCACCGTCGGCGGTGCGCTCCACGGCGAAGTTGAGCGGCTGGGCCAGCGCCCGGGCGGTGTCCCGGAACCCGGCGGCGTACAGGCTGTCGCGCAGGCAGTGCACCCAGCAGGAGATCCGGGAGTGCGCGAGGCCCTCGACGGAGTCCAGCGAGGCACTCAGATAGGGGAAGGAGCCCGTGGCGTCCTCGGTCATGCCGCCGCGCTCTCGGCCACCGGCGCGGACCGCTCCGTATCCGCGGCCGCCTCCTCCACTGCCGGCGCCGGCCGTTCCGGCACCAGCCGGGTCACCAGCACCACGACCGGCAGGGCCATCGCGAGGCACACCAGGACCGCGCCGGTGGAGATGCCCGCCCGGTCGACGAGGACGCCGCCCGCGACGGTGCCCGCGACGAGGAACACGTCGGAGAGCGGCACCAAAGTGGCGTAGTAGCGGCCCTGCAGACCGGCCGGCAGGCGCTTTTGCACCTCGGCGAAGTAGACGACGGAGGCGATGGACTCGAAGACACCCGCGAGGAACAGCAGGCCGAGCGCCACGTACCAGTCACCGGTCGCGATCAGCGCCACCCAGCACGCGCCTTCCAGCACGTTGCCGAGGATGTAGACCCAGCCCTGGTTCCAGGAGCGGAAGGCTGCCGCCGCCATCCCGCCGAGCGCGCCGCCCAGCCCCATGGCCGCCAGCAGATAGCCGAGCATCCCGGGTACGTGCCCGAAGCCGTGCAGCGAGTACGCGGCGAGGAAGGTACGGCCCAGGCCCAGAGCCACCATGTACGTGAACGCCGTGATCGTCAGCGAGGACAGCCGCCCGTCACCGCGCACCATGCGCACCAGGTCGCGCGCGCCGCCCGCCACCGCCCGGGCCCAGCCGGCGAGCCGGCCGCCGACGGAGGAGGGAGCCTTCCGCGCGCCGGCCGCATCCTGTGCGGTCCCGGCCGCGCCCGGCGATCCGCCGGCGCCTGCCGTCCGCGGCAGGCGAGTCAGCAGCGCGGCCGCCACCAGCGCGGTCACGGCCTCCGCGGTGAACAGCCAGTTGATGCCCGCGACGGCCGCGATCGGTCCGGCGACGGCCGGCCCGAGCAGCTTGGGCACCCGCTCCGCCGTCACGATCAGCCCGTTGCCCTCCAGTTCGCTGCCCTCGGGGATCACCTGCGGGCGCAGCGCCATGGTCGCGGGGAAGCCGAACATGTAGCCGATGCCGATGGCCAGGGCCAGCAGCTGGATCTGCCACATCGCCGTGGTGAGCGGGAACAGGACGGCGGCCAGGCCGCTGCCGAGCGCGGCGAGCGTCGCCACCCGGCGCGGATCGTGCCGGTCGACGACCTGGCCGGCGAGCGCCCCGAGCAGGATGTTGGGCAGGAACCGGGCGGCGAGGGTGAAGCCGACCTCCAGGCCCAGGCCGTAGCGCTGCATGACCAGCAACGGCAGGCCCACCGTCGTCATGGCGGACCCGGTCTGCAGCACGAACAGCGAGCCGACCAGGCGCAGCGCGCCGGGGCTGCGCAGCACCCGGGCGAAGCCGCCCTTCGGGGTGGACGTCTTCGTGTCGTCGGTCATGTCCCTCACCCGTTCGCGGCGGCGGTCACCGGAGCGCGCAGGGCGGCGTCCTGGGCCGCCCCGCACCTGCCGAGCACATGCTCGGTGAAGTCCTGGGGAAGATCCAACTGGCGCAGCCGCACCGCGATCGTCGCGAGCAGGTCACGCGCCGAGGCGGCGGCCGCCGCCGCGTGCCCGGCAGTGCCGCCGGGGGAGATGCCGACGACGGCGGCCAGCGGCATCCCCGTCTCGATCATCTCGTGGATCGCCGGGGCATGACCCTCCAGCGCCCCGCGGCGCAGCGCGTGCAGCCCGAAGCTGACGTGCCGGGACTCGTCCCGGGTCATCGCCGTGAACCCGGCCTTCATCCCGGGCAGCAGCGGGATGCGCTGCAGGCCGCGCACCAGGCCGCGCTGGCCGTGCAGGGCGAGGACGCCCTCGGTGACGAGATGGAAGAAGGCGACGGCCCGCAGCCACCGTTCGTAGTCGCGCGGCGCGTCGTACAGCTCGCGCAGGACCGTGTTCTCCAGGGTGTGCACGGCGCGGTTCGCGGGGCTGAGCGTCGCCCAGGAGGCGATCAACTGGCCGCGCAGGGAGTCGGTGAGGCCGAGCAGTTCCTCGGCGAGGCGGCTGACGAACACGGTGTGCCGGGCCTCGTCGGCGGCCTGCGTGCCCAGGAACAGCAGATACTCCTCGTCCGGGCAGGCCGCGAGGATCGGGCTCATCAGGTCAAGGCCCGTGTACTCGCCGACCAGGAAGCTGGTGACGAACGAGGACAGGGACTCGCGGGTGCCGGGACCGAGCAGACGGTGCCAGTGACGGCGGTCCCGCTCCAGGTCGATGTCGGACGCGAGCCACTGCTGGCGCTCCCAACGCCGGTAGAGCTCACGGGGGTCGAACCGCCGCTCCAGGGTGTCCCCGGCGCCGCCCAGCAGGGCCTCGGAGTCGAGCCGGGACAGCTCGTCCAGACCGGCCTCGTCGAACAGCAGCGTCGTCCAGCGCACCCGCCGGCGTCCTTCCTCTCGTCCCCGTGATGCCTGTGCGGGGCGTGCCGCCCCGCGCGACCCGCCGGCCGGTGTTCCGCGACGCGACGTCGCGGTACCGGCCGGCAGGATCACTGCGCGCTGAATGGGTCAGGACGGCAGCTTGGTCATCACAGCGGACTCGATCTCGGCCGCGACGCCGGCGTAGAGCTCCTCGTGCGAGTCCTTGATGCCGTCGAGCCACGCCTCGAACGCGGCGGCGTCGTCGGTGCTCGGAGCGGCGCTGCCGGTCTCCTCGACGATGCGCTGCTGGATCTCGGTGCTCAGTGCGGTGGCCATCTGCGCACACCTCTCTGTCGGGCGGGCGGCAGCCCGCGGGAGAAGAAGACGGAGACCGTACGGCCCCGGCTCCCTGGATGCTTTCAGCGCGCCGGACCACGGCGCATCTTCTGAACTGCTATGACAGGCCCGGACGTTGACCGGGACCGACGGTGACGGCGTGCGCCAGCAGCCCGGTCACCGTGACGGGCTCGAAGTTGACGGCACTGGACCAGCCGCCGCCCGCCAGCCGGAACCAGACCGAGCTGGTGATCACACCGTCCGGGTGCTGGTCCTCCACCACCTCGTCGCCCTCGGACCAGCCCTCGCACGCATGGGCGACCGCCGGGTCGGGCAGCACCACCCGGAGCACCGGGCTGTCCAGGGAGGGCCCGGACCGGATGTTGGCGTCACGCCACACGGGCCCGAGCCGGGCCCGAAAGGCGTGGGGGCCGACAGAGGACACGGACATGGATGTCTCCTTCCGCCGCGCGCCCGTCGCACGCGACCATGGGGTTGGCGGGACGGGGTGTGCGGTCAGGCGACGGCGCCGAGCACGGGCGGGTGGGCGTCCTCGGCCCGTAGGCCGCCCAGCCACACCACCTGGGACACCATCTGCGTCAGCCGCTCCACGTCGGGCGCGGGCTCCCCGCCGTCCGCGGCGGGCTGCTCCGGAGCCTGCGACACGGCCACACCCACCGGCGTCGGCCAGCCGCGCAGCGCGTGCCCGATGGTGCGCAGCGTGGTCAGCGTCGAGACCGCGCCCTGGGCGGCGGAGCCCACCGCGACCGTACCGATCGCCCGCCCCTGGAGGTACGGCACCGGCCCGTCGATGTCGTTGACGTAGTCCAGGGCGTTCTTCAGCAGCCCCGACACGGTCGCGTGGTACGTCGGCGACACCAGGATCACGCCGTCGGCGGCGCGCAGTTCCTCCAGAAAACCGGTGACGGCCGCGTGCCGGCCGGCCAACCCCGGCCGGTACGCCGGGAAGTCGATCTCCGTGCCGGTGAAGACGCGGGCGGACGCTCCGTGTTCGGCGCACCGCCGGGCGCACCACTCCGCCACCCGGTCGCAGGTCGAACCCGGGCGCAGCGATCCGCTGATCAGGACGATGTGCGGTGCCCCCATGACGATGGTCCCTTTCCTCGGACGGACGGTGGTCGTCGCGGCCGGTGCGCGGCCCGGTTCCGGACACTGCGGCCGGGGCCGCCAGCCGACGACGTCGGCGAGGTCCGCGTCCTTGCGGCCGGCGGACCTGATGTGCGCGTTGCGCCTCTCCTCACCCGCCCGGTCCGCGCCCTGGTCGAGTGCGCCCTGACGGCGGGAGGCGAGGACGACGGCCGCGGCCCGCTCCATGCGCTCACGGGCGTAGCCGGCCAGGGCGTCGGCCACCGGCGCGGGCGAGGCGAGCGCGTCGGCGAGCACGGCGGCGTCCTCCAGCGCCAGGTTGGCGCCCTGACCGAGGGCCGGGACCATCGGATGCGCGGCATCGCCCAGCAGCGCCACCCGCTCGTCCACCCAGCGCGGGGCGGGGTCGCGGTCGTGGATGTCGGTGACGACGACGTCCTCGGGGTCGGCGGTGCGCACCAGGTCGACGACGGGGGCGTACCAGCCTTCGAGGGCGTCCAGCAGGGCCAGCCGGGCCCCGGCCGGTCCCAGGGCGGGCCACACCCCGGCCGGTGCGGTGATCTTGGCGGTCCAGTACAGGGTGTCGTCGCCCACCGGGGCGATGAACAACTGGATGCCGCGTCCGTTGACGACGTGGCCGCGCTGCCCCAGCGCCGAGCCGGTGGTCCTGCCGCGCACCGAGGTGTAACCCCGGTACTGCGGCGGGCCGTCGGCGAGCATCCGGGCCCGCACCGCCGAGTGGATGCCGTCCGCGCCGACGAGCGCGTCGCAGGCGGTGACGGAGCCGTCCGACAGCTGCACGGCGACCTGGCCGGTGCGCACGGTGTAGTCGGTGACGGCGGTCGCCAGGACGACCGCCGCCCCCGCGGTGAGCGCCTCGTCGAGCAGGGCCCGGTGCAGCGCGGAGCGCAGCACCGGAATCTGCGCGGTGCCGCCGGAACCGGCGTCACCGACGGGCTCTTCGGCGAGCACCGTGCCCCGCGCGTCCATCAGGACCCGCACCTCACCGGGCCGGCCGGCCCGCCCAGCGGCCCGGATCCGGGCGCCGATGCGCGCGCCCAGGGCGTCGGCGGCCCGCAACCCGTTGGGGTGGAGCACGAGTCCCGAGCCGCCGGTGCCGATCCGCTCGGCCCGTTCCAGGACGGTCACGTCCAGGCCCCGCGCGGCCATGCTGGCGGCCGCCGCGAGCCCTCCGATGCCGCCGCCCGCCACCACCACCGACCGTTGTCTGGTCATGTCATTCCCCTCCTGGCGGCGATCGCCGCCGGCTGCGGTCCGTCCCCGGCCGCCGTCAGCAGACGACCGTCGTACCCGCCGAAGGTGCCCGAGGAGGCGTCCCAGACGGTGCGGCCCGCCCGCAGGGTGCGTTCGACGCGCCCGGTGAACGTCCAGCCCTCGTACGCCGACCAGCCGCACTTGCTCTCCACGTCGTGCGCCGAGAACATCCAGGGTGTGTCGGGCGCGAAGAAGACCAGGTCGGCGTCGGCGCCCGGGGCGATCCGCCCCTTGCCGGGCAGCCGGAACAACTCGGCGGGCTTCTGCGACAGATGCCGTACCAGGCGCGTCACGGCGACGTCCGGGTCCTCCTCGGGCCATCTGCGGCGCATCCCCGTCCACACGGCGACGGCCAGTTCCTGCACACCGGGCAGCCCCGGCGGCGAGGCGGCGGGCGAGCGGGTCTTCTCCCGGGCGGTGTGCGGGGCGTGGTCGCTGCCCAGGGTGGCGAGCTGACCCTGTGCCAGGGCCCGCCACAGCCGGTCCTGGTCCGCCCGGGAGCGGATGGACGGCGACAGTCGCGTCCGCGCGCCCAGGCGCCGGGTGTCCTCGTCGGTGAACGACAGGTGGTGGCCGGTGACCTCGAAGGTGACCGGATGCCCGGCGGCCTGCGCCGCGCACACCAGGTCGGCCTCCTCGGCGCTCGACAGGTGCAGTATGTGCGCCCGGGTGCCGTGCCGCCGCACCAGTTCGACGACCTTGGCGACGGCGACGATGCTGCCGCTGCGCGGCCTGCGCCGCTCGTAGTCGAGGTAGCCGGACGGTTCCCCCCACCAGGCGTCGAGCAGCGCGAACAGCCCGTCGTCCTCGGCGTGCAGGACCAGTTGCAGACCCGCCTCGGCCGCCGCGGCGAACGTCTGCTCCAGTACCGCCGGATCGCGGACCACCGTCGGGGCCGTGTGGTGGCCCGCCATGAACACCTTCGCGCTGGTCGCCACCGACGGGTCGAGGTCCGCCAGCAGCCGCGGGCGCGCCGGGTCGACCCCGATGTGGAAGCGGAAGTCCACCAGCGAACGGCCCCGCACCAGCCGGGCCTTGTCGGACAGCGACTGCGGGTCCAGCGTGGGCGGCACCGTGTTCGGCATGTCCAGCACCGTGGTCACACCGCCGCGTACCGCCGCCCGGCTGCCGTGTTCCCAGTCCTCCTTGTGCGTCAGACCGGGCGTGCGGAAGTGCACATGGGAGTCGATGAGTCCGGGCAGCACGTAGTGCTGACCGGCGTCGAGGTGTCCGGCCGCGGCGGGTGCCGCGCCGGGGCCGGTGACGGCGGTGATCCGGCCGCCGCTGATCAGTACGTGCCCGGGCCGCACGCCGTACGGCGTCACCAGCCGGCGGCCGCTGACGACGAGTTCGGGCACGGGGGTCAGCCGGTCCATGCCGCCGCCACCAGATCACGGCACAGGTCGTTCGTCGGGCCCATGAAGGCGATGCCGCGCGCGTCGGCGAGCAGCCTGCCGATCGGTGCGCCCTCGCGGTATCCGGCCGAGCCCAGCATCCGGGCGACGTCGAGACAGATCTCCTCGGCGGCCACGGACGCGTGCAGCTTGCTGTGCAGCGTGGTCAGTCCCGGCTGCGCCGAGCTGCGGGCACCGGCCCTGGCCACGACGGCCCGCGCCGCCTCCAGACGGGTCGCCAGATCCACCAGCCGGTGCCGCACCGTGGGCAGTTCCAGCAGCCCCTGCTGCCGCGCGTGACGCACGGCCAGGTCGAACGCGGCCCGTGCGATGCCCACGGACACCGCGCCCAGGCTGGCGCCCGACTCGCGCACACCCGCGATGACCGACGCGGCCCCGTCGGCCGGCCCCAGCCGGTCGGCGTCCGCCACTTCGCAGCCGTCGAGGGCGAGGAGCCCGGTCGCCGAGCCGCGCATCCCGGCCAGGTCCAGGCCGAGGTCCGCGACCAGCCCCGGGGCGTCGGCCCCGACCAGGAAGAAGGTCTGCCCGTCCGACCCGTACCCCTGCGCGGTACCGCCCGGCCGGCCGGTCTGCACCAGGACCAGGTACACATCGGCGACCCCGGCGCCGGTCGTGAACGTCTTCGCGCCGTCCAGACGCCACCGGCCGTCCGCCAGACGCTCGCCGCGGCTGGCCAGGTTCCGCTTGGCCGCCCCGGCACCCGGCTCGCTCCACGCCGACGCGGCCAGCCAGGTGCCGTCGGCCAGCAGCGGCAGAATCCGCCGCTGCTGCTCCTCGGTGCCCCACTCGGCGATCCGGGCCGACACGGCGAAGTGCTGGAACGCGATGATGGCCACCGAAGGGTCGACGGCGGCGAGCTCCTCCACGACGTGGTTGACCGCGGCGGCGTCCCCGCCCGCGCCGCCGTGCCGGGCCGCGACGGCCGTGCCGAGCAGCCCGTCGGCGCGCAGCGCCGCCAGCGTCTCGCCGTCGGGCACACCGGCCGGCCCGCTGTGTGCGGCGGACTCCGACAGCCGGGCGCGCAGCTCGGCCGTCAGCAGCGGTCTCACACCGCTCCGGACAGCGCCAGACATTGGGCGACCTCCTCGAACTGCAGGTGAGTCAGGGGTGTCAGGGCGAACGAGCCCTGGAAGGTGACGTGCTTGTGCGCGACGGTCGCCCACAGCAGGGCGCCCTCGTCGCGGGCCGTCCCGGCGGCCGAGGTGACCGCCGTGACCGCCGTCCGTCCGCCCGGCGTGGTGATGCCCACCAGGCCGTCGTCCGTGCCGTGTTCGCGGGCGATCCGCCAGGGCAGCGTGCCTGGGATCCGCATCGCCGATCCCAGGCAGACGGCACCGGTCAGGGCGATCGACGGGTGCCAGCCGGGCACCGTCACGGCGCGGGCCGCGATGCCGCCGTCCGCGCCGGGCAGCACCGCCGCGATCTTGGGGAAGGCCCCGCCGCGCGGCCAGCCGAGCAGGTCGGCCGCCGCGGCCCGGATCGACTCCAGCCGCTCCAGCAGCTCCCCGCCGGCGAGGAAGAGCGCCGCCTGGTCGGGTATGCCGAGCGTGCGGGCGTCGACGAACGCATAGGTGTTGGAGCTGGCGACGAGGGAGACCTCGACGTGTTCCCCGTCGTCCGCCAGCACGGTGCGCGGCCGCCCGGCCGGCAGCAGATCCGCGAAGGGCACCGGGGTGGGCTGGACGAAGGTGACCGTGAATCCCGCCCCGTCCCGTTCGACCCGCTCGGCCTCGCACACCACGCTGTCGCCGTTGTTGTGCACCCGCACCCGGATCCGGGCGCCCGGCACCAGCCGCGGCAGCATTCCCGAGCGGGAGGCCGCCAGCACCGACGCCAGCACCGAGTGACCGCACGAACCGCGTACGTCGAACCGGTCCGGGGCGCCGGGCAGCGCCTGCACGAACCGGTAGTCCAGGTCGAACATCGGATGCGCGGACGGCTCGATGAGAGCGATCTTCAGTACGTGCGCGCCCCCCGCCGACGCCAGATAGCGGCGCGCCTGCGCGAGATGGGCCAGCAACGTCTCGTCCTCGCGCGGCAACCGGCCGGCGTCCAGCACGAAGGTGGGGCAGGGGCTGCCCGCCGCGTACGCGAGGTGCCCGATCATGCCGCCACCGCCAGCGGTCTCGTGCCCCCGGGTGCCGCCGCGGCCGTACCCGAGCCGTCGAGCGAACGCCGGAACTGCCCGTCCCACACCTCGTGCACCAGCAGCGCCCACAGCGCCAGCGCCGTGGTGTCGTCGGGACGTTCGCCCTGCGCGGTGAACAGGGCGTCGACCGCCCGGCCGTCCAGCCGTCCCGACGCGGCGGTCCGGTCCGGCGCCAGCAGGTCCCGCGCGTACTCCCACAGCGTGGTGCCCGGCCGCAGCATCGCCGTCACCGGCAGGGTGAACGGCTGCTTGGGCCGGGACAGCACCCGCTCGGGCAGCAGCCCGGCCGCCGCCGCGTACAGGGTGCGCTTGACCTGGCTGCCCTGGACACGCCGGTGGTCGGGCAGCGGCCGGCCCAGGGAGAGGACCGACCGCTGGCAGAACGGCAGCCGTGCCTCCACCGCGGAGGCCATGCTGAGGTGGTCGACCCGGCGCAGATGATAGGCGGGCAGCCGCTGCTCCAGCTCGAACCGGGTGATGCGGTCCAAGGCGGTGCCGGGGCCGTGCAGCAGGTCCTCCCGGGCTGCCCCGGGCAGCGCCGGGTCGGCGGCGACATGGGCCCGGTAGGCGTCGGTGTACAGGCGGTCGCGCAGCGCGGCCGGTACGGCGGACAGCGCGTCCAGGTAGCCGGGCGCCCAGTCGGCGCCCGCCGCCGCGCGCTCGGCCGCCAGCCGCATCCGCTCGTACCCGCCGAACACCTCGTCCGCGCCGTCACCGGTGAGCGCCACCGTGAAGCCGGCCTCCCGGATCGCCCGGAACAGCGCGTACGTGCTCAGCGCGATCGGATCGGCGTTGGGCTGGCCCAGGTGCCAGACGGTCTCCTCCAGCAGTTCGGGGAAGGAGGCCGGGTCGATCTCCACCTCGTGGTGGACCGCATGGGCCCGGTCGGCCACCTCACGCGCGAAGTGCCGCTCGTCGAACGGCCAGGTGCCCCGGTAGGCGATGGTGAAGGTGTGCTGTGGCCCGTACTCGGCCGCGAGCGCCGTCACCAGGGAGGAGTCCAGGCCGCCGGAGGTGACCACGGCGACCGGCACGTCCGCCGCGAGCAGCCGGCCCACCTCGTGGCGCAGGGTGCGCCGCACCTGCCGTGCCGCGGTGAACCCGTCACCGGCCGGCCCCTCGGCGCCGTTCGCCGTGTGCGCGGCGCGCCGCCGTACCCGCGGCAGGCCGCCCAGCTCGCACACCCAGGTCGTGCCGGGCTCCAGCACCTCCACGTCCTCGTACATCGTCCGCGTGCCGAACGGCGTACGGGTCGTCAGAAGGGCGTCCAGCGCCGACTCGCGCACCCGCCCGCCGATGCCGCCGAACCCGAGCAGCGCGGGCAGCTCCGAGGAGAAGTACAGGGACCGGTCCGCCGGGTTCCACCGGTGGTACAGGGGCTTCATCCCGATGTGGTCGGTGGCGAGCAGCAGCCGCGGCACCGCGCCCCGCGTGTCCAGCAACGCCAGCGCGTACATTCCGTCGAGGTGCTCGGTGAACTCCTCGCCGTACTCCAGGTACAGCGCGGGCAGCACCGATCCGTCACAGCGGTCGGGGACCACATGGCCGAGCGCCTCCAGGCGGCGGCGCAGCTCCTCGTGGTTGTAGATCTCCCCGTTGAAGACCACCTGCACCGGTCCGCCCCGCCCGTACGGCTGCTGTCCGCCGTCCAGGCCGACGACGGCGAGCCGGTTGTTGCCCAGGCCCCAGCCGGCCCCCTGCGCGACGCCCGTCGCGTCCGGGCCGCCGTGCCGTTGCAGGGCGGCGACGGTCCGCATCGCGTGCGGCGTCGCCGCCGCGTTGAAGTAGCCGAAGATCCGGCACATCTCTGCCTGTCTTTCCGTGAGGACGGCGGATCAGCGGGCCGTCGACAGATAGCGCTCCCCGCTGTCGGGGAACACGGTGACGACCGTGGCACCCGCCCAGCGGGGCTGGGCCGCCACGGCACGACTCGCCCAGGCGGCGGCGCCCGACGAGATGCCGACCGGCAGACCGGTCGCGCGGGTCACTTCGTCCGTGGTGGCCGCGGCAGCCTCGTCCGTGACGGCCACCACCTCGTCCACCAGGGCGAGGTCGGTGATCGGTGAGACGTAGCCGGCGCCGATGCCGGGAATGCCGTGCGGACCGGCCTCGCCCCCGGACAGCACGGCGCTGCGGGCCGGTTCGACCGCCACGACGTGCAGCGCGGTGCGCTCCTTCAGATAGCGGGCGGTGCCCGTCAGCGTTCCGCCGGTGCCGACCCCGCACACCAGCACGTCGATCCGGCCCCGTACGGCCTGCCAGATTTCCGGGCCCGTCGTCTCGTAGTGCGCCCGCACGTTGGCGGGATTGCGGTCCTGGTGCGGCACCCAGGAGCCGGGCACGGCGCGCTGCAGCTCCTCCGCGTACGCCCAGGCGGCCAGAAGACCGTCCCGGTGCGGCACGAGATGCACCTCGGCGCCCAGCCGGCGCAGGATCAGACGGCGTTCCTCGGTGGCGTTGTCGGGCATCACGATGATGCACCGGTGGCCGCGGCGGGCGCACAGCGCGGCCAGCGAGATGCCGGTGCTGCCGGAGGAGCACTCGATGACGGTGCCCCCGCTCGCGGGCAGCAGCCCCGCCTCCTCGGCGGCCCGCACCATGAACAGCGCGGGCCGGTCCTTCACGCTGGAGAACGGGTTGGCCATCTCCAGCTTCGCCAGCAGCCGCACCGAGCCGGCCAGTCCCGGCAGCGGGACCTCCAACAGCGGTGTTCCCCCGACGAGTTCCTCCACGGACCCGACCAGTTGCTCCACGGGCCGGACCAATTGCTCCGCGGAACCGCCCAGTTGCTCCGCGGACCCGGCCGGCTCCGCGGCGGTGTGTCTCACCTCTGTCGTCATGGTTCCCCCCCCGTCCGCCGCGCTCAGACCGTGCTCAGGCCGCGCGCCGCGCGCAGGTGCGCGGTGGCCGCCTGCTGCAGGTGGGTGATGTCACTGGAGACGGTGGCGAAGGTGAAGCCCTCGGCGAGCCGCTTCGCGGCGCTCTCGCCGTCCGGCACATGGATGCCGCAGGCGATGCCGTGCTGGCGGGCGGTCTGCGTTATCCGCTCCAGCGCGGCCTCCAGCGCGTCGGCGGCCGCCGGGTCGCCGAACCAGCGCGCGCCGAGCGCGGCCGACAGATCGGCGGGCCCGACGTACACCGCGTCGAGGCCGTCCGTGGCGCAGATGGCCTCCAGGTCGTCCAGCGCGGCCGCGGTCTCGATCATCACGACGCACGCGACACGGTCGTCGATCTCGGCCGGTACGGATCCCAGCCGCAGTTCCGCGCGGACCGGCCCGGCCAGACTGCGCGTACCCGCCGGATGGTGCCGGCAGGCCCGCACGGCGTCGCGCGCCTGCCCGGCGCTCTCCACCATCGGGACGATCACACCGCGCGCCCCGGTGTCGAGCGCGACACCGATGGCGACCGGGTCCGGCGACGGCACCCGGATCACCCCGGCGGAGCGGCCGCGGGCGTCCACGGCCAGCATCGCGGCCTGCCACCCGGGCTGGTGCGGCACACCGTGCTGGCCGTCCACGCCGATGTAGTCGTAGCCGAGCCCGGCGACCCGCTCGGTCGCGACCGGACTGTCCAGGGAGATCCAGTAACCCACCAGGGGCTCCCGGCGGCGCAGCCGCGCCGCGAACCCCGGGTCCGGATGCGAGACGGACGCCATGCTCATTCCCCTTCCTTCAGTGCGTAGCTCTGCTTGCCGTCGAGGCCGACGGGCACGTCACCGGTGATCGACACCCGGTGCAGCACCCGCTGGTGGCGCCCGTAGTCGTTGACCGCGAAGTGCTGTGTGCTGCGGTTGTCGAAGATCAGCACGTCGCCGGGGCGCCAGCGCCAGCGGGCGACGTTCTCCGGCCGGCGCACATAGCCCTGGAGCACATCGATGATCGGCCGGGACTCGCGCGGCTCCACGCCCAGCAGCCACTGGGCGAAACCGCCGAGGAACAGGCTCGGCTCACCGGACTCCGGGTGGACGCGCACCACCGGGTGGGCGGTCTCGAACCGGCGGGCCAGGAACGCCGCGCGCACCTTGTCGCCGCGCTCGGTGCCCAGCCGCGGCTGCTCGGCGTGGTTGGTGTGCACGGCCCACAACCGGTCGGCCACCGCGCGCAGTTCGGCCGGCAGGTCCCGGTAGCCCGCGGCCGCGTTCGCGACCAGGGTGTCCCCGCCGTACGGGGGCAGCACCACACTGCGCAGGGTCGTGCCCAGCGACGGCGCGGTGGTGAAGCTGATGTCGGTGTGCCAGTGGTCGGCCCGCTGGTCCTCCCCGTCGACGGGAATCACCTGCGGGGAGCCGTCGACGGTGCGCATCATCGGGTGCGACTGGGTCAGCGGGCCGAAGCGGCCGGCGAAGGCGAGTTGGTGCTCGTCGGTGATGTCCTGGTCCCGGAAGAAGAGGACCTTGTACTCCAGGAATGCCTCGTGGATCTGCCGGAAATCGGAATCCGACAGCTCGGTGGACAGATCGACGCCTGTGACCTCCGCGCCGATCCTGCCGCCGATCCGGCGTATGTCGAACAGGGACACCAGCATTCCCTCCGAATATGTCAGGGACTCGCGTGGCCGTGCCGGCGGGGGAGCGCGGGCACGGCACCGCAAGTCCTTCCCGGCGTCCGATCACAGCACGTGGCTCAATCCGGCGGCAACGGAAGCCGAAAAGGCGATACGACTTCACCAACTCGCTCCCGTTCGGGCACGGAAAACCCGCGGAAAAGGGCCGACTTGTTCAAGTCGTATTCCGTGTGCGGCCTTGGCTTGTCAACGTCGTGGCGCCCCGGGGATTCTCTAGCCGCCGCGCCCTTGAATCGTCCTCCGGAGCAAAGGACTGCTGACATGCCAGTGATCACCGTCAACTGGTGGCAGGGCAACGACCGGCAAGCGCGAAAGGAGTTGGTGGCGGGCATCACCGACGTGGTCACGCGCGTGTCCGGCTGCCCGGACGACGCCGTCACCGTCATCGTGCGGGACGTCGACCCCGACCACTGGGGCAACGGCGGCCACCTCGCCGACGAATCCCGCTCCCGGCGAGGCCGGCGATGACCCTGCGCTCCCTGCACCCCAACATCCGGCTGCGGATGGCGGTCGGCTTCGTCCAGCGGCTGCTGTCGGTCATGCTGATGCCGCTGCTCGTCATCCATCTGGCGGCCCTCTACGGCCCCGCCGTCGCCGGTGTCCTCACCGTCTGCGTGGCGGCGGCCGGCATCGCCGCCAACTTCCTCGGCGGCCACCTCGCCGACGTCCACGGCCGGCGCCCCGTGATGGTGGCCGGCGAACTCGGCGCCACCCTCACCTTCGGCCTGCTCGCCCTGGCCAACTCCCCGTGGTGGACCTCCGGGCCCGTCACGTTCGGCCTGTTCCTGCTCAACACCTGCTGCTCGCAACTGGCCACCCCGGCGGCCGACGCGATGATGGTCGACGTCTCCACCCCCGACAACCGCCCGCTCGTCTACACGATCAACTACTGGTCGATCAACCTGGCGTTCACCGTGGGCGCCCTGCTAGGCGGGTTCCTCTACGACGGCCACTTCCTCCAGCTGCTGACCGGCGCCGCCGCGCTGTGCCTGCTGACCACGTCGGTGATGTGGCGCTGGATCAGCGAGACCGCCCCGCAGACCGGCAGGGCGGCGGCCGGGCCCGGCGCCATGCTGCGCGGCTACCTCACCGTGGCGCGCGACCGTGTCTTCCTGCGCCAGCTGGCCGCGGCCGCGCTGATCGCCGCGGTGGAGATGCAGATCGGCTACTACATCGCCGTACGCCTGTCCCGTCAGTTCCCGCGGCAGACCCTGCTCGCGGTCGGCGGCCTGCGGCTGGACGTGGACGGCGTCGCCGTCCTCGGCATCCTGCGGGCGGTCAACGCCGCCCTGGTCGTCGCCCTCGTCCTCTTCGCCAAGACCCTGCTCGCGCGGGTCCCCGAGCGGCTCCGGCTGTACGGCGGGATCGCCGTCTTCACCGCCGGCTACATGGTCTGGGCCGTCAGCGACATCGGCTGGGTGCTCATCGCGGCGGCCGTCCTGCTCACCTTCGGGGAGATCGCCAGCGTCCCGGTGCGCCAGGCGCTCCTGGCCGACCTGATCGACCCCGAGGCCCGCACCAAGTACATGGCGGCCTACGCGCTCAACGCCCGGATCGGGCTCCTCGTCGCCGCCCTGTGCGTCACCCTCGGCGCGTTCGTCCCCGCCCTCGGCATGAGCCTGCTGTACGGGACGGCCGGCTGCGCCGCGATCCTGCTGTACCGGTCCGTGGTCGGCGTACGCGCCTCGCGCACCACGCAGGAGAAGGTTCCGGCCGCTGCCTGACATGCCCAAGCGTCACGCATCCGCGGTGCCGGCCGTGACTCGGGCAGGTCCGGTTGCGGTCCGGCCGCGGCCGCGGATCTGATGCGCTCATGACGAAACGGCTGTTCACCTCGGAGTCGGTCACCGAGGGCCATCCCGACAAGATCGCCGACCAGATCAGCGACACCCTGCTCGACGCGCTGCTCGGCCGGGACCCGGCCGCCCGCGTGGCCGTGGAGACCCTGATCACCACCGGCCAGGTGCACGTGGCCGGCGAAGTGACGACCACCGCCTACGTGCCGATCGCCGAGCTGGTCCGCGAGAAAATCCTGGAGATCGGCTACGACTCCTCCCTGAAGGGCTTCGACGGTGCCTCCTGCGGTGTGTCGGTGTCCATCGGCGCGCAGTCCCCGGACATCGCGCAGGGCGTGGACACCGGCGGCGCCGGCGACCAGGGCCTGATGTTCGGTTACGCGACCGACGAGACACCGGAACTGATGCCCCTGCCGATCCAGCTCGCCCACCGCCTGTCCAAGCGTCTCTCGGACGTCCGCAAGAACGGCACGGTCCCCTACCTGCGCCCGGACGGCAAGACGCAGGTCACCATCGAGTACGACGGCGACAAGGCCGTCCGCCTCGACACGGTGGTCGTCTCCTCGCAGCACGCGAGCGACATCGACCTGGAGTCGCTGCTCACCCCCGACATCCGTGAGTTCGTCGTGGAGCCGGAGCTCAAGGCGCTGCTGGACGAGGGCATCAAGCTGGACACCGAGGGCTACCGCCTGCTGGTCAACCCGACCGGCCGCTTCGAGATCGGCGGCCCGATGGGCGACGCGGGTCTGACCGGCCGCAAGATCATCATCGACACGTACGGCGGTATGGCCCGCCACGGCGGCGGCGCGTTCTCCGGCAAGGACCCGTCCAAGGTGGACCGCTCGGCGGCGTACGCGATGCGCTGGGTCGCCAAGAACGTGGTCGCCGCGGGCCTGGCCTCGCGCTGCGAGGTCCAGGTCGCCTACGCGATCGGCAAGGCCGAGCCCGTCGGCCTGTTCGTGGAGACCTTCGGCACCGAGGAGATCCCCCTGCACCTCATCGAACAGGCCATCGGCGAGGTCTTCGACCTCCGCCCGGCCGCCATCATCCGCGACCTCGACCTGCTCCGCCCGATCTACGCCCAGACCGCCGCGTACGGCCACTTCGGCCGCGAACTCCCCGACTTCACCTGGGAACGCATCGACCGCGCCGCCGCCCTGCGCGCCGTGGCCGGCCTCGACTAGCCGGCCGCGACCCGCGAGAGGAACCACCCGTGTCCACGATCACCGCCCAGCTTCCCGAGCTTGCCGCCACCGCACGCGCGCGGCAGCGTCGAAGGCCTTCTGGCGGACCTGCGCACCGGCACCTGGCGCCCGACGCCGCTCGAAGTCCGCGTCGCCGGGCTGCTGCTGACCTCCGTCGCCGGTGACGGCCTGCTCACCTCGCGCCGCATCCGGGCCGCGCTGTGGGAGGGAGCCGTCACGATGGTCCACGACAACGAAGGCCGGTTCGCCCGCACCCTCGCCGGCCTCGTCCCCGTCCTGGACGACCCGCGGCTCACCGCCCCCGGCATCCTCGACACGGCGGGCGAGCTGGTCGCCGCCGTGGCCGCCGCGGGCGGCTGAACCCCTCCCCGTACGACATGGGGCCCGGCCGGAGGCTGCTCCGGCCGGGCCCCACCAGGTGACGCACGGTCACCTCACTTCGCCCAGGGCGCCATCGGGTACCAGATCAGATCGCGGACGGCCAGGATCCGCACGTCCCAGTACAGGACCAGGAACACGCCCGCCGCCAGGAAGCCCGCCGCCATCAGCGCCGACGCGCGGCTCGGCCGCAGCGCCGTCCACCGGTGCAGCCGCTCCCCGAACAGACCGGCCACCAGGAGGAACAGCACCGACATGACAGTGATGTTGCCGATCGACTGCAGGCCGAACGCGACCGCGCCGTACAGCGGGTTGTGACTCTCGGCGGCGTCGCGGAACAGCTGGCGGAACAGCGGGAAGGGACGCCCGATCAGGAACGCCCCGATCAGCCCGCCCATCACCAGCATCGGCGCGCCCGGGAAGCGCCGTGACAGCCGCGCCAGCGGATCACGCACCACACCCAGCGCGGCCAGGCCCAGATACGTCATCAGCAGACCGATCAGCCCGTAGACCACCATCGCCTGCACCAGACGCCCGGAGAATCCGCCGCCGCCCTGGCTGTCGTCGAACTGCGGCATGCCCGTACCGACGAGGGACACCACCGCCCCGTACGCGGCGGACACGACGACCGCACCGAGCGCGAGCCGGCTCAGCGGACGCAGCGCGGCGGCCATCCGGCCCCGCCGGGAGGTGGAAGGGCCGCCGGCCAGCGGCGCCAGCGCGCTGAAGACGGCCACGTTGCACGCGGTGAACGTGCCCGCGACACCGGTGGCCAGCGCGAACGCCAGACCCGCGAGCACACCCGCGATCGGCGTGCCCTTGGCCGCGTGGCCGAGCAGGGTGTCCGCGACGTTGTCGCCGATGGTCCGGTCCACGAACTGTGCGGACCACACCACCGTCAGGGCGAAACCGAAGACCGCCGCGACCGCGGCGACCAGCGTGCGGCGGCGCGGCGCATGGCCATTGAAGAAGAACGATGACGATGCGGGACCGGTGTTTGCGGCCCGCTGCGCCCGGGAGGGGGGCGCGGCAGGCCGCTGTGCTGTCTGAGCCATGACAAGTCGCCTTTCGGGAGGGAGCGGAGGGATCTGCGCGGATGTGCGGGGAATCTGCGGGCGATCGAACGCCACGCTAGGCCCGCGCGCACGCGCAGTGACGGTCCGAGCCCGCAGTGAGCACGGGGGAAGAAAGAACCGGACCCACTTCGTGAAGTCGATGCCGCCCGCAGCGTCGCGCGGCGCTCCGTCAGGGGAGCGGCAGCCCCTCGTCCCCGTCCCCGTCGGCCACCGCGAGCACGGTCGCCGGCCGCAGTGGGAGCGGCCGGCCCGACGCCGGAACTGCGTCCGCCGAACCCGTCGTCGGAACTGCGTCATCGCCGTCCGGCAGCACCGCGTCGAAGTTCCGCCACATCCACGCCCAGGCAGCCACCGGACGGAACCGGGCCCGACCGGTGACACCCGCACCCACACCGGCCGCGATGCTCTCCCCGGCCACGGCGCTCAGCCCCGCGATCCCATGACCGGGCACACACCCGCGGCCGGCTCTCCCGGCCCGGGCCCCGGTGCCGACGCGAACTCGTACCGCACCCCGGTCAGTTCCTCCGACAGCTCCCACAGCCGGGCCTGCGCCGCCGCATCGCGCGCCGCACGGCTGGACCGCGCGGGCACCGGCGCCCCACGGCTCCCGAACCGCCGGGCAGGCCCCAGATAGGCGCCCCGCGGCACCTGCGGGTCCGTCGCCGCCCGCAGCGACGGCAGCGCCGCCGCCTGCGCCGGCTGGGCCAGCCAGCGCATCCCCGCCGCGACCACGGGCCGCAGCACAGCGGGAGGGTCGCCGTGCCACAGCCCGGTCGGCGACAGACCCGGATGCGCGGCGAGCGACACGGTGGCGGCACCGGCCGCGGTGAGACGGCGCTGCAACTCCCGGGCGAACAGCAGATTCGCCAGCTTGGAGCGCCCGTACGCCGTCACCGACCGGCGCCCGGACCCGGACCGGGCGCGGTCCGCGTCGAAACCGCCGAGGCCCACACGGTGCGCGAGGCTCCCGACGGTGACGACCCGTGAGCCCGGCACCCCCGACATCAGACCGAGCAGCAGCCCCGTCAGCGCGAAGTGACCGAGGTGATTGACACCGAGATGGACCTCGAAGCCGTCCGCCGTACGCCCGTACGACGGGAACATCACCCCGGCGTTGTTGACCAGCAGGTCCAGACGGGCGTGCCGGTCGCGCACCCGCGCGGCGGCCCGGCGCACCGAGTCCAGTGACGCCAGGTCGAGTTCGACCACCTCGGTGCTGCCCCCGGCCCACTCGGCCACGGCCCGTGCCCGCTGCTCGCTGCGGCAGGCGAGGACGACATGCGCCCCGTGGGCCGCGAGCACCCGGGCCGTCTCCCGGCCGATGCCACCCGAGGCGCCGGTGACCAGGGCCGTACGGCCGCTCAGGTCGGGAACATCTGCTGCGGACCACGTCATGTCGTCCTCCTCGGACGCCGGTCGGACGCCAGGTCAGTGCGCGGCGCCATAGCCGTGCTCGACGATGAGCTCGGCCGCCACGCCGTAGAACGCCGGGTCAGACGGAACCTCGGTGGCCAGGCCGTTGACGTACCGGTTGAACATCGCGAACGCGGCCGCGATCAGGACCGTGTCGTGGATGTGGGTATCGGTGGCGCCCTCGGCCCGGGCGGCGGCGACCGCCTTGTCGGACACGGGAGCCGCCTTCGCCTGCACCTCGGCGGCCACCGCGAGCAGCGCCCGCAGCAGCGGGGAGATCGGGGCCGTGCCGGGGTCGGTGAGCACAGCGGCGACCAGCTCGGCGCCGCCGTCGAGCTGCGCCGCCGCGAACGCGCTGTGCGAACCGGCACAGAACTCCGTGCAGTTGAGGTGGGAGACGTAGGCGGCGATCAGCTCGCGCTCCCCCCGGCTCAGCGGCGAGGGGCCACTGCGCAGCAGGGTCTCCGCGAGCTGCGACAGCACGTCCGCGGTGTCCGGGCGCTGGGCGAACAGCCCGCTGATGCCGGGAAGATCATGAGTCAGCTCGATGTGGGGCACGATGCGCGTCCTTTGTCTGCCGTGTTACCGACGGGGCCCTCATCGTCGGAACCCGTGGGCGGCCCGGCCAACTCCCAGAATGCGGACTCCGGCCGGCCCGGCCGGCGCTCCCATCTGCGCACTCAGAGAGAAGCGTCCCGCCGCCCGCTAGTCCAAGAATGGAGACGTGGCAAGCAACACCTCGCGGTACACCGGGACTTCGGCAGATGGCCGTGCCGGTACGGGCACGTTGGGCCGTTCCGCCTCATGCCTCGCCGGGACAGGTCAGCCGCCACGCGCTCAGGGCGCCGGTCACCGCCAGCGCCCGCCGGCACACCGCCCGGCACTGACGGACGGCGCTCGGCCCGTCCGGCGCCAGCAGGAACGCGGCACCCCGGGCACCCGCGCGGCTCACGTGCACCCGGATGTGCTCCATGCCGTCGTCCGGGCCGCACACCGCCCACAGGGCGGCGAGCAGGACGTCGCCGGGCAGCTCCGGCGCGTCGTGCGGCTTGGCGAAGGCGAACTCGACGAGGTGCACGCACCCGAGTGTGCCGCACGCCACCGGTCCCGTCCCAGTCCTGACGGGGCCACGAACATGCCGTGGCACGCATGTGCCCGGCACCCACACGATGCGGGGGGACGCTGATGCTGCGCGTACTCGGACTGGACTTCGGGACGGAGGCCGTCTACCGGCTCATGCTGGACCATCCCTCCTGGGGCGTGGACCGGCTGGCCCAGGAACTGGACCAGGACCGGTCCGCCGTCACCGCGGCCCTCGACACGCTCGCCGACCTCGCGCTGCTGCGCAGGGCGGCCGCGCCCGAGGGCACCTGCGGCGCCCCGCTGCTCGTGCCGCCCCGGGCCGGACTCGGCGCACTCCTGGAACGCCGCCAGGACGAACTGGCCCGCACCCAGCTGGAGATCGACGCGAGCCGTGCCGCGGTCGCTGACCTGCTGGCCGGCTACACAGCGCTCGGCCGCACCGCCGGCGCCGGCGTGGAGCGCTTCACCGGCGCCGAGGCCGTCGGCCGCCTCCAGGCCGACCTGACCGCGCAGGCCCGCGGTGAACTCCTCGCGCTCGCCCCCTCCACCACGGCGGGCGACGGCCCCTGGGACCTCGACGTGCCCCTCCATCTCGACCTGCTGGACCGGGGCGTGCGCGTACGCGTCCTCCACATGGACAGCACCACGGGCCCGGCCCGGCGCCGCGACGCCGTACGCCGCCTCACCCGGGCCGGCGCCGAGATCCGCACGCTGCCCGCGCTGCCGCTGCACCTGCGCCTCGTCGACGGCGCGAGCGCAATCCTGCCCCTGGACCCCGACGAACCCGACGGCGGAGCCGTCCTGTTGGACGAACCCGGAGCCCTGGCCGGACTGCGCGCCCTGTTCACGCACCTGTGGGACACGGCGACCCCGGCCGACGGCACGGACCCGACGGACGGCGCCGGTGACGACGCCACGGACATGTACTCGCCGCGAGAACGCGCCCTGCTGCGCTTTCTCGCAGAGGGACTGACCGACGAGGCCGCGGCCCGAAAACTCGGCATCTCCCTGCGCAGCGAACGGCGCATGATCTCCCATCTCTCCGACCGGACAGGCGCCCGCAGCCGTTTCCAACTCGGCCTGCAGGCCGCCCGAAGCGGCCTGGTGTGACACAACAGTGTCAAGGCATTCCTGTGCCGCCAAAAAATGCTGACAACCCCCTTGCGGGCATGTCAGAGTCATTCCAGAGAACGGGCCGGAAAGCAAAAAGAACCCCGCTTGAAGGACCGCTCAATTCCAACAGCAAGTCCCCGACTCGAATATCCGAATCCCCCGACGGAACGGGTCACCCAATCACTGTAAACAGGAAAGGAAAAGCATCATGGAGAACGAGAAGAACCTCGTCATGGAGATCCTCGAGGACGACAACTACGACTTCGAGGCCGAGTTCGGCCCCCGTCAGGACGTCGGCCACTGAGGCCCGCACCGTGACGCGGCCGGTCGTCCTCTCTCCGGACAACCGGCCGCGTCGGCCATCTACCCCGAGCGAGTGGTGAGCTGGATGAGCATCGACCTCAAGACCTGGAAGGCGTTCGCGGCGGCCCACGCCCCCGACTTCACCCGCACCGTCTACCTGCCCGGACTGGTCACCGACCCCGAGCACCTGCGCCGGCTGATCGACGAAGGCCTGCGGACGGCGACCCGCAAGGCGCCCGGAGACCTGCGCCTGCGCGCCTTCCGACCCGGTGCGTTCGACTACCGGCTCACCCAGAGGTTCGTGAACACACCGCTCGACGACGGCGAGAGCGCCACCGACTGGCTGGCCCGCACCGCCGACAGCGACGAATCCTGCCTGGCCGTCAACGACATCGCCGCCTTCAGCCTCCCCCTCGGCACCGAGGCGGCCCGGATCGTGGCGGAGCTCGTCGCCGACGAGCGGCACGAACTGCCCTCCGGCACCGACGTGTACACCTTCGTCGCCCACTCCGGATGGACACCGTTCGGCATCCACAAGGACGGCGAACCCTCGCTCATCTTCCACCTCGGACCCTCCCCCAAAGAGGTGTGGGTCTGGCACGACCACCCCTTCGACGCCTCCGGCATCACCCCCAGCCCGTCCTTCGGCCGCATCACCTTCGACATCGAGGAGCACCTGGGCTCCGCCGAGCGTCACCTCCTGCGGCCCGGCGACTTCCTGCTGATCCCCCAGGACACGTACCACGTCTTCCGCAACCTGGGGCCCTCCACGTTCCTCGGGCTCACCCTCTACCCGGTACGGACCCGCTCCCTGATCACCGAAGCCCTGTGGCGCACCGCCGAGCCGGCCGAAGCACTCGCCGCCTACCCGCCCGCCCGCCACGTCACCGACCGGGCCCGCACCCTGCTGCGCGACGACGGCACCCCGGGCACCGCCCTCGCCGACCGCGTCGCCCACCAACTGGCCCTCGCCCGGCTCCGCCTGCGCACCAACGGCTACCTGAGCCCGCCCCACCGCGCCGCCCTGCCCGCCACGCCACCCGCCCCCGGCACCCCGCTGCGCTGGGCCCGGCCCGGCGCCGTCGCCGCCGCCCCCCACCCCGACGGCACCGTCCTCGTCGCCCGCGGCCGCACCCTCACCATCCCCCACCGCGCCGACTTCACCGCCCTGGAGAACGCCACCGCCTCCACCGCCCCCTTCACCCTCGAAGAGCTGACCGCCGCCCTGCCCGACACCCTCCCGCCCGGCAGCCGCGCCGAACTCGCCCGCGCCCTGCACACCATGGGGGCGGTGACCGCCCCATGACCGCGTTCGACGCCTTCGCCCACGCCCAGTCGCTCCTCGAAGGCCTCGACAGTCTCGACGGCCTCGGCGACCGGCAGCCACCGGCCGGCAGAGTCCGCCTGTACGAACCCGGGAAGGCCGCGGACGCCGCCGCCCGCGACGCCCTCCTCGCCGGAGTCTGGTCCGCACTCGCCCGACCCGGCGCGCTCGCCACCAACTTCCGACTCGTCGAGTCCGGCCGGCAGATCGACCGCAGCCGCTGGCTGCGCTCCCGCGTCGGCGACGGCGAGGTCCTGCACACCGCCCTCGTCCCCGCCTACCTGCACAGCGCCGTCGAACGCGGCGCCACCCTCGTCGTCAGCCACCTCGAAGCCCTCGACGAACGCGTCATGCTGCTCTGCGAGGCCCTGGAGTACCTGCTGCACGCCCGCGCCTGGGTCAACTGCTACATCACCGCCGGCGACAACAGCGCCTTCGACGTGCACAGCGACGACCACGACGCGCTCATCCTGCAACTGCACGGACGCAAGCACTGGCAGGTGGACTCCCGCGTCGGCGCCCGCTCCCGCGACCTCGCCGACGACAGCCTCGACCGCGTCCTGACCCCCGGCATGTGCCTGTCCGTGCCGCGCGACACCGCCCACCGCGTCAGCGGAACCGGCGACCTCACCGTCCATCTCACCGTCGGATACGAGCCGTTCGCCGACGTACTGGAGGAGACGCGCGCCGCCCACGAACTCGCCGGCCGGCCCGCCCCCGACCCCGGCCGCGAGTGGCTGGCCGCCCGCCTGGCACAGCGCCCCGACCGCCGCGCCGGCGCCTCCCTGCCCAGCGCGCTGACCGGCGAGGTCCAGCCCACCACCCGCATCCGCTGGGCCAGCCGCTTCCCCCCGTACATCACCACCGACGAGGACCACCTGACCGTCACCACCATGGGCCGGCGCATCCGCCTGGACACCCGGCTCGGGCACACGGTCGGCCTGCTGGCCCGCGGAGGTGCCCTGACCTTCGGCGAACTGGCCGTCCGCAGCGACCTGCCCACCACCGACGTACGCGCCCTGGTCGCCTTCGGCGCCCGCAACGACTTCCTGATCTGCGAAGGATGAACCCGCCTGTGCTGACCGCCACGCTCAAGGACCAGGCCGCGATGCTCCGCGAGCGCCGCTTCGCCACGTTCTTCACGGGCCACGTCGTCTCCAAACTCGGCGACGCCCCCGTCCCGGTCGCGTTCGCCCTGGCCGCCTACCAGATCTCGCACTCGGCGGCCGCCCTCACCTGGGTCCTGCTGTCCCTGTGGGCGGCCCGCTTCCTCCTGGTCGCCACCGGCGGACGACTCGCCGACCGCCACAACCGGGTGAGCGTGATGATCGGCGCCGACGTACTGCGCCTGCTCGCCCAGGGCGCACTGGCCGTCGTCGCGATCAGCCCGCTGCCCCTGCACAGCTGGCACCTGTGCCTGTCGGCAGCCCTCTACGGCGCGGGAACCGCCCTCTACAACCCTGCGCAGATCGGGCTGACCCCCGAACTCGTCCCCAGGGAACAGCTCCAGCGGGCGAACGGCCTGCTCTCCCTCGTGGCCGACGTGAGCTTCCTGCTGGGCCCGATCCTCGCCGGGGTCCTCATGACCACGGCCGGCTTCTCCTGGATCCTCTGGCTCGACGTGGCGTCCTTCGCCGTCAACCTCGCCTGCCTGGCCCGCCTCACCCGCCTGTACACCCCCCTGCGCGACCGGACGACCCCGACCGCACAGCCCACCGCCACCCCCGACGCGGAGCCGGACACCCGGTTCCGCGCCGGGTTCGCGGTCATGGCCCGCTACCCGTGGTTCTCCTTCGGCATGGCCCTGTGGTTCGTGGTCTCCCTCGGCATCGGCCTGACCGCCGTCGCAGGCCCCGTGCTGGCCGTACGATCCCTCGGCGGCACCGGCGCCTGGTCGCTGCTGGCCACCTGCCTCGCCGTCGGCTCGCTGCTGGGCTCACTGGCCGTCATGGCGACCCAGAAGCACCGCTGGAAGCCCGCGGCCGTCGTCGTCACCGTCGGCGTCGTACTCCAGTTCACCGCGCTCGCCCTGCGCGACCAGCTGCCCACCGCCGTCGTCGCGGCGGCGTTCGTCCTGTCCGCCCTGACCACCGCCGCCTGCGGAATCGTGTGGGACACCGCCTACCAGAGCGAGATCCCCGAGCGGTACCTCTCCCGCCTCGGCTCCGTGGACAACTTCGTCAACGCCGCGGGCGTCCCCCTCGGCATGCTCCTGGGCGGGCTGACCGCCGACCACTACGACACCGTCTTCACCGGCATCGCCGTCGTACTCGTCCTGCTCTGCATCCCCGCCGCATCCCTCGCCGGACACGGAAGGAAGGCAACCGCATGAACACCGCCACCCTGCTGGCCCCGCCCGCGACCGGCCCCGACGCCGGCGTCCACTCCCGCGGCGACCGCTTCGTCGTCATCGACGACCTGCTGCCCCAGGCCGACTTCGACGACACCGCCGCCGCCTTCGAACGCATCCGCCTCAAGCCCGTCCTCAGCACCATCGACCCGGTCTACGACGGCTTCGCCTACCGCGGCGGCGAGGAGAAACAGCGCCTGGCCGACAGCCCCGACGACACGCCCCGCTGGCAGCGCGCCGTCAAGGAACAGATCACCGCACACCTGGACCTCCTCGGCCTCCTCGGCGCCCCCGACCGCGCCGAACGGCTCTCCCTCACCCTCAGCGCCTGGGGCTACCCCGCCGGCTCCCGCCTCAGCTGGCACAACGACGCCGGCGCCGGACGCGTCGGCGCCTACGTCTACTTCACCCACCGCGCCTGGGACACGGACTGGGGCGGCGGCCTGACCATGATCGACGAGCCCTCCCGCGCCGACGCCGCGGACGGCGCGGCGCTGCTCCACACCACCACGCACCCGACGCTCATCCTGCCCCGCCCCAACCGCCTGGTCGTCTTCCGCGCCCACACCATGCACGCCGTCCAGCGCGTCGACGCCACCGCCGGCGACCGGCTGCGCCGCACCCACACCGGCTTCATCACCGAGGACACCCCATGACCGGCACCGCCACGACCACCGCCGCGACCACCGCCGCGACCACCTCGGCGACCGCCTCCGCGACCATCGAGACCCGTCTCGGCCACATGCCCGCCGGCACCGGCTGGGCGCGTGTCGTCGTCCACCACGGCACCGTCTGCGACGTACTGCGGCCCGCCGACGATGGCACCCTCGCCGCGCACACCGCCGCCATCGCGCCCACCCTGCCGGTCACCCCGGTCGCCGGCGACTGGATCCGGCTCGGCGACGACGGCCGCGTCCACGCCGTGGCCCCCCGCCGCACCGTCCTCGGCCGGGCCGGGGCCGCCGGACACGGCCGCCAGGTCCTCGCCGCGAACATCGACACCGTCCTGGTGGTGGTCCCGCTGGCCAGCGGGCTGAACACCACCATGGTCGAACGCCTCAGCGTCATGGCCTGGGACAGCGGCGCCCGGCCCGTGCTCGTCCTGACCAAGAGCGACACCACCGACGACGCCGGCACCGAGGACGCCACCACCGCCGCGGCCCTCAGCCCCGGCGTCCCCGTGATACCGGTCAGCGTCCTGACCGGAGACGGCCTCGACGCCCTGCGCCGCCACCTGGGCCCGGGCACCACCGCGGTGCTGCTCGGGCCCTCCGGCGCGGGCAAGACCTCCCTGCTCAACGCCCTGGAAGGCACCGCCGAAGCCGTCGCCGCAACCGGCCGGGCGGGCGGCCGCCACACCACCACCACGCGCCGCCTGCACCTGCTCTCCAGCGGCGGAGTCCTCCTGGACATCCCCGGCATCCGCTCCCTGGAGGTAGCCGCAGGCCGGGAGGCCGTCGACGACGTCTTCACCGACCTCGCAGCCCTCGCCGCCCACTGCCGGTACGCCGACTGCGGCCACGACGGCGACAGCGGCTGCGCCGTCGAGGAAGCCGTCCGCACCGGCACCCTGCCCACCACCCGACTGGCCACCTGGCGCAAGCTCCAGGGCGAGATGGCCCACCGCCGCCGCCGGGAGAACCCCGCCGAGATGGCCGACATGCGCCGCCAGTGGAAGGCCGTCAGCAAACAGGCCCGCCGCAACGGACGACGCTGAACAACAAGCACGACGCCGGCTCCCCGCAGAGGGAGCCGGCGTCGTGGTGCCGCAGCGTTGCCCGGCGCTGACTCAGGGGCGGTTGGCCTTCCCCTCCAGCCACAGGGTGTCGGAGTCGTCGCGGTGCGTGCCGTCCGAACCGACGTGCTTCTCGGAGATCTTCGCGCCGTTCTTGAAGACGTGCACCAGAGCCATCCCATGCCCCCGGCCCAGCCCGTAGTCCTCCTTGAGCCACTCCAGGACCGGCCCCGCCTTCATGTCCGGCCCCTCGAACCCGCGCTCCTTCGCCAGCTCGATGAACTGACGAGGCGTCAGGCCCGTCTTGTCCTCAATGTTGTCCAGGTACGCCTGAAACGACATGTGCTCCTCGCTTTCCCAATCGTCCACGCCGACTACGGCCGACTACACCAGCCTGCACGCGAGCTGGGCCCCAACCCGCCTCCTGTCCGGTACTCGAAGCAACTTCGCCACGTCGTCACCGGGCCGCCGCACCGCCCTGCGGCAGATACCCGTTCGCCACCAGAGCGGCACCGATCTCGTCGTACGCCGCCGGATCCTGCGGAACGATCGCCGCGAGCCCGTCGACATACCGGTTGAACATGCAGAACGCGGCCGCGATCAGCACGGCGTCATGAATGGCCTCGTCATCCGCCCCCGCCGCCCGGGAGGCCGCCACGTCCTCCCCGGACACCGTCCGGGCATCGCCCCGCACCTTCCCCGCGAGGACCAGCAACGCCCGCAGCCGCTCACTCACCGGAGCCGTCGCCGGATCCCGCTGCACCGCCTCGACCAGCGCGTAGTCGCCGCCGAGCGCGTGCGCCGCCGCGGCCGTGTGCGAGCCCGTGCAGTAGCGGGTCCCGTTGCGGTACGACACATACGCGGCGATCAACTCCCGCTCGGCCACCGACAGCGGCGAGGCACCCCGCAGCAACTGCTCGGCCAGCTCGCTGAGCCGGCGGCCCGAGGACGGCTTGGCGGCCATCAGCCCGCGGATGCCCGGCACCGGCGCCGGGATCTCGATGTGCGGCATCGCGCTTCTCCCCGGCCGGCCGGCTACTTGTTGAACCACGGAGTGGAGGTCGGGTCGCTCGACAACTGCTTCAGAAGCATGTTGGCGACCTTCTGCTCGCCCATGGACGAGGGGTGGACACCGTCGGACTCCAGGTCCGAGCACTTCCACTCCAGACCGTCGCCGCGCCCGGGCGTGCCGCCTGCCACACGGTCCGAGCCCAGCCCGTCCGCCCACATGTACGGACCCCACGAGATCCACGGCGCGACACCGCCCGTCCCGTACGTCAGGTCGGAGGCGCCGTTGATCTGGTCCTGGATCAGCTTCTTGACGGCCCAGCCCTGCTGATACGCACCCGCGCTGCGGGCCGGATCGTAGGTGTAGATGCGGCTGGCGACATAGCCCAGCGCCAGGTTCGAGTACTTCGAGCGGGCGTTGCGCAGGATCGAGGCGAGCGAGTTGCGCAGGTTCTGCGCCCCGGCCGGGAAGGACCCGAGGCTGTCGCCCACGTACTGCTCCTTCAGCCACACCGCCTGCACCTGAGCCGCGGTCACACCGGCATTGGAAAGCCGGCTTGCCAGCACCGACCACGTCGCGTTCGCCGGATCCGCCCAGGCATTGGCGTCCTGGCCGCCCTGCGCGCCGTCGACGATCACGAGCTTGTCGTTCAGGCCGGAGTACGCCTTGGCCGTGGAGATGAACTTCTGGAACTCCTGCGTGGTGTTGGACATGCCGATCGAGGTCAGCACCACCTTGCCGTTGACCAGGTCGACCTGACCGGAGGCGTTGCGCGGCAGCACCTGGTTCTGCGCGATGCTCACCCCGGCGTCCGTGTGCGCGGCCGGCCGGACATTGCTGCCACCCGGGTACAGGCCGCCCGTCAGACCGTTGTACGTACCCGTGCCCAGGTCGTCCAGCGCCACCTGCCCGCTGTAGGTGTAAGTGCAGTCCGCCGCAGCCGATGCCGCCTGGGGGATCAGAGCGGCACCGAGAGCGGTCACCGCGACGGTCAGGTAGACGCCGAGACGTCCGGTCTTCATGACTCCTCCTCAAGGAGACGGCTGGCAAGGGCCAGTGGACCCGCGCCCGATGCTCGCCGCCCCCTCACCCACCCCGCACCTCCTGCCGTGCCCTCCCCAACCTCAGAACGACTGCGCCATGTCGGCTGCGGCACGCCGTGGACGTGGCGAAGTCGGCCCCGAGCGCCCGCAGGCTCTCCAGCTGAGCCGACGGGTGACCCATCGTGGTTCTGGCGAGGAGAACTGAAAGGCGGAGAGGGGAGCCAGGAAATGATGTCCAGGAGCCGGCCCGAGGAACCCGAGGAACCCAAGGAGACCAGGACGGGCGAAAAACCTGACCACCCCTTCGGCTTCTACTCCCGATCACTCAAGGACAGCGTGTGGGACACCCCCCTCGAACACTCCGGCCACATCGGAAAGCAACTCGCCGAGAAGTGGAGCACTCTGAGCCAGAACACCGAGACACCCCACACCGAGCACACAGAGCCGGACCAGAAGCCCGAGAAGTGAACCCGACCCAGCCGTGACACTGCCGGGACTACCTGAATCAACGATTCTTCGACGACTGGTGCAACGCGTTCGGCGACAATCTGGTTCAGCACACCTCCACGGAAGGGATCCGACGGGCTGAGTACCAGGCGAACCAGCAACGATTCCTCCGCTCGAAGTAACGTCAAGGTGCATGGTGTCTCTGTTCGCATTATTCGGCCCGCCCGCGATCACACTCCTCCTCTTTGCCGTTGGGGCGTTCCCGTACGCGTTGTGGGTG
The DNA here is from genome assembly GCF_040654755.1 of Streptomyces sp. NPDC050625. NCBI lineage: Bacteria > Bacillati > Actinomycetota > Actinomycetes > Kitasatosporales > Streptomycetaceae > Streptomyces > Streptomyces sp. NPDC050625. The sequence continues at coordinate 57,716 of NZ_JBFAIQ010000024.1, forward strand.
ACCAGGAGGAAGCCCTCGCGGCCGGCCCGCTGGGCTGTGATCGGGATCGCCGCAGCAATCGCTGCCTACGGGGCCGCAACCGTCTACGGGCTCGCCTTCACGAACCCGCCTGACATATGCGGAGACCAAACCGGTGACGGCGTGTACATGGATGCCGGACGGGACTACAGCCTGACATCGGTGAGCGTGGACAGCTTTCCTCCGTCCATCACCTGCCATTGGGCCAGCGGCCACAGCACCGAAGAGGCTGGTTCTGGGCCCCGTTTCTGCTGTACGCAGGGCTGGCCTGCTCTGTCGTCTGCTCCGCCCTGCTTCTCATCAACCGCTACAGCGACAGAAAGGCTCTTCGCGACAACGAGCTGAAAGCGTAGACGGGCCCTCGGCCTCGGCACAGGAGCCGGGGCAGCAATCACCATGGCAACTGCCGAACCTGCGCAGGCCGCAGCGATCTGTACCACGCACTACCCGCTCGGCGCCGACGTCAAGAACACCGGCATGAGCGAGACCGAACGGATCGTCGTCGGGGACATCCTCGCCGACTGCGAGGGCGTCGTGGCGTGGGGAGGAGACCTGAAGCCGGTGAAACAGTCCCCTGTCACGCCCGGAGATCCCCGTTTGAAGCGTCGCGCCGCCCGCATACAAGGATGGAACGACACGCCTGGTGAGGGCGCCGGGCCGATCGACGCCTTCGCGCCTGCCAGGCGCCGTCTCGCCGCCAGCTTCCAGTATCCCGTTGTCGGCAGGTCCCGTCGAAGCTAAGTTGTTCTGGCTTCCGCGGGCCCTGCTGTGTGGATCTGAGCTGCGCTCATGGCGATGTGGGCTTGCGGGCGAGGATTTGGATCCCGGTTGACTCGTGACCGTTCATGGTGGGCACCGTGATGGTCCGGGTGTCGATGGTCTGGAACCCGGCGAGCAGGGTGGAGAACCACTCGCGGGGGTGGTGGCGGCAGACTGCACCGTCGCCGGTTTCGAACACGCCATAGCTGCCGTAGTGATCAGCATGGCGGCCGTAACGGTTGCGGTTGCGTTCGTCGTCTTGCAGCAGAAGATCGCTGATGTAGAGCATTCTGCCGGGCTTGAGGATGCGGTTCAGTTCGGTGATCAGCTGGTGCTGCGCTGCGTCGCCGGGGATGCAGGTCAGCACGGCGAAGAGCAGAACGGCGTCGAAGCCTGCGTTGGGACAGGGCGAGGCCGGTGGTGCGTCCAGGGCGGCGAAGCGCATGGTGGGGTGCAGGTGGCGTGCCCGACTGATCATTCCTGGTGAGGCGTCGACACCCGTGAGGTTGCCGAAGCCGCGCTGTTTGAGCTCCTTCATGATGCGGCCGTATCCGCATCCGTAGTCGAGGATCGCGGCGTGCCTGCTGATGCCGTCGAGCCAGGGCAGGTGGAGCGGGTGGGTGAACGTCTTCGTGGCCGCGGCGACATCCCAGTAGGGAACCTGGCTGTCGAGGTCGGACATGGCAGACTCCGGCGCGTACGAGGAGGGCGACGAGGTGGGGTGCGTTCACGGCCCGCCACCGCTGCTGGGCGGACTCGACGAGCTTGAAGACCATGGCCAGGGCGGCGGTGCGGGAGCCGGCCCCGCGGTGACCTTGGTCCGCAACCGGACGGTGGACAACGTCGACAAGTTCTACCAGACCTGGAAGCGCTGTTCCTAGCATCGGGCTTGCGGGCCGGCCGTCGCCGAGAGCCGCCGTGTGCTTTCGGCGACGGCCGCTGGCCCGCGGAGCCTGTGGTCCATGGCGTGGTCGTTCTCGCAGTGCTGCCAGTAGATGGCCTCGCTGCCCCAGTACGACAGGAGTAAGCGACTCCTGACGGGTGATGGGCCATGGCCGCGGTGGGCAAGACCAGGTGGACCTGGTCTTCCCGGCGACCCGCATTACTGATGGTGCCAAACCCGGACAACCTGGTAGGACGCTGGGGTCCTGACGATCGCTCTGATATGTGAGTGGTGTGTTCGGTAGGGTACGTATCAGGTAGGGAATTTTAGGTGAGGAAGGTGACCGCATTGAGCAGCGCAATTGAGGCATGGACCCGCATTTTCCGCTGGTTGACCGAAAACACCCCTGCTCACACCGACGCCCTGAACCCGCCCGCCTCCGAAGAGCAGATTGCGCAGGCCGAGTCGGAGATGGGGGTGAGTCTGCCTGCCGAGTTGCGGCAGATCCTGATGATGAACAACGGCAGCACGGCCAAGCATCGCTCCCTGACCGGAAACTCCTTCTACGACGCACGGGGCGGCGGCGATTATTCTCCGTTTCCTTCCGACTACGTATTTTGCGACGTGGAGCTCATTTGCTCCCTGTATGTAGGCAACCGAAAGGCGAGCATTGCCATGCAGGAGCCGGGTTCCCGCTACGAGTACTGGAAGGAGGGCTGGATTCCAGTCTTCCGGAAGAAGGAGGTGCACTGCGGACTGTTCCTTGACGTATCCGGCGGACAGGACCCTGCGCCGGTGTACGCGTACGAGGAGGAAAGCTTCCCGGAGTTGGCCTTCTCGTCTTTGGCTGACTACCTGAGCACGGTGGGAGATGCCCTGGAAGGGGTCCGCCCGTTCACGGTCATGGGCCGTCAGTCGCCGCACCTGCCTACGGTGCGCGAAGGCCTGATCTGCTGGTAGGTACACGCCCCCTGCACCAGGGCCAATGCGTTCTCGTTCGGTGAGATTGCGGCAGTAGGCAGCAGGTAACTGGCCGCTGAGAGGGCCAGTTTGACCGATGCGCCGGAAGTGATGACGCTGCTGGGCGTGCGATGATGATATCGCCAGCGACGGACGCCTCACAGCCAGATGTGTGGAGGCCGATCAATCAATAAGCAACCTCTTCGCCAACCGAACGGTGAACACCGAAATTTGTGACAGCCTCGGCCATTCCCCCTGTATAACGTTGTGGCCCGGAAGCGGGAGGCTTCCGGGCCACAGTGCTGTTCAGCGGTTCGCGGTTACGGAGCGAAACCGTCGAGGTCAAGCCAATATTCGTCCTTGTCCATCAGCTTGTTCCGGACGATGAACTGGCCGAAGGGCCGCATGGACTGGGTGTTCTGGTTGTTGGATATGGTGGCCCGTCCGCACTTCTCGTTCCATGTGGGGAGCGGGTAGCGGAGGTCGGGCAGGAGGTGCCAGACGCCGTCGCTGCCCTTTTGGGCGTAGGTTTGCAGGCAGTCGTCACCGGAGCTGACCGGGTTGTATCCGCCCGCAAGCTGGGACATTCCCGCGCTGTTATAGCTGGCGGCGAAGGCGAATTCGTCACAGGACTGTCTGTCGGGCTGGTTTCCTTCATCCAATTCCGGCGAGAGGGTGGCGTCCTGGTTGCGATTCCAGGAGCGGGGGCAGATAACATCGCGGTTTTCGGTGCTTTGTTTCTTGGTGGGGTCGCTCCGCGACATCACGTTGCTGCCAAGGTAGGTGAGCGGAGTACCGTTGGTCTTGCTGCCGTAGTGGCCCGGAAGCTTGTTCTGGATGAGCCAGGCGTGGGCGGCTGCGGCTGGAAACTTCTTCGAGTTCATGACGTAGGTCGGCTTGTATTGATCGAATACGCAGCCTGGATAGGAATTCGGGACTATGGAGTCGCAGCGGATCTGCGCCTTGGCGCCGTCGGTAGTGACGTCTGTGTTGTCGGCAGTCCAGATGCCGCCGAGCTCGCCCTTCATCGCCCATTTGGGGAAGAGTAGGTCGGAGGGGCGGGATTCACCCCAGTTCCATATCTGCGACATGGAGTACGTGTGCTTGTCGCCCAGACCGTACTCCCACCACAGGTTCCCCGCTTCGGAACGTGGGCCGTTCTTCTTGCAGTCCAGGGAGCAGGTGTCATCGACGGTGACGTAGAGGGGTTCGCTCATCGCTTCGCCGCTTGCGTCGACCAGCTTGAACTTGAATGCGGTGCTCCAGCTGACCTCGTCGGAGTGCAGCTTCATCTCGGCCTGGAAGTCGAAGGTGGCGGTGCCGGTGACTTCTCCGTTGACCGACTTGATGAATCCGAACTGGCCTTTGATGCAGGCTTCGGTGCGGTTGGTCCAGATTTTGCGGCTGGTGCCGAATCCGAAGGGCTTGGCTGCGCACCAGGGGACGTATGTGTTCTTGGGGTCGGAGAACTCCTGCTGGATGGATGGGATGGGCTCCTCCCCCTGGGCTATCCCGTCGGGGGTCATGTCCTGCGGAGCGGTGATGTCGCCGGGTTCGGGTGCGTTGACGCTAGGGTCGCCGAAGGCGATGCTCGGCATACCTGAGTAGTCGCCGGGCACGAACGCAACAGCGTCCCAGGCCACATCCTTGTCGGCTGCGCCGTCCGGTGTGGAGTTGGTCAACTGCACCTCTGGCGCCTGGTCCTTGAAGTTGTAGGCGCCGAGGGACACCCACTGGTTGGACTCGTGGGCGCCTTGGTCGATGGTCTTGGTCTCTGCGCCGAACGGTGTGATGATCTTGTAGGAGGCGTTGGGGATCTGCGCGCCGGTGTCAGGGATGTGCACGTAGACCTTAGCCTGGCTACCGGAGATGGCCGAGTTCAGCTTCCAGTCTCCGAGGATGGTCATGCGTCCCTCGTTGCCGCCGAGGTGGTCGGCGTCGCGTGCGTGCGTGTACCAGAAGTGTCCCTGGTAGCCGCCGCCGATCTGGTGCAGGTCGGCCTTCGCGTCGTATTGCCCCAGGCCTGGTCCGGTCGCGTTCGGGTCGGGGTAGAAGGTGAACTGGAACGAGCCGTCTGTTGTGGTGGTGCCGCAGTCGCTCCAGGTGTCGGTTCCTGCTGGCACGGATTCGACGACCTTTGCGCCCGAGGGCGCTCCGGAGCAGACGGGTGTGCCGTGCTGCAGACGGTAGCCGCGTCCGGGCTCGTTGATCAGGCTCTGGTACTTGATGTGCTCGAAGCCGCAGGTGGTGGCACAGTTGGACTTCCAGGTGACGTTGGGCGCGTTCCACCAGTACTTCGTGTAGCAGGCAGCGTTCGGGCAGTCGGGCGGGTTGGCCGTGTCGCAGTTGTTCTTGGTGTTGCAGAACGTGTCGAGCGGCGGCGTGGCGTGCGCCCGGTTGTATCGCGCGCTGCCCTCGATCGTGTAGGGCAGGTTCGTGCCGTTCCAGTAGGCGGGGTAGAAGCCGGCGGAGGAGAACCCGGACTCGCCGGGCCAGTCCTGGCGGCCGGAGGTGGCGTAGGAGTGGCCGGTGTCGATGGACCAGGAGGCCCAGCCCATCACCTTCTCCTCGTACGGCCAGTACTGCGGATGCGCGGCGTCCTTGTTGGCCAACGGGTCAATGTCGGTGTTCATGAACGCCTTGCGGGAGGCGGGATAGACGGGGTTGGCGGGGTTGTTGTACCAGCCAAGGCCCCAGTTGCCGTTGGTTCCCTCGTCCGCCTTCTTGTTGAAGCCGAGGTTGTAGTTCCACACGGCGGTGAACCAGTTCTCGGGTTTGGCCGGGTCGTCGTTGTTCACGGCGATCGTCTGGCCGGGCTTGTGGACCTCGTTCCACTTGTCGGCGAGGATGTACAGCGACGCGGCGATGTTGGTGGCGTAGTCGATGGCGATCGCGCGCTGTGTGCTGACCGGGAGGGAGGTTTCGCCCTCCTTCTCGTATCCGGCCTTGCGCATGCCGTCGGTGACCTGGCCGACGCCGTAGCCGCAGTCGGACTTGTCCCAGTGGATGGTCCAGAAGTCGGCGAGGGTTCCGCCGGACTTGTGTCCGTAGTAGCCGTCGACGGCCGCGAGAGGGCTGCCCATCTGGCCGGGGATGGAACCGGATTCGGCCTGCCACAGGTTGGATTCCTGGGCGAGGATGCCCAACTGGACCTGTGCGGGGATGCGTCCGCCGGTGGTCAGTTCCGGGCGGGGAAACATGCCCTGCGGGTCGATGGTGGAGAGCCCCGTCTGTGAGCGCCAGCCGCCCTGGGTGAGGTAGCCGGAGCGCAGGTTGCCGCGGACGGCCATGTCCACGGCCCATTCGACCTGGTTCGGGGTCGGCTGGAGGGCCTGGGTCTTGACATCGTTGCGGGGCACGGAGCACCAGCGGTCGGTGTCCACCGGGTCGTGTGCCCTGGGATCGTCGGTGGGCGCTGTCACCATGCTCATCGTTGACATCTGCGGCCTCGAGGAGCCGGTCAGGGCCGGCGATGGTGTGCCGCCTGCGGTGGCGCCGGGTTCGGCGGCCTTCTGCTTTGTGTGCTTGCCCGTGCTCGGAACCGTGCCGGTGATGGTTAGCGCGTGGCTGATGCGGCCCGGCGTTCTCTCGGCTGCGGGTTCCTTGGACGCGGTCTTGGTAAAGCCGCGCCCGGCGTTCGTGATGTGGTCAACGCCCGCCTGCACGGCCGGGGAGAGAACCGGGTCGGCGGCCAGACGTCCGCGGGTGGAGACCTCCGCGTCGGGTGAGACGTTCAGCGCTCTGATACCGCTGGCCGTAAAGCCCTTGCCGTGGCTGGCCTTTCCGGTGAGGTAGACGGTGCTGTCCGTGCCCTGGCGCAGGTTCATCGCGGTGAGTTTGCCGCTCGCGACGGTCGTCTTCATGCCGTGCGCGTAGGTCTGTACGTTGCCGTCGGTGTCGCCGGTCCGGTCGATGTAGCTGACCGTGCCGTCGCCGGTCACACGGATGCCGTACGGGGCGTGCGTCGTGGCGGCGAGCTTGGTTGTCCTGCCTCTGCGGTCGACGTGGACGAGCCGGTTTCCGGCGGCGCCGATCACACCGTCCTTGGTGGGAACGGCAGAGGTGATCTCGCCCTTCGCCGTGGTGTCCGCCACGGTGACGCCCTTGGCATTCACCGTGACCAGGCGCGTCTTGGTGTCGCGGAGCGCGGTGAAGACAGCGGTGTGCATGGCCGGATTGCATGTCGGGTCGAAGTAGGCCAGCGATGCCGTGAAGGGCAGCTTGGTGACGCTGCCGTCATCGAGGTTCACGATCGCTGTGAACGCGCCACCCATCATCAGGTCCGGCTTGTTGGTGAAGGTGCGGGGAGCGTAGGCGACGGCCGCGTGGTGATCGTCTATGACGCAGCTGTTGCCGATCCAGGTGTCGGCCGGAAGCTGAGGCTCACTCAGCACCGTGACGGTCTTCCAGGCGTAACCGGTTGTGCTGTCGGCGACCAGGAGATGGACTCCGTCGCTGTCGGCGGCGGATATCACGGCCCGGTCGGCAGAGGACTTCCAGCCCTTCCCAAGAACCGTGTCACGGTCCCTCAGCGGAACCGCCGACGACGATGCGGACTTCTCCTGTGGTGTGCTGGTCTGCTTCTGTACCGAGTCCTTGGGCGGTTTGGGTATCGGCGCCTGTGCGGCGCTGGCGGTGAAAGTGGAAGCGATCAACGCGGTTGCTGCGGTGATGACCACAGCGGATGACCGTCTCCTCCTTCTTCCCCGTGATAAAGAGCGCATGATGTGCCGATCTGTCCTAATCCTTGAGTAGTGGCTCCGGCTGGCCCTGGCAGGGGCCCGTCCGGACGGTCGATGAGGTGGGGTTCGTGGCGGCTCGTGGGCACCGGGCTGACTCCTGTTGGTTCCCGGTCCCGTGAGACCTTCTGAAAGAGCGGTGGTGCCCGGTGTCTTCGGGCCGCTGCGAAACTCACCGGCCTGTGCCGGGCGTTGCTCGTCGTGGTACGGGCCGTCGCACGGTGCCTTCCTTCCAACTCCACGAGGCGATCGAGCTCTGGTCGATACCGGAGCTCGCGCGGGTGCGCTGGTGCCGCGAACGGCTGGTGAGATGGCGGACCGTCGAGTCCCGGGATCAGGTTGCCGCGTGGCCCGCACAGGCCTGTCACCTGCACAGACGCATGATGAGAGGGAAAGGATTGACCGTGTTCTGCGGGATCGACTGGGCTGGGTCAGCGCCGGGCGGCTGAACCGGTTGGCCAGCCGCCCAACTGTCAGAGGGCGACTGGCCGAGCGGGTGGAGCAAGTCCGGACAACCTGCCACGTACAAGCGTCAGTTGAGGTCAGCCAGCGTCGCCGAACGGGTAGTCCCTGACCACCTTCAAGCTGATCTTCAAGGGGCTCGAACCCGCCGTTGAGCCGGACGCAGTGACGTCCGCCTCACTCGGCACCGTGGTGCCCGGCCAGACGTTGCCAGCCTTCACAGTCACCGAAAGCGGAGACTTGCCACCCACCACCGTGACGGTGACCGTGTAATCCACACGCTTGTCACTGGCGTTGTGAATGGTCAGCGGCACAACAACCCGTCCCGACTGCCTGCGTGGTGTGTAGGCAAGGACCTCGCCATGCGCTGCCGTGGCCGTGGCTTTCCCGAATCCGTAGCCTTCAGGGCTGGGTATGGCTGTGTTCGTCGGGTGGACGGGATCCCCACTGGGGGCGCCGGCTGCACGCTGAGCAGCCGCCTCTTGAGCTGCTTTGCTGAGGGCACCGTCCGTGCCGGACGGCTTGGGCGCCGCCGTGGCATGCGGCTTGGTCTGACGACTGACAGCGGCAGATGGCGGTGCGGAAGAGCTGCCGGTGTTTTGGCTTCCCTGGCTGCCACAGGCTGTCAACAGAAGGGAGCCTGCGGCCGTCGTCACTAACAGGAGGCGCGCGGATGCCCGGGCTGTGCCGGGCAGGTTCTTAGTCACAGGCGAACATGTACTCAGATTTGAAGTTGATGTACAAGTTGCTGGAGCTCTTGCCCATCTTCGCGGTTACGGGCGCACAAACACTCTTGGACACACGGACAGGGCCGGCGTAGCTGGTGAAGTTCCCGGAGTCCTTGTCGCAGTCTGTACCGTCCACCTTGCACACATTCAGGTACATGTACTGAGACACCCCGACATTGTTGTCGAGGATCGCGCAGCCCTTCCCGTTGTTCTCGTAGGAGAACAGCGTGGCCAGCCGCTGGTTGGGGTCCGTACCTTCCGGAAGCGGAACGGCTCGGAACAACTTGTATCCGGACCCGCACACAGTGGCCGCTGCCGCCGCAGCTCCAGGGTCGGTCTGGACTAAGGACCGCGTGGTGACATCGGCTCTCTTCGAGACCGAGACAGCAGGTCGGTCGGCGGCCGCCGCATGCGGCACAGCCACCGCCACAGTGGCCAGGACCGCAACAGCAGTGGCGGCACGCAGGCTTGCTCTGGGCGTCAACATGGACGTCAAAACTCCCCGTAATACGACACGTACGTCGAAGGTCGGTGGGGCGGTATCGAACCTGCGTTGGCCCCCCGTCCCACGCTGGCAGCGCGCTGCAAGCCGGATACGGACTGTCGAGACAGTCCGGGCCCTGCAAGGGCCGATCGATCACTTGGAGCGCACATGCCAACGTAGTTGCCACCCGCATCAACCGACACAAATTAATCCGGCAACGTGCAGACACTTGGCCAGAAGTCGTCAATGAAAGGAATCTTCAAGAGATCGTCAAGAAAAGGGTGAGACCTGGCCAGAACTATTCGGCAATCGACAAAGCGGAATGGAACGCACAGTGACCGTAAATGACGCAAACACAAGCCTCACTGGTATCCAGGAGCTGGGCCGTGAGCCTGGCCAGGGCGGCGATGACATCCCGCCTGATGCTGTAATCGTTCATTCACCCGTTGCGTTGGCGTAGCCGCACGTCGGCAGAGATGACGGCCATGCTGGCTTCGGAGAAGTAGCGACCGGGGGAAGGCTATCCATTCGGTCGTGCATCTCATGAGCACGACGGCGACTAGGTGTGCCGTTTGGACACGTTGGTGACGCGGCTGGCTGGGGTTTGGCCGCTGATTCCGGTGTGGGGTCGATGGTAGTTGTACCGGTCCAGCCAGTCAGGAGACGCTGCTTGGCGTTGGGTTTCTGAGGTGTAGGGCTGCTGGTAGGCCCACTCGTCGAGCAGGGTGCGGTGGAAGGGTTCGACTTTGCCGTTGGTCTGCGGCCGCCAGGGCCTGGTCCAGTGCGGGCTGATGCCCAGCTGGCGGCAGGTCTCACGCCAGGTGTTCTTGGTGTAGGCCCAGGCGTTGTCGGTCAGTACCCGCTCGATGGTGACGCCCCGGGCGGCGAACCACGCGGTGGCTCGAACCAGGAAGGCCGCGCAGGTCGGGGCCGTTCATCGGGCAGATGCTCGGTGTAGGCAAGGCGGGAGTGGTCGTCCAGAGCGGTGTGCAGGTACAGAAAACCGTGGCCGGCACGGGCCTGGTTGCTGCGGCCGGCGGCCCGGCCGAGTGCCTTGTGGCCGCCTCCGTCGGGGATCCGGCCGAGCTTTTTGACGTCGATGTGCATCAGCTCGCCCGGCTCGGCGCGTTCATAGCGGCGGACCGGTCGGCCGATGGCCCGGTCTTGTATGGCCAGAGGGGGGCAGGTGATGATCACGCAGGATGCGGGGGGCGGTGGAGGCGGCCACACCGGCGCGCACGGTCAGCCTGAGCGGTCCGATCCGGTGCTCTTGCCGCAGGCGCACCACCTGCTCTTCGACCTGAGCCGAGGTCTTACGGGGTGAGTGATGCGGGCGGCTGGAGCGGTCATACATGCCGGCCCATCCCAGCAGGCGGTAGCGGTTGGCCCGCCGTTTGGCGGTGGTGTGGCTGACCTGGAACCGCTCAGCCTAGCCGTAACGGCCAGCCGTCCTCGACCACACACCAGGCCAGACGCAGTCTGCCGGTCGGCGTCAGCGGGGGCATTACGGTGGCACATGAGGGCCTCCTGCAGATCGGCAGGCGATGTGGCAATACCCACCGAATCCAGAAGGCCCTCACCCATGCAAGACCACAGTGCCGTCACCAACGTGCCCGAACAGCACAACTTAGTGGGCGGCACTCGCGCGGTCGCTTACTCGACCGGGCGGAGCTGCACCTTGTCACCGTTGGCCGTGACCGCGTACCTGCCGGGCGTACCCTTTTCGGTGGCCGAGCAGTAGACGGCGACGGTGCCGCCGGGAACGTCGGGCAGAACGTTTTCGGGCTTGGCGTTCGTCGCAGCCAGGTGCTTCGCACGGACGTGCTCGACGGTGGTGAAGGTGCCGTCGGAGGTGGACGCGTGTCCGAGCGCCTTCTTGCACACGGCGGTCATGGAGGCACGCGAGCCGATCGTGGTGTCCTCGCGCCACAGGGCAACGACCCGTTTGTGGCTGTCCAGGAACCGCAGCGTTCGGGCGGCCGAGCCGTCGGGCTCGTCCACGGTGACGTAGGCGGTACGCGCGACCGCGTCCAGGAGATCGGGGGCCGGCGTGGTGAGCACGGGGCAGGACTGGAACTGTCGTGACGGCAATGTGGCAGTGAACGAGCCGTCCGTTCCCAGAGTGAAGCTGCCGCCGGCCTGCGGGCCGCAGGCACTGTTCACCTGCCAGCCGTTCGTTGCCCCGTCGGCGCCGATGATGAGGTTCGCCGGAATGCCGCTGACGTCGCGCCACGACGAAACGTCGCGACCGTCGATCCGGACGGCGATCCACCGCCCGCCCAGGCTTTCGGCGGTCAGGGATGAGGTGCCGAAGATGGGAGAGGCCATGGTGTTGCTCCTGCCGTGATCCGCCTGTGTTGCGACGGCCACCGATCCGGCGAGGGCCACGACACAGGCAAACGCGCCGGCGACGGCGAGCCGCCGACGCCGACGCAGCCTCGTCCCCGCGCGGACCGCTTCGTCGATGTCGATGTGGTCGGCGGGAGCGCTGATGCTGAGGGACGCAATGCGCGCGGCCAGTTCCTCCGGCGTCTGGTCGGGGTTCACGATGCTCCTTCGATCCTGGTCGGTCGCATGTTCTTGGTCGGGTGCGTTCGGAGCGCGGAGCGCAGGGCGTCCAGGCCGCGGCTCGTCTGGCTCTTGACGTTGCCCGGACTCGTCTTGAGCAGGGCGGCGGTCTGCTCGATGGACAGGTCCTCGAAGAAGCGCAGGACGAGCACGGTCCGCTGCCCGGAGGGGATCGTCAGCAGGGCGGCGATCAAATCGTCGTCGCGCTCCTCGATGCGGGTGTGCGGGTGTGCGTGCAGCGTGGCCACGTCCGCCTCGCTGATCTCACGTCGGGCCGGCCGACGCCGGTAGTCGGTGTGGAGATTGCACAGGATCCGACGGACGTACGCGCGCGGATCACCGGACGCCACCACCTTGCCCCACCTGGAGTAGAGCCGACCGAGCGCGTCCTGGACGAGGTCATCGGCGAGGTACCAGTCACCGCAGAGCAGAAATGCCGTCGTACGCAGGCGTGTCCGGTGCTCAAGTACCCAGGTACGGAAGTCGGTCTCGCGGGGATGATCGGTCACGCTCTTCCTCGTCTCACGTGTCCAGACGTCGCCTGCGTCGGATCCAGGTCGACCCAGATCCGCCTTTCCCTACGCCCTACACGGAACCCGGGCCGCCCGGGGTTGCAGCGGCCGCGAGCGAACGTGCGTTGCCCATGCGGGTTTCGTCAGTGGAGGTGTCCGGGCGGCCCGCACCACACGGTCTACGCCGTCAGGGCTTTTCCGCGACTGCGGGGGCAGACCAAACGTGATCACGTGGGGACGGCAAGGTCCGGCCGTGGTCCCTTCCGCTGGAGGACCGGGTACTGCTTCGTGCCGGCCTACTGGCGCACGCATTTGACGATGCACCAACTCGCGCCACTCTGCGGCATCTCGAAGTCCGCGGCCGAACAGCAGCTCGCCGCTGCGCGGGTGCCGGGCGGTGAGGTCCATCGCGGAGAACGCGCCTCGTACGCGGTACCGGGCACATCCTCGACGTGCTCGACGTCCTCCACGGCGACCAGGTGGCGCTGCGCATCCACGACGGCGACATGCGCAAGCCGTCCTACAAGCAGCCTGGGGAGATCGAGGATCGGGACGTTGCGGTGATGACCTACGAGCCCCCACTGACTGCAGAGCCGGGCCGATGAGTGGCCGCCACTGTGGAGCCCGGGTCCTCGCCGATCGGTCCCGGGTTTGCGCCTGCCGGAGACGTTGCCGTTTCACTACTCGGTGATACCGTATAGCAGTACTCGGTACCACGTAGTACTGACCAGGGCTGAGGAGCACCCGCGATGGACGACCTGACGGAGATGCTGAAGGGGACGCTCGAAGGGTGCGTGCTCGAAATCATCGGCAGCGAGGAAACCTACGGGTACGCCATCACCCGCCAGCTGAACGAGCTCGGCTTCGCCGACGTCATCGAGGGGACGGTGTACACCATCTTGCTGCGGTTGGAGAGGAACGGGCTCGTCCAGGTGACGAAACGACCATCCGGGGTCGGTCCGCCGCGCAAGTTCTACGCGCTCAACGACGCCGGACGCGAGGAACTCGCGAAGTTCTGGGCGAAATGGCAGTACCTCTCATCACGCATCGACAGGCTCAAGGAGGGCGGGAGATGAACTTCTGGGAGAAGGTCACAGGCAGCGATCTCACCAGGGAATGGAAGGCGTTCGAAGCCCGGGCCGAGACCCTGCCGGACGACTACCGGGCGGCGTGGGGACAGATCATCACCTACCTCTTCCCCTACGGGGACTTCACCGGCCGCAACCTGATGCCGATCCTCGACGCCGCCCTGGGGTTGCTCGAAGTAGCAGCGGCGGACGGGCAGAGCATCCACGAGGTGCTCGGCGAGGACATCCGAGGCTTCTGCACCGCGCTTGCCGGTGGAGAAGGGGCTCGAACCTATCGCGACCGGTGGCGCGAGCAGTTGAACAGGAACGTCGCAAGGAAATTGAGCCGACTGGGAGGCTGACGTGAGCATCCAAGACATCATCGAGGGCAAGAAGCAATGGCGGGCGCACATGGCTCGGGTCAAGGCTCTCCCGCCGGACTACCAGATCGTCTACAAGGAGATGCAGAGGTACCTGTTCAAGGTCGGACCGATCAGCCTGCCTGACGGGCCCCTGCTCCCCGGGATCGTCGACTTCTTCGAGGAGGGCGTCGCCGCAGGCAAGGGCGTCTTGGAACTAATCGGCACCGACGTCGCCGCGTTCTGCGACGACCTGGTCAAGGACTCCCCTACCTACGCGGATGTCTACCAGGCATCCATCAGCGCGGAACCCGGCGCGGACGAGAAGTGACGCCCGCCGCCCCATGCCGGCGGGCGTAGCCCGCCCGAGCAGGAGATTGTCGAGCTGCGGGCCGCCGCCGCGGGCGAGCTGATGCGCGGGCGAGACGACGCTGATCACGTCCGCGGACCCGGAGACGGCGCAGCGCATCTTCGGCGAGCGCTGAGCGCCAGAAAAGAGGGGGGAGTCGTGCAGGCAGGGACCGTGCTGGACGGCCGCTACCGGTTGATCCAACCGATCGGTTTGGGCGGCTTCGGTCAGGTCTGGAAGGCGCACGATCCCCAGGTCGGCCGGCAGGTGGCGGTCAAGGTCCTCGCCGGCGACGGCAGCGCGGACCACGATCGGCAGGTAGCCCCGTTTCGCCCGCGAGGCCGCGGTCGCCGGCGGGCTGTCCCACCCGAACATCGTCACCGTGCACGACTTCGGCTCCGCGATGCACGACGGGCGCCTGCACGCCGACCTGGTGATGCAGCTCCTGCTCGGCAAGTCGCTCAGCGCTGTCCTCGAGTCCGGGCGGCTTCCCTTGTCGAAGGCCATGTACACGGCGGCCTGCGTCGCCGACGCCCTGGAGGCCGCACAAGGCGGGCCTGACCCCCGGGACATCAAGCCGTCCAGCATCGTCGTCGCGGACGACGGCGAGGCAACGGTCGTCGACTTCGGCATCACCAAGAGCAGCGACGCCCGACACGACATCACCACCAGATGGTCACCGGGCAACGACCCTTCACCGGCACCTCCTGGCACCTGGTCGAACCGCGATCGGCCACGAGCGACAGCTGGCTTCTTCCACGAGAACGGACAGCACTTCGACCGCGTTTCGAGGCACTCGGCCACCGCAGCCGGGACGGAATGTTCAGGAAGGCGCGCCGGCCAGGACTTCCACCTTGCCGGTGTCGAGCGAGTAATAGGCGCCGACCACGGCTAGGGCGCCCTTTCCCACGAGGGGGGCGAGGTCCTGGTTGGAACGCAGATCGGTAGCGGTCAACTTGACCTGGGCACGGGCCATGGTCTCGACCGGGTCGGTGCCGCCTTCCTGGGCGGCCTGATCGTATGCCGGCTGCAGAGCCTTGACGATCGCCTGCAGGTTGCCGGGCAGCGGTTTGCCGTCACGAAGGGACTTGTACGCCGCCTTGACGGCGCCGCAGCGCTGATGCCCGAGGACCACGACGAGCGGGGTGCCACTGGTCATGGGCCCGTACTCGACGGAACCGGTCACCACCGGGCCGACCGTCGCCCCGCCCGTACGCATCACGTAAAGATCACCCAGCCCGGTGTCGAAGAGGAGTTCAGGCGGCACCCGGGAGTCGATGCACGAGAGGATCGCCCCAAACGGCTCTTGCTCCTGGGCCACGAGCTGACGCCGGTTCGGGTCCCGGTCGGGGTGTCGAAGGTCTCCGCTCACCCAGCGCTCGTTGCCTTCCATCAGTCTCGTGAACGCCCCGGAGGGTGTGGTCGGGCGCGGGCTCGGCGAAGCGCTGGCCGCCGCCGGGGAGGCTCTCGTTGATGAGCACCCTGAGAGCGCGGCGGTGGCGCCCGCAAGTCCGCCGGCGAGCAGTGCTCTACGGACCAGACGTCCTGCGCTGTCCATCGGTCGTTCCCCTCGGCCGCTCAGACACGTCCCTGCGTCTTGACCAGGGCAATTGTTCAGCGTGGTGTGGGTGGCATGGAGCAGGCGCAAGGGGGCGGGCGTTACGTTGCCACAGATAGCCCAAAGACCGGCTCGGGCGGCGGCGAGAGCGTCTGAGCCGAGACCCCGCCCTGCCCGAATGGAGTGCCGACGGCCCTGGCCAGAGACGTCGGCCGCTGGGATGACGGATCGCTATTCGGAAGTCTGCGCGAGTTCGAGGTGCAGGCGCCGGGTCCACGGGTGGTCTTCGCTGAACACGCGCACGAATACGGGCAGTAGTCGAGCGAGTTCTGCGGCCCCGGCTGACGCGTCCCGGTGATGACGCGTCAGCCGGGCGACGTGGAAGGCGTTGAGGAGGGAGTGGGGGTGCTCCCCGCCCAGCACGCGGGTGCGGTCCTGGAGGAGATCGGTGAAGAGGCGGAGCGCCTCGTGTGGATCGCCCTTCGCATCGGTCCAGTAGGCGATGTTGTGCCGTACCGCGAGGGTGTGGCGATGGTGGGGGCCGTTGATCCGCAGCACGTCGGCCAGCAGCATCTGGAAATGGTGCAGTGCGGCTAGGCGATCCCCGCGGACGGCGATCCAGTAGGCGGTGTTGTGGCGGGAGACGAGGGTTTCCGGGTGGTCTGCACCCAGCAGCTGTTCGGTGTCGTGGCGCAGCTCCCGGTACTGCCGAACCGCATCCCCGGGTTCGCCCGACTCGCCGGTCCAGCGGGCGAGGTCGTCTCGCAGGACCCGCATCACCCGGTCCTGGTCGGTGTAAAGGCTCGCGTAGACATCCATCAGCCGCAGCGACAGTTGCCTCGCGTGCGGGGCCCGCCCACACACGCCCGTCCAGTAAGCCACGCCATGACGGACACCGAGCGTAAAGGGAGAGTCGTCGGACAACTGGTCCTGGCAGTCCGCCTCCAGCCGGACGAACAGTTCCAGCGCGGCGGACGCGTTGCCCCCAGCTCCGATCCGCGAGGCCAGCTGACGCCGCTCCCGAAGCTCCTGAAGGGCCCGGTCGGGGGCGAGTGCCAGGGTGGCGGACCGAGGAGACATCAAGGCCTCACCGGGATGCCAAGGGTCGGCGACTGCGACGGTAGTCCTGGTCAGGGTCATCACTCCCCCGCGGCCTTCCGGCTCGGAAGGGCCGGATGCGGCCGCGCTGAGCCGGCGTCCGGCACGTGCCGTGCCCGTGGCCAGGACCGTCAGCGGGTGGCTTGCACCCAGTGCCGCCTGTGAGCGCTCCGCCGCCCGGTCGAGCTGGCGCGCGGCTTCGGCCAGCTGTTCCTCGGACCGCTGGGCTCGCGCGGACTCCAAGCCGGCGTGGGCCTGGTTCGTGAGTGCGGTGACCGCCACGGGATGCGAGGCGCCCAGCACGTTCGCCGCCTCGACAGCCGTGGTCCGCATACGTTCGACACAGACCGCCATGCGGCGCTGATCGCCGGCCCGCCGGGCCGACTCGAACTCAGCGCAGACCAGGTTGACCCGGGCGACGACGGTCTGCGGATGCGCAGCCCCGAGGGCCGCCGCCGCGCGGCAGACGACGATGTTCAGGACATTGGTGAGCTCCCGCAGCCGTCGGGGATCCGGGTCTCTCAGGGCCTCCTCGAAAGCGAGGACGGCCCGACCGGTGAGGGCGGCCAGAGAAGCGGCCGAGTCGTCGTCAGGCGGATCTACGGCACGTACGGCTGCTTCCGCCTCGCCAACCGACGCCGCTCCGGCCCCGGCTCGGGCCAAAGCGAGGTCGACGCTGTCCAGCAGTGCGACGATGTCCCGGGTAGCTGCGGAATCCTGGCCGACGAGGAGGCCACGCGCCTGGACGACCGCACTGTGCGCCTCGGCGAGGTGGGCGGCTCTGATCTCCACTGCAGCGAGATTGGCGCAGGCACGTGCGCGCAGCAGCGGTTGCGACTCGGGTGCCTGCTCAACCACGGCTTGGAGCAGGGTCCGGGCGGGCTCCCATGCGCCGATGGAAGTGAGGCTCACCGCCAGGTGGTTGAGCGCGGTGGAGGTGGAGTGGGGGGCGGAATTCGTGTATGTGGCGAGGGCGGAGGCAACGGTCCGCAGAAGGCGTACTGCATCCTCGTGCCGTCCCAGCCGCGCCAGGAGCGCCGCCAGGTAGCAGACCCGATCCACCGCCTCCGGGGAGGCGGAGCCGGAGGCCTGAGACAGTTGTGCCTGGGTGAGCGGCGGCTCGTTCTTGCCGGAGGCCGCGGCCAGGACCTGCCGTTCAGCCTGCGCCACGGCCTGGTCGAGAGCGCCTGTCATGCCGTACCCCCACGCAGCGCGACCTCGATCACACTCTTTGCCACGTGCACCTGCAACTCGGACACGTTCGACGGGTCGATGAGGCCCTGGGCGGACCACTCCTTGATCGCCGCGAGCAGCGAGTGGCCGGTGGCGACGGCTCCGTCGACACCGGGTGCGGCACCGTCGACACCGGGTGCGGCACCGGCGGCTCCGGTCACTTCGGTGAGCGTGGCCGCAGGTGAAGAGACGGCGGTACTGGGGGAAGGACTGCTGCCCACGGTGGCTGCCACGGTGGGCTTGGCACCAGCCGCCACGGGGCCTCGCGCGAGGATGCCCTCCTCGCGCGCCTCCAGAACGCGCAGCAGGTGGCCGGTCCGGAATTGAGCGAAGCGGGTGATTGCCTCACGGATCGTGGCTGCGAACAGCACATTGGCGTATCGGTCCGGGTTTGCTCGGTCGGGATACTGCTCAACGAGGATGCCGAGGACGGCGAGTTCCTTGCCGGGGGTAGTGCGTTCGACCGGGCTTCCCGAGTAGCCGGAGTAGTCCCCCAGCAGCTGCTCGGTCTGGAGCTGCACCGCCTCGATACGGCCGCCGCCCTCCGTGTCGTATGGCACCGAAGCGTGGTTCACCTGCCCGCTCAACTGCGGATCGGTGTACGAGGGCTGGTACAGCCCGTTCCACGGATCGCCAGGCACCGGCAGGTCCGGGAACGGCACGGTCGGCGGCACCAGTTCGGGCTGCAGCACCTGGACCAGCGCCAGATCGGCGGCTGCTACCCGCTGGCATACCCGGCCGTCGACCGCGTGCCCGTCGGCGAACACCGCACGGACCAGGTCGTCGTCCGCCGCCAGCGCGCGGAGGCAGTGGTCCGCGGTCAGGAGGTAACAGGGCGCGATGAGAAACCCAGCACCCAGGGCGGTCGGGCCCTGCCACAGATCGACGGCGTAGTCCCGGCCGGGCACGCGCGCGCCTCAGCCTCTGTCCACGGTGAGCGTCACCTCGAAGGATGCCTCCGCGGACGCCTTGGACAAGATGACGCCGGCCTCCGCGGCGAGTGTCACCCCGAAGACCACCTGCACGCTGCTGACTCGCCATCCGTTGCGCGGCTCGATCTCGGCCAGCGAGTCCTGGGCGATGGCGGACGCCGAGACGATGGCCTCGCGCAGCTCGGCCGAGCGCTCCGCCAGTGGCACGGTCCGGCGGGCCGCCCGGGCGGCTATCTGCCGTCGTCCCTGGCCGTCCAGTTCGACCGTCTCGACCCGTACCACCGCATCCGTCATCTAGCCCCCCGGCCTGGTTCTTCAGCAGCGCTCCTAGAGTAGCCAGGGCCGGCCTTCCCGGTGACATTTTCTAGGCTGCCAGAGCCGGCAGCTCCTGCCTCTTCTCGTCCTGCCCAGCGTTCAGGCGGAGTTCAGGCGGCGGCGGGTCCGGGCCCGTAGGAGAAGCGCCGTACCGGCTGCTGAGGCGAGGAGCATGCCGCCCCCGGTCCAGGCCACCACCGCGATGCGAGATGTCCGGAGGATTGCGCCACCGCCTGTGTGGAGCAGGTGCCCGCTCGTGCGGCGGGGGCGTGAAGGTGATGTACCCGTCTGATCCCTCGTCGGCGTTGTCTGTGATTGGGATGCGGCTGGCGGCTTTGAAGGTCCGCACGTCCCAGGGCGACTGGGGCCACGTGTCGCTTGCTGCCCAGCGTTCTTCTCGGTCCCGTGCCGCCCACCGGCCTCGGGGCGTCCGAGGCGTCCGTCGGGGCGGTGTGGGCAGCGGTGTACACGGCCAGGAGCCTGCTGGTGGCGCCCAGTGGGTCGGCGGCCAGGGTGGCGTTGGGGGGTGGTCCCGGACGTGCCGACGTGGCGGCCAGTGACGGGCCCGAGCCCGAGGGGTGCAGACGCCCTCTGCTGGGTGTTCGTCACGGCCGGCCATCTGGCTCCGTCCCGGACGCGACGGACTGCTCGATCCATCCGAACGGTCCAGTGGACCCTGAACCGCCTGAAGGGCGAGGGGCACTGCCTGTCCGCAAGGGCACACGAGCGATCCAGCAGCTGCCAGCCTCGCCGGACGGGACCCGGCCGGCCGGAACACCGGACCTGCCATGTCCGGCAGGCCGGTCTGGGCGCCGAGCGGCCGGGACACAACAGTGAAACTGCCGGGACGTGTCTGGTAGAACCGGCGCCGCACGCGTGGCGTCATGAGTGTCACACGGCCAATGAGTCGCTCCGCGCAGCAGAAGGGCAACCGCGTTGTCAGCTCCACTCATACTCCGGCGAGTACTCCCCGCCACCGCACTCGCCTGCATCGCGGCGATCGCCACCGGCTGCAGCGCGGGCTCGGCCGGCTCCTCCTCCGGTGGCACCGCCGCAGCGGCGGTTTCCGACGCACCGGCTACGACGACGCCTGGCGCACCGGCTACGACGACGCCTGGCGCACCGGCTACTTCGGGCGCACCGGCTACGACTGCGCCTGCCGCGGCGGCCACAGCTCGGGCCAGCGGTGCGGGCACCGGCACCGAGGCGCCGACCGGCACCACGCACAGGGGTACCGCCGCCTGCCCAACCCGCTATCTGAAGGCCAGACCGGGTGTCAGCCAGGGCGCCGCCGGCAGCGTCTACCAGGTGATCGACTTCACCAACATCTCCAAGACCTCCTGCACCCTGTACGGCTACCCCGGGGTGTCGCTCGCCGGGGGCAGCCCCGTCAGTCAGATCGGCCCGGCCGCCACCCGCAACACCACCACACCCCCCACGCTGGTGACGCTGGCGCCGGGGGCCACCGGCAACGCGCTGCTACGGATCACAAACGCCGGCAACTACCCCGCGGAGCAGTGCCACCCGACTGCCGCGCAATACCTGCAGGTCTACCCGCCGGGTCAGACAACCCCGATCTACGTCGCCTACAGCTCGACTGCCTGCGCCGGGACGGTCGGCATCCTGAGCGTCGGCTCCGTCCAGCCAGGCGCGGGGAGCGCGTCGTAGCAACGCCGATCCGGACCCCGACACCCGGCGGTGCGCAACGACATCACCGTCCTACTGCGCGCCTCGGAGACCGGACGGCCGATCACCGGCCCTTGATCAGAAGGTGGGCAACCTCCAGGCACAGCCGAGTGACATCGCCGAGACGATGGACCGCAATCAGGCGCAGATCGTCGAGCTGCTGACGCAGTTGGCCGGCCGGGATCCCAACGTCGGCTGAACCTGCCCGCTTGAGCGGCTGTGGCCCCGAACACCTGCGTGTTCGGGGCCACAGCCGTATACGTACTAGGTGTGCTGTTCGGGCACGTTGGTGACGGCACTGTGCTCTTGCATGGGTGAAGGCCTTCTGGATTCGGTGGGGATTGCGACATCGTCCGCCGATCTGCAGGAGGCCCTCATGTGCCACCGTAATGCCCCGCTGACGCCGACCGGCAGACTGCGTCTGGCTGGTGTGTGGTCGAGGACGGCTGGCCGTTACGGCGGGCGGCTGAGCGGTTCCAGGTCAGCCACACCACCGCCAAACGGTGGGCCGACCGCTACCGCCTGCTGGGATGGGCCGGCATGTATGACCGCTCCAGCCGCCCGCATCACTCACCCTAAGAACACCTGGCGTGAGACCTGCCGCCAGCTGGGCATCAGCCCGCGCTGGACCAGGCCCTGGCGGCCGCAGACCAACGGCAAAGTCGAACGCTTCCACCGCGCCCTGCTCGACGAGTGGGCCTACCAGCAGCCCTACACCTCAGAAACCCAACGCCAAGCAGCGTTTCCTGACTGGCTGGACTGGTACAACTACCATCGACCCCACACCGGAATCAGCGACTCGCTCCCGGTGGTGACGGAGCGGCGCTGGTGTCTTCGTTGCCGTCCGTGCACACGCGCGCTGGTGTGGCCTACGCACGGCTGCTGGCACACATTTCGGAAGTCTCGGGGGTCAGGTGTGCGGCACGCTGACCGCTGTCGTCACCAGTCCCTGCTGGACGGCCCATCGGCCCTCGAAGAAGTCGAGCCGCCGGTCACCCACCGACGGGCCGGGGACGAGGAGCCGGGCGCGGAAGCGGCCGCTGTGCTGCCCGTTGGGGTTGGCGACGACGTTGATGTCGGCCTCGGTGAAGTCCAGCCACTTGCCGGTGAGGGGGTACCACGCCTTGTAGACGGACTCCTTGGCGCTGAACAGGAGCCGGTCCCAGTGGACGTCCGGATGGTCGAGGGCCAGGCGGCGCAGCCGCTCTGCCTCCGTGGGCAGGGAGACCGCCTCCAGGATGCCGTCCGGGAGCGGCTGGTGGGGTTCGGCGTCGATGCCGAGTGACGCCAGGTCGGCGGCGCGGACCAGGGAGGCGGCACAGTAGCCGTCGCAGTGGGTCATGCTGCCGACCAGCCCGTCCGGCCAGGCGGGTGCGCCGCGCTCGCCGGGCAGGATCGGCTGCGGCGGCACGCCGAGCTTCTCCATGGCGCGGCGGGCGCAGGAGCGTACGACGGCGAACTCGCGGCGACGCTTGGCGACCGCCTGGGCGAGGAGCGCCTCCTCCTCGGGGTACAGGGCCGTGTTCCCGGGCTCGTCGTCGCCGTACGCTTCGACGCTGACCACGCACTCCGGCAGCAGTTCCTCGATCAACGGGCCTGTCCTCCCTGGGCAGATTGCGGCACAGCTGTCGCGGCGGTTGCGGATATCCGCGCCACTCGCGCGGATATTCGACCGACACCTCCTCGAAGTGGATTCCTTTGCGCCAGGGGCGACCACAGTCAGTCACTAGCCGGGTGTTGACCACCGCATTGGGACGCTGAGCGGACCGTACCAGCCGAACAGACATGCGGCGGCACAGCTTCCTGACGGTCAGCGCCCTACGACCGCATGAGGACCAGGACGGCTGGCGCGCACCCCACCCCGCGCCCAGTAGCCCGGGGGCTGCGGGCACCGGCGCGGGGTCCTCCCGCCCCGTCGCTTCGGTAGCTTCAGTCGCTTGCGGCCTGTGTATCCGCTGGGGCAGCGACTGAAGAAAAGCGACTCAGCGACTGTTCGGTCGCTGCTTGAGGAGCTGAAGAAACCGCAGGGCAGGGGCATTTTCGGAGGGTTGTAGCGACTGAAGCGACTCAAGGTCCGGGTAGGTGAAGCATGCATGCATGCATGCGTGTGTGCTTCATATGTAGAAGCCTTCAGTCGTTTCAGTCGCTGCCCGCAGCCTTCGGTCGCTGTTTCGGTCGCTGCCGGGCCGGGCAACCGCCCCGAAAGCCTCACTTGCCCCGGTCGTTCCATGACCTGAGTGGAGCCGTTGACAGGCTGTGTCCAACGTTGCTCGCTGATCACCGTGCGTGGCACCGGACTCGACGTGTCACCGAGGTTTACGGGGCCGGCGACAGGACGTCGAAGAGGACGCCCGCCCCCGCCGCCGGACCCGACGCTCCGACACGGATGGAACCCTGTACGCGGGCCTGCTATTCATCTGCTGGGTCCGGCAGCGAGCGGTGGGGCGGCTTGCTCTCAGTGCTCGGCAATCTCCCGTCTCGCGCTGACATCCCGGTCCGGCAGGATGAGGAGATGTCGTCGGTGCTCGGTGAGCACCTTGAGGAATCCGGGTTCGGCCTGCAGGACGTACCCGTGCATGTCGGTCCCGCCCCGCAGTTCGATCCGTTCCAGCGGAACCCATGGTGTCCTTACCGTCGCCGCGCCGAACAGCATGGCCGCAGCGGCCAGCAGCCCGAGGTGCCGAGCGGCCCAGACCGCGGCCCACATCAGTCTTCCGCCCGCCTGGATGCTGTGGGCGATGACCAGCATCAGCCCACCGACGGCGGCTACGAGCAGGAGCAGCCACCACCGGTGGAAGGTGTTGATGTACGCGACGACAGCGACGAGCGAGACCAGCAGTGCCATCGCGCCCGTCAGGCCGGGCTGCTCGGGCCGCTGCCCCTGTGCCGGCGCATGGCCCTTGGCTTTCTGTATGGTCCGAACCTCCATGAGCAGCCGGAGGACGGCGATCGGCGCCAGGAGCGTGAGGAACAGTAGCGAGGCGAGCGAGTCGGCCATCACGGTGCCGAGAACAAGGCCGATGGCGTCCTTCGGATCGACAGTGTGCAGGACCGCGAAAGCGGTATGCCAGTCGTAGCCGGACACCGCGAACAGCCGCAGTACGAGAAAGACGAACGCGGCGGTGGTCACTGTGAGTCCGGTGCCACGCCCGTCCTTTTCCGCTTGGCCGGATG
This sequence comes from Streptomyces sp. NPDC050625, assembly GCF_040654755.1. NCBI lineage: Bacteria > Bacillati > Actinomycetota > Actinomycetes > Kitasatosporales > Streptomycetaceae > Streptomyces > Streptomyces sp. NPDC050625. The sequence continues at coordinate 81,600 of NZ_JBFAIQ010000024.1, forward strand.
TCATGCGCTGCCGAGTCCGTCCTGGGCGAGGGCATGGGCATCAACGGGTCGGGACGCCGCCGGCGTTTGGCCCCGGGGCTTTCCTCGCAGCGGGATCTCCTTGACCAGGAGCGCGGCGGCGAAGGCGACTGTGCACAGGCCCGCGGCGAGCGTGAAGATGTGCTGGGTGCCGGAGGCGACGGCCCGCAGGTAGGCGTCCTTGGCCGGACCAGGCAGCCCGGCCAGGGCGGAGGCGCTGATCCGCGTCGCCTCACCGGGGTCGGTGGTTGCGGGCAGGTGGCCGGCCGTCGCGTGGGAGAACAGGGAGCCGAAGACCGCGACGCCGAGGGAACCGCCGATGGTACGGAAGAGGGTGACACCGGCGGAGGCGGCACCCATGTCGCGCATCTCGACGCTGTTCTGCGCGATGGTCGTCGTCACCTGCAGCAGGAGGCCGAGGCCTATGCCCACCAGTGTCATATAGACGCCGGCCACGGCACGGGAGGTGCCGGTGTCCATGGTGGCGAGCAGGGCGGTGCCGGCGGTGAGAAAGCCGGAGCCCACGACCGGGAAGACCTTGTACTTGCCGGTGCGCGACATGACCTTGCCGGCGACGACGGAGACCAGGGCGATCGGGACCATCATCGGCATCAGCAGCAGGCCGGAGTTGGTGGCCGAGGCGCCTTGGACGCTCTGCTGGAACAGTGGCAGGTAGAGAGTGTTGCCGAGCATGACCGCTCCGGCTCCGAAGAGCATCAGGGAGCTGAGGACGAAGTTGCGGTCCCGAAAGACGCGCGGCGGAAGGACCGGTTCGGCGGCCCGCTTCTGCGAGACGACGAAACCCCCCAGAGCGATGGTTGCGACCAGGAACAGGGACAGGATCTGCCAGGAGCACCAGGGGTACTTGCTGCCAGCCCAGGTGGTCGCCAGCACCAGCGCGACGATGGTCGTGGTCATCAGGGCGATGCCCGGCCAGTCGATCCTGGCCTTGGCCCGGGTGGCAGGCAGCTTCAGCAGCGCCGCGCACCAGACCAGGGCGGTCAGACCGAGCGGGATGTTGATGTAGAAGGCCCAGTGCCAGCCCAGGTGATCGGCGATCACTCCGCCCAGCAGCGGGCCGCCGACGGTGCCGACGGCGACGAGCGCCGAGTTCATGCCCTGGTAGCGGCCCCGCTCGCGCGGCGGCACCAGGGTGCCGATCAGTGCGAACGCGAGCGTCGCGATGCCGCCGGCGCCCAGGCCCTGGACGGCCCGGAAGCCGATGAGTTGGGGCATCGAGCGCGCGCTCCCGCACAAGACCGAGCCCGTCAGGAAGACGCCGATGGACGCGAGGAAGACGTGCTTGCGACCGAAGAGATCGCCGAACTTTCCCCAGACCGGGGTGGAGGCGGCGGTGGCCAGGGTGTACGCAGTGACCACCCACGACATGTGGGCCATGCCGCCCAGGTCACCGACGATCGTCGGCATCGAGGTGCCCACGATGGCGTTGTCGAGCATTGCCAGCAGCATCGCCAGCATGACACCGAGCATTGTGGACCGGATGTGCTTCGGCGATGCGGCGGGTTCGCCTGCCGGAGGCATTGGCGGGTTGGTGGACATGGCCTACCACTCCTTCGCGGGGTGGTTGAGGAAGTCGTAGCGGAAGCTCGTCCGCTCTTGCCCCGCCAGAGAAGCACAATCGGATTCAAAAGTGCAACCGCTAGCCTTACGCAGTCGGTTGCGTCAACGGCTAGACTGGCGGGCATGACCGAGACGACGGGACGCCGCGAGCGCAAGAAGGCCCAGACCCGCAAGGCGCTGGCGGACGCCGCCATGCAGTTGTTCACCGAGCGCGGCTACGACCGGGTCGGCGTGAGGGACGTGGCCGAAAGGGCGGATGTGGCCGTGACCACCCTCTTCAAGCACTTCCCGAGCAAGGAGGCCCTCGTCTTCGACGACGACGAGGGCCGGGAAGCCGCCCTGGTCACAGCCGTACGCGACCGCGGGCCCGGCCAGTCGGTCCTCGTCGCCCTTCGCAAGCACCTTCAGGACACGCGCATGGAGTTCCGCGACGACAGCCCGGAATTCACCGCCCTGCGGAGGCTGGTGGACGAGACACCTGCCCTGCAGGAGTACATGCACCGCATGTGGCTGCGGCACCAGGCCGCCCTTGCCGCGGCGATCGCCGACGCCAGCGGCGTTCCCGAGGACGATGTGCGCGTCGCCGCACTGGCGCGCTTCGTCATGGAAAGCCCCGCTCTGGTCCGCGGGCACGACGATCCTCGGCGTGCTCTGGAGCAGATCTTCGACCTGCTCGAACGCGGCTGGCGGGACGGCTCACGCTGAGGTCTTCGCGCCCGGTCCACCGTCCCGGGCCTGCTCGCCGAGAGACGCCCGTAGCGCCTGCTCCAGCCACAGGTGGTCCTCCTCCCGGGCGGGGAGCGGCTGGTGGCCTCTGACGAGGGACAGCAGCAGCCGGAAGCGGCGGGTGTCCGCCGCGAGCCCTGCCCGCAGAGCCGCCAGGACATCCGTCCTGTCGGCGTCGTGGAACAGTTCGGCCAGCACGGCCCGGGCTTCCGGGCCGGCCGGCTCCACGCCTCGCGCCCGGGCCTCGCCCACGACCTGCACGACCTGCCTGGTGAACCAGATGGAACTGCCGGGCCGGCCAGGGGCGTTCAGTTCGAGCATCGTCCGCGTACGCGTGCGGAATTCCGGGTCCTGAAGGAGCTCGGCCAGCTCCAGCCAGGCGTTCACCTGCTCGGCGGACGGGTCGTCGGGCAGCTCCAGGGGTGAGCGCCTAAGACGCCGATCGAGGTCGTGGGCCCCCTTCAGTCCGCCGGACACTTCCCTCATGAAGTCCTCGGTGATCCTTCGGCGTTCGTCGGTCGAAAGCCGTGCCAGCTTGTTCACCATTGCCGTCTCCTCGGCGGTGGATCCGCGGTCGGCGATCACCGACAGAACCGCCCGGTTCACCACGAGGGCACGCATCTGTGCGTCCACCGCGGCGATATGCTTTGCAGCCACCTGTGCGACCGTCATCTCGCCACGCAGGACCCGCCGCACCTCCTCCAGGCTCAGCCCCAGTTGCTGAAGGCTGCGCACGAGGTCGAGCCGGACGACCGCGTCGCCTCCGTACAGGCGGTAGCCGCCCGCCGAACGCCGTCGCGGGGCGAGCACGCCGATGTCCGACCAGTAACGGATCCTGCGTACGTTGACGGCCGTCCGGCGGGCGAGCTGCCCGATGGTGAGCAGGGGTTCGTCGTCGTTGATCACCCCTGAACTGTGCACCTTCCCACCACTGGAGACTCAAGCGGCTTTTCCCCGGCGCAGGGCGGCCGAGCCTTGCGCCCCAGGTTGTTCCTCCCTGCACATCTGTGATGTAATGCATGTGTATATCTTTTGCTATGCATTTAGCGGACCCGCAGGGCCGGATGGATGCCGCAGGGTCCCCTTCTCGATCGTCAGGAGGCCGCATGACTGCTTGTCGCGTGGACGTGCACGCCCACTACTTCGGCGGAAGCGTGGCCGAGTTCACGAAAGCGTCCGGGCGGCCGGCGTCCCGTCCTCGGCAGCGGCCCTGGACACCTGAAGAAACGCTGGCCGCGATGGACCGCCACCGGGTGGCCACGCAGATCCTCTCCGTACCGTTCATGCCCACCTCTCGCGGACACAAGGAGGACTTCGCGCAGAAACTGAGCCGCCGTATGAACGAAGAGTGCGCGGAGCTGATCGAACGTCACCCCGGACGGTTCGGCGCCTTCGCGACCCTCCCCGGGGACAACCCTGAGCTCATGCTCGAGGAAATCGCCTACGCCCTGGATACCCTGCACCTGGACGGCATCGGCCTGACGTCCAACGTCGCCGGTCATTACCTCGGCTCACCGCTGCTCGAACCGGTGCTGGCCGAGCTGAACCGCCGCCGGACCCCCGTCTTCATCCACCCCACCCACTGCGCCCACGCCGCAGAACTCGCCCTGGGCCGGCATCCCTCGGTGATCGAGTTCCCCTTCGACACCGCCCGCAACATCACCAACGCCATTTACAGCGGAGTGTTCCTGCGCCACCCGGACCTCCGGCTGATCCTTCCGCACCTGGGCGGGCCACTGCCCGCGCTCGCCTGGCGCATCGCCGAGTGCACCACCCTCCCCGGCCCCCACGACGCCTCCATCACTCCGGAACACGTCAGCCGGGTGCTGCGCGGCCTGTACTACGACACCGCCATGGCCGGCGGCCCTCACTCCATGCTGCCCGCCCTCCAGGTCACCGGCATCGATCACATCCTCTTCGGCACCGATGCCGCCGCCGCCCCGCAGCCCACGATCGACCGTGCGGTCGAACAGCTCACCAACACCCTTGCCGGAAGCGACCTGGAGGCCGTCGAGCACGGCAACGCCCTCCGGATCTTCCCCCGCTTGTCCGAACCGGTATCCGCGTGTCTCATCGGTGACTGAGCAATGAGGGGACACGTAGACCTGAACAGCGACCGAAGCGACTGAAGGCTTCTGCTCTTGGAAAGCGCACACGCGCACAGGAGTGGCTTCATATATGACAGTCTTGAGTCGCTTCAGTCGCTGAGTCGCTCCGTGAGCGCCCCTGAACTGCGGTTTTGCGCTGACACCGGACAGCGACTGAAGATCCGCCCAGTCGCTCTACTTCAGTCACCGCCCAGTCGGTGTGGGCGTGGGCCCAGGAGACGATGCGGCCCATCCTGTGTCGCGCGGAGACCGAAGACCGGGTCACGAGTTCGTCGTGCTGCCACGGCCGGAGTTCGACACCGCGGTGCGCGAGCTGCTGGCCTGGGCTCGGGCAGCAGAGGCCCCCGCTGTGACAGCCGCCGAGCAGAACGCGGTTCAGATGGTGTCGGCGATCCAGTCGGCGATGAAACCGGTGGCCGCGGGCATGTTGTCGGCACTGACGTGTTCCACTCCGCCTTCGCGCGAACCGAACCACTTCAGCTCGCGCTTGGGACTGTTCATGGCGGTCTCGTACTGGGCGACGGCGTACTCGCGGGGAATCTGCCGGTCGTTCGCACCGTGGGTGATCAGGAACGGTACCGTGATGCGTTCGGTGACACCGACGAGACTCATGCTCGGGGCGAAGGCCATGAACTCCTCAAGGGTGTCCTTGCCGAAGACCCATTGGACGTGGTCCCAGTAGTGGGGGACAGGCCGGTCGCCCTCCCGGGCCAGACGGCGCTTTTGGAGTTCACCCCAGTTGTAGTTGGCGCCCCAGGCGACGCAGAGACCGAAGCGCTTTTCGAAGGCGGCGGCACGCGGGGCGTAGTAACCGCCCAGCGACCAGGCCATGACGCCGATGCGGGCCGGGTCGACGTCGTCACGCGTTTCGAGCCAGTCGACGCACGCGGACGACCAGTGTTCGCTGTCGTGCCGTCCGGTCAGGTCGCGCAGCCGGAGCGCCTCGCCGCTGCCGGGGTGGTCGACGATGAGAGTGGAGATGCCGCGGCGGGCCAGTTCGTGGGCGATGCCTGAGCCGTAGATCATCTCCTTGGTGCTGTCCAGGCCGTTGTAGTGGACCATGCAGGGCGCCCCGCCGGCGTCCACTTCTTCGGCCTGGACGAACAGAGCGGGCAGGCTGGTGTCCTCGTAGGGGATCTCGACCCTGACGCAGTTCTGCCGGCCGAGACGGATGCCCTTCTCGAAGGAGTCGAGCATCTTCCGGTAGGCGTCCCGGCGGGGTGCGTAGTGGCGGCTCTGCAACCTCTCGGCCGTGAGGTAGTACACCGAGGCCCGGTAGTACCGGGCGCCCGCCGTGAGCGGGTGACCGGCGGCCTCGTCCTCCTGCGCCAGGGACACCAGGCGGTCGGCCAGAGCCGTCCAGGACTTGAAGAACAGCTCCGTGCCGGAGTCCTCGCCCTTGCGGGAAGCCTCCAGGACCGGCGCGCAGGCTTCGGCGACCTCGGCGATGTGCGCCCCGGTGTTCAGCGCGATGTTGACGGACAGGTTCCAGACGTAGTTGTCGGGGAAGATCTCGAACACGGGTGCTCCTTACAGTGGGCTCAGACCGAGCTGGGCGGCGGCTTGCTCGGTGTCGGCCACCGGGCGGTCCAGCGCACGTGCGAGGTGCACGGCGCGGCTGACCAGCGGGGTGTTGCCGGGGGCCAGTTCCCCTTTACGAAGATGGAGGCTGTCCTCCAGACCGGCGCGGGCGTTTCCGCCGAGGGCGAGGCCTATCGCGGTCAGCCGGAGATTGGCCCGGCCGATCGCGATCACCTGCCAGGCGGCGCCCTCGGGGAGCCGGTCGACCATCGTCATGAGGTTCTGCGGGGTGGCCGCCATGCCGCCGCGTACGCCGAGCACGATGCTGAACTGCAGTGGCTCGGCGAGCAGTCCCTCGTCGAGGAGGCGCAGGCAGGCGTCGAGGTGACCGGTGTCGTAGATCTCCAGTTCCGGCTTCACGCCGAGGTCACGCATCCGCCCGGCCAGACGGCGGACCGCGGTCGGCGGGTTGTGGAACTCCCCGTCGCCAAAGCTCATCGAGCACGGGTTCAGGGTGGCCATCCGGGGCCTCAGCTCGACCAGCGCCTCGCGCTCCTCGAAGGGAACGCTCAGCCCGACGCCGGTGGAGAGCTGAATGAGGACGGGGCAGCGTTCACCGATCAGGTCCATGGTGCGGCGGGCGATGTCCGGGTCCGCCGTCGGCCGGTGCTGCTCGTCGCGCAAATGGATGTGAGCGATGGAGGCCCCGGCCTCATATGCCTCGGTGACCGCGGCGGCGATCTCCTCCGGCTGTGTGGGCAGCGCCGGATTGTCCGCTTTGGTGGCGATCGGGCCGGTCGGTGCGACGGTGATGATGGCGGTCATGATGGCTCCGATCGGTCTCAGGCCAGGCAGGTGAGAGGGCGACCGCCGTTGTAGGCGACCATGTCGGTGAGCGCGGCGCCCACGTCGATGGTCCGGCCGAGCGGGCCGCCCTCCAACTCGGCATACGCGCGGTGCAGGTTGCCGACGATGCGTTCGGGGTCGAGGAGGTCTCGGTAGGCACCGAGGTCCAGTTCACGAGCCGTTTCCAGGGGCGACAGCCCCGCGGCGCGTCCATCGCGGGCGGCGATCTGCACGAAGCGCAGGTAGCCGAGGGTGTCGTCGATGAGTCCGGGGCCGGCGACGGCGCCGTGCCCGCAGACGATGGTGGTCGCTCCCAGCGGTTTGACGACCTCCTCCAGCACCTGGACGGCACCGGCCACCGAGCCCTGGACGAGGAACGGGGTGCCGCCGTTGAACAGCAGGTCACCGCTGAAGAGCAGCCCGCGTTCGGGCAGCCAGACGATCGAGTCGTTCGTCGTGTGGGCGGCCACGCCGACATGGCGTATGTCGGCACGCAGGTCGTCGCTCCACAAGGTCACCGAGTCGGTGTAGGTGAGGAACGGTGGTTCCAGGACGACGTCACCCCAGTCGACCTCCGTCCAGTATGGCGCCGACTTCGGCAGGCCCCAGTCGCGGATGGCCGCGCGGGTGGCCTCGTGCCCGACGATGGTGGCGCCGTCGAAGAGATGGTTGCCGAAGGTGTGGTCACCGTGGTGATGGGTGTTGATCAGCGTCCGCACCGGCTGCGGGGTGACGGTGGCGATGGCATCCAGGTAGGCCCGGGTGCGGCGGATCGTGGAGCAGGCGTCCACGCTGATCACTCCGCGCCGGCTGACGAGAAAGCCGGTGTTGTTGATCCACCAGCTCCCGTCGGGCTGTATGTAGGCGAAAACGCCCTCGCCGACCTCCTCGAGCCGGGGTGGGGCGAGACGGCTGACATCGTGATGGACGGTACTCACTTGGGCTCCTGACGCGCGGGGAGGGGTGGTCTGCTCAGATCGGCGAGCGGGTCCACAGCCCCTTGTCGGGCTCGTTGAACATCGCCGGGATCATCGCGTCGGTGATCAGCCCGGCGGTGCCCCACTGATCGGCCGCCTCGGCCGTGGCCTCGAACCGGCGCGGTACCCACTCCCCGTCCTCGGGGATCTTCTCCAACTCGGTCGTGTACTCCACGACGTTGCCGTTGGGGTCGAGGAAGTAGGTGAAGGTGTTGTCGCCGGCGCCGTGCCGGCCGGGCCCCCACAGCGGCTTGTTGCCGTGGCGGATCAGCCGGCCGGAGCCGCGCATGTACTCGTCGATGCCGCGCATCTCGAAGGAGATGTGGTTGAGCGCCACATGCGGGCCGGAGTGGATGGCCAGGATGTGGTGGTCGACCCGGGTGCGCATGAAGCACATCTGGTCCTCCAGCCAGTCCGACAGCCTGAATCCCAGGTGCTGTTCGTAGAACGCCTTGGTGTTCATGATGTCCGTGCTGTTGATCACCACGTGGCTGAGCTGCTGGGGGATCGACTCACCCGGTTCCAGCGGCCGGGCGGCACGCTGCGCCACATCGCTGGAGACTTCGATGAGGCGGCCCTCGGGATCGAAGAAGCGGAAGCCGTAACCGCCGCCGGGGGAGTCCAGCCCGGCCGGTTCGCGTTCGATGAGGACGCCGGCGGCGATGAGCTGCTCGGCCAGGGCGTCGACGGAGGCGGCACTCTCGGCGCCGAAGGCGATGAGGTCCAGACGCTTTTCCGCAGCACGCCGCACCCGCAGGATGTACTGCTCCGGGCTGGCCTGCGCGGCGAAGAAGGAGACGTCCCTGTCATCGGCGATCGGTGCAAGGCCCCACACTCCGCGGTTGAACTCCACCGCCGGCTCGTAGTCCGGCACGGCGATCGCCACGTATCGCAGATGGGTGATCGGAGAGCGTGTGGTCGTGGAGAGGTTCATGTCGGCTGCTCCAGCGTGTGACGTGCGCCTCGCCTCCATGCGGGCGCAGCGCGAACGCTACGCAGACCGCTTTCAATACCGGAAATGATTGATAGTGATAACTTGGATCAATCACAGTGATTCATGTTCCGCGACCGCGTCGATTCACAGCTCCGCGGCGAGCTCCGCGATCTGCTCCCGCAGCCAGGCGTAGGCGGGGTCGTCGGTGTGTCGCGGACTCCAGAACAGCGCCTCGCTGATGGGTCGCAGCGGCACGGGCGCCTCGAGGATCCTCAAGCGGGTCTGTCCGGCGACGTGACGGGCCAGCCGCTCGTGCACGAGCGATACGAAGGGGGTGCCGCTCACCAGGAAGGGGACGACGACGAAGCTCTGCGTGCTCATCTCCACCTTCCGGGGGATCCCGAGGGAGTCGAGCTGGGCGTCGGCGATCGACGGCAACGGGCCGCCACTGTAGGCGACGTAGGGCAGCCGGCTGAACTCCTGCGCGGTGAGCGCGGAGCCGACCGCGTCATTGTCCGGGTCGGTCACCAGGACATAGCGGTCGTTGAAGAGATGACGGTGCGGAAAGGTGAACCGGGACCCCGCCAGTTCCGTCGGCAGCACCAGCAGATCGACCCTGCCCGCGTGCAGCTGCTCGGCGAAGTCGCTCAGCACCGGCACGACGTTCACCCGCTGCAACGGCGCTTCTTGCGCCAGGCGGGCCACCAGGGGCCGCAGGAGGATGAGGGTCACGTAGTCACTGGCCATGATCGTGAACGTCCGGCGGTCCGCCAGCGGGTCGAAACCCCGCGGCCGGCCGAACACCGCCTCGGCCGCCGTCACCGCCTCGCGGACCAGCGGGACGAGGGAAAGGGCCAGGGGAGTGGGGACCAGGGTCCGGCCCTCGCGGACCAGCAGCGGATCGCCGAAGTGCTTGCGCAGCCGTGCCAGCGACGCGCTCATCGCGGGCTGGCCCACGGACATGCGCTCGGCCGCCCGGGTCACGTTGCGCTCGCCGAGCAGGGCGTCCAGGGCCAGCAGGAGATTCAGGTCCACTCCACCGAGGCTCATACTCCGCCTTCTTCCCGATAGAGCATCGATACCATCGATCACAGATATCGATAGTAATCGCTTTGAACATTGTGATACGTGCCATACCGTCACCGTCGTTCGACGGCAGCGACGTGAGGTGGTGGCCATGCAGGTCAGACGGGTTCTGCTCATCGGGGCGGGTATAGGCGGGCTCGGTGCCGCTACTGCCCTGGCCCGGCGCGGAGTTGACGTGGACGTCGTGGAACTGCGTCCCGACTCCGGTGTCCTGGGCGTGGGGATCAACCAACCCGCCAATTCCCTTCGGGCCTTGCGCACGCTCGGCGTACTGGACGAGGTGCTCGCGGCGGGCTTCCCGTTCGACCGCACCACCTTCTACGACTGGCAGGGCTCTCTGATCGTCGACTGTCCATCCGTCCTCGGCGGTGACGTGCCCGCCAACACCGCCCTGTCCCGGCGCGATCTGCACAGAATCCTGACGGGCGCGGCCGAACGAGCGGGCGCCAAGGTCACCTACGGCACGACCGCGCGGGACATCGAGGACACCGGCGACCGGGTGCACGTCACTCTCACCGACGGCAAGACGGAGACGTACGACCTCGTCATCGGCTTCGACGGGCTGGGTTCACCGCTGCGGCGACGGCTCTTCGGCACCGGGTACGAGCCTGTGTTCACGGGCTATTCGGTGTGGCGCCTGATGATGCCCCGGCCGGCGGAGGTCGCCTGCACGATGGTCTTCCAGGGCGACGGTACGAAGGCCGGGGTCATCCCGCTGAGCCGGGACAGCATGTACCTCCTGCATGTCACCGCCGAGCCCGGCAATCCCCACATGCCCCCCGAGCGAAGGGCCGGCCTGCTCACCGAACGTCTCGCGGGCTACGGCGGGCTCGTCGGTGAACTGCGCGAATGCGTCAGCGACTCCGACACCATCAGCTACAGCCCCCTCAGCGAAGTCCTGCTGCCCTCACCCTGGTTCAGGAAACGGACCATCGTGCTCGGCGACGCCGCCCACGCCTGCGCGCCCCACCTCACTCAGGGCGCCGGAATGGCGCTCGAGGACGCCGTCGTGCTCGCCGAGGAACTCGCCGTCCCCGACCGCGCGGTCGAGGCGTCACTGGAAGCCTTCATGCAGCGCCGCTACAACCGGGTCAAGCTCGTTCAGGACGTGTCCCACCAGATCCTCTTCAGCGAGATGGCCATCACGGCGGCGGATCTGCCCGGTGCCGCCGCGCACATGCGCGAAGCGCTGCCCGGGCAGCTCAAGGAGGTCGAGGGACTGCTCAACCAGCCCTGCTGACCGAGGAGCGAGGGCCCGTCGGAAAGTGTGTGAGGCCGACGGGGTGGGCGGCCTCACACACATGGCGGAACGGTTCACACGGTGAGGCGGGTGCCGCGACGCCAGACGGCGCGGGTGTTGAGGGTGTCGGTGATGGTGGTGGTCGGGTCTCCGTCGACGAGGAGGAGGTCGGCGCGCAGGCCCTCGGCGATGCGTCCGCGGTCGCCGAGGCCGAAGCGGCGGGCAGGGGTGGCGGTGGCGGCCCGCAGTGCCTGGGCGGGGGTGAGGCCGGCGCGGACCAGGTACTGCAGTTCGTGGTGGAGGCTGGCGCCGTGGGCAAGGCCGCCCAGGAAGGGCAGGGGCATGGAGACGTCGGTGCCGGCCAGCAGGTCCACGCCGGCGTCGCTGAGGGCCTTCACGGTGGCCAGGACGTCGTCGATCTTGCCCTGGGGGTAGTGGCCGAAGCTGGAGCGCAGGGTCTTGTCCCAGTCGGTGTCGAGGCGTGAGCCGACACGCGGGTCGTCGGCGAGCTCGGTGCCGGTGATGCCCATCATGGAGGCGTTGAGCACGACGCAGGGAACGACGAACATCCTGGCGTCCTTGACAAGGCCGATGATCTCTTCGGTGTGGGGCTGGTCCATGAACAAGTGGACCAGGCCGTCTATGCCTGCCTCGATGGCCATGCGGGTCGCGTCCACGGTCAGGGTGTGGGCGACGGTGAGCATGCCGTGCCTCTTGGCCTCGGCGACGCCGGCGTTCAGGGTGGCCTGGTCGAGCATGGGGAGGCCGGGGTGCCCTTCGACACTGCCGTCGTCGATCATGAACTTGATGTAGTCCGAGCCGCGTTCGATCAGCTGTGGGATGAACGCGACTGCTTCTTCCGGGGTGGTGGAGTGCGGCATCAGCGGGGGAGGCCCGGTCGGCTTCGCGCCTGCGGGCGGACCGGGCCGGAAGTCCTTGGGGAACAGCTCGCTGGGGTGGCCGCCCGGCGGGGTGATGCCGAAGCCGGAGGAGCGCACGTCGGCGACGGTGTCGTCGTCGCTGATGTGGGCACGGTTTTCCCGGGTGTTGGTGCCCTGCATCTCGAGTTCGGTGGTCACACCGAACCGCAGGGCCAGGGCCAGGGCCTCCCGGCTGGTGTGGACGTGGGCGTCGATCAGGCCCGGCAGCAGCGTCGCCCCCCGGCCGTCGACGATCTGTGCCCCGGGTGGTGCCTCGCAGCCGATGCGGGTGATGGACCCGTTCTCGACGAGCACGGTGGTCACGCCGAGTGTGTTCTCGCCGTCGAAGACCTGGGCTCCGGTGATGGCGGTCAGGGACATTGCTTACCTCGATCCTGGAGGGTGCCGAGCCCAAACTATATACCCAAGAGCATGCACATGCGGTCATGCATATGCTGGCTGTCGAAAATATACATGCCAGGAAGAAGTCCGTAGAATGGCTGCATGAGCAGCTTGTCATCGTCCCAGGAGACCGCGAGGGCCCTTCTCGACCAGGTCGGGCCCGCGTTGTCGCGGCTGCGGCGGCGCGCTCCGGGCGGGCGCGGGGACCTCACGCGCAACCTGATCCTGAACGTGGTCGCGGACGCCCCCGGGGAGATGACCGTGGGTGGCGTGGCTACCGAGATGGGGGTCACTCAGCCCGTAGCCAGTCGCACCGTCGCCGCCTGCATCGCCGACGGGCTGCTGCGGCGAGCCGCTTCCCAGGCGGACGGCCGGCGCACCGTCCTTGAACTCACGGACGCCGGCGAAGCCGAGCGCCGCCGCTTCGCCGCGATGCAGCGCGAGGCCTTCGAAGGCATCACCGCGGCATGGGACCCGGACGAGCGCATCCGCTTCGCCCAGTTGCTGGTCCGCTACAGCCAGGACGCCGGCGCATGGTCCGCGGCGCAGGGCCGCCGCAGGGAGGACGGCGCAAGCACCCGCGCGGAGGACTGAATCCCCCCACCACGGCGCGGGATGCCTCCCACGCACGGGCCCTGCCGGCGCCGAACATGTGAGACTCACAGGGTGATTGTCGAACGCGCCTACGTGCATGTGGGCTCATCGAAGGCCGGGGAGTGGCCCTGGTCCATGCCGTGCGTGCGCGACCTCGTGGCCGAGGGACTGCGTTTCACCGCGCCGGTCACCTTTCTCGTCGGTGAGAACGGCTCCGGAAAATCGACCTTGGTCGAGGCCCTCGCGGAAGGGTTCGGTCTGGACTCCTGGGGCGGTTCCCACGACTGGCGCTACGCCAGTCACCGCCCCAAATCGGTGCTGGGCGAGAGGATACGTTTCGGTGCCGCGCCCCAGGGGCGGCGCATGCTGGGCAGTTGGTCCGCCCGCAAAGGGTTCTTCCTGCGCGCCGAGACAGCCCGGGACGCGTTGGTCCGGGAGAGCTTCGCACCGGACTCCGTCAGCCACGGCGAGGGCTTCCTTGCCGCGTTCCGGGGGAAGTTCCTCCAGCCGGGACTGTACGTGCTGGACGAGCCCGAGGCGGCGCTCTCCTTCGCGTCGTGCCTGGAACTGCTCGGTCACGTCGACCAGTTGGTGAAAACCGGGGGCCAGGTCATCTGTGCCACCCACTCCCCGTTGCTGACCGCGCTGCCGGGCGCGGACATCATCGAGGTGGGGGAACACGGCATGCGCCGCACGGCGTGGGAGGAACTCGCACTGGTCGACCACTGGCGCCGCTACCTCGCCGACCCGCAGTCGTATCTTCGCCACATCCTCGGCTGAGAGCCACGCCGCATTGACAAGGCCTGACTTCTCGCGGAGTTCAGCCCGGGCACTCACAGCTCCGCACGGATCACCCCCCGCTCCTTCAGCACCTCGCGCAGTGCGCGCAGAGCGTAGAAGGCGCGGCTCTTGACCGTGCCGGGCGGGATACCGAGGTACTCGGCCGCCTGGGCCACACTGCATTCCAGGTAGTACACGAGCCTGATGACGGTCTGCTGCTGCTCGGGCAGCTCCTGCAGTGCCTCCAGGACGACATGGAGGGTGAGCAAGATGCCGAGACTGTCCGCGGCGTCGTCGAGTTCTTCGACCGGTACCAGCTCCAGCGGCCGGACCTGCCGGGCGCGATGATGGTCGATGACGAGGTTCTTGACCACAGTGAACAGCCAGGGCCGAAGGTGCTCGTCCCGGCCCCGCAGAGTCTCGGCGTTCTTCCAGGCGCGTGTGGCCGTCTCCTGGAGGATGTCCTCCGCCTGGTGCCAGTCGCCGTCCAGCATCCGTGCCGCGTACCGCAGTAACAGGGGACCGTGCTCTTCGTAGACGGTCCGGACCAGGGTGCTGCGGTCGGTGTCCGGCGCAGATCGCCGGGCAGGCGGGCCGCCAAGAGTGAGGACGACGGTCCCCGCTTCCAAGGTCCCGTTCATGGGCTGGCCAATCGTATTCCGGTGAATCTGTGGCGTGTCTCCGACCGGGGGCGGAAGTGGACCACACACTTTCGGCAGAGGCTTGGCGGAACCTTGTCGTTTCCTTGTCGCGTGCGGCGACGCTCTGCGGCGCACAGCCGTCATATGACCGGTTCAACGTCGCGCTCGGCATCAACTGCTCGATGACACCACTCAGATGACTTTCACCCGGCCCCGGATCCCCACCGTGGATCGACGCGGCATCCCCGGTGGTTTCGCATGTGCTCCACGGCCTCGGCGGCCTCGTTCGCTACGCTGTGTCCGTCATTGAGTCGCTTCGGTCGCTGGCAGGGGTGCAGGTGTCTGCTGAGCTGTATGTTTCGAGCAGCGACCCCAAAGGATCCGTTCCCGGTGCACCGGGTGCGACCTCACCGGCCACCGCCAGTTGGTGCGCCAGGCGAGGCCGGCCCGTCCATCCTCTGGCCGCCGGCCGCAAGACTCCCGCCGCGAACTGCGCCGACTGCCGTGCAACGCCTCACACTCCGGCCGAATGCCCGTGCCTTCCGGCAGGACGCTGGTGTCACGGCTTCCACGCCGCCACCCTCGACCAGCGCCGCATCAACCAGTGGTGGGGATCGCACCCGGGCTTCGGCGTTGGTATCGCGTGCGGACCGACCGGCCTGGTGGTCGTCGACATCGATGCCCACCCCGCTCAGCCCCCTGGCCGCGACCGTATCCTTCCCGTCTGGTACCGGGCTGCCGACAACCGCCGGTGGCAGTGCTCCTCGGGATCGAGTCAAGGCCGGGCACTGGCCCGGCAGGTCGACGTCCGCGCCCACGGGGGCCACATCATCGCGCCGGGAACCACGACGGTCCACGGCACGTACACCGCGATCGACGATGTCCGTGAGCCGGCCGTCCTCGCCGCGGGAGGCGGTCGTGCCCGTACCCAGCGGATGCTCACCTCCGTACTCGCTCCCGTGGAAGCCTGTGGTCAAGTCACCGAAGGGGCCGGATTCTCCGACACCCTCAACCGGGCCGCTCACACCGTGGGAGGACTCGTCGCCGCAGGCCGCCTGACCCAGGAGGACGCCGAGCAGGTACTGAGGCAAGCCGCGACCGCGGCCCGCCCCGGGCAGGAGCGCCGCATCGAGCAGATCATTCGCAGTGGTCTGGCCGCCGGTCTGAAGCGCCCCCTGTACACGCGCAGGGGGCGGCCGTGACGACGCCGGGCAAGGAGACGCTCTTCGAATTCGACCCCGCAGTCGTGGCCGCCCAGATCCGGGCACGGGGCAGGCCTGTCCCTCTGCCCGCCCAGACCGATGTCAAGCGGGCTCCCACCAGTGAGGCGACGGAAGCGGGGCTGTTGCCCGACACCCTTTCCGACCGGGGCAACGCCAAACTGTTCGTCAAGCTCTACGCCAACGACTACCGGCACGTGCCCGGCATCGGCTGGTACCGCTGGGACACCACCCGCTGGCAGATCGACGAGGACGACACGGTCCTGTGGGCCGCCGGCGACCTCGCGGAGAACATCGCGACCCACGATCCACGCGGCCACTTCGCGACTCAGACGCTCCAGCAACACCGCCGACGCGCCCTGTCCACCACCGGCATCAACGCGATGCTCACCCAGGCCAAATCCGCCCCCGGCATGGTCCTGAACGCCGTTCTTCTCGACGCCGACCCCTACGGCCTGTGCACGCCGGACGGCATCGTCGATCTGCGTACCGGCCTGGTGAAGACCCCGGATCCCGACAAGGACTTCCACTCACGCTCGACGACGGTCGGTCCCCAGCATGTCCCCACCCCCCGCTGGGCCCGCTTCCTGGCCGACACCTTCGGCGACGACGCCGAAGGCCGCGAGATGATCGACTACCTGCAGCTTCTGCTCGGGTACTCCGTCACCGGGGATGTCGGCGGCCAGGTCCTGCCCTTCCTCTTCGGCTCCGGCAAGAACGGCAAGTCCGTTCTGCTGGACGTACTCATGAAGCTCCTCGGCGACTACGCCGACGCCGCGCCGCCCGGCTTCCTGATGGCCCGCCCCTACGAGGGGCACCCCACCGATCTCGCCGAACTCCATGGACGGCGTGTCATCGTCTGTTCCGAGGTCAAGCCCGGGGACAGGTTCGACGAGGCGCGGGTCAAACTCCTCACCGGTGGCGACCGCATCAAGGCCCGGCGCATGCGCCAGGACTTCTTCAGCTTCGAGCCCACCCACAAGCTGTGGCTGCTGGGCAACCACCGGCCCGAAGTCGGCACGGGCGGCTTCGCCTTCTGGCGTCGCATGCGACTGATCCCGTTCGAGCGTGTGGTCCCCGACGACCGGAAGATCGACAATCTGGCGGACATCCTGGTCACCGAGGAGGGGCCCGGCATCCTCGGCTGGCTCATCGACGGGGCCCGCCGCTACCTCGCCGGCGGCCGTGATCTCACCGGTCCGGAACGTGTTCGTATCGCCACCACCGTCTACGCGGAGACCGAGGACCACACCGGACGCTTCTACGACGAATGCTGTGTCCTCGGTTCGGAGTTGCGCGCCGAACAGACCGCCCTCTACGCCGTCTACCAGGCGTGGTGCCAGAATGAAGGAGCACCAGCCATGTCCTCCAGGGCGTTCGCCGCCCGCACCAGGGAACTGGTCGGGCTGGCCTCGCCCAAGGAGATGATCCTGTCAAACCAGCGCAAGCACTACCCAGGCATCGGACTGCTCACTGACGAGGAAAGGGATGCCCGCCCATGAGCTCCCTGATCACCGAGGACGAGATCAGCCACGAGACGGAGCTGGTCTGGCTGGAAGACGCAGAAGACCTCGACTACGTTCGCCAGAGCCTGGACCGGCTTCCCACCCGCAAGGGCAGGCCCGCCTACCATCGCGATGGCCGCATGGTCGGATACGCCCTGCTGGGACCCACCGCGAAGCCCTCCCGTTCCTCCGGGACCTTC
Source organism: Streptomyces sp. NPDC050625 (assembly GCF_040654755.1). NCBI lineage: Bacteria > Bacillati > Actinomycetota > Actinomycetes > Kitasatosporales > Streptomycetaceae > Streptomyces > Streptomyces sp. NPDC050625. The sequence continues at coordinate 98,899 of NZ_JBFAIQ010000024.1, forward strand.
CGCCGGCGCGTCTTCTGGCTCCTGCCCCACGACCGCGACACCGAGCCCGAGGGCCTGTACGCCAAGGGGGCGCCCGCCGAGGCCGTCGACCCCCGCACGCTCGCCCCCCGTATCAAGGGGTACAAGACCGAGCGGTCCGAAGGGGGCCCGCCTTCCACCGCCATGCAGGAACTGGGCATAACCCTGCCGTTGTGATCGCCTGCGGGCTCTTCGGGGAATCGACGCTACAGTGCGGCGTCGGTCCGAGCCTGGCAACGGCGCACCGACTGATCGCTCGTAATCGGCGGCCGGCACTCCGGCCGGCTGGAAGGCATCCGCAGTACACACAACAGGGCTGGTGCGCACTGCTGGCGGGACGAGTTCGACGACCTCCACGTTGCTTTGGGGCAGGAGAACTCCGAGGCCGCCATGCCCCTTGAGGACTTCCTCGGCGAGGTGATGAGTCTGATCGAATCCGAGCCCGCCGCCCACGAAATTCTCGTGGAGCGCGTCAAGTGGCAGCGCAACGCCGCAGCCGAAGGGCGCTACGAGCAGATGCCGGACATGCTCAGCGGACGCCATCGCTCCTGAACCGTGCCGCGGTCATGGGTACCTCGTTCCCGGTTTGGCGCAGCAGCTGCATGTGGACCTGTTGCAACTCGGGTCCCGGGCTGGTGCCGAGCGCCTCGGCGAACAGATGGCGGACCGTCTCGTAGCGGACCAGCGCCTCCGTCGGACGTCCGGCTGCGCACAGTGCCTTCAGCAGGGTCACCCAGGACGTCTCGCGGAACGGGCTGTCCGCCACCAGTCCTTCCGCGGCCAGCATCGCCTGGACTGGACGGCCTTCAGCGAGCAGTAGGCCGGCCCGCAGGTCGAGCGCGGTGCGGCGGAGCTCATCGAGACAGCAAGTCACTTGCTGAGCTACGGGATGCCCCCTCAGCTCGGCGAACGGCTCCCCCCGCCACAGGGCCAGTGCCCTGTCCACAGCCGTCCGCGCCGCGGTCGGCCGGCCTAGTTGCGTAAGACAATGCGCCTGTTCCAGAAATTGTTCGAACAGGGCGGTGTCCCGGTGCTGGGGCGGTACGCGCAGAGCGTATCCGCGGCCGGTGCTGAGCAGCACGGTCGGCTCGCCGGAGACGCCCGGTCCGGTCAGCGCCGCGCGCAGCCGGCATACGTGGGCATGGATCGACGCCGCCGCCGAGGCGGGAGGCCGGTCCCCCCACAAGAGCTCCACGAGACGGCCCACGCTCATGGGGCGTTCATCCTCCAGGAGAAGGCAGAGCAGCAGCGCACGGCGCTGCGGAGGACCGAGATCGACCGGCCCCGAGGCGCTCTCCACCTCGCAGGGGCCGAGCACGCGGAAGAACAAGTGCCGCGGGGCTGGGCGTTCTTGGGTCCCGGTCACAGCTGATGCGGCCTGGTCGTGTCGGCCGACTACGGGCTTGTTCATCGCGCTCGCGCTTTTCGTATCACTGGCAATGGAGTTCGGGCGTCGGGTGAACCGACGCCAGTCCGCCACCGTTCACCAGTCGACAGAGCGTCCCAGGAGCGGTGGAGCGGCACGATGAAGGAATGCATCCGTCATCACCTGCTTGAGGAAGCGGGTCCGGTTGTGCTGCTCGCCGGAGCGACCGACCGGTGACCAGGCACGGCCATGGTGAGGCCTCGTGGATGGACGCACTGGCGGAGGGCGGTGCCTACTGCGCGGCAGTTGTCCGTGACGTCGCCCAGGACGAGGCGCTGCGCCGGGCCGGTGCCCACCCCGACCGGATCACCACCGGAACATGGCGGGATCTGCGACGCGCCATTACAGCGCGGGCCGGTAGCGGGGAATGCGCTGTGGCCGCGTTCGCGATCGGCTGCCACGCACTCCTCGTGGCGGACACCGGCTTCAGGGAGGCGGCCCGGCCGGACCTGTCCGCGGGAACGCTGGCCGTCAGCTGCTGTTGTGATGCCGGCGGCCAGTTCTCGCTCGTGGTCCTGCGGGACGGCAGGCGTGTGGCCGACGGTGGGGCACCCGGGCGCGGGTTCGGCGTAGCGGAATCGCGGCGGGCGCAGGCGGGGGCGGACTTCGCCAACGTGTGGGAAGCCGTGTTCACCCACGATCTGGAGTTGTTGTGCCGCGTCGCGGGTGTCCGGCCGACCCTCGCGGATCTGAGCGGGCTCGCCCGGATCGCCCTTGTCGTTCGGCGGGCGGTCGCCGACCGGATTGATGAGGGCACGTGACGCCGCGAGCTCTACGGCACTAAGGATGCCGGTGGTGCGGCACGTCATGGTCGTCCCCGCTGCTGCAGGTCGGCCGCGACTTCGGCGTACTTGACCAACAGGCGGGCGAACTGGATCCGTTCGGCCGCGGGCCAGTCACGGGTGATGTGCTCGAAAGCCTCGCGCTGTTCACGGGCGAAGCGGTCGCGCAGATCCTTGCCTTCCGGTGTCAGCCGCAGCACGGTACGCCGGCCGTCCTGTTGGGACGCCTCCCGCAGCAGATAGCCGTGCTGGATGCAGTCGGACACCATCCGGCTGGCGACCGACTGGTCGGCACCGAGTTCCTCGGCGACCGTCCCCACCGTCGTCTCGCCGGTGCGCTCGGCCACGACGTTGAGCACCAGGTTGCGGGTGAGGTCCTTGCCGGAAGTGGACGTCCGTCGTCTGAGGCGGAAGAACGCCGGCCCGATGCCGTCCAGTATGGCGTCCTCCGCGTTGCTGCCCCCGTGCCCGTGACTTCTGCCGTTCGTCATGACAGAACCATAAGTATATGTTTCCCATCTAGCAAATGCATGCTCTAATGCATGTCATGTCGGAGGTGAACCGGACCGGAGCCCGTCCCGGTGTGCATGAGAACATAGTGCACAACTCAGTTGTGCACAACTTAACCGAGCGGCCCACGCCGTCGTCAGCCCTGTCGGCTGTTGCGGCGGCAGCCCTCACCGCTCCGGCCGAGCGTCCTCAGGCGTCGGCTCCCACGGCCTGGGCCGGGGCCGCCTCGGCATCCGGTCGTCTCCGGGTGGTGGGAGTGTCCGGGCGGGAGCCTGCCGGCCGCGGCCGTGCCCATGCGGGTCTTGTGCCGGACAGTTTGAGTGATCGTGGTAACGCGAAGTTGTTTGCGGAGCGTTATCGGGATGAGTTTCGTTTTGTTCCGGGTCTGGGTTGGTATCGGTGGTCGGGTTATCGGTGGGTGGTTGATGAGGGGGAGGCGGTGTTGTGGGCGGCGGGGGAGTTGGGGGAGGCGTTGGCGGAGGTGGATCCGCGTGGGCGGTTCGGGGTGTCGGTGTTGCGTGGGCATCGGCAGTGGACGTTGTCGACGCGGGGGATGAAGGCGATGCTCGAGCAGGTGAAGGCTGCGCCGGCGATGGTGTTGCCGGCTGATGTGCTGGATGCGGCTCCGTTTGCGTTGTGCACGCCGGGTGGGGTGGTGGATCTGGTTTCGGGGCGGGTGGGCGGGGGTGATGGGCGTGGTCTGCATTCGCGGGCGACGGCGGTGCCGGTGTGTGCGATGCCGGTGCCGCGGTGGGAGCGGTTTTTGCGGGGGGTGTTCGGGGAGGGGGAGGAGGGTGCGGAGCTGATTGGGTATGTGCAGCGGTTGCTGGGTTATTCGCTGACGGGGGATGTGGGGGCTCAGGTTCTGCCGTTTCTGCATGGTCCGGGGTGCAATGGCAAGAGTGTGCTGCTGGGTGTGGTGCTGAGGTTGTTGGGGGATTATGCGGATGCGGCGCCGCCGGGGTTTTTGATGACGCGGTCGTTCGAGGAGCATCCGGCGGATCTGGCGGAGTTGCATGGGCGGCGGTTGGTGGTGTGTGCGGAGCCGCGGGCCGAGGATCGTCTTGATGAGGCGCGGGTGGCGTTCTTGACGGGTGGGGACCGGATCAAGGCGCGGCGGATGGGGCGGGGGTTTTTCAGTTTTGATCCCACCCACAAGTTGTGGCTGGTGGGGAATCACCGGCCGCAGGTGCTGGTGGGTGGGCCGGCGTTGTGGCGGCGGATACGGCTGGTTCCTCTTCGGCGTGCGGTGGCCGATGAGGGGCGGGTGGCCAATCTTGCGGATGTGCTGGTGGCGGATGAGGGGCCGGGCATCTTGCACTGGATGGTGGCGGGTGCGGGCCGGTACCTGCGCGGGTCGCGTGATCTGAGGGGGCCTTCAGTGGTGCGCAGGGCGACGGCCGCGTACGCCGATACCGAGGATCATGTGGGCCGTTTCCTGGCCGAGTCCTGCCCGGCGGGTGGTGCGGGGGAGGGTGCGCCGGGTGGGTTGTACCGGTGCTACCGGCAGTGGTGCCGGCTGGAGGGGGTGCCCGTGGTGTCCGCCCACGCGTTCGCCGCACGGGCCCGGGAACACCGCCGGCACCCCGCCGCCAACGGCCCACACACCAAGCCCGACACCCCGAACAAGGATCTTTTCCGTGCCCTGTCGGCTGCCGCCACAGCGGCCGGCAGGGCTGACGACCGGTAAGGGGCCTTGCGCGCACCGGTCGTTACTGGCCCCAACGAGGAGTCTGCCCCGGCGGTTCACGGACGGCGTGGGCCGCTCGATTAAGTTGTGCACAACTAAGTTGTGCGCTATGTTCTCGTGCACACCGGGACAGGGTCCACCAACGCAAACCCCAACAGGGCCAAGTCCCCGTCGAAGGAAGGAACTTCCACCATGCGCATCACGAACCTCGCCCGGCCGGCGGGACGGCTCGCCCTCCTCGGCATCACCGCGGGTATCGGGCTGTCCGTCACGGCTGTCACGGCCGTGGGCCTTCCCGGTTCGACCGGCGCGGCGAGCAGCCACCGGCAGCGGCCGACGATTGTGCTGGAACACGGAGCGTTCGCCGACGCCTCCAGCTGGGACGGGGTGGTCCAGCGTCTGGAGCGCGCCGGCTATCCCGTGGTGGCCGCCGCGAACCCGCTGCGCGGTCCGGCGTCCGACGCGGCCTACCTGCGCAGCGTCATCAGCCATGTCGACGGACCCGTGGTCCTGGTCGGCCACTCCTACGGCGGCACCGTGATGAGCCAGGCCGCCGCCCGACTCGGGGGCAAGGTCGAGGCGCTGGTCTACATCGCGGCGTTCCTGCCGGATGCCGGCGAGAGTTCGCTCGGGCTGACGAACAAGTTCCCCGGCAGCACGCTCGGCCAGGCGATCGAGTCGGTCAACTACACGCTCCCGGACGGCACCGAGGGTGCCGACGTCTACATCAAGCCCGACAAGTTCCGTCACCAGTTCGCGGCCGACGTACCGGCCGGCAAGGCGCGGCTCATGGCCGCCGAGCAGCGTCCGATAGCGGCGGCCGCGCTGGAGGAGAAGTCCACCCAGGCCGCCTGGAAGACCATCCCCTCCTGGTCACTGGTCACCACCGAGGACCTGAACATCCCCGTGGCCGCACAGCGCTTCATGTCCGCCCGAGCGCACGCCCACATCACCGAGATCGACGCCTCGCACGCGGTGTCCGTCTCGCACCCGGGCGCCGTCACCCGCGTCATCGAGGACGCCGCGCGGACCGTGCGCTGACCGAGTGCCGCCGAACCCGGCCGTCCCGCCGCCGGCCACGGCCGGCTCCGGCACCGGACCCACGTCCCGCCGTACGTCTCACCAGACCATCCGTCTCATCGCAAACCCACACCGAAAGGCAAGGAAGACCATGCCGTTCATCACCGTTGGCCAGGAGAACTCCAGCGAGATAGAGCTGTACTACGAGGACCACGGCACCGGGCAGCCGGTAGTCCTGATCCACGGCTACCCGCTCGACGGCCACTCCTGGGAGAAGCAGTCCGCGGCCCTGCTGAAGGCCGGCTACCGGGTCATCACCTACGACCGCCGCGGGTTCGGCCGGTCCAGCCAGCCCACCACCGGGTACGACTACGACACCTTCGCCGCAGACCTCAACACCGTCCTGGAGACCCTGGACCTGAGCGACGCCGTCCTCGTCGGCTTCTCCATGGGCACCGGTGAGGTCGGCCGCTACCTCGGCACCTACGGCTCAGCCCGCATCGCCAAGGCCGCCTTCCTCGCCTCCCTCGAACCCTTCCTGCTCAAGACCGACGACAACCCCGAGGGCGTCGACGGCAGCATCTTCGAGGACATCGAGCAGGCCGTCACCGACGACCGCTACGCCTACTTCACCGCCTTCTACAAGGACTTCTACAACCTCGACGAGAACCTCGGCACCCGCATCAGCGAGGAAGCCGTCCGCAACAGCTGGAACGTCGCGGCCGGCGCCTCCTGGTACGCCTCGCTCGCCTGCGTGGCGACCTGGACCACCGACTTCCGCGCCGACGTCTCCAGGATCGACGTGCCCGCACTCATCCTCCACGGCACCGCCGACCGCATCCTGCCCATCGAGGCCACCGCGGAGCCGTTCCACCGCGCGCTCCCGCAGGCCGAGTACGTCGTCGTCGACGGTGCCCCGCACGGTCTGCTGTGGACCCACGCCCAGGAAGTCACCGACGCACTGCTGACCTTCCTGGCCAAGTGACCACAGCGGTGCGCCCGCCCCGCCCGCCCCGCCTGCGGGCGGGGCGGGCCCACCGCTGCGACCGGCCGACGCGGCCAACTTTCGGATCTGGCCCATCCGGTGAACCGAATCCCCCTGCACGCCGTTCCTGCTGCTGAGCCCCCTGTACTCCCCGCCGGGGGGCCCGGCGTGGCGCTCAGCCTCAATTCCCCCGGGTCGCTGGGCGCTGCGTCGTGCCGCCATGCACAGTACGGCGGCACGACGCGGCCGGAGCGGCCCCCGGAGCGGGCGACATTGGGCCAACGGTTGCAAACCGTAAGACCTTCAGCTGTGAAACCCAGATCAGACGGGAACGGTATGGAAACAACGGCGGGTGCGCTGATCGCTCTGGTAGTTGTGCTGCACGTGTATTTCTTGGTCCTGGAGATGTTCCTCTGGGAAGCGGCACCGGGCCGGAAGCTGTCGGGTTTCGACGCCGACACGGCCAGGGCCACCGCACCGCTGGCCGCGAACCAAGGCCTCTACAACGGCTTTCTGGCCGCGGGGCTGCTCTGGGGACTGGTCGCCGGTGATCCGACCGGCTTCCGGGTGCGGGTGTTCTTTCTCGCGTGCGTACTGATCGCCGGCGTGTACGGCGGGTTCACCGCCAACCGTCGCATCCTGATCGCCCAGGCGCTGCCCGGGGCACTGGCGATGGCCGCCGTGCTCGCGGCCCACTGACGCTCTTTCCCGGGCCCGGGCGAATATTCACGACCCATCGACCTTGGAGCTCCGTTGATGAAGATCGCGATAGTCCTCGGCAGTACCCGCACCGGGCGCGCCGGCGAAGCCGTCGCCCACTGGGTGCTGGACCAGAGCCGGCAGCGCACCGACGCGGAGTTCGACCTGATCGATCTTGCCGAGGTGGATCTGCCGCAGATCGACGAACCCGTACCGCCGGCCGCGGGCCTTTACGCCCATCCCTGGACCCGGCGGTGGGCCGCCACCGTCGCGGCGTACGACGGATATGTGTTCGTCACTCCCGAGTACAACCGTTCCTTCCCCGGCGTGCTCAAGAACGCCCTCGACCGCGTTCAGGCCGAGTGGAACGACAAGGCCGCCGGCTTTGTCTCTTACGGTGCGGAGGGGGGCGTGCGCGCGGTCGAGGCGCTGCGCCCGGTCATGGCCGCTCTGCGGCTCGCCGACGTCGCACCCCAGGTCGTCCTGAACCTGCGCACCGACTTCGAGGGATTCGGTACGGCGTTCACGCCCGCGGAGCACCAGGCCCCGGCCCTGATGGTCATGCTCGACGAGCTCATCGCCTGGAGCACCGCCCTGGCCGCCGGCCGCGCCGCCACCGTGGCGGAACAGCCCTGAGCACCGCCCCACGGGACCGGGCCACAGGGCCTAGTCCCACTCATGGAACCGCAGCCAGGACAGAACCGTCGCGGTGTCACCCTCGGGTGCGGGACCGGCCGCTTCGCGGCGGGCCTCCTCGAAACGCCGGCTCGAGTCGAACAGCGAGGCCCAGGTCGCCCGCGCGCAGTGGGCGACCTGGTGGGCCATGCGTTTCAGGTCCGCGTGCTCGCCCGCCCTTGAGAGCGAGATCGCGGCGAGGGCCCGCCCTGACCCTCTCAACGGTGCCGCCACGCAGGTCACTCCGCTGAAGCACTCCTGGCGGTCGTAGGCCACACCCTCGGCGCGCACCGCGGCCAGCTCGCTGTGCAGCGAGTCACCGCTGGTGAGGGTCCGCCGGGTCCGCGGAGCGAGATCCCCGGCGAGGTCCTGCACAACCGCCGTGTCACCGAAGGCCAGCAGAGCCTTGCCCGCCGCGGTGCAGTGGGCGGGAAGCCGCGCGCCGACCTGGTACGGCATGGTCGAATGCCGGGGGTCGCCGATCTGCTCCAGGTAGAGAACCTCACCATGATCGAGTACCGACAAGTGCGCCCACTGGCCGGTGGCTTGGTGCAGGGCGATCAGGTGGGGCAGAGCGGCACGACGCAGCCGGTTGTGGTGGGAGGCGAACGCGCCCAGTTCCAGCAGCCCCAGCCCCAGGTAGTACCTGCGGCCGTCCTTTCCGAGCCACCCGATCTGGACGAGCTGGTCCATCACACGGTGCACGGTGGTCTGCGACAGCCCGGTATGGCGCACCACATCGGTGAGAGTGAGGGTGGAACGCCGGCCTTCGAAGGCGCTCAGGATCCGTGCCGCCTTCTCCAGCAGAGGCAGTCCCGGCGTGCCCGCGTGAGACGGCATGAACGTCCTTTGGGTTCAGAACTCTGCTTCCCGCTCACCGGAAGAATAGCGCCTTTCCGCTCAGCGGAAGAAAGGCAGTTCAGAGCGCCCGGTGCATCCGTAATCTCCGAAGAGCTCACCGCCGACGAGGCATTCCCCCACCACACGTCCTGGAGAAGGTGCATGAGTGAACAAGACGTACTCGCATCGCTACGCCGGCTCGCGCCAGCGATACGCGAGCGGGCGCACGACGCCGAGGCGCGGTGCCGTGTCTCCGACACCACCATCAAGGAGCTGACGGAGGCGGGATTCTTTCGCCTGCTGCAGCCACGGCAGTTCGGAGGCTTCGGGGCCGACCCGGTCAGCTTCTTCGTCTGCCTGCGTGAGCTCGGCCGTGCCTGCGGTTCCACGGGCTGGGTCGCGGGCGTGCTCGGGACCAACGCCTGGCAGCTGGCCCTCTTCGAGCCGCAGGCCCAAGAAGACGTCTGGGGCCCCGACCCGGACACCAGGATCTGCGTCTCGCTGGCGCCGATGGGCAAGGTGACCCGTCTTGCCGACGGCTACCGGCTGTCCGGAAAGTGGAGCTTCTCCTCCGGCAGCGACCACGCCGGCTGGGCCATGCTCGGCGCCATCGTCCGTGACGACGACGGCAATCCCGCGGAGATGCGGACTTTCCTGCTGCCCGCCTCGGACTACCGCGTCCACCCGGTCTGGGACACCGTCGGCCTTCGCGGCACCGGAAGCAACGACATCATCGTCGAGGACGTCTTCGTCCCCGCTCACCGGACCCTCGCCGCCGAGCAGATCGCGTCGTGGAAGCGGCCCGGACACGCCGTGAACTCCGAGCCGGTGTACCGCCTTCCGCTCGGCTCGGTCTTCACCACGTCCATCACCACCCCGATCGTCGGAATGGCCGAGGCGGCCTACGAGGCGTACATGACCGCCATGCGGACCCGCATCCGCGCGTCGGGCGGTGCCCCCGTCGCCGAGGACCCCTTCGCCCAGGTCCGCGCCGGACGGGCCGCCAGTGAGATCGACGCCGCGTGGCTGCAGCTGAGCCGGAACGTCGCCGACCTCTACGAGTGTGTGAAGCGCGGGGAACAGCCGCCCATGCGGCTGAGGACGCGGTTGCGCCGTGACCAGGTCCTGGCCACGGAACGGGCGGTGCGGGCCGTCGACCTGCTGATGGAGAACGCCGGCGGCGGTGCCATGCGCACGGGCGACAACGTGCTCCAGCGTGCCTGGCGCGACGTGCACACAGGCCGGGGCCACATCACCAACGACCCGGAGAAGGCACTGGTGCTCTTCGGCCGGGAGGCCTTCGGCTTCGACGTCAGCGACCCGATGCTGTGACACCGCGGCGAGAGCAACGAGCGTATCTCCGCGCAGGAGGAAAATCATGACCAATCACACAACCGGTACGGCCGCCAGTCGCGAGATCGACCAGCACCAGTTCCGTACCACCATGGGGCGCTTCGCCTCGGGGCTGACAGTCGTGGCCGCCCTCGACGAGAGCGGCCGGCCGGCCGGTCTGGCCTGTCAGTCCTTCTCCTCCCTCTCCCTCGACCCGCCGCTGATCCTGGTGTGCATCGGCAAGGGATCGACGAGCTGGGGACAGATCGAGCCCACCGGCCGGTTCGGCGTCAGCATCCTCGCCGAGGAGCAGAAGGACGTGTGCGCCGCACTCGGCCGCCGCGACCCCGACAAGTTCGACGCCGTTCCCTGGCACACCTCCGAGCACGGCGCCGTCCACATCGACGGCGCACTGGCCACCATCGACTGCCGGATCAGCACGATCCACGAGGCCGGCGACCACGTGGTCGTCATCGGCGAGGTGATCGACCTCGCGGTCCGCAGGGAGGGCGCGCCGCTGCTGTTCTACTGCGGCTCCTACGGCAAGGGATCCTTCTGACGATGACTCAGCACCCAGCCTTCACGGGCCCGTTCGCCCTCGGCACCTTCTCCCTCGAAGGATCCGCGCCCTTCCCCGGTCTGGTCGTCGGCGACCGGGTACGCGACCTCAGCGCGCTGCCGGCGCCGGCCGGCGCACCCACCACCCTCGCACTGCTGGAGAACTGGGACAGCGCTCTGCCCGAATGGCGCCGCCTCGCCGAGGGGCCCCACTCGGACGACTGGCTGCCCCTCGCATGCCTTCACGTGCACGCCCCTGTGCGGCCACGGCAGATTCTGCAGGCCGGCGCGAACTATCGCAGCCATGTCATCGAACTGACCATGGCTCACCTGGCGGCGGAGGACTCCCGCTCCCCCGAGGACGTCCGTGCCGAGGCCGTGGCCGCGGTCGACCGTCGCGCCGCCGAGGGTGAGCCCTACGTCTTCACCGGCCTGCCCTCGGCCCTCACCGGTGCCTACGACGACGTCCTGCTGCCCGGCTGGACCCAGCAGGCCGACTGGGAACTGGAACTGTGCGCGGTCATCGGCCGGCCCGCCTACCGCGTCAGCCCCGAGGACGCCCTCGGCCACGTCGCCGCCTACACCATCGCCAACGACCTCACCGCCCGCGACGCCGTGTTCCGCGACGACCTCGGTCCCATCGGAGTCGACTGGCGGCGCGCGAAGAACCCGCCCGGCTTCACCCCGCTCGGCCCGTTTCTCGTACCGGCGGAGCACATCGGTGTCCCGGACGACCTGCGCGTCACCCTGAGGCTCAACGGCGAGGTGAAGCAGGACGACTCGACCAAGGACATGATCTTCGACGTCGCCACGCTGGTCTCCTACGCCTCACGGACGACCCAACTGCTTCCCGGAGATCTGCTGCTCACAGGCAGCCCCGCCGGCAACGGCATCCACTGGGGCCGACTGCTTCGTGACGGCGACGTGATCGAAAGCACCATCACCGGACTCGGGGTGCAGAGCACCCGGTTCGTGGCCGAAGGCACTGGAAGGAACCCGGCATGACGCACCGCCTGCTGACCCATCTCCGGCACGTCGACCTCGCGGTCCCCGACTACGACCGCCAGTTCGCCTTCTACTCGGACACCTGGGGACTCGTCCCGGTGGCCCAGGACTCGGGGATCTCCTTCCTCGCCGCAGAGGGTTCACCCGAGCAGTACGTCGTACGGCTGCGTCGGGCCGAGGACAAGCGCCTGGACCTGATCTCGTTCGCGGCGGCGACCAGGGCCGACGTCGACACCCTCGCCGGGCGCCTGCTCGCCGCGGGTGTGTCCCTGCTGTCGGAGCCGGACACGCTGCGGACACCCGGCGGCGGCTACGGCTTCCGGTTCTTCGACATCGACGGCCGCACGGTGGAGATCTCCGCCGATGTGGAGGCGCGCGAGCACCGCCGGATCGAGGAGAAGGAGTCCATCCCCGTCCGCCTGTCGCACGTGGTGGTCAACTCCCCGGACATCGCCGCGACTCGGGCCTGGTACGAGAAGCACCTCGGCTTCGCGCTGTCCGACGTGATCGGCTCCCCGCGCACCGGGGACGTCATGAACTTCATGCGGATCAGCTCGCAGCACCACACTCTCGGCATCTCCGCGGGACCGCACACTTCCCTGCACCACATCTCCTTCGAGATGCGCGGGCTGGACGAGTTCATGCGCGGCACGGGACGGCTGCTGCGCGCCGGCGCGCGGATGACCTGGGGGCCTGGCCGGCATCTCGCCGGGGACAACACCTTCTCCTACTTTCTCGACCCGCACGGGAACACCGTGGAGTACACCACCGAGATGGAGGAGCTGGACGAGGACACCTGGCACCCCCACAACTACACGTTCATGGACGAGGACGTCAGTGACCAGTGGGGCACGGCCAACCCGATGAACGAGGTCATAGCCAAGGAGCAGCACAACGACGTCGACCGCGGCGTCTTCGTCGCCCCTCCCGTCTGACGCCGCCGGGCACGCGCGCCCTCCCTCCCGCCTCCAGCTCAGGAGCCCCCATGAAACTCATCGCGCTCGAAGAAGCGTTCGCCGTGCCGGAGCTCCTCGCCCGGCAGCCGGTCACCAGGACATCCACCGGGAAGGACTGGCTGGACCTGTGGAACCGCCGCCTGGTGGACTTCACCCGGGAACGGCTGCCGCTCATGGACGAGCACGGCATCGACATGCAGGTTCTCTCACTCACCGTGCCCGGCGTCCAGGGACTGACCGATCCGGCGGAGGCTGTGGCCGAGGCCCGCCACGCCAACGACTTCCTCGGCCACGTCATCGCCCGGCATCCGGACCGCTTCCAGGGATTCGCCGCCGTTCCGCTGCAGGATCCCGAGGCGGCCGCCGCCGAACTCGACCGGGCGGTCGACGAACTGGGCTTCAGCGGCGCCCTGGTCAACGACCACACCAACGGCCACTACTACGACGAGCCCCGCTACGACGTCTTCTGGGCCAAGGTCGAGGAACTGAACGTCCCCCTCTACCTGCATCCTGGCGCCCCGCCGACCGATTCCTGGAACGTGCTGGCCGGCCGGCCGGAACTCGTCGGACCACTGTGGTCGTGGGGCGCCGAGACCGCGGGGCACGCGCTGCGGCTGGTCCTCGGCGGAGTCTTCGACCGGCATCCGCGAGCCCGGCTCATCCTCGGTCACATGGGTGAGGGCCTGCCCTTCCAGCTGGCGCGGCTCGACTCCCGCTACGCGTGCCAGAGCGAGCGCCCCCTGCTCCGTGCGCCTTCCGCGTACTTCGGCGACAACGTCCACATCACGGTCAGCGGAGTGTGGTCCCACGCGGCCCTGACGGGTGCCATCGCCGCCATCGGCGCCGACGCCGTGATGTTCGCCGTCGACTACCCGTACGAGTCCACCGCAGATGCCGTCGAGTTCCTCCGATCTGCGCCGATCAGCGCCGAGGACCGCGAAAAGATCGCCCACCTCAACGCCGAACGCCTGCTCGGCATCAAGTGAAGGAGCCCACCATGTCCGACACCCGGCGGCGACGGCTGCTCATCCGCGGAGCCACCATCCTGTCCATGGACCCCGAAGTGGGGGACCTGGAGCAGGGCGACATCCTGATCGAAGGAAGCCGGATCAGCGCCGTCGGAACCCGGATCGAGGTGACGGATGCCGATGAGGAGATCGACGGCGCCGGCCGCATCGTCATCCCCGGATTCGTCGACACCCACCGGCACATGTGGGAGGCGGTGATGCGCGGCTTCGCCCCGCATCACACGCTCGAAGACTACTTCGGCGGCTTTCTCCTGGGGACCGCGCGGGCAGTCACACCCAGGGACGTCTATCTGGGAAACCTCCTCAGTGCCCGCGCGGCCCTCGGAGCGGGCGTGACCACCGTCCAGGACATCTCCAACATCCAGGACACCCCGGAGCACGCTGACGCCGCTGTCCAGGCACTGCGGGAATCCGGGCTGCGCGCCGTGTTCGCCTATGGCAAGAGCTTCGCCCGGATGATGTCCGAGGGCAGCAGGCTGCCGGACGACGTACGACGCGTACGATCGCAGCTTCTGGCGGACGACGATGCCCTGGTCACGCTGGCCCTGGACACCGAGGCCGGTGACGACGAAGCGGAGCTCCACAACTACCGGCTGGCACGCGAACTGGACGTCCGCACCGCCAGACACGTCTCTGCGGATTACCCCGTCACACGTCTGCAGAAGCTCGGCGCCCTGCTGCCCGGCACGACGTTCATCCACGGCAACGGCATGGACAGTTGGGAACTGCGCGTCATCGCGGCCCACGGCGGCCTGTCCATCGCCCCGGCCATCGAGCTGATGATGGGGCACGGCTACCCGCCCCTGGTCCCCGCCGCGAACATGGACGTGCCCATCGGCCTCAGCGTCGACGTGGAGGTGACCGCCGCCGGCGACATGTTCACGCAGATGCGCGCCGCCTACCAGGCCGCGCGGTACGCCCACCTGTCGGCCCGGATCCCCTCCACCGCCACCGTGCGGCAGACCCTGCACTACGCCACCCTGTCCGGCGCGCGGATCCTCGGGATCGCGGAACGCACCGGGTCCCTCACCCCCGGCAAACAGGCCGACCTCGTCATCCTGCGCGCCGACCGGCCCGACGTCGCTCCCGTCCTCGACCCCTACAGCGCCGTGGTGCTGCAGATGGACCGGTCCCACGTCGACACGGTCCTGGTGGCCGGCACCCCGGTCAAGCGTGGCGGAAACCTGCTGGGCGACGACAGCGCGCTGCTGGCCGAGGCACGGACCGCGGCCAGGCGGCTCATTCCTCAGCCGCAAGGGAGGGGCGTGTGACGCGCTTCGCGGCCGTATTACTCATGGCAAAACGCACCACGAGGCCTTAAGGGGAGATGTTGTATGAGCAACTCCACTGATGATCTCCAGTACGGGAGCCTGCGCCTCGATCGGACGGGCCAGGCCGAGGCCTTCGACATGATCGGTGACCGTTACGACGAAGCCTTTCCGCACAAGGAGGGGCAGATAGCGGCCGCCCAATGGCTCATCGAATCGCTGCCGGCCGGAGCCCGGGTCCTCGACGTCGGCTGCGGCACCGGACTTCCCACTGCCCGGCAGTTGACGGACGCGGGTATGGAGGTCGTCGGAATAGATCTCTCGGACGGGATGATCACGCTGGCCCGCGAGCACGTGCCCGCGGCGCGCTTCCATCGGATGGACATCGCGGATCTGGGCGGGGGAGGCTCCGGTGACCTGGGCCGCTTCGACGCGGTCACGGCCTTCTTCGCACTGCTCATGCTGCCTCGTGCCGAGATTGCCCTCGCCTTGCGGACGATCCACCGTCTCCTCGTTCCCGGGGGCCTTTTCGCGCTGTCGATGGTGGAGGCCGATGTGGACTACTTCCGGATCCCGTTCCTCGGGGGGCACATCCGGGTGTCCGGATATCTCAGAGAGGAACTGCGCGAGTTGGTCGAGGCGGCGCGCTTCGAAGTGGTCGACGAGTCCTCCTGCGCTTATGCGCCGGCCAGCTCGGACGTCCAACCGGAGGAGCATCTTTTCCTGCGCTGCAGACGACTGGACTGAAACCGGATGATGCCGGTCTTGGTGCGGACACCACTCGAGGGGAAGTGCCCTGCGTGACGAATGATCCGTCGGTCCACCAGGATCCCAGGCTCGAGTACCTCGAGTCGGCGACCCGCCGCATCGCACGCGGCATGGACATCGATGAGACCCTGCACGAGCTGGGCCGGGCGGCCGTGCCGGCCTTCGCGGACCGGGCATACGTCTTCATGTGTGATCCGCTGCCGGTGGGGGACGAGGCGCAGGACGTCGCCCTCGTGCTGAGACTCCACGACATGGCCTGCTCCCCGGGGGCCGCCCCCGGTGCCGGGCGACGCCCGGCACCGGCGCTCGTGCCCGCCGGCCCAGCCGTCCTGCCGGGCGCCTCGGCCCGGCTTGCCAAACTGCTGCGTGCCGGGCAGCCGGTCTTCGGTGACTTCTGCGCGACGGCCGCCGTGCTCAAGGAGCTGCTCGAGGCGGCGAGTGCCACCGATCCGCCGCCCGGGCGGCGGTCGATCATCGCCCCGCTGCACGGCCGTGCCCACGCGCTCGGCGGTGTCGTACTGATCCGGGAGGCCGTCCGGGAGGCGTTCGACGGCGACGATCTGCTTGTCGCCGCCCAGCTCGCCACGCACACGGCACTGGGCATCGACAAGGCCGTACTCCATGGGCGGGAGGCGTCCGTGGCCGATGCGCTGCAGCGGATGATGCTCCCCGCGGCGCTGCCGAAGCTGACCGGGGTCCGTCTGGCCAGCCGCTACCTGGCGGCGTCACGGACCGCGCAGGTGGGCGGTGACTGGTACGACGCGATTCCGCTGCCGGGCAACCGTGTCGCGCTCGTCATCGGAGATGTGATGGGCCACTCCGTCACATCGGCGGCGATCATGGGTCAGCTGCGTACCGTTGTGCAGACCCTCGCCGGGCTGGATCTGCCGCCCGAGGAGGTTCTGTACCACCTGGACGAGCAGGCAGAACGTCTGGGCGAGCAGCACTTGGCGACCTGCCTGTACATCATGTACGACCCTGTGCTGCGACGGCTGCTGATCGCGAATGCGGGCCACCCGCCCCCGGTGCTCGTCCACCCGGACGGCAGCGCAGAGGTCATGGACATCCCGGCCGGAGTGCCGATCGGTGTCGGCGGGGGCGTCTTCGAGTGCGTCGAGACGTCCGCGCCGGCCGGTGCGACCTTGCTGCTGTACACCGACGGCCTCGTCGAGACCCGTGGTTCCGACGTACAGAAGGGATTGGAACGGCTGCTTCAGCGGCTGAAAGGCTGTGTGGCACCTCTGGCCGCCGGCCTCTCGGAGCTGGAGACACTGTGCGACGAGGCACTGGGAGTCCTTGAGGACGGTGTTCAGGACGACGACATCGCACTGCTCGCGGCCCGGCTGGAAGGGGTTCGGCCGGAGACCTTCGCGAACTGGTACCTCGCCCCCCATCCGCGGACCGCCGGACAGGCCCGTCGACTGATCCGCAGGACACTGCTCCGCTGGGCTCTGGGTCCCCTTCTGGAGACGACCGAGCTGCTGGTCAGCGAGGTGGTGGGGAACGCCGTGCGTTTCGCCAACCGGCCGATCGGTCTGCGAGTGCTCCGCACGGACGTACTGCGCTGTGAGGTGGCCGACGACTCGGCACAGGTGCCCCGGATGCGGCACGCACGGCCCAGCGACGAAAACGGCCGTGGACTGTGGCTCGTCGACCAGCTCGCCGACCGCTGGGGCGCGACAAGGGTGAGCACCGGCAAGATCGTATGGTTCGAACAGGCACTGCCCGAGCTCTACCAACGGTAGAATGCACTCATGGGAGACAAGGACACCAGTATCAAGACGACCAAGGACGTCCGTGACCGCTTGAGGACCCTGGCCGGCGAACGCGGCACGACCATGAACGACCTCCTGGCGGAACTGGTGGCGCGTGAGCTGACCGCCGAGGAGCGGGAGCATCGCGCACAGCAGGCTCTGGAGGAGGTACGGCAGACCACCGGCCTGACCGTCTCCGAGGACGCCCGCGCGCGGGCCCGCTCGTTCCTGAAGGGTCTGGGGCAGGAGCACCACGCCGCGTGATCCGCGTCCTGTTCGACCACACCTGCATCGAGGCCCTTGCCGAGGGCGACGAGTTCCTGAACGGCCTGTATGTCGAGGCCAGTTACGGCTACGCCGAGATCGTGATCCCCAGCCTGTCCGCCACCGTCGCCGAACGGGCGAGACCGGGGGCCGGGCAGCACGTCCTGGGCCGCCGCTTCACCGCGGTCGCCGACTTCACCGAGGCGCACGCCCGTGTGGCGGGAAGGTGGCGGCACGCCGACTGGCGGGTTCTGCATCCGGCGTCAGCGGTGGTCGTCGCCAGAGGATCCGGCGACGACGCGACACTGCTGTCCTTGCAGCCGGATCTGTACGAGGGCACGGGAATCAGCCCGCTCAATCCGCGGGAGACGTAACCTGATCCAGGTACCGTGCCGCGGGAGAGGGTGACGCGGACGTCGGCATTGTCCAACGCTGGTTGCTGCCGCCGTTGCAGTCCCAGATCTGCGCCCTGGGTGCCGTTGGCGCTGTTGTCGCCGGCGTCCTGAAGGCACTTCCCGGCCATGCCGGACCGCACCGCTCCGGTGGCGCCACCCGACACAGGAGGCGTGTCACCGCAGCTGGTGGCCCCACTGACGACCGTCACCGCCGTCGCGCACGCCGGTGCCTGATACCAGCGCACCGCCGAGGTCGCAGACCGTGGTGATGCCAGCCGGCAGGTAATCGGCCGGCCTGCGGGGCATTGCCGCTGCCGTCGATGACGGTCACATTCCTGATGATCACTTCTGGCTCCTGTCAGGAAGGCACCTGTCGCCATGGCAGTCGCCCATGCGGTGAAGCCTCCGTCCGCGTGGAGTACGGAGCAGAAAAGTGACGCCCGGTGAATCGGTGAACCGAACGTCACTCTGCACCGTTCCAGCCGGTGAGTCCCTCGGACTGCCCGCCGGTGGGGCCGGCGCAGCGCCCAGCCCTGATCCCCGTCTGCGCTGACGGGGGAGTTTGCCCCGTACTTGCGCACCACATCTCCAGAGACCGAGAGGGGAACGGAATGCCCGAAGGCGACATGCTGTGGAATGCACCAGGAACGCCCATGGGTGGTTCCGGCGCGCGGAGGTCAAAGCGCTAGTCCGCATCACCGTGTTCCTGCCTGGCACCGGCGAGATCTCGCTCGGGCTGACCAACAAGTTCCCCGGCAGCCACCTCAAGCCGGACAAGGCCGCCACTGGTTCGCAGCAGACGTACCGGCGGTCGCCCGCGCAGCACGGCAGGGCCCCGTCGGCCCCGGCCGGCCTGGCGCCCGCCCCCTTCCATCACCTGGAGGAAGTGCCTGTGTCCTCTTGGACGGTCTCCGAGATGTTGTCCCAGTTGTTCCTGGCCCCCACGGGCGAGCCATGGCATGCCACGAAGCCCGGCGACGACGTGTCCTGCCCCCTCCTCGACCGGTCGGGAATAGGCGTCGCCACCCTCGACCCCGGGTTACGGCTCGTGGAGGCCACCACGGAGTTCGGCCGGCACTTCGCGGTCCCGCCGAGCACCCTGCGCGGGCGGGCGTTCCTGGAGATGCTGCACCCGGGCGTACGCGACCGGGCCCGTGAGGAGTTCACCGGGCTGGCAACCGACGGCCGCACCCGCATCCTGCCGGGCGTCGCCGCACTCGGCGCGCGGGCGCACGTCTTCTCCTGCGAGGTGACCGGTGTCGCCGTACGCGACGACGGCCGGGGGTCCTCCTTGCTGGTGCTGCTGCGCCCACAGGACCCGCCCGAGGACGCGGCAGGAGCGCCCGGGGACGGCGAGCGCGCCGTGCACCGGAGCAAGTCGCTGACCGAGCTGGACGCCCGGATCCTGGAGGGGGTGGCCGTCGGCGCCTCCAACGTCGCACTCGCCTCGAAGCTCTGCCTCAGCCGCCAAGGCATCGAGTACCGGGTGACTTCCCTGCTCCGCAGGATGCGCGCCCCGAACAGGGCGGCCTTGGTCTCCCGCGCCCACGCGCTGGGGCTTTTCGCCCCCGGGAGCTGGCCGCCGAAGGTCCGCCCCGACTGCGTACGCCACTAGGGCCCGATCACATACCGGCCGGTGCCGGTTTCCAGCTGAATACCTAAAGAGTCTTCGTAAGAGTGTGCCGCCTCGATCGAGCGGCCACGTCGGCATGGAGGTGTCATGGGCAGAGGCCGCTTGTGGGGACGCCAGGACGAACGCGCCGCCCTGGACCGGTCGCTGGCCGACGCTGCCGCGCACCGCGCGCTGGTCGTCCTCCGCGGCGCCCGGGGCACCGGCAGGACCGCGCTGCTGGACGCCGTGGCGGACACCTGGCGGGCCACGGGCGTCCAGGTCATCACCACCCGGTTCGGCGACACCGCGGACCCGGCGGACACCTTCGGCATCCACGCGGTCGTACGAGCCGTCCGCAACCACGTCCAGGAGCTCGGCGAGCCACACCTCACGGACGCAATCGACGGGCTGAGCCGGCTGTGCGCCGGCCGGCCGTGGACCCGCCCGGAGCAGACGGTCCCGCTCCTCGAACTGGCCGCCGTGTTCGACCTGATCAGCGCCGCGGCCCCGGTCGCGCTGCTCGTCGACGACGCCGACGAGGTGGCCGAACCGGCGGCGGTGCTCGACGCGGCGTGCCGGCCGGGCTGCCTGGTGGTCGCCGCCATCCGGGACGAGGCGGCGCCGGACGCCGCAACGACCCAACTGGCCACCCTCGCCGACCTGGTGATCGACCTGCCGCCGCTGGCCGAGGAGCATCTGCGGCCACTGCTCGCCGAGCGGTACCCCGCCCCACTGGACGAGGCACTGCTGCCCGCGCTCTGCCAGGCACTCGGCCCGCTGACGGGGAACCTCGGCGCCGTACTGGCGACCCTGGCCGACCTGCAGGCGAGAAAACGGCTGACGCCCGTGCACGGGCGGCTCTGCCTCGGCGCGCCGGACCAGCCGATCGCCCTGGCCGCCGACGGCCCGGCGGGTCCTTTGGAGCTGCTGGGCGAGGACGCCTCGATGGTGGCCGGTCTGGTCGCCCTCGGACCGGTGGGCCTCGACGAACTGCCGCTGCTCGCGGCGGCGGGCGGGAAGCGGGCCGCCGACTGCGGACGGCTCGTCGACACACTGGTCGATCGCGGCGTGCTGGAGCTGGACACCGACGGGCGGCTGCGCCACCGTTCCCCCGCGCTCGCCGCGCTGCTGCGGGAGCGGGCGGACCCCGCCGTGGCCGCCGCGCTGCGCCGGTCGCTCGCCGAGGCGGCGCGCCGGCGGTTCACCGCCGGGCTGCCGGTGGACCCGGCAGCGCTGGCCGACCGGGTCGCGCACGCCGGCCCGGAGCTGCCCCGCGACCTCGAGCTCGGCAGGCTGCTGGTCGCCCTCGCCGCCCGCCCGGACGAAGAGCCGGCCCGGGCGGCAAAGTGGCTGCGGGCTGCCTGGTGGCACGCCTCCGACGAACGGCTGCGCACCCGCCTCGTCAGTCCGCTGCTGCGGCAGCTGGTCCGCGCGGGGGACTACGCGCGGCTCGGCGAGACGGTCGCCATGATCCTGGCCGACCACGGCGCGTCCCCGGCGCTGCGCGCCGAGCTGGCCGAGGCCGCCATGCTCGCCGCCGTGCACACCGGCGTGCCGGTCCCCGCCTCGACCGTACGAGCCCTTGTCACGGACGACGGCGGAGCGCCCGGGACGATCGCGTTCGCCGCCGCCTGGTCCACCGGCCGGGAGCCGCGTCGGCCGGAGGGCGCCGGGCCGGAGGCGCCCGCCACCCGGGTGGCCCGAGCACTCTTCGCGGCCGGCGGCTCGGCGGACCCCGACCTGGCGGCTGTCTTCGAGCGGGCCCTCGGCTCCCACTACACCGTGCCACCCGACAGCGTGCCGGGGCTCTACCGCCGCGTCGTGCACGGCTACGCGCACGGTGACCTCACCGCCGCGCTGTCGGCGGCGCGGCAGCTGGAGCTGACCGGGACGGCGGACACCCCGGCACACCGGCACGGCCGGCTGCTCGCCGCCGAGATCTGCCGGACACGCGGCGACCTCCGCCAGGCCCTCGGATGGCTGGAGGCGGTACCCGCCGACGGGATCTGCCTGGCACTGCGGGGCTGGGTGGAGTGCGGCGTGCTCCGACTGCGGCACGAGGCCACCGACGCGGACGACCACGCGGCCTTCGCCGCGAGTTGGCGTGTCTACAAACGCCTCCAGGGCCAGGGCACTCGCCACGGCCTGGCCGGACTGATTCCGCGGCTGGCCCGTATGGCGGTCGCCGCAGGCGAGCACCGGCGCGCCCGCGAACTGCTCGCCGCGATCGAGTGGCGATGCGCCCAGGACCCCGACCCGCTGCTGGCGGAGGCCCAGCTGCTGACCCGGGCGGTGGTCACCAGGGACCTCGCAGCCGCCGAGGCAGGCGCCGAGCTGGCCCGGCGCCGCGGCCACCAGCCGGCTCTGCTGACGGCCTGTCTGATGGTGGGTGAGCTCAGCGACGCGCCCAGGACCTGGCTGCGCGAGGCGTACGAGCTGGCCGGGTCGTTCGACTCGGCGTATCTGCGCGGGCGGATCCGGACCCTGATGCGGGGCCGGGGCGTCAGCACCCCGCGCACACGCGTACGACGCGAGACGTTCTCCCCCACCGAGCTGCGGATCATCGAGCTGATCTGCGAGGGCAGGACCAACCGGCAGATAGCCCGGCAGGAACAGATGAGCGAAAAGACCATCGAGGACCATCTGGATCGGCTGTTCGCGCGGACGGGCTGCCGCTCCCGGTTACAGCTGGCAACTGCGAGCCTGGCCGGGCGGCTGATCGCCGCGGACCCGGCCCGAGTCCCCGCGTGAGCGGCGGCGCGGTCGTCGGCCGCGAGGACACGGTGCGGGAACTCGTGGACAGTGCCGTCGGTGTCGCCGGCCCGGCCGTCCTGACGGTGCTCACCGGACCGGCCGGGACAGGACGTACCACGGTGTTGGAGGAAGTGGCGCGCAAGGCGGCCGACTGCGGGCAGCCAACGCTGACGCTCTCCCTGTTCCGGCACGACCGCACGGTGCCGCTGCACGCGGCCGTACGTCTGACCGGCGCCCTCACCCGGCTCCCGGGCCCAGCCAAGGCACGCCGCGGACCCGGCCGCGAAGGCCCCGCGGGGTCCATCGGCGCCGATCAGGTCACTGCGAACCTGGCCCGGCTCCTGGCGGCGCGCCCCGGCCTGCTGGTCCTGATCGACGACGCGCAGTGGCTGGACGCCACGTCGCGCCAGGTGCTGGAACAGCTGGTGCGCAGGCTGAACCCGGCGACGGTCCGCTGGGTGTGCGCCGTGCGCTCCCCGGTTCCGGCCGCCCAGGCGGAGGTCCCGCCCGCGCTGCGGCGTCTGGTGGCCGAGGGGCTGGCCCGCATGGTGGGGCTGCCGCCGCTGTCGCGGCAGGCGGCCGACAGGCTCGCCGCCGACCTCCTCCAGGCGCGCCCCGACCGTACGCTCGGCAACCGGCTGCGCCGGGCCAGCCGTGGCGTCCCCGCGGCGCTCCACGCGGTGGTCGACGGCTACACGGCGGCCGGTGCGCTGAAGGTGGCTGACGGCCGCGCCTATCTGCTCGGTCACGCCGGGCCCGTACCGCTGCCGCCCGGCCACCCGCTGCTCGCGCGCTTCCGCCTGCTGCCCGCGCCGGTGTGGACCGCCGCCAAGGCGGCCGCAGTGCTGCATCCCCTGCGGGAGCGGCTGCCCGAACTGGCGGCGGCGGCCGTCGGCCTCACCATCGGGGAGACCCTGCGGGCACTGGAGACGCTCGTGGCGGAGGGCATCCTGCGGACGACCGGGCGGGGATGGCGGTTCACGGTGCCGTACTGGGCCGACGCGCTGGCCGGCGCCCTCGGACCGTACGAGCGCCGCGAGCTGGCCCGGGCCGCCGTCAGCGCGCTGTGGTCGGGAGAGGCGGGGCCCGTCGACGACGGCTACCGGGCCGAGCAGCTGATGCAGTGCGGGCCGCTCGGCGAACCGGGGCGGGTCGGTGCCGAACTCCTCGCGCTGGGGACGGCCGCGAAGCTGCGCGACCCCGCACTTGCCGCACGCTGGCTGGCGGCGGCCGTGGAGTCCGCGCCCGGCGCCCGGCAGCGCGCCGTCGCCCTGGCCGAGCACGCCGACGCCAGCTGTCTGGCCGCGGACTACGCGCCCGCGGCGCACGGCGCGGACCGGCTGCTGCGGCTGCCGGCCGGCCAACTGCCGCCAGGCGCCGCTCTGGACGCCCAGCTCATCCGGGTGACCGCCCTGTGGGGGCTGCGCGACGTCACCGCGGTGCGGCGCATCGCGGCGGGCGAGCAGCAGGCGGGACACGACCCGGCATTCCGGGCCGTCGGCCAGGCGATAGCGCTGGGCCTGCTCGACCGCTGGGACGAGGCGTACCGACTGCTGGCGGGCGCCCAGGGCTCCTGGGCCGGCGACGACGCCGGAGCAGCCATCGGCGAGCTGTTGCTCTCCTGCGCCGGGGCGGTGACGGGCCGTCCGGGCCGGTTCCGGCAGCTGCTGGAGGGGCCGGAACTGGAGCAGTCGGCCCGCTGCCCGGAGCTCTGGGCGCGGGTGCGGGTCCGGACCCTGTTGCTGTGCCACGACACCGGCGGCGCCGAGCGGGCGCTGGCCGCCGCGCGGCTGCCGGCCGACCGGCTGCCCGGCGTGGACCGGGCCCTGCTCGCTTGGCAGTGCGGACGCTGGGACGAGGCGCTGCACCACGCGCGGACGGGGACCGGCCCCGAGGCCGCCTCCGGCGCCCTCCAGCACGCGGTGGCCGCGATCCTCCTCGGCCGCGGCCGCCCGGCCGCCGCCCTGGCCACACTGGAGGCCGCCCGCGCCGAACCCGCCGCGCTGGAGCACCTGTTGGCCGCCATGGACGCCGAGATCGCCTGGACCATGGGCGCCCCGGAGCGGGCGAGCGCGCATGTCGCCGACGGGCTGGCGTACGCGGCCAAGGACTCGATCGTCACCGGCACGGACGACCTGTGGCTCACCCACGTCTGGCTGGCGGTCGGCCGCGACGACCCGGCGGCGGCCCGGCAGGGGCTGACCGGCGTGGAGTCGGCGGCCGCGCTCCTGGGGACCGGGCACAGTCGGCTGAACGCGCTGCTGGCGCGGGTCGCCGTCCACCGCGACCGGGCCACGGCCGACCGGGCCGTGGCCCTGGCGCGGACGCTGGGCCTGCCGCGCGCCCTGGCCAGGACGCTGACGGCGGTGGTCGCCACCGGGTGCGGCGCCCCGTCGCTGCTGAGCGAGGCGTACGAGCTGTACGGCTGTCTGGACGCGCTGCTGTACCGATACCGGCTGCGCCGGCTGATGCGCGAACACGATCTGCCGGTACCCAACCGCGCCGCGACGGTGGCGGAGAACGACCGGCTGCTGGCCACCCTGATCGCCGAGGGCTCCACCAACCGGCAGCTGGCCACCGTGCTCCAGAGCAGTGAGAAGAGCGCCGAGGGCGCGCTGACCCGGCTCTTCGCCAGGACCGGCTACCGCAGCCGGATCGATGTGGCCACAGCGGTCCTGACCGGGGAGTACCCGGACTGCCCGGGCCGCTGACCGTGTGGCAGCGACGCCCCGGCTACGAACCCGGGAAATCCCTCGGCAGCATCCGGCCTGTCCAGCAGCACGCGCCATTACTGTCCAGAACACCGCGGAACCCGAGGGCAGTACCCGCCCAAGAGGTCATAAGGAGTCACCGGTGACCACTCTTCCCCCGCTGCCGCAGGCCCCGGAACGCCAGTTGCCCTTCGCACCGCCCCCCGAGTACGCCGAGCTACGCGCCTCGGGAGAAGTCGTACGGGTCTGCACCCCGGCCGGTTTCGACGCCTGGCTGGTCTCCGACTACGCCGGGGTGCGCGAGGTGCTGGGAGACGGCCGCCGCTTCTCGGCCCGGCCGGGGTCCACCGCGCACGTGATGCCGGGGTTCGACCCCGACTCCCCTGTGGATGACCTGTTCACGCGCATGGACGGCCCCGAGCACATCCGCATCCGCCGCAACTTCGCCCCTCAGCTGTCGCACCCCCGCCGCCTGGCCGAGCTCAAGCCGCTCGTCCAGGAAACGGTGGACGACGCGATAGACGGGCTGAAGGGCGCCGGGCAGCCGCACGACCTCCACGTCAACTACTCGCGCCGGATCAGCACCACGGTGATCGCCGACCTGATCGGGGTCCCGCAGGAGCAGCGGCACCTGTTCTACGACACCGCCAAGGCCCTGTTCGACCCGACGGGCAAGGCCACCGAGGAGCTGGGGTCCGCCCTCCTCCCGCTGTACGTCTACATGAACGACCTGGTCGCCTCCCGCCGCGCCGAGCCCGGCGACGACGTGATCAGCCGATTGATCGCCTTCAATGCCGACAGCGACCGGCCGCTGAGCGACCACGAGCTGATCATGATGAACGGCGCGCTGTTCATCTTCGGCTTCGACGTCATCTCCTCGCGCCTGTCGGGCGGTCTGCTCATGCTCCTCTCGGACCGGTTGCGGTGGGAGCAGCTGTGCGCGGACCCCGACCTGGCATCGACCGCGGCCGAGGAGGTCGTCCGTTTCCTCGGCTCGCCCACGGGCCTGCTGCGCCAGGCGACCGAGGACACCACGGTGCACGGGCAGAAGATCGCCGCCGGCGACTATGTGGTGCTGGCCGTCCAGTCGGCCAACCGGGACACCGCCCTGGTGCCCGACGGCGACGCCTTCGACATGGCCCGCAAGCCGGGCCCGCACCTCGGCTTCGGCCACGGCGCGCACGCCTGCGTAGCGCAGCAGATCGCCCGCGTCCAGCTCACCGCCGCGCTGCGCGGGCTGGCCATCCGCGTACCGTCCCTGCGTCTCGCCCGGCCGCTGTCCGAGATCGAGTGCCGGACCGACAGCACCGCCCGTGGCCCCGCCGAGGTCCCCGCGGTATGGGACGGAGTACTGCCCCGATGAGAGTCGTAGCCGACGCCGGCCGGTGCATCGGGGCCGCGGTGTGCGCCCTGTCCGTCCCCGAGGTCTTCGGCCAGGATCCGGTGGACGCGACCGTCCTCGTCCTGGACCCGTCGCCCCCGCCGGAGGCGCACGAGGCCGTCCGGGACGTGGTGAACCGCTGCCCGTCCGGAGCGCTCCAGGTGGACGCCTCCCCCGCCTCCCCCGCCTCCCCCAGCATCTGACCCGCGCCCGACCCCGACTTCCGGACCGCGGCTGCCGCGGACCCGAGGCCGCGATCCGCCCCGAGCGAAGGGACGTTCCCCGTGAGCGACACCATGGACACCACGCCGTTCGGCGTCTTCAACCGCTGTATGGAACTCCTTCTGGTCAACGACATCCCCGCCTTCCTCACCCTGGTCCACCCCGACGCGGTCATGGAGTTCCCCTTCACCCCGCCGGGCATGCCGCGGCGGGTGGAGGGCGGCGACGCCCTGCGCGACTACTTCATGAATTACTCGAAGATGCTCGAGTCCACTGAGGTCACCGACCTCATCGTGCACGAGACCAAGGACCGGGAAGTCCTCATCACCGAGTTCACCGGCAAGGCCACCGCAACGGCCACCGGCGAGCAGGTCGAGCTCGCCTTCGTCTCCGTCCTCCGCGTCCGCGACGGGCTCGTGGTCCACTACCGCGACTACTGGAACCCGCTGACCACCCTGGCCCTCCGCAACGAGGACCCGCCGACCGCCGAGGCGTAGCCGCCGTGGCGTGGGGTGCCGGTTCCGGACCGCACCCCACGCCACGACCTGCACGGCCGGGGACGCGTCACGCTGCCGAGGGATTTCCCGGGTTCGCGTCATGCACCGTCCTCCGGCGATCCCTTCCCTCGGCGTGCTGTGTTTGGCTCGCGCACGTCAGGTGTTGCCCCGGAGCCTGAGCCGCCCCGGGCCCCACGAACGCTGGGGCGGCAACGGCCCGGAGTACGGCTGCTTCCTGCTCCGCTCGACCGTCACCGACCCGCGCAGGTACTGACTTTCAGGGAGTTCAGGCATGCCGACGCACAACACCGGCCCGGCTACGGGTGGCGAGGCGGACGACACCGCGATCGCCGTGATCGGGGCTTCGTGCCGGGTGCCCTCGGCCTCCGGGCCGGCGGAATACTGGCGTCTGCTCACCGAGGGGACCGACGCGGTCTCCCCGTGGCCGGCCGACCGCGGCTCCGGCCGCTCCTGGCGCGGCGGCTTCCTCGACAAGGTCGACGAGTTCGACGCCGCGTTCTTCGGCGTCGCGCCGGACGAGGCGGCCGCCATGGACCCCCAGCAGCGGCTCGCCCTGGAGCTGGCCTGGGAGGCGATGGAAGACGCCGGATTCCGCGACGAGCAACTGCGCGCCACCCGCACCGGCGTCTTCGTCGGCGTGATGGAGGACGACTACGTCGCCCTCTCCGCCGCAGCCGACGAAGGACCGCACACCTTCACCGGCCTGCACCGCGCCGCCATCGCCAACCGCGTGTCGTGGACCCTCGGTCTGTCCGGGCCCAGCTTCGCCGTCGACGCCGCACAGGCCTCCTCCCTCGTCGCCGTCCACCTCGCCTGCGAATCCCTGCGCCGCGGCGAGTCCAGCCTCGCCTTCGCCGGCGGTGTGAACCTGATCCTCTCGCCGCGCAGCATGGAGACGGCGGCCGGACTCGGTGCGCTCTCCGTCAGTGGCCGCTGCGCCGTCTTCGACGCAAGCGCGGACGGATTCGTGCGCGGCGAGGGCGGGGCGTTCGTCCTGCTCAAGCCGCTCGCCCAGGCCGTCGCGGACGGCGATCCCATCTACTGCGTCATCCGCGGCAGCGCGGTCAACAACGACGGCGGCGGCGATCGGCTCACCGACCCCGACGTCCACGGGCAACAGGACGTGCTGCGCCGCGCCTACACCGACGCGCGCACCGCGCCCGAGACCGTTCAGTACGTCGAACTGCACGGCACCGGCACGCCCGTCGGCGACCCGGTCGAGGCGGCCGCCCTGTCGGCCGTCCTCGCACAGGGCGGTCCCGAACGGCTTCCCCTGGCGGTCGGCTCGGCCAAGACGAACATCGGTCACCTGGAGGCCGCCGCCGGCATTGTGGGCCTGCTCAAGGCGGCGCTCGCCCTGCGGCACCGGCAGCTCCCGCCGAACCTGCACTTCGACACCCCCAACCCGGCCATCCCACTGGGCGAGCTGAACCTGCGGGTGCAGACCGAGCTCGCCGACTGGCCGCAGCCCGACGGGCCGCTCGTCGCCGGCGTCAGCTCCTTCGGCATCGGCGGCACCAACTGCCATGTCGTCCTCGGCGAAGGCCCGTACAGCGGCCGCCCGCCCGCCCCGGAGCGGACCCCCGCCGCAGCCGGCCGGGTCATCCCCTGGATCCTGTCGGCGCGCGGCGCCCGCGCGCTGCGGGCGCAGACGGAGCGGCTGCGTACACACCTCGACGAGCGCCCCGGCCTCGAGGCCGCCGACGTCGCCCTGTCACTGGCGGCCACCCGGAGCCTCTTCGCGCACCGCACCGTCCTGCTCGGCGCCGACCGGGCCGAACTCACCGACGCCCTCGACGGCGGACCCACCGCCGACACGGTCAGCGGCACCATCAAACCGGGCGGCACCGCCTTCCTCTTCCCCGGCCAGGGCTCCCAGCACATCGGCATGTGCCGCGACCTGTACCGCACCCACCCCGTTTTCGCCGAAGCCCTCGACGAGGTGTGTGCCCACTTCGAGCCGCGCTTGCGGGAGGTGCTGTTCGCCGACCCGGACTCCGACGACGCGGCGGCGCTTCACCAGACGCGGTTCACCCAGCCGGCGCTGTTCGCCGTCGAGGTCGCCCTGTACCGCCTCGTCACCTCCTGGGGTGTCACCCCCGACCTCGTCATCGGCCACTCCTTCGGTGAGATCGCCGCCGCCCACATCGCCGGCGTGCTCTCCCTGGCCGACGCGGCCACCCTCGTCGCCGCGCGCGGCGCGCTGATGCAGGCGCTCCCCGACGGCGGCGCCATGATCGCCGTCGAGGCGACCGAGGACGAGGCCGCCCAAGCACTCGACGGCATCGACGA
The DNA here is from genome assembly GCF_040654755.1 of Streptomyces sp. NPDC050625. Lineage (NCBI taxonomy): Bacteria > Bacillati > Actinomycetota > Actinomycetes > Kitasatosporales > Streptomycetaceae > Streptomyces > Streptomyces sp. NPDC050625. The sequence continues at coordinate 128,362 of NZ_JBFAIQ010000024.1, forward strand.
CGTCACGATCGCCGTCATCAACGGACCGACGCGGCTCGTGCTCTCCGGCGCCGACGAGACCGCCACCCGCATCGCCGAGGACTTCCGCGCCCGGGGCCGCAGGATCACCAGGCTGCAGGTCTCGCACGCCATGCACTCCCCGCTGATGGACCCGATGCTGGCGGAGTTCGCCGCCGTCGCCCGCGGCCTGTCCTACGCGCCGCCCACCCTGCCGGTGATCTCCAACGTCACCGGCCAGGTCGCCACCGCGGACCAGCTGCGCTCGCCGGACTACTGGGTCGGCCACGTCAGCGCCACCGTCCGCTTCCACGACGGCATGGCCACCCTGCGCGCCCAGGGCGCCACCCGGTTCCTCGAACTCGGCCCCGACGCCGTGCTCACCTCGATCCTCGAGCCCGCCGAGTCCGAGCTGGCCGTATCGCTGCTCCACCATGACCGCCCGGAGCCCCGGGCACTGCTGCGCGGTCTCGCCGAGGCGTTCGTCGCGGGCGTCGGCGTCGACTGGCCGGCCGTGCTCGCCGACACCGGCGCCCGCCCGGTCGACCTCCCCACGTACGCCTTCCAGCGCGAGCGCTACTGGGTCGGCGAGCAGCCCGCCGGTTCCGCCGGGGCCACCCCCGCTGTGGTGGACGACCACGTCAGCTCGGCCACCCTCGCGCTCCGCGAGCGCCTGATCGACCAGCCGGAGGGCTTCCTGGAGCAGTGGCTGGCCGCGCACCTCACCGCACTGGACGGCCCCGAGCGGGCCGACGGCCGCACGACCTTCCGCGACCTCGGCTTCGACTCCGCCCGCTCCGTGCAACTGCGCAACCGCCTTGCCTCCGCCACCGGCCTGCGGCTGCCCAGCAGCCTGCTGTTCGATCACCCCACGCCCGACGCCCTCGTCGGCTACCTGCGCGACCGGATCCTCGGGGTGTTTCCCGCCGAGGAGACCGTCACCCGCCGGGCGGCCGTCGACGGTGACCCCGTCGTCATCGTCGGCATGGCCTGCCGGCTGCCCGGTGGCATCGGCTCGCCCCAGCAACTGTGGCAGGCCGTGGTCGACGGCGTGGACGCCACCTCCGACTTCCCGACCGACCGGGGCTGGAACCTCGGCGCGCTCCACGACCCGGACCCGGACCGCGCCGGCACGAGCTATGTCCGCCGTGGCGGCTTCCTCGACGGCGTGGGCGAGTTCGACGCGGAGTTCTTCGGCATCAGCCCGCGCGAGGCCATCGCCATGGACCCGCAGCAGCGGCTCCTGCTCGAAACCTCCTGGGAAGCCGTCGAGCAGGCCGGTATCCGCCCCGACACCCTGCGCGGCGGCCGCGTCGGCGTGTTCGTCGGCGCCACCTCGATGGAGTACGGACCCCGGCTGCACGAGCCGGTCGAGGGCACCGACGGCCTCCGGCTGACCGGCAGCACCTCCAGCGTCGCCTCCGGCCGGATCGCGTACACCTTCGGCCTTGAGGGTCCGGCCGTCACGGTGGACACGGCGTGTTCGTCGTCACTGGTGGCCCTGCACCTGGCGGCACAGGCCGTACGCAACGGCGAGTGCGACCTGGCACTGGCCGGCGGTGTCACGGTGATGTCCACACCGGGCATGTTCGTGGAGTTCTCGCGTCAGCGGGGTCTTGCGGCGGACGGCCGGTGCAAGTCGTTCTCCGACGCGGCTGACGGCACGGGATGGTCCGAGGGTGTGGGTCTGCTGGTGGTGGAGCGGCTGTCGGACGCGCGGCGCAATGGGCATCAGGTGTTGGCCGTGGTGCGGGGCAGTGCGGTGAACCAGGACGGTGCGTCGAATGGTCTGACGGCGCCCAATGGCCCGTCGCAGCAGCGTGTCATCCGGCAGGCGCTGGCCAGTGCGCGGCTTTCCCCGTCCGAGGTGGACCTGGTCGAGGCGCATGGCACGGGTACGACGTTGGGTGACCCGATCGAGGCGCAGGCGCTGCTCGCCACCTACGGGCAGGACCGGGACCAGGACACCCCGCTGTGGCTCGGGTCGATCAAGTCGAACCTCGGGCACGCGCAGGCGGCGGCGGGTGTGGCCGGTGTGATCAAGATGGTGCTGGCGATGCGGTACGGGGTCATGCCGCGCACGCTGCATGTGGGGGAGCCGTCGCGGCACGTCGACTGGTCCTCCGGGGCCGTCAGCCTGCTGACGGAGGAGCGGGTGTGGCCGGAGGTGGGCCGGCCGCGGCGTGCGGCGGTGTCGTCGTTCGGTATCAGTGGCACGAACGCGCATGTGGTGCTGGAGCAGGGGCCGGTGGAGGAGCAGTCGCCTGCCGTGGAGCCCGCGGGTGATGGTCTGGTGCCGTGGGTGGTGTCGGCGAAGTC
>NZ_JBFAIQ010000025.1:0-123273 GCF_040654755.1 Streptomyces sp. NPDC050625
GACCGCGGCCCCCCGCCGTATCCCGCCCCACCGTTGACCTTGGGGGCGGGGCGTCCGCTCGCCGCGCCTGCGCGGGGCGCCCGCGCCGAAGTTGGCCTCGTTGTCCACGGCCAGCGGGATGCCGGTGGACAGCAGGGCGCCGAGGTCCAGGTCGTTCCAGTCGAGGTTCGGGGCGCGTACGACCGTCCGCGCGTCGCGCGCCACCAGGCCGGGTACGGCGACCGCCAGCCCGGCCGGCCACAGGCCCTCCCGTTCCGCCTCGGCGACGACCCGGCGGACCAGGGCGGTGAGTTCCCGGATCACCGGTCCGGGAGCACGGCCGCGGTTCGCGCCGTGCCGCACGGCCCGCGCGCGGACCGCGCCGCGCAGATCCACCGCGCACACCGCGAGATGGTCGACGCCGACCTCCGCCCCGATGCCGGCCGGACCGTGCCCGCTGACGGTGAGCGCCGATCCCGGTCGGCCCACCCTGCCGGGCCGTTCGGGGCCCAGCTCCTCCAGCAGCCCGGTGCGGATCAGCTCGTCCACGAGGGTCGACACCGCGGCACGCGTCAGACCGATGCGTGAGGCGACGGCGGCACGCGAGAGCGAGCCCTCGGCGCTGACCGCGTGCATCACGCGGGCGAGATTGCGACGGCGGATGCCCTGCTGGGTGTCGGGCAGAGCGCGGCCGGTCCCGGCCGGCCGGGCCTCGTACAGCGGTGCGGTCATGCCTCCGTCAGTCCTCGGTCCGTGTCCCCGGCAGACGTCCTCTGCCGGCTCCGTCGATGGGCGTCATTCAGTGGGCGTCGGTCATTGGGCGTCCGTCCCCCGCTCCAGCAGCGGGGCCGCGTCGGAGAGTACCCCGGAGATCCGGGCCAGTGTCTCCTCGTCCCGCTCCACGGCATCCAGCACCGGTCCGGCGGCGGTGTTCCAGCGGCGGGCGACGGAGGTCGGGTCCTCGCCGGTCAGCAGTCCGGCCGCCTGTGCCGCGGCACCGAGCGCGACCAGTTCCTTGGCCTCGGGCACCTGTACCGGCCGGCCCGACAGCCGCCGTACGGTCTGCTGCCAGGCCGTGCCGCGGGCTCCGCCGCCGATCAGCAGCAGCGGTGCGCTGCGGTCCGCGTCCTCGTCGAGCACCAGGTCGAGGGCGCCGAGCAGCGAGTGGACGGCGCCGTCGTACGCCGCCTGCAGGAGTTGCCCGCCCGTCGTGTCGTGGCGCAGCCCGTGCAGCAGACCGGCGGCGTTCGGCAGGTTCGGGGTGCGCTCGCCGTCCAGGTACGGCAGGAGGGTGACCGAGCCGCCGGTCTCCACGGCCTCGCGGTCCAGGCCCAGCAGCGCCGCGATGCGATCGACGGCGAGGGTGCAGTTCAGGGTGCAGGCCAGCGGCAGCCAGTCGCCGTGCGCGTCGGCGAAACCCGCGACGGTGCCGGTCGGGTCGGTGGGGCGGTGCTTCGACACGGCGTACACGGTGCCCGACGTGCCGAGGCTCAGTACCGGGGTGCCGGGGCGCAGCCCGAGGCCCAGCGCGGCCGCCGCGTTGTCGCCGGTGCCCGGCGCGACCAGGGTGCCCTTGGAGAACGGCAGGTCATGGCTGTCGCGCACCGTTCCTGCCACCTCGCCCGGCCGCACGACCCGGGGCAGCAGCGCCGGGTCGAGTCCCACGTGCCGCAGGGTCTCCTCGTCGTACGACTCGGTCCCGGACGCCCACCAGCCGGTGCCGGAGGCATCGCCCCGGTCCGTCGTGCCCTGGCCGGTGAGGCGCTCGGTGAGGTAGTCGTGCGGGAGGCGCACCGCCTTGGTGGCGCGGACGGCGTCCGGCTCGTTCTCGGCGAGCCAGGCCCACTTCGTGACCGTGAAGGAGGCGCCGGGCACACTCCCGGTGCGCTCCGCCCAGCCCTTGGGGCCGCCCAGCTCCTCGACCAGACGGTGCGCCTGGGGAGCCGAGCGCACGTCGTTCCAGAGCAGGGCGGGGCGTACCGGCTCACCCCGGGCGTCCAGGGTGACCAGACCGTGCTGCTGGCCGCCGATCGACACCGCGGCCGCCTCGTGGGCCGCGTCACCGCACTGGCGCAGTGCCTCGCACAGCGCGTCCCACCACTGGCGCGGGTCGCTCTCCCGGCCGGCGCCGGAGGAGACGGTGTGGGGAGCCTGGCCGCTCGCCACGACCTCCCCGGTGGACGCGTCGACGACCAGCGCCTTGGTGGACTGGGTGGACGTGTCCACGCCGACGACGAGCGGACCCTCGGCTGCTGACATCGGGCTCTCCCTTTTCCCCGGCTCGCGGGATCTGGCCTGGTGTTTTCCGATGTGTCCAGGGAGTGGCGAGTGGTACGTCACCCCTTTGAGGACATCTTGTCTCTTCCCAGAGACGCGAGCGCATACTAATTTGTAAACGGCCATGACGAAATAGTCGGAGCAAGCAAGGAGTCGCGGCATGAGCTACCAGCCCACCCCCGAGGACAGGTTCACCTTCGGCCTGTGGACCGTCGGCTGGCAGGGACGGGACCCGTTCGGCGACGCCACCCGCCGCGCCCTCGACCCGGTCGAGACGGTGCAGCGCCTGGCAGAGCTGGGCGCCTACGGTGTGACCTTCCACGACGACGACCTGATCCCCTTCGGGTCCTCGGACGCCGAGCGCGAGTCGCACATCAAGCGCTTCCGCCAGGCCCTGGACGCGACCGGCCTGACCGTGCCGATGGCCACGACCAACCTCTTCACCCACCCGGTCTTCAAGGACGGCGCGTTCACCGCCAACGACCGCGACGTGCGCCGCTACGCGCTGCGCAAGACCGTCCGCAACATCGACCTGGCGGTCGAGCTGGGCGCGAAGACGTACGTCGCCTGGGGCGGCCGGGAGGGGGCCGAGTCCGGTGCCGCCAAGGACGTGCGCGTCGCCCTCGACCGCATGAAGGAGGCCTTCGACCTCCTGGGCGAGTACGTCACCTCCCAGGGCTACGACCTGCGCTTCGCCATCGAACCCAAGCCGAACGAGCCGCGCGGCGACATCCTGCTGCCCACCGTCGGCCACGCGCTCGCGTTCATCGAGCGCCTGGAGCGCCCGGAGCTCTACGGCGTCAACCCCGAGGTCGGCCACGAGCAGATGGCCGGGCTGAACTTCCCGCACGGCATCGCGCAGGCCCTGTGGGCGGGCAAGCTCTTCCACATCGACCTCAACGGCCAGTCCGGCATCAAGTACGACCAGGACCTGCGCTTCGGCGCCGGTGACCTGCGGTCCGCCTTCTGGCTGGTCGACCTCCTGGAGACCGCCGGCTACGACGGTCCCCGGCACTTCGACTTCAAGCCGCCGCGGACGGAGGACTTCGACGGCGTGTGGGCGTCGGCGGCCGGCTGTATGCGCAACTACCTCATCCTCAAGGAGCGCTCGGCGGCCTTCCGCGCCGACCCGGAGGTCCAGGAGGCCCTGCGTGCCTCGCGGCTCGACCAGCTGGCGCAGCCCACCGCGGCAGACGGTCTGCAGGCGCTGCTCGCCGACCGCACGGCGTTCGAGGACTTCGACGCGGAGGCGGCCGCCGCGCGCGGGATGGCCTTCGAGCAGCTCGACCAGCTGGCCATGGACCACCTGCTGGGCGCACGGGGCTGAACCGCACGCGCGTGGGGCGGCCGTTTCATGGCTGCCCCACGCGCGCGTGCCGTTGTCCGTCCCTGCCGAGCGGCCCCTGGACGGAATGCTCCGAAACCGCGCGGTCCCTGCACGAGTGCGTATCAACTTCCGTGCGGGGGTCGCGCGTTGCCCGATGCGAGGCGACCCTTGACGGTATGGCCATGCCGCCCGTGCCACCCCGGCCGCCCGGACCCCCGAGCGACACCCCGCCTCCGGGCGGCGGCTTCGGACCGCCGCCCGGAGGCTACGACCCGCCGACGACCCCCTTCGGCGCTCCTGAGGCCCCGAGCAGGCGCCGGACCCCGCTGTTCGCCGTGCTGGCCGTCCTCGTGACCGCGGCGGCCGTCGCGGCCGTGGTCCTGATGGCCTCGGGCGGCGACGGCTCACCGGAGAAGAAGCCACCCGCGCAGAACAGCGCGAGCACGGGCGGCTCTCCCAGGCCTTCCTTCAGCATCCCCACCGCACTGCCCAGCAGACTTCCGTCGAAGCTGCCGAGCGGGCTGCCGTCGGGGTTCCCCACCGAGGTGCCGAGTAGCCTCGAATCGATCCTGCCGTCCCTCGTGGGGGAACTTCCCTGACGGGGCGTTCTAGATGCCCTTGGGCAGCCGGACGTAGGTCACCGTCGTCTCGATGCCGCTGTCGACCAGACGGCCCTGCGCGTCGAAGGCGCCGGGGCCGTCCGTCATCCCGAGGTCGTTGTCGTTGATGAGGGCGAGCGTGTCGCGGTCCACGCGCGCGATGCCCTCGATCTTCCCGGGCACACCGCTCACCGTGCCCAGGTCCACGACGAGCCGCTTGGCGAGCACCGGGACGCCCGCGGCCGCCGGGTCCTCCAGCTGCTCCAGCGACGGGGACGTCGTGTCGTCGTCCCAGGGGCCGCCGAGGACGTCCGCCTTGTGCCCCAGCCTCACCAGCTGCAGCCGGGCCGTCTTGTCGGTGCGCTCCTCGACCAGCAGCCGGTCACCGCCCACGGCGACCACCGAGGAGATCTTGAGCTCGGAAGGGTCGTCCTCGCTCGGGTCGACCACGTTCACCGGGTCGAAACGGTAGGCGTACTCGGCGGTGACCGCCTTCTTCTTCGGCGAGAACCGCAGCAGACGCGTCGTGCGCGAGGCGTCACCGGCGTTCGCGTCCGGCAGGGAGAGCGGGCTCTGCACGGCCATCACCAGGTCTCCGCAAGGCAGTTGGGCCAGCCCCTCGAACCCGCGGTTGATCTTCCGGTGCAGCAGCACGGACGGCAGCGCCTCGACCACCGGGTAGTCGGTGCCCGTGAGGTTCAGCCCCTTGGGCACGTAGCGTGTGAGCACCGTGCCGCGCGCGGAGACATGGATCAGCGACGGGCCGTACTCGTCGACGAGCCAGAAGGTCCCGTCCTCGGCCCGCACGATGCCCTCGGTGTCCACACCGTTCGGGTTGTACGACAGGGGGGTCTTCGCGTCATAGCTGTACGGCGCCTCGTCCCGGCCCTGCTGGTTGGACAGCCCGGTGACGGCCTTGCCCGACCGGGTGGTGAGCGGAATCGCGTCGATCACCTCCACCTCGTCCCCGGTCACCCGGATCTTCACGATCGCCGGGTCGAAGCCCGGTACCGGGAACGTACGGCGCTTCTTGCCGTCCACCTTGATCTGGCCGTTGGGGCCGCGGTCGGTGACCGTCCAGTACTCGCCCTTGCGGCCCGCCGGGTAGATGTCGCTGCCGATGCCGCCGAGGTCCACACCCCGGTCGTCGTCCACGCTGCCGGGAAGCAGGGCGTTGCTGAACGCGCCGAGCGGGATGTCGCCGAGCGTCGCCGTACGGACGACGTGCGCGGCGTCCCCGGACGGCGCCGCCGCGGCCGTACCGGCGGCCACGAGCGCGGCCGCGAGGGCCAGGGGCAGACCCGTCGTGACGGAACGGTTGACGAAGCGGCGCCGGCCGGTGGCGTGCGGGGACATCGGGCCTCCTGGGAGCAAGTTCATTGACAGCGGCCAGATTTGGGTCCTCGACGGAACGTCGTACGACCGTCGGATGAACGGAAGGCGTCTTCCACTCGTCGGTCGTGATGGTCTCGTGAGGGGCTGGGGATCGCATGAGTGGCGGATCGTCAGGAACCCGAGAAGGCACCGGCCTTCCTCAGGACCCTCCGGACGGTTCGTCATCGAGCGACAGCCGGGCCGCCGCAAGTGCCGTCGCCGGATCCCGTTCCGGGCCTCCCGCGGGCAGCCAGAGGCCGCGCTCCTCGATGTACGGCCACCAGCGGCAGTCCCGGCCCAGGCGCAGCTGAATCCCGGCCCCCGGGACCGTCCACCGGTTGCCCGACGCCTGCAGCTGCGGCCGATCGTCGTCCTCGCCCCGAGCCGCTTCGAGCGCGGCACGCGTGCGTGCGAGCGCTTCGCCCGTCACCTGCCACTCCTCGTCCAGCACGGACAGCGCTGCCGCACCACCGTGGCGCCAGGCGCGCACGGCCGCCGAAAGCCCTTTCCGGTCACGCCCCGCTCCCTCGGCGAGCCGGTCCGCGACGGCCCCCTCAGGGGCGCCGACGGCCAGGCGCACGGCATCCTGCTCCACCGTCAACTCGGCTTGGAAGGGCCCTGGTTCCGGCACGGCGCCGAGTGCTTCCGCCAGCAACCGGTGTGCCTCCGCGGCGGTCCGCGCGGCCAGGTGGGCCAGCGCCGCTGGATCGACCCCGGGGGCGGGCGGCGCCTCGGCGTCCAGGGAGGCAGGCGCGCCGGGCACGTCCGGGAGGCCGGGCAACGCGGGCAGCGGAGGGAGGATGTCTCCGGCCGCCCAGGCCTCCGCGGCATCCACCCCCACAGGCTCGGCAGCCTGCTCCTCGGAAGAGGTGCCGCGCGACTGCAGAGCGTCGAAGAACGCGCCCTTTCCGATGCCGCGCATCAGCAACAGGACGAACGGATCCTCGTCCAGCAGCCGCGCCACCTGGTGGCAGAGCGCTGCCGTGTGCCCGCAGTGGTCCCAGGCGCCACAGCCGCACTCGGCTTCCAGATCGCCCAGGCCCGGCAGGAGTTCGATCCCCACGGCCGCAGAGTCCTCGACCAGGTGCGGGGGGAGCTCCCGGTCGAGCAGCGCCGCCACGTGCCCCGCACGCTCGACGGCCAGGTCCAGGAAACGGTCCCACTGCTCGTCGGCCAGCCGCGGCAGCAGGACGTCGGCCCGGTGTGCCGCGCGCCCCGGCTCGCGCACCATCGCCGTCACACGACCCGGGCGCACGGACACGGCACCCACCGCACCCGCGCGGGCGAGCCTGCGTCCCGCCTTGACCTGCGTCGCGTCCAGCGCCGTGTCCTCCAGGGACCGCAGCCAGGCCCGGCCCCACCACGTCCGAGCGAAGCCCCGTCCGCGCGCGGGCGCCGAGGCGGGGAACGTGCGCTCCGTGTCGTCGTCGTACCGGCTCATCGCGCCTCCCCGCGCAGTGCCACCAGATCGGCCAGTTCCGCGTCCGTCAGCTCGGTGAGAGCCGCCTCGCCGGATCCGAGCACCGCCTCGGCCAGCTCGCGTTTGCGGCTCAGCAGCTCCGCGATGCGGTCCTCGACCGTGCCCTCGGCGATCAGCCGGTGCACCTGTACCGGCCGGGTCTGGCCGATGCGGTACGCGCGGTCCGTGGCCTGCGCCTCCACAGCAGGGTTCCACCAGCGGTCGTAGTGCACCACGTGCTCGGCCCGGGTGAGGTTCAGGCCCGTGCCGGCGGCCTTCAACGACAGCAGGAAGACGGGCACCTCACCGTCCTGGAACCGTCGCACCATCGCCTCACGACCGGCGACGGGCGTGCCGCCGTGGAGAAGCTGCGACGCCACCCCACGGGCCGACAGATGGCGTTCCAGGAGGCGCGCCATGCGGACGTACTGGGTGAAGACCAGAACACCCGCCCCCTCGGAGAGGATCGTGTCGAGCAGTTCGTCCAGAAGCTCCAGCTTCCCCGAGCGCCCCGCGATCGTCGGGCGGTCCTCCTTGAGGAACTGCGCCGGGTGATTGCAGATCTGCTTCAGGCCGGTGAGCAGCTTCACGATCAGGCCCCTCCGCTCCATGCCGCCGGCCGCCCGGATCCGATCCAGCGTCTCGCGCACCAAGGCCTCGTACAGGCCCGTCTGTTCCTCGGTCAGCGGCACCGGGTGATCGGTCTCGGTCTTGGGCGGCAGTTCGGGCGCGATGCCGGGGTCCGACTTGCGGCGCCGCAGCAGGAAAGGCCCCACGAGCCGGGAGAGCCGCTCCGCGGAGAGCGGGTCCCGGCCGCTCTCGACAGCCTGCGCGTACCGCGCGCGGAAAGTGCCGAGGCGGCCCAGCAGCCCAGGGGTCGTCCAGTCGAGGATCGCCCACAGCTCGGAGAGGGTGTTCTCCACCGGGGTTCCGGTGAGCGCCACGCGTGCGCGTGCGCCGATGGAGCGCAGCGCCTTGGCGGTCGCCGAGTAGGGGTTCTTCACGTGCTGGGCCTCGTCGGCGACGGCCATGCCCCAGGGCACCTCGCCGAGCCGGGCGGCGTCCATGCGCATCGTGCCGTACGTCGTGAGGACGAACTCCCCGTCGGCCACCGCGTCGAGACCGCGCCGGGCCCCGTGGAACCGGCGCACCGGTGTGCCGGGCGCGAACCGCTCGATCTCGCGCTGCCAGTTGCCGAGCAGGGACGCCGGGCAGACGACGAGCGTGGGACCGGCGGCCGACGCGTCGGTCTGCCGGTGCAGATGCAGGGCGATCAGCGTGATCGTCTTGCCGAGGCCCATGTCGTCCGCCAGGCAGCAGCCCAGGCCCAGAGAGGTCATGCGGGCCAGCCAGCCGAGGCCCCGCAGCTGGTAGTCGCGCAGGGTCGCGTCGAGGGCGGCCGGTGGGACAACCTCTTCCCGCGCCTCCGGGTCGGCGAGCCGGTCCCGCAGTTCCGCCAGCCGACCCGTCGCCCGTACGTCGACGTGGGTGCCGTCGATCTCCACCGAGCCGGTCAGTGCGGCGCCGAGTGCCTCGACCGCGCTGACTTTGCGGTTCTGCCGTGCGCGGGCGTGGCGCGCCTCCTCGGGGTCGATCAGGACCCAGCGGTCGCGCAGCCGCACCAGCGGACGCTTGGCCTCGGCAAGGCGGTCCAGCTCCTCGCGCGTGAGTTCCCGGCCGCCCAGCGCGAACCACCAGCTGAAGCTGAGCAGGGCGTCGGTGGAGGACAGGAGCGAGCGCATGTCCGCCGGATTCCCGTCCCGTCCCGGCTCGCCGTCCGGCGGACCGACGGCCGCATGGACGGACAGTTCGCGCGACAGCTCCCGCGGCCAGTGCACGTCGACACCCGCCGCGGCGAGGGCGCGGCCGCCCTCCCCGAGAAGCTCGGCGACCTCGTCGTCCGCGAGTTCGACGGCGTCGGGTACGCCCGCCGAGAGCAGGGGCGTCAGCGGCGGCCAGGCGCGCGCAGCGCGGCGCAGCGCCAGCAGGGCGTCCATCCGCGCGCGCGGGCCGAAGGCACCGCCTGAAGGGTCGGATCCCGCCCACACCTCGGCCGCGTCCGCGACGACGGCGGGTCCGCTCACCCGGTGCACCTGGAGCACGGCACGGAACCGCACGGGCGTGTCGTCGCCCACCTGGTCGTCGGCGTCGTCGTGCGCGGCGTCCTCGAGTCCGGGCACTTCGATGCGCAGCGAGAGCCGTACGCCCGCGTCGTGGCCCGCGGCGATGTCGTCGGCCCAGGCCCGTTGCGCGGGCAGGTGCTGCGGCTCGGGCGCCGCGTAGGCCGGGCCACCCGTCACCAGCCGCGCGGCGGGGGAGCGGGGGAGCGCGTCGGCCACCGCGTCCAGGAAGGCGCGCAGCAGCCGCTCGGGGTCCGGCATCAGGGGCGCCTCGGCGGAGCCGGCCGACGGCACCGCGTGGGCCTCGGGCGGCATGGCGGCGGCGAGTTCGCGGACGAGTGCCGTGTCCCGGGCGGACAGGGGCCCCATCCGCCAGGCGTCGTGATCGGCGGGGGACAGACCGGGCAGCAGCAGACGGCGCGCCAGGAAGTGCAGGGCGAGCACACCCGCCGTGCCCCAGAACGCGGTCGCCCGGTGCGCGTGCGGGAACACACGCGCGCGTGTGAGGAGCGGGAGCGCGGTGCGCACCGGCATCAGCACCGCGGGCACCCGTACCCGCTCGACGCTGCCCCCGCGGGGCAGCAGGACGGTCAGGTCCGCGACCGCTTCCGGCGCGCCGGCCGGGGGAGCCTCGCCGTCGGGTCGCCAGAAGGCGACGGTTCCGGTGCGAGCGGGATCCGCCGGTACGAACACGGTGCCGCATCCGGCCAGTTGGGACAGGTCGGAGAGTGGTGCCGGGGGGATTCTCTGCACAGCTCTGCCGTACTCCTCAAATTTGACTACTGAGCTCCGGGTCGCCGAGGGTACAGCACATGGACGGGCGACCTGGAATGGCTAGGCTGTGACCCGAGCCACTTCACCACGTGTTCGATTCGTAGTGCCGGCGCGGACGCTCAGGGACGCGTCGGGGTTGCGTCTCAGGGACGTCTCAGGGTTGCGGTCCGGAACCGCGGGAGGCGCGGGCCCGTTTTCAGATCAGAGAGCGGCAGTGGCCGCGAAGGAGGCGACGCACATGTCGAATAGCGCGAAGATCGCCGCAGGGGGTGTGGCGGTCGGGCTCATTCTGTTGATCTGGGTGCCCTGGTGGGTGTCGTTCCTGATCGTGCTGGGAGTCCCGGCGGCCGCATACCTCATGCTGGACCCCTCGCAGCGGCGCAGGCTGCGCCGTGTCGCGCGCAAGGAGATCGGCCGCTGAGGTGCCGTCGCCCCGGCGTGTCCCCGCCCCTGGCGCCCGGACATCGCCCCGGGCCTCCTCGGCGCCCCTGACGGACGCTGCTGACACGAGTCCCGGCCCGTTGGCCGGGACTCGTCCCGCGCCGGCTCAACTGGGCCGTACGGCCAGCTTGTCGAGTGCCTCCAGGAGGCCGGGGAGCTCCGGGCCGCGGCCCACCGGCAGGACCTCGCCCGGCTCGTCGTCCAGCAGCACGAACGCGATGTCGTCCGTACGGGCCACCATCGACCAGCCGGGGCCGTCGGCGCGCAGGGTCCGGGCATCGCCGGGCGCGAACGAGGAGCGGACCCGGCCGAGAGGCGGTGGCGAGTCCACGTACGCGCGTGCTTCCGCCAGGACCCGCCGGACCCCGCCGTGGCCCTTCGGCGCGTCCTCCGTGCCCTTCGGAGCGTCTTCTCCCGCCTCCTGCGGCGCGTTGCCCGGCGCCGGGAAGTCGGCGTCGTCGATCTGCTCCCGCCACACCGCCCACTGGAGCGCGATCTCGTCCGCACCCAGGCGCCGCTGGGCCGGGCCCCAGGAGCTTGTGTCCGGCGGGGTCAGCGGGCTGCCGTCCGCCATGTCGGGGCCGGGATCGTGCGGCGCCGGCACGCCCGGAGCCGCAACGGCGACCGCGAGGGGCCAGCCCGGCAGCGCGGCGACGACCGTGCGCTCGTCCGGCGACAGTTCGTACTCCATGCCGCAGTCCCAGGACGCGATCGCGACCGCGACCAGCGAGACGTCGTCGATGACGACCGTCCAGCGGGCCCCGTCGCCGTCCTGGCCCAGCACCAGCCCGTATCCGTCGGCACGCGGCGCGAGGCCCAGCGCCGTACAGGCCTCCGGATAGTCGTCACCCAGCACGCTCGGAAACTGCGCAGGCGTAAGCAGCACCGCCGTGAGCACGTACAGCGCATCGTCCGCGGCGGCGACGGCCTCGTCTTCTGTCTCGGCCATCCCAGCCTCCCCAGTGGTTCGTCCAACGGCGCGCACCCTAGTGCGAGCGGAAGGCGGTTGTCACGACTCCCCATCAGACCCGGAGCTGCAGTTTTCCACCTGGAGCGGGCGAAACGACCGGATCCGCGGCCGGTAGGTCAGGACACCGGCAGCCCGAGAAGGTCGCGAGCCACCGTCCGGGGCGACTCGTCGCGCTCCCGGGCCAGCACGATCACGGCCCGGCACGCCAGCTCGCTCACCCCGAACGACAGTGCCTCCGGGGACACCCAGCCCGCCGCTTCGTCGATCCGGTCCTCGTCGTCCTCCGCGCGGGCCGACACATAGGCGGCCGCGGCCTCGAACAAGTTGTGTGCGCGCTTCTCCCCGCCGACGGCCTCCTTCGTGCTCGCGGAGGACCGGAATCCGGTGACGTACTTACGGATCGTGTCGAACATGCGGACCGCCTTCCGTCTGTGTGGCTTCGACTCTGATCGCTCATCTGCTCCTGTTCAACGTAGAGTTGGAGCTTCGGCGACAGAAGAGGGTCGAATCGGTGAAGTGGTTCGAGCGGCCCGAACACGGACGTCTCAGCGGCCGGCCTCGTCGAGTGAGGCGATGGTGTCGCGCAGCCAGCTGAGTTCGGCCTGGCTCGTGGCACGCGCGATGGTGAGGATGCCGCTCCGGAAGGGGTCGTCCAGCTCTTCGGCGCGCAGCGGCCGGTCACCTTCGTAGAAGAAGCTCGCCGGCTCCTCCAGGAAGGCCAGCCTGCGCCGCAGGACCGTCGCCTGGGCGGCGGGGTCGTCGAGGCGTCCGAGGAAGGCGAGCACCGTGAACCAGCGGTTCTCGTCGGTGATGTCGCGCTGCGCCGGGTCGGCGAGCCGGCGACGCAGTTCGCTCCGGCCCTCCTCGGTGAGCGTGAGCACATGGCGCGGCGCGGCCACGGACCCCGGCTCGGTGGCCCGGGCCAGGAGGCCGGCCTTCTCCAGCCGCTTGATCGCGGGATAGAGCGTGCTCTCGGCCACGGGGCGGACATGTCCGGTCAGCGCGGCGATGTGCTTGCGCAGGACATAGCCGTGCAGCGGGGCGTCGTAGAGGAAACCGAGGATCGCGAGCTCCAGCATGCCCGCATTCTCTCGTAAGCGCGCTGTACATCGAAACCTCAATACTTCGACTTACGGATACCTCGGTTCCGATGTATCTTGGCGGCGTGCCGAACGCGGCATTCGAGCGACTCAGGGGGACCCCGTGAAGCAGACCGAGTTCGACGGCAAGGGCAGCTGCATCCGCTGGACGGAGACGCCCGGCGAGGAGCCCGCGCGGGTGTACGTGCACGGACTGGGGTCGGTCTCGTCCGTGTACCACGCGCACATCGCGGCCCGCCCGGAACTTGCCGGCAGGCGGAGCCTGTTCGTCGATCTGCCCGGACACGGCATCAGTGACCGGCCCGAACACTTCGGGTACACGCTGGAGGACAACGCCGACGCCCTGGCCGCGGCCCTGGACGCGGCCGGTCTCGCCGGGACCGAGCTGATCGCGCACAGCATGGGCGGGGCGGTCGCCATCGTGCTCGCCCGTCGGCGGCCCGATCTCGTCTCCCGACTGGTCCTCGCCGAGGCCAACCTCGACGCTTTCCCGCCGGCGACGGCGGGGAGCAGCGGCATCGCCTCTTACGAGGAGGACGAGTTCGTCGACGGGGGGCACGCGCGCGTGCTGCGGAAGGTCGGCCCCCTCTGGGCGGCGACCATGCGGCTCGCCGACCCGCGGGCCCTGCACCGCACCGCCGTCGGGCTCCGGCGCGGTTCGGAACCCGTCATGCGCACCATCCTGGAAGGACTGGAGATCGACCGTGTGTACCTTCAGGGCGAGCTGAGCGGTGAACTCCCCGGCAGGGAGGCCCTGGAAGCCGTCGGTGTTCGCGTGGTGACCGTGCCCGGCGCCGGGCACAACGTCATGTTCGACAACCCGGACGCCTTCGTGGCGGCGGTCGCGGGGCGGGTGTGAGGCGGGTGTGAGGAGCGGGTGCGAGGGCCGTTCCGGCACACGACCGGCGGCGCCCCGCGCGCCGCGCTCAGCGCTCCCGGACCGCCAGCGCGAGGAAGCGGGTGTCCTCGTCGACGTACGACGTCATACGCCACCCGGAGCCTGCCAGCAGGGGACCGAGGTTGGCCTCCGCGCGCAGGTCGTCCGGGGTGATCTGCCGCCCCTGGCGCGCGGCCAGGGCCGCCCGGCCGATCGGGTGGAACAGTGCCAGCGTGCCGCCGGGCCGTACCACACGCGCCAACTCCCGCAGATTCTCGGCCGGATGGGGCAGGTGCGCGATGAGGCCCGCCCCGAACACGGCGTCGAGGGACTTAGACCGAAGCGGCAGCGCGGCGACATCGGCGAGCACCAGCCGGCCGTCGCGGTCCCTCCCGGCCCGTACGGCCGCCTCCAGCATCTCCGGAGTCAGATCGACCCCCACGACCACGCCCGAGGCTCCCACGGCCGCGCGCAGCGGCGGCAGGGCGCGTCCCGTGCCGCAGCCCGCGTCGAGCACCCGGTCACCCGTGCGCAGCCCCAGGTC
Source organism: Streptomyces sp. NPDC050625 (assembly GCF_040654755.1). Classification (NCBI taxonomy): domain Bacteria; kingdom Bacillati; phylum Actinomycetota; class Actinomycetes; order Kitasatosporales; family Streptomycetaceae; genus Streptomyces; species Streptomyces sp. NPDC050625. Next base: position 13,842 of record NZ_JBFAIQ010000025.1, read on the forward strand.
GGCCACGGCGGACGCGTAGGCGGGGCCGTCGTCGGGGAACTTGCTGTCCCAGTCGGCAGCACGGGCCCCGAAGAACTCCTGGACGTGTGTGTGGTCGTCGCTCATGCTCCGCATGATCCCTCACCGGCACGCTTTCGTACGTCCGCTGGTGCCTCTACGCCCATGACGCAGAGCGCCTTCTACGCGCATGTTCGAGCGGGACGCGATCGTTCCAGCGCGTCTCCATGTCATATTCCGGCACCTTTCGAAATGCGCCCCCTCGGTGCACCCGTGCACCCCTAGCGTCCCGGGGCCATGGGACACCTCGACCACGCCACCTTCGGCTGGCTGACCCCTGTGCTGTCGTATGCGATGGCCTGCGTCGGCGCCGCACTGGGACTGCGCTGCACCGTCCGCGCGCTCGGCACCGTGGGTCGCTCACGCCGCAACTGGCTCGTCACCGCGGCCTCCGCGATCGGTACCGGCATCTGGACCATGCACTTCGTGGCCATGCTCGGCTTCGGCGTCAGTGGCACGGGCATCCGCTACGACGTGCCGCTGACCATCCTCAGCCTGCTGGTCGCCATGGCCGTCGTCTGCGCCGGTGTCTTCGCCGTGGGCTACAGCCGGGACCGCACCCGGGCGCTGTTCCTCGGCGGCCTCACCACCGGGCTGGGCGTCGCGAGCATGCACTACCTGGGCATGGCGGCGGTACGGCTGCACGGCGACGTCACCTACGACCCGGTGCTCGTCGCGCTCTCCGTCGTGATCGCCGTGGTCGCGGCCACCGCGGCCCTGTGGGCGGGGCTGAACATCAAGTCACCCGTCGCGGTCACGGTCGCTTCCCTCGTCATGGGAGCAGCCGTCAGCAGCATGCACTACACGGCCATGTTCGCGGTGAGCGTGCGCGTCACGCCCTCCGCCTCGGTCCTGCCCGGGGCCACGGCGATGCAGTTCATCTTCCCCCTCGCCGTCGGCCTCGGGTCCTATCTGTTCCTCACCTCGGCGTTCGTCGCCCTCTCGCCTGCGGCGGGCGAGCGCGAAGCGTCCGCTGCCGCCCGGCGGACGGTCGAGAGCGCCGCCGCCCGCTAGTGGGCTCCGGCAGGGCGCGCCCCGCACCACTACCGAGCGAGGAGGCCATGCGTACACCCCGTAGGACCCCCACAGCAGGAGCGGAGACGCAGGCCGCGCCACCGTTGCGCGGCCGCCGTGCGCACGCTGGACCGCCCGCCGACGAAGGCACGGACGAGCCCGCGGGCGCGACGTCTGACCACTCGCCCACGCGCGCGGTGCGATGGCGGATACGGCCGCGGACCGTCCGGGCCAAGGTCGTCTGTCTGCTGATGGTGCCCGTCGTCTCGCTGCTCGCCCTGTGGGCGTACGCCACCGTCAGCACGGTCCAGGACGTGGCCCGGCTGCGGCAGTCCCAGCGCGTCGACTCCGAGTTGCGGTCCCCGGTCGCCGCCGCCGTCACCGCCCTGCAGGCCGAGCGCGCCGCGGCGGTGCTCTGCGCGAGCGACCCGGCCGCCGGACGGAGCGACAACCTCCGCACACTCGCCGCGCGCACCGACCGGGCCGTCGCCAGACTGCGGCTCGGGCGCGACACCACCGTCGCCGACAGCGAGGAACTGCCCCGCGGTGTCGCCCGGCGGCTGGCCGACTTCGTCACCGGAGCCGAGCACCTGCCCGCGTTGCGGACGGCGGTGCTCGACCGCCGGGCCGGCTGGGACGACGCGTACGCGCAGTACACGAAGACCATCGCAAAGGCCTTCACCGTGGACGGAGCCCTCACCGGCGTCCAGGCGGACGACCTCGGCTCCGACGCGCGCGTGCTGCTCGAATTCTCCCGCGCGAGGGAGGCGTTGGCCCAGGAGGACGCGGTGCTGGCGAGCGCCCGCCCCACCGGCGGTCTCCAGGGCGAGCGGCTGCGGCTGTTCACCGGCGCCGCCGCCGCACGCCGTACGCTCACCGAATCCGCCGCGGCGGACCTGCCCGAGGCCCAGCGCGCCGCCTGGCTGGACCTCGCCGACAGCAGTGCCTACACCGCGGTCGGCGCCCTTGAGGACAAGGTCCTCGCCGGTACTCCCGGTTCCCGGGCGCTCGCTGCGGCCCCCGTGGGAGCCTGGAGCGCGGCCCACGCGCGCGTGCGCGACGGGATGCGGTCCATCGAGACGGACGCCGCTCGCACCGTCGCGGGCCGGGCCGATCCGTTCGCACGCGGTCTGCTCACCCCGGCAGGCGCCGCGGTCCTCTTCGGCCTGGTCGCCGTTGCCGCCTCGCTCGTCATCTCCGTCCGCATCGGGCGCGCCCTCGTCGTGGAACTGGTGAGCCTGCGCAACAGCGCCCTGGATCTCGCCCGCCGCAAACTTCCCGAGGCGATGCGGAAGCTGCGCGCGGGCGAGGAGATCGACATCCGGGCCGAGGCGCCGTCCGGACCACCCGCGGAGGACGAGACCGGCCAGGTCGCCGAGGCACTCGGCACCGTGCACCGCGCCGCGCTGCGCGCCGCCGTGGAACGCGCCGAACTCGCCGACGGGATCTCGGGCGTGTTCGTCAACCTCGCTCGCCGCAGTCAGATCCTGGTCCATCGCCAGCTCAGCCTCCTGGACAGCATGGAGCGCCGCTCCGAGGACCCCGACGAGCTCAGCGACCTCTTCCGCCTCGATCACCTCACCACCCGTATGCGGCGCCACGCGGAGAGCCTGATCATCCTCTCCGGAGCGGCACCCGGACGGGCCTGGCGCATGCCGGTGTCCCTGACCGACGTGGTGCGCGCGGCCGTATCCGAAGTCGAGGACTACGCGCGTGTGGAGGTACGCCGGCTCTCCGAGGCCTCCGTCATCGGCGCGGCCGTCGCCGACCTCACCCATCTGCTCGCAGAGATCGTGGAGAACGCCGCCCAGTTCTCGCCGCCCCACACGCGCGTGCGCATCACCGGCGAACCCGTCGGCAACGGCTACGCCGTGGAGGTCGAGGACCGGGGCCTGGGCATGGGGCAGGAGACGCTCGCCGAGGCGAACCGGCGTATCGAGCAGTCCGAGGCACTCGACCTGTTCGACAGTGACCGCCTCGGGCTCTTCGTGGTCAGCAGACTCGCCGCGCGCCACGGCATCAAGGTCCATCTGAAGACCTCGCCCTACGGCGGCACGACCGCCGTGGTCCTGCTGCCCACCGCCCTGCTGCACAGCGGCGCGGCGGAACGTTCCCCCCACTCGACGGGGGACGCGGAACGGGCGGCGGAACGCGAGTACGCGCGCGTGCCCGGCGCGGCCTCGCTCCCGGAGGCCGTCGCCTCGTCGGTCGACCGACCCGCCCTGGCGGCCACCGTCCCGGCACCGACGGACACCCCGAGCGGCTCCCCGCCACCGCCTGGAGTCACCACCTTGCGACCGCACCGCCCACCCCACGACCCCGGGGGCTCCGACGACCTCCCGCGCCGGGTACGACAGGCGAACCTCGTCCCCCAACTGCGCGATCGGTGCACCGGGGAGCCGGCCCGGACACCGGCCTCGCGGGAGGACGACCGGCGCACCCCCGAACTCGTGCGGGACCGCATGGCGGCCTACCGCGACGGCTGGGCGCGCGGCGGCGGCAGGCACCCGGGCCGCGGTGCCGCCCCGGACCCCGAACCGGGCACAGACAGCAGCGAAGGAGACCCTGCATGATCCAGGACCCGAGCATGAGGGCCGCCCAGCGATCCGGTGAACTCGACTGGCTGCTGGACGACCTGGTGGTACGCGTGGGCGAGGTGCGGCACGCCGTGGTGCTCTCCAACGACGGCCTGGCCGTCGGCGCCTCGAACGGCCTCAAGCGCGAGGACGCCGAGCACCTGGCCGCCGTCGCCTCCGGCTTCCACAGCCTCGCCAAGGGCACGGGCCGGCACTTCGGAACGGGTGGGGTACGCCAGACCATGGTGGAGATGGACGACGCGTTCCTGTTCGTGGCCGCGGCAGGCGACGGCTCCTGCCTCGCCGTGCTCACCGCCGTGACCGCCGACATCGGACTGGTCGCGTACGAGATGGCCCGGCTGGTCAAACGTGTCGGCGAGCACCTGTGCGCGCCGCCGCGCGTCGCCGTGCGCCCGCCCGCCGGCCGCTGAGCCGAGAGGGCGGTCGGCACCGATGACCCAGGACATGAGGGGCAGCCCGCGGGAGCCGGACAGCCGGTGGTACGACGGCGAGGCCGGGCCCCTGGTCCGCCCGTACGCTTTGACCGGCGGACGTACCAGATCCGGGCCCACCGGAGTGCGGTTCGACCTGATCGCGCTCGTGACGCTCGACTCCGCCGCGCCCGCCGCCCACGACGACCCCGGGCTCGGGCCTGAGCACCGGGCGCTCCTCGACCTGTGCCGCACGGAATCCCAGTCCGTCGCCGAACTCGCCGCGGGCGCCGACCTTCCCGTGGGCGTGGTCAGAGTGCTCCTCGGTGACCTCCTGGAACTGGGCTGTGTCACCGTCAGCCGCCCGGTGCCGCCGGCGCAACTGCCCGATGAACGCATTCTCCGCGAGGTCATCGAGGGGCTGCGGGCGCTGTAGATGAAGGTTCAGAACCAGCCGCGGTACGGCACAGGGTTGCACTCCCTTCCGCCGACAACCGGCGCGATCCGGTCGGATGGTGACGATATCGGTGCAATCCCTCGGAAATAAACGTCAGTTGTCATGATGCTGACTTCGCACACAGACGTCGAACACAGCCGGCACTCCCGAGAGAAGTGATCATGGTCTCCGAGCATTCCGATGCCACGCATGGCGAGACGTCCGCCCTGGCGCTGAAGATACTGGTCGCCGGCGGTTTCGGCGTCGGCAAGACCACCCTGGTGGGAGCGGTCAGTGAGATCAAGCCGCTGCGCACCGAGGAACTGCTCAGCGAGGCAGGCCAGCTGGTGGACGACACGGACGGCGTGGACAAGAAGGTCACCACGACCGTCGCCATGGACTTCGGGCGCATCACCATCCGCGACGGTCTCTCCCTGTACCTCTTCGGCACACCCGGCCAGGACCGGTTCTGGTTCCTCTGGGACGAGTTGTCGCAGGGAGCTCTCGGTGCCGTGGTGCTCGCGGACACCCGGCGGCTGGAGGACTGTTTCCCGGCGGTGGACTATTTCGAGCACCGGCGCATTCCGTTCGTCGTGGCCGTCAACTGCTTCGCCGGCGCCCGCACCTACGGTCCCGACGACGTCTCCCACGCCCTCGATCTCGACCGGGGAACGCCCGTGGTCCTCTGCGACGCCCGTGACCGGGACTCGGGCAAGGAAGTACTGATCCGCCTCGTCGAATACGCCGGGCGGATGCACACCGCCCGGCTCCTCGACTCCGTGAGCTGAGCGGGCGCCTCAGGCCGACAGGTCCTTCACCGCCACGACGTTGTCGACGGCGACGCGGACCACGAGCTCACCCGGAACGCCGTTGCGGGCGCCGAACTCCTCGGCGCGCTCCTCACCCATGTACCGGGCCGCGATCCGGGTCGCCCAGGCCCGTACCTCGTCGAGATCCTCCGACACCCGGGCACGACCGTTCAGGACCACGAAGTGGAACGGCGGCCGGTCGTCGTCCACGCACAGGGCGATCCGTCCGTCACGGGCGAGATTGCGCCCTTTCACGGTCTCCTTGCCGGTGTTGAAGACCACGTCGTCCCCGTCCAGCAGGAACCAGATGGGGGCCACATGCGGGCTCCCGTCTGCCCGTACGGTCGCCAGCTTGCCGGTACGGGTGCCGTGCGAGACGAACGCCCGCCATTCCTCGTCGGTCATCTTCTGTGCCATGCCCCCATCCTCCTTGCCCGGACGGCGGTCGTGGGGAAGGCTGGCGGACAGACCCTCCGGCCAGGGGGAGACATCACACGGGGAGACGGAGCATGGCGCAGAACCAGGGACTCGGCTGGCTGCTCGACGACCTGACGGAGCGCGTGGAACACGTACGTCACGCGCTGGTCCTGTCGAACGACGGCCTGGTGACCGGGGCGAGCACCGGCCTTCGCCGCGAGGACGCCGAGCACCTCGCCGCCGTCGCTTCCGGACTGCACAGCCTGGCCAAGGGTTCGGGACGCCACTTCGGCGCGGGCACGGTGCGCCAGACCATGATCGAGTACGACGACGCCGTCCTGTTCGTGACCGCGGCCGGTACCGGCAGCTGTCTGTGCGTGCTCAGCGGCGCGGAGGCCGACATCGGTCAGATCGCCTACGAGATGACCCTGCTCGTCAACCGGGTCGGCGAACATCTCGGCGTGGACGCCCGACGCCCCGAGCGAACCTCCCCAGCAGACCTCTGACCTGCGCATTTTTGCTTCCCCTCGGAGTTATCCACAGGCTTGCCACGCGATTCGCCAAACCGGCTACGGTTTTTTCACGGCGAGCGCACACGGCGTGAGCCACCGACTCCACGGGGGAGTACGACCATGTCAGGCAACACCGTCGCTCAGCCGCGTTCCCTCACCTGCGCGCCGAGCCGCGCCGCACGCGAACTGAATCTGAAACGAGGTGAGTTCGACCTCGCCGTGCACCTCGGCCGGATCAGGACCGTGCCGGACGAGGGAGGAGGCGGAGGCCGCCGGGTCGAGCACGCCGAGATCGACCGGCTGCGCTCGGGGGAGGGGTTCCCCGAAGTGCTCCGCGACAGCGTCAAGGCCGTGGGCACCACGGAGGGCGCGGAGATCATGAACGTGTCGGCCACCAGGTTCACCCGCTTTGCGCGCCTGGGGCTGGTGGTTCCGGTGAAATTTTATTTGAACCGCTATCGAGCCGTGGTCTGGCTCTATCTGGCCGAGGAACTGCGGGAGTTCGCGGCCGACGAGAAGAACGCGTCCCTGCTGACCGGCCGTACGCCCGAGGTGCTGCGTTCGCAACTGGACACCGGCCTGGATCTGCGCGCCCGGAACTGGCGCGGACGTCACCTCGGCTTCCTGCTCCGCCAGGCCGGCGATCCCTGGGAGCGCGCCGGAGCCTTCGCCGCGTTCCTCGACCCCGCCCATATCGCGGACGTGGTCAAGGACCCGTACGAGCGCTCCCATCTGAACCGGTTCCGCCCGGCGCCACCTGCCCACGGGGCACCGGGATCGCCCTCGGCGCATCTCGCCGAGAAGATCATGACGGCGGACGACCTGGACGAGATCGGCTGGCTCAGGAGCGACCTGGCCCGAGGACTGGAGCAGGCCCGCGCCTACCGACCCGCTCCGCGTCCCGCACCGCGACACGACCCGACGGCACCCACACCCACATCCGCAGCCGTGCCCGAAGCGCCCGAGCGGCCGCGCGGGTTGCTGGGTCGGCTGCGCCGCAGAAGCCTCCGGCCCGCGGAACTGTGAAGCCCCGGCCTACAGGGTCCTGAACAGACCCTCCTGGACGACCGAAACGAGCAGGCGCCCCTCCAGGTCGTAGATGCGCCCGCGAGCCAGACCGCGGCCGCCCGTCGCGATCGGCGACTCCTGGTCGTACAGGAACCACTCGTCCGCGCGGAACGGCCGGTGGAACCACATGGCGTGGTCCAGTGAGGCCATGTCGAAGTTCCGCGCGCCCCACAGGGGTTCGACGGGTATGCGGACCGCGTCCAGGAGAGTCATGTCGCTGGCGTAGGTGAGCGCGCAGGTGTGCACCAGCGGGTCGTCGCCCAGAGGTCCGACCGCTCGCATCCACACCGCGCTGCGCGGCTCCGCGCCCTTGACCTCGTCGGGATTCCACCGCAGCCGGTCGACGTAACGGATGTCGAAGGGCTGACGGCGTGCCATCCGCTCCAACTGCTCAGGCAGAGCGCCCAGATGCTTGCGGATCTCCTCCGTGACCGTCGGCAGGGACTCCGGGTCCGGCACGTCACGGCTCGGCAGCTGGTGCTCGAAAGGTCCTTCCTCAGGCTTGTGAAAGGAGGCGGTGAGATTGAAGATCGTGCGGCCCTGCTGTACGGCGGTGACCCGCCGCGTCGTGAACGACCGCCCGTCGCGGACCCGCTCCACCTGGTACACGATGGGCACGCCCGGCCGGCCCGGGCGCAGGAAGTACGCGTGCAGCGAGTGCACCGGACGCTCGCCGTCCGTGGTGCGACCAGCGGCGACCAGCGCCTGGCCCGCCACCTGGCCGCCGAAGACCCGCTGGAGCGATTCCTGGGGGCTGCGGCCACGGAAGATGTTGACCTCGATCTGCTCCAGGTCGAGCAGGTCGACGAGCCTCTCGGCCGGATTCGTCATGGGTGGCATTCTCCTGTGTTCACAGCTGGCCGACGTCGGTCACACGGACGACCGCACGGCCCTCCGCGTCGGAGGCCGCGAGGTCGACCTCCGCGCTGATGCCCCAGTCGTGGTCGTCGTTCGGGTCGTCGAAGATCTGGCGGACGCGCCACAGCCCGTTCTGCGGCTCTTCCTGGATCACGAGCAGCTTGGGGCCGCGGGCGTCGGGGCCGGTGCCCAGGTCCTCGTACTCGTCCCAGTACTTGTCCATCGCCTCGCCCCAGGCCTGCGCGTCCCAGCCGGACTCGGCGTCCATCTCGCCCAGTTCGTCGACCTGGTCGAGGGCGGCGAGCTCCACGCGGCGGAACATCGCGTTGCGGACCAGCACGCGGAAGGCGCGCGCGTTGGTGGTCACCGGCTTCACCTCGTCGGCCTTCTCCTGGGCCTCCTCGGCGGTCATCTCCTCCGGGTTGGCCAGCTGCTCCCACTCGTCCAGCAGGCTGGAGTCGACCTGGCGCACCATCTCGCCCAGCCACTCGACCAGATCCTGCAGGTCCTCCGACTTGATGTCGTCCGGGACGGTGTGGTCCAGGGTCTTGTAGGCGCCGGCCAGGTAGCGCAGCACAATGCCCTCGATGCGGGCCAGCTCGTAGAAGGACACCAACTCCGTGAAAGAAAGGGCCCGTTCGTACATGTCACGGATGACGGACTTCGGCGACAGCGGATGGTCGCCGACCCAGGGGTGGCTCTTGCGGTAGGTGTTGTACGCGTGGAAGAGAAGCTCCTCCAGCGGCTTCGGCCAGGTGACGTCCTGGAGGCGCTCCATGCGCTCCTCGTACTCGACGCCGTCCGCCTTCATCGCGGCCACCGCCTCGCCACGCGCCTTGTTCTGCTGGGCGACCAGGATCTGGCGCGGGTCGTCCAGCGTGGACTCCACGACGGACACCATGTCCAGGGCGTAGGACGGCGACTCCGGGTCCAGCAGTTCGAACGCGGCGAGCGCGAACGTGGACAGCGGCTGGTTGAGCGCGAAGTCCTGCTGGAGGTCGACCGTGAGGCGGACGATGCGGCCCTCGGCGTCGGGCTCGTCGAGCTTCTCGACGATGCCGCCGTCGAGCAGCGAGCGGTAGATGGCGATGGCCCGCCGGATGTGCCTGAGCTGCTGCTTGCGCGGCTCGTGGTTGTCCTCCAGCAGCCGCCGCATCGCGTCGAAGGCGTTGCCGGGCCGGGCGATCACCGACAGCAGCATCGTGTGCGTCACGCGGAAGCGGGACGTCAGCGGCTCCGGCTCGGAGGCGATCAGCTTCTCGAAGGTGTTCTCCGTCCAGGCGACGAATCCCTCGGGCGCCTTCTTGCGGACGACCTTGCGGCGCTTCTTCGGGTCGTCGCCCGCCTTCGCGAGCGCCTTCTCGTTCTCGATGACGTGCTCGGGCGCTTGCGCGACCACGAGTCCGGCCGTGTCGAACCCGGCCCGGCCGGCCCGGCCCGCGATCTGGTGGAACTCACGGGCGCGCAGGGTGCGCACGCGGTTGCCGTCGTACTTGGTCAGAGCCGTGAACAGCACCGTCCGGATGGGGACGTTGACGCCCACGCCGAGGGTGTCGGTGCCGCAGATGACCTTCAGCAGGCCGGCCTGCGCGAGCTTCTCCACCAGGCGCCGGTACTTGGGCAGCATGCCGGCGTGATGGACGCCGATGCCATGGCGGACGTAACGGGACAGGTTGCGGCCGAACTTGGTGGTGAAGCGGAAGTTGCCGATCAGTTCGGCGATCTGGTCCTTCTCCTCGCGCGAGCACATGTTGATGCTCATGAGCGCCTGTGCCCGCTCCACGGCCTGCGCCTGGGTGAAGTGGACGATGTAGACCGGCGCCTGCTTGGTCTCCAGCAGGTCCGTGAGCGTCTCCGTGAGCGGGGTGAACTTGTACTCGTAGGAGAGGGGCACCGGGCGGGTGGCCGAGCGCACCACCGAGGTCGGGCGGCCGGTGCGGCGGGTGAGGTCCTTCTCGAAGAAGGAGACGTCGCCGAGCGTGGCCGACATCAGGATGAACTGCGCCTGCGGGAGTTCGAGCAGGGGGATCTGCCAGGCCCAGCCGCGGTCGCCCTCCGCGTAGAAGTGGAACTCGTCCATGACGACCTGGCCGACGTCCGCGTCCTTGCCGTCGCGCAGCGCGATGGACGCGAGCACCTCGGCGGTGCAGCAGATGACGGGCGCGTCGGCGTTGACGGACGCGTCGCCGGTCAGCATGCCGACGTTCTCGGTGCCGAAGAGCTTGCACAGCTCGAAGAACTTCTCCGACACCAGCGCCTTGATCGGGGCCGTGTAGAAGGTGACCTCGTCCCGGGCCAGGGCGGCGAAGTGGGCGCCCGCGGCGATCATGCTCTTGCCGGAGCCGGTGGGCGTCGACACGATCACGTTCGCGCCGGAGACCACCTCGATCAGCGCCTCCTCCTGGTGGGGGTAGAGCGTGAGACCGCGCTCCTGCGCCCACGACTCGAAGGCTTCGTAGAGGGCGTCGGGGTCGGCGGTCGGCGGCAGCTGATCGATGAGGGTCACGCACCCATCTTGCCTGGCCTCCCGGCCGATGGGGGAATCGGCTGCGGGTGCGAAGATCACGGCAGCTACGCTGTGGCGCCGACGGAGCGTCAATGCACCCGGTCAACTGGACAGCGGCACACGAGGAATGGGGCGGGGAACGGCCATGATGGGACCAGCACACTCACTGTCGGGAGCCGCCGCCTGGCTCGGCGTCGGAGCGGCGGCCGCCGCGGCCGGGCACCCCATGCCCTGGCCGGTCGTGCTGGTCGGGGCCCTGATCTGTGCCGGTGCGGCACTCGCCCCCGACCTCGACCACAAGGCGGCCACCATCTCGCGCGCCTTCGGGCCGCTGTCGCGCTGGCTCTGCGAGATCGTCGACAAGCTGTCGTACGCCGTCTACAAGGCCACCAGGAAGCAGGGCGACCCGCGCCGCTCCGGTGGACACCGGACGCTGACGCACACCTGGCTGTGGGCGGCCCTGATCGGCGCGGGCTGTTCGGCGGCGGCGATCACCGGCGGCCGCTGGGCGGTGCTGGCGATCCTGTTCGCGCACATGGTGCTGGCGATCGAGGGCCTGCTGTGGCGGGCGACCCGTGGCTCCAGCGCCGACGTCCTGGTCTGGCTGCTGGCGGCGACCAGCGCATGGATCCTCGCGGGCGTCCTGGACAAGCCGGGCAACGGCTCGGACTGGCTGTTCAGCGCGCCGGGCCAGGAGTACCTGTGGCTGGGGCTGCCGGTCGTGCTCGGGGCGCTGGTGCACGACATCGGGGACGCGCTGACCGTCTCCGGCTGCCCGATCCTGTGGCCCATCCCGGTGGGCCGCAAGCGCTGGTACCCGGTGGGTCCGCCGAAGGGCATGCGGTTCCGGGCGGGCAGCTGGGTCGAGCTCAAGGTGCTGATGCCGGCCTTCATGCTGCTCGGGGGAGTGGGCTGCGCGGCCGCCCTCAATGTGATCTGACGGCCCGGCCGGGGTCAGTCAGCTCCTCGGCTCCCGCCGGGGTCCTGCCCGGCCCCGCCGTAGCGCCGCTCGAAGCGTGCGACGCGGCCCTCCGAGTCGACCGTGCGGGCCTTGCCCGTGTAGAAGGGGTGGCTCTCCGAGGAGATCTCGACGTCGACCACGGGGTACGTCTCGCCGTCGTCCCACTCGATGGTCTGGTCGCTGGTCGCGGTGGACCGGGTCAGGAAGGCGTATCCGGCGGAGCGGTCGCGGAAGACCACGGGACGGTAGTCGGGGTGCTTGTCCTGCTGCATGGATGCTCCTCGCACGGGGCGGCAGGAGGGCCATGGACGTCGGGGTCAGCCGTAGTAGGTTTCCTCGTCCACGATGTGCATCGCGGCCTCCTCGGCGGAGGCACCGGCGCCGTCGATCCCGACGTCGGTGGCGACCAGGGCGCTTTCCTCGTCCTCGTGCGCGCCCTCGTCGGGTGCCACGAGGCGGCCGGAGCGGAGCCCGCCGACCTCGTTGTCCAGGAGTTCGCCGTCGGTGCCCTGGCAGTCGCCGATGCCGTCGTCGTCCGGTGCGGCGAGATCGGGCAGCTCCTCGGCAAGGCGCTGGTCCAGGGTCTCGCCCTGGTGGCGCTCCGCCGCCGTCACGCCGGTGTGCTCCACGGCCCACGGCCGCTCGGGAGGGGACCAGCCCCGGTCGAGGGGATCGTCGACACCGTCGGCGACCAGCGTGTCCTCCGCGTCGAGCAGCCCCGAGTCCTCCTGGATCTCGGATCCATCGGGCTGGTAGACGTCGTCTCCCCATCCGTCGGCGCTGTCCACGGGTACCTCCAGGTGCTGGGGACGGCTCCTTGTCACCACGGTCGGCGTAGGGCCGTCGGCGCGCGCGGCACGAGTTTCACCCGGCTCGAACGGGACGGCTCCCGGGCGTCCCCCGAACCGGTGCTGCTCTCCAGCCTTCCACCCCGGTTCGGCACCGCGCAACGGCACGGGCCCTGGCCTGGGGGTGCATGTCCGCGCCACGGTCCGAGTCGGCCGGCGGGGCGGCCCGGCGCGGGGCGGGCATGCCGCTGTCCGGGCCGGCCGCTTCCGGACCGGCGGCGCCGCCCGGGTGGCTCCCGACCCACCCCGGCCGGCTGGCGTGCGCCCGGTTGCCTACCTGTTCGCTCACCCGTGCCAGGACCGCCAAAGCGCCGCGTAGGCTCCGTCCGCCGCTACGAGCTGGGCGTGGCTGCCGAGCTCGCTGATGCGGCCGTTCTCGACGACGGCGATGACGTCGGCGTCGTGGGCGGTGTGCAGGCGGTGGGCGATGGCGACCACGGTGCGGCCGTCGAGGACGCGGGCGAGGGACCGCTCCAGATGGCGGGCCGCGCGCGGGTCGAGGAGCGAGGTCGCCTCGTCCAGGACGAGCGTGTGCGGGTCGGCCAGGACCAGCCGGGCCAGCGCGATCTGCTGGGCCTGGGCCGGGGTGAGCGCCACACCGCCCGATCCGACCTCGGTGTCCAGGCCGTCGTCCAGTGCCCGCGCCCAGGCGTCCGCGTCCACCGCGCCCAGGGCCGCCCACAGCTCGGCGTCGACGGCGTCGGTGCGGGCGAGCAGGAGGTTGTCGCGCAGGGAGCCCACGAACACATGGTGTTCCTGGTTGACGAGGGCGACGTGGGAGCGGACCCGTTCCGCCGGCATCCGGGACAGCTCGGCGCCGCCCAGGGTGATCCGGCCGTCCCGGGGCGCGTAGATGCCGGCGAGCAGCCTGCCCAGCGTGGACTTGCCCGCGCCGGACGGGCCGACCAGGGCCAGCCGGGTGCCGGGCGCGACCTCCAGCGACACCTTGCGCAGGACGTCGACGCCCTCGCGGTAGCCGAAGTGCACCCGGTCCGCGTGCACGTCGCGTCCGTCGGGCGCCAGCGAGGCGTCCCCGGCCTCCGGCTCGATGTCGCGGACACCGACCAGGCGGGCCAGCGACACCTGGGCGACCTGTACCTCGTCGTACCAGCGCAGGATCAGGTTCACCGGGTCGACGAGCATCTGGGCGATGAGCGCGCCGGTCGTCAGCCGGCCCACGTCGATCCAGCCGTTCAGGACGAAGACCCCGCCGGCCATCAGCACCGAGCCGAGCACCAGCACGTGCACGGTGCTGATCACCGGGAAGAGCACGGACCTCAGCCACAGGGTGTACCGCTCCCAGGCCGTCCACTCCTTGATCCGCCGATCCGACAGGGCGACGCGTCGGTCGCCGAGGCGGTGGGCCTCGACGGTGCGGCCGGCGTCCACGGTCTCGGCGAGCGAGGCGGCCACGGCGGCGTATCCGGCGGACTCCGAGCGGTAGCCGGACGGTGCCCGCCTGAAGTACCAGCGGCACCCCACGACCAGCACCGGCACGGCGAGCAGCACCGCGGCCGCGAGCGGCGGCGCGGTGACGACCAGTCCGCCGAGCAGCAGCACGACCCACACGGAGCCGATGGCCAGCTGCGGCACCGCCTCGCGCATGGCGTTGCCGAGCCGGTCGATGTCCGTGGTGATCCGGGACAGCAGGTCGCCCGTGCCCGCCCGCTCCAGGACGCCCGGTGGCAGGCCGACCGAGCGCACGAGGAAGTCCTCGCGCAGGTCGGCCAGCATCCGCTCGCCGAGCATCGCGCCGCGCAGCCGTACTTCGCGTACGAACACGGCCTGCACGACCAGCGCGAGTACGAACAGCCCGGTGGTCAGGCCGAGATGGAGCTCCCGCGCCCCGTCGGACACCCTCTCGACGAGCCCGCCCAGCAGATAAGGGCCCGCCATGGAGGCCACCACGGCCACGGTATTGACGCTGATGAGGAGCAGGAAGGCACGGCGGTGCCGACGGAACAGTTCGGCCACATAGGCGCGGACGGTCGCGGCGGCGCCGACGGGCAGGGTGGTGGCCGTCGTCGGGGCTGCCGGGTCGTACGCCGGTGGCGCGACGCCGATCATGCGCTCTCCTCGATCTCTTCGAACGCGCCCCGCCGGGCGGCCTCGTGTTGGTCCGGCACACCCCGCAGAGCGGCTGTCCCGTCCTCTGTCTCGCGGGTCACGACCGACCGGTACCGGGGCTCCGTGTGCACCAGTTCGCGGTGCGCACCGACCGCCGCGACCTCGCCCTCGTGCACCAGGACCACCCGGTCCGCCCGGTCCAGCAGGAGGGGCGACGAGGTGAACACCACGGTCGTGCGCCCCGTCCGCAGCTGCCGCACCCCCTCCGCGATACGGGCCTCGGTGTGCGAGTCGACGGCGGAGGTCGGTTCGTCCAGGACGAGCGCCTCGGGGTCGGTGATCAGGGACCGGGCCAGCGCGAGCCGCTGGCGCTGCCCGCCCGACAGCGAGCGTCCCCGCTCGGTGATCCGGGTGTCCATCGGGTCGGCCGCGTCCAGCGACCCCTGTGCGAGCGCCTCCAGGACGTCCCCGCACTGCGCGGCCGCCAGCGCGTCCTCGGCGCTTACGGCACCGGACGCCGGGACGTCGAGCAGCTCGCGCAGCGAACCGGACAGCAGCACCGGGTCCTTGTCCTGGACGAGGACGGCGGTGCGGGCGGATTCCAGGGGCAGTTCGTCGAGCGGCACACCCCCGAGCAGGACCGGCACACCGGCCTCGGCGGGATGCCCGCCGAGCCGTTCCGCGAGCCGCCCCGCCGCGTCCGGGTCGCCGCACACCACGGCGGTGAACCGGCCGCTCGGCGCGAGCAGTCCGGTGGCCGGGTCGTACAGGTCGCCGCCCGGCAGCTGGGCCTCGCGCGCCCCCGCGGCGTCTGTGGCCCGTTCCAGGGACAGCACCCGCGCGGCCCGTTTGGCCGACGGGCGCGAGAAGGAGTACGCCATGGCGATCTCCTCGAAGTGACGCAGAGGGTAGGTGAGGATCATGACCGCGCTGTAGACGGTGACGAGTTCGCCGACGGTGATCCGGCCCTGGTGGGCCAGGTCGATGCCGTGCCGGACGACCGCGATCAGCAGCAGCCCCGGCAGCAGTACCTGGATCGCGGAGATCAAGGCCCACATCCGGGCGCTGCGTACGGCCGCGTGCCGCACTTCCTGGGAGGCGCGGCGGTAGCGGTCGAGGAACAGGTCCTCGCCGCCGATGCCGCGCAGGACGCGCAGTCCGGCGACGGTGTCCGAGGCCAGCTCGGTGGCCCGGCCGGCCTTCTCGCGCTGGAGGTCGGCGCGCCGGGTCGCCCGGGGCAGCAGCGGCAGCACGGCGAGCGCCACCACGGGCAGCCCGACCGCGACGATCACGCCGAGCGCCGGCTGGTAGACGACCAGGCCGACGCAGACCACGACGACCGTCAGCGCGGCCGCCGTGAAACGCGACACGGCCTCGACGAACCAGCCGATCTTCTCCACGTCGCCGGTCGAGACGGCCACCACTTCGCCGGCCGCCACCCGCCGGGTCAGCGCCGAGCCCAACTGGGCGGCCTTGCGGGCGAGCAGTTGCTGAACGCGGGCGGCTGCCGTGATCCAGTTGGTGACGGCGGTCCGGTGCAGGAAGGTGTCGCCCACGGCAATGCCCGCCCCGCACACCACCATCAGCAGGCCGGTCAGGGCCAGCCGGGTGCCCGAGCGGTCGACGACCGCCTGCACGGCGAGGCCGACGCAGAACGGCAGCGCGGAGACGGACACGAAGTGCAGCAGGCCCCAGGCCAGCGCCTTCAACTGTCCGCCCAGTTGGTTCCGCCCCAGCCACCACAGGAATCGGGGACCCGAACGAGCGTCCGGTACGCCCGGGTCGGGATACGGAAGGTCTTGAATCTGCATGACGTCCCAGTGGCTCGTGTCAGGCGGGAGGGGGAGCGGCAACAAGCCGTGAAAGGTTCGCGTCGGAGCGTGGTCGAAATCAAACGGTTTTCCACGGACCTTGGCGGCGAGCCGGGTCAGGGGTGCGCCCCGGCGCCGGGAGACAAGCGTGCAGGGGCAGACCCGTCACGGAAGGCGAACGGGCCTGCCCCTGCATGTCGGCGCCCACTCGCCTCCCCCCGGAGTGGCAGGCGCCTGTGACCCCGCCCGGGGTCATTTCTCTCAGCGGCCCGTGAGTCAGGAGTGTCACTGGGGATTGCTGATGGTTTCCAGGTCAACACCGGTGTGATGGGACGCGCTTGCCGGCGCCACGAATCAGCCACGAAGCATCCACACGGGCCTCGCCGTCGTCCCGATGCGAAGCCCCCTGGCGTGTCAGTGGTGGTGCCCGTGTCGGCCGAGGGTCTCCACGGGGGTCGCGCCGGGGCGGGTCCACTGCGGCACAGGGCGGCTGGTCGGGCCCCAGGTGGCGTTCCCGTCCGCGTCCGAGCGCCAGGACCAGCACGGGCTGAGGCCCTCGGGCCAGCCCTTGGGGTTGTCCTCCCACGCCTCGCCCCGGCCGTAGGGCGTCATGTCGAGCAGGCCGAGGGACCCGTTGACCCGCTCGTTGCCACGGCCCGTCGTGGAGTAGGTGAGGAACACGCGGTCGCCGTCGCGGAGGAAGCAGGTGATGTACCCCATGTCGCCGCCGACCGGCGCCTCCACGTCGCGCACCGAGTACCAGGGCTGGGTGTAGCCCATGAACTCGACATAGGCGGCCACCTCGTCCCACCGGCCCGTGGTCAGGACGGCGTACGAGACGCCGCGGGCGTTGAGGTAGACCGCGTCCTTCAGGTGCCAGACCGTGGTGGTGCAGCCCTCGCACTGCCCCTGGTGCGGGGCGCCGTCATACCACATGTGCTTGTAGACCACGAGCTCGTCGCGGGCCTGGAACAGGTCCAGGAACGGGACCGGGCCGTCGGGTCCCACGACCTCGACCGTCCCGTCGAACTCCACCATCGGCAGCCGGCGGCGGGCCGCGGCGAGGGCGTCGCCCTCACGGGTGTGGGCCTTCTCGCGGACCAGCAGCTCGTCACGAGCGGTCTGCCAGGTGGCCAGGTCCACCACGGGCGGGCGGCCGGGCGGCGCCGGGGTCGGGTCGTTCGGCGTGGTCGTCATCGTGTCCTCCGTGGTGTCTCGTGTCGGGCAGCGTCGTACGCCGTCTTCCTACGGTCACCAGAACAGACTCGCGACCCGGCCGGAACTCATCGCGGCGCGGGCACCCTCGGCCGCACACCAAGGGGGTACCCGTGGACCCCCGTTCCGGTGCGCAGTGCCAGGATGGGGCGGTGCGGATCGACGGTGTGCGGCGTGTGGTGGTCGTGGTGGCGGCTCTCGGGACCCTTGTGACGGCTCTGTCCGCGTGCGGTACGGCGGCGCGCGACGAGGGGGAACCGGAGGGTGTCGGACACGCCGGGCCGCCGTCCCGCGCCGAAAGTCACGACCCCACCCGCATTCCGGACGTGGGTGACCGTCTGCAGCGGCGGATTCCGGCCGAGTCCGGGCAGGTGGTGGCGGTCTACGGGGAGGGCAAGGACTCGGCGCGGTCCACGGTCGTGCTGTACACCCGGCACGGCACGGCCTGGCAGCGGACCCGCAGTTGGGCGGGGCACAACGGCAAGAGAGGCTGGACCACCGATCACCACTCCGGTGACCGGCGCAGCCCCGTCGGCGTGTTCACGCTGACCGACGCGGGGGGTGTGCTCGACGATCCCGGTGCCGGGCTGCCGTACACACAGGACCCGTCCTTCGCCGCCCCGCGCTGGTGGGCCGAGTCGCACTGGCACGACTTCGACTACGTCATCGCCATCGACTACAACCGGGTCAAGGGAACACCGCCGAACGACCCGCGGCGCCCCGAGGGCGAGGAGCGGGGTGGGAGCATCTGGCTGCACATGGACCACGGCAGCGGTACATCGGGGTGCGTCAGCATGTCCAAGTCCGACATGGAGTACCTGCTGCGCACGCTCGATCCGGACCGGCACCCCGTGGTGGTGATGGGGGACAGGGGCGAGTTGGCGGCCTGATCGCGCGGGGCCTCATTGCGGCGGGCGCCTCGATCCCCGTAGAACACCGGCCATGAGAAGCCGGATAGTCATGTCCATGCTCGCCGGAGCGACCCTCCTGGCGGGCACTCTCGTCGGAGCGAGACCCGCCCCCGCGCAGGCCGCCACCGTCCAGGCAGCCATCGCGCAGGCCGCCTCCACGCAGGCCGCCCCCGCCGCTTCGGTCACCGCCCGGTCCTCCGACGTCCCCGCCGAGTTCGGCACCGACTGGCACGACCCGGTCACCGCCGCCCCGCCCGTCGCCGAGCCGGGCGGCACGTCCTGTCGGGTGACCCTCGCCGAGGCGCAGTTCCGTGACTTCACCCCGTACAAGGGCGGGTACACACCACCCAAGGGCTGCGGCGACCGCTGGAGCAAGGTTGTCCTGCGTCTCGACGGCAAGGTGAAGGGCCGTCAGTACGACCGGCTCGGCTATCTGCACGTCGGGGGCGTGGAGGTGCTGCGTACATCGACACCCGAGCCGTCCCCGGACGGCATCGGGTGGTCCGTCGAGAAGGACGTCACGCGCTACAGCGACACCTTCCGCAGCCCGCAGGACGTCGAGATGCTCATCGGCAACGTCGTCGACGACACCTACACCGGCGTCATCGACGTCAAGGTCACGCTGACCTTCTACCAGGGCAACGGCGCTGCCGGGTCCGCCGCCCCCGATCGTGTCCTCACCCTCACCGACACGGCCGGCGGCACGACCGTCACCACCCCGCGCAACAGCGAGCGCATCGTCGCCGAGGTGTACGCCACCGGATCCGGCGGCGGCTGCGAGGAGTTCTGGTATCTGACGGTGGCCGACCCGGCGCCGTACTCCTGCAAGGCCGACCACGGCCCCTACCGCGAGGTGCAGATCAAGGTCGACGGCCAACTGGCCGGAATCGCCGCGCCGTTCCCCCACGTATGGACCGGCGGCTGGTCCAACCCCTTCCTCTGGTACGTCATTCCAGGCCCGCGCGCCTTCGACGTCAAGCCGATCGAATACGACCTGACCCCCTTCGCCGGGCTGCTCAACGACGGCCGCCCGCACCGCGTCGAGGTCTCCGTCGTCGGTGTTCCCGAGGGGCAGAGCGGCTGGAGCGCCCCCGTGAACGTGCTGGTGTGGCAGGACCCGCACCGCGCGCACGTCACCGGCAGGCTCACCGTGGACAAGGCAGGCGACCTCGCCGACTCCTCGACGTACACGCCCGGTCCCACGGAGCACCGCGTGGACACCGAGGCCGGTCACCGGCTGACCGTCGCCGGATACGTCGACACCTCGCACGGCCGTGTCACGACCACCGTCCGCCGTACGCTGGCGAACACATCCGCCCATCGCTGGACCGACGGTGAGACGACCGACGGACTGGTCGCCACCTGGACGGACGACGAGACCGTCACGGTCGACGGACGCGGACCGGCGCGGACGTCACACACGCACCGGACCTACACGATGGACGGCACCACAACCCTCGGCACGGACGACCGGCTGCGCACCGTCCTGACGCTCGGCGACCGCGCGGCGGTCGTGGAGACGCGGGAGGGCCGGCGCCTGGCGTGGTCGCGGTTCGACGACACCTACACCGGCGATGCCTCGTACACCGTGAACGTGCCCCGCGACCAGCGCCATGCGGTCGGTACGACGAGCGAGCGCTACCGGCTGTACGGCTCGGACGGCTGCTACGACCGCTCCCTGACCACCGTCCAGGGGGTGCTCACGCGGGACGACAGCGGCTGCTGAGGCCGGCCGACGGTGTCCGGACGCGCCACGGCTCCCACTCCACCGGTACGGAGCGGGAGCCGCGGCCTTCTGTACGTCCGTACGTCCGCCGCTCAGCAGCGCGTCACGGCCTCCCCGTCGATCAGCGTGTCCAGCAGCCCGCCGAGCAGCACGCGCTGCTCGTCCGACAACGGGGCCAGGATCTCCTCCGCCGCCGACCGGCGCGCACGGCGCAGCTCACCCAGCGCCCTGTGTCCGTCGTCGGTCAGCTCGATCCGGGTGACCCGGCGGTTCGTCGGATCGGGCACCCGGCGCACCCTGCCGCTCGCCTCAAGCCCGTCGACCAGTGTCGTCACCGCCCTTGGTACCACCTCCAGGCGCTCGGCGAGGTCGGCCATGCGCGGTGGCGAGCCGTAGTGCGCGAGGGTGCGCAGCAGGCGGGACTGCGCCGGGGTGATGCCCAGCTCGCGCTGCTGCAGATGGCGCTTCTGGATCCGGTGCACCCGTCGGGTGAGCCGCAACAACTGCTCGGCGAGCTGGCCCTCGGGATCGGGGGTGGTCATGCGGGAACAATATCAGGACACAGTTCATTGTGAGTATAGGTAACAATGAGCTATGCTCCGTCAGTCATCGTCGGCCGACGTCCGCGCCGACGCCCGCACACCTCCGTAGGAGCCCATGCATCCCGACCGTTCACCCTCCTGGACACCGTCCGACCCCGCCGGGGACCAGCCCCGGCAGGTGCGCCGCATCCTGAAGCTCTTCCGCCCCTACCGCGGCCGGCTCGCGGTCGTCGGCCTGCTGGTCGGCGCCTCGTCGCTGGTCTCGGTGGCCACACCGTTCCTCCTCAAGGCGACCCTGGACATCGCGATCCCGCAGGGCCGCACCGGTCTGCTGAGCCTGCTCGCCCTGGGCATGATCCTCAGCGCCGTCCTGACCAGCGTCTTCGGTGTGCTCCAGACGCTGATCTCCACGACCGTCGGCCAGCGCGTCATGCACGACCTGCGCACCGCCGTCTACGGCCGCCTGCAGCGCATGTCGCTCGCCTTCTTCACTCGCACCCGCACCGGCGAGGTGCAGTCGCGGATAGCCAACGACATCGGCGGCATGCAGGCCACCGTCACCTCGACCGCCACCTCCCTGGTCTCCAACCTCACCAGCGTGGTCGCCACGATCGTCGCGATGATCGCCCTCGACTGGCGGCTGACCGTCGTCTCGCTGCTCCTGCTGCCGGTGTTCGTCTGGATCAGCAGCCGCGTCGGCAACGAGCGCAAGAAGATCACCACCCAGCGCCAGAAGCAGATGGCCGCGATGGCCGCCACCGTCACGGAGTCGCTGTCGGTCAGTGGCATCCTGCTCGGCCGCACCATGGGCCGCTCCGACTCGCTCACCGCGTCCTTCGCGGAGGAGTCCGAGCAACTGGTCGATCTCGAAGTGAGGTCGAACATGGCCGGCCGCTGGCGGATGGCCGTCATCACCATCGTCATGGCCGCCATGCCCGCCGTCATCTACTGGACCGCCGGCGTCGCCCTGCAGGCCGGCGGATCCCAGGTCTCGCTCGGCACGATCGTCGCCTTCGTCTCGCTCCAGCAGGGCCTGTTCCGCCCCGCCGTCAGCCTGCTGTCGACGGGCGTCCAGATCCAGACCTCGCTGGCGCTCTTCCAGCGCATCTTCGAGTACCTCGACCTGCCGATCGACATCACCGAGCGGGACGAGCCGGTCCACCTCGACCACATCAAGGGCGAGGTCCGCTTCGAGGGCGTCGAGTTCCGGTACGACAGCGGCAATGACGCGGTCGGCCCGGTCATCGACGGCATCGACATCACCGTCCCGGCGGGCAACAGCCTCGCGGTCGTCGGCCCGACCGGCGCGGGCAAGTCCACGCTCGGCTATCTCGTGCCCCGGCTCTACGACGTCACCGGCGGCCGCGTCACCCTGGACGGCGTCGACGTCCGCGACCTCGACTTCGACACCCTCGCCCGGGCGGTCGGCGTCGTCTCGCAGGAGACGTACCTCTTCCACGCCTCGGTCGCCGACAACCTCCGCTTCGCCAAGCCGGACGCCACCGACGAGGAACTGCACGCGGCCGCGAAGGCGGCCCAGATCCACGACCACATAGCCGGGCTGCCCGACGGCTACGACACGGTCGTGGGCGAACGCGGCCACCGCTTCTCGGGAGGCGAGAAGCAGCGCCTCGCCATCGCCCGCACCATCCTGCGCGACCCGCCGGTCCTCATCCTCGACGAGGCGACCAGCGCCCTGGACACCCGCACCGAGCATGCCGTTCAGGAGGCCATCGACGCCCTGTCGGCCAACCGGACGACACTCACCATCGCGCACCGGCTGTCCACCGTTCGCGGTGCCGACCAGATCGTGGTCCTCGACTCGGGGCGCGTCGCGGAACGCGGCACGCACGAGGAGCTGTTGGAGGCGGACGGCCGGTATGCGGCGCTGGTCCGACGGGACGCGCAACTGGAACCGACAAGCTGACGATATGCCGGGTTTGCGGAGATAAGCGGGTTAACGTGCCCGCATGCAGAAGAACACTCCGCCACGGAGCACGATTCGACTGACGCGCCGGGGCAAGCTCGTCCTCCTCGTGACCTGCGCCGTCGTGGCCGGCACCGCCGTGGCGGTGCCGCTGCTGCACTTGGCCGGCGGCGGGAACGCCACGTCCAAGACCCTGGTGATCCCGGAGGGCTGGCGCGCGAGCCAGGTCTACGACGCCGTCGACAAGGTCCTCGCCCTGCCCGCGGGCACCACCCACAAGTCCATCGGCAAGGCCGGCCTGAAGCTGCCGAGCGACGCCCAGGGCAACCCGGAGGGCTACCTCTTCCCGGCCACGTATCCGGTCGGGGAGGACGCCACGCCGCAGTCGCTGCTGCAGTACATGGTCGACACGGCGAACCAGCGCTTCAACCGGGCGCCGCTCGCGGCCGGTGCGCAGCGCAACGCCATGAACCTCTACCAGGCGGTCACCATCGCGAGCATCGTCCAGGCCGAGGCCGCCACCAAGGAGGACATGGGGAAGGTGGCCCGGGTCGTCTTCAACCGGATGGAGCGCGGCATGCCGCTGCAGATGGACTCCACCCTCAACTACGCGCTGAACCGCAGCACGCTCAGAACGAGTGCGGACGACACCCGGATCGAGAGTCCCTACAACTCCTACCAGCGCATGGGCCTGCCACCCACGCCGATCGACAACCCCGGCGAGCAGGCGATGCACGCCGCGCTCAACCCGCCGCAGGGCAACTGGCTGTACTTCGTCACGGTCAAGCCCGGCGACACCCGCTTCACCGCCGACTACGCGGAGCACCAGCGCAACGTGGCCGAGTTCAACGCACACCTGAAGAGCAGCGAGCCGCAGCAGAGCCAGAGCCGGAGCCGGAGTCAGAGCCCGGAGCGGAGCGGAAGTCCGCAGCGGAGTGGAAGTCCGCAGCAGCACCAGAGCCCGGCGCAGCAGTCCCCGACCCCGCAGCCCCCGAAGTGACCCGGCCGACGACCCGACGGGACATCACGCGGCGACAGGCTCCTCGGCCAGCAGCCGCCTGATGTCCCGTACGGCCGCGCGTCCCGCGCGGTTGGCGCCGATGGTGCTCGCCGAGGGGCCGTAGCCGACGAGATGGACCCGCGGGTCGGCGACCGTGCGGGTCCCCTCCATGCGGATCCCGCCGCCCGGCTCGCGCAGCCGCAGCGGGACCAGATGGTCCAGAGCGGCCCGGAAGCCGGTCGCCCACAGGATCACGTCGGCGTCCACATGCCGGCCGTCCGCCCATTCCACCCCGTCCGGTGTGATCCGGTCGAACATCGGCAGCCGGTCCAGGACCCCGTCCCGAAGCCCTTGCCGAATCGCGTCGTTGAGCGGCAGCCCGGTGACCGAGACCACACTCCGGGGCGGGAGGCCCTGCCGCACCCGATCCTCCACGAGCGCGACGGCGGCCCGCCCCACGTTCTCGTCGAACGGCCCCTCGCGGAAGACCGGCGGACGCCGGGTGACCCAGGTCGTGGCGGCCGCGTACGGGGCGATCTCCAGAAGATGCTGGGTGCCGGACGCACCCCCGCCGACCACGACCACCCGCTGCCCGGTGAACTCCTCGGGCCCCGCGTACTGAGCGGTGTGCAACTGCCGCCCGCGGAACGTCTCCTGGCCGAAATAGCGCGGCCAGAACGGCCGGTCCCAGGTGCCGGTCGCGTTGATCAGCGCCCGCGTCGACCAGGTGCCGTCCGAGGTCTCCACGAGCAGCCGGCCGTCCTGCCCCTCGCGCACGGCCCGTACGTCGACCGGGCGCCGTACCCGCAGATCGAAGGTGCGCTCGTAGGTGTCGAAGTACTCGGTGACGACCTCGGCCGACGGCCGCGACGGATCGGCGTCCGTCAGTTCCATGCCCGGCAGCGAGTGCATCCCGTGGACCTTGCCGTATGTCAGCGACGGCCAGCGGAACTGCCAGGCGCCGCCCGGACCGGGGGCGTGGTCCAGCACCACGAAGTCGCGGTCCGGCTCGAAGCCGGTGCGGCGCAGGTGATAGGCGCTGGACAGGCCGGCCTGTCCGGCGCCTATGACGACTACCTCGACCTCGCGCGTGTTGTTCACGCCTCTGCCAACAGGGCGCCGGCCGAGGATCTTCCCGACGCGACCGCGCGCGGCGACCCGGCGGTCAACGGGTTGGGCGGACGGGTCAGGATGGTGGCATGTCAGATGCCTTCACGACACGAGTGCTGAACGTCGCCACCGGTTCCCGGGAGCAGGTCGTCGACCTCACCGGCGACTGCGAGGTCTTCCTGCGCGAGACGGCCGGCGGCCGCGACGGCCTGCTGAACCTCTTCGTTCCGCACGCGACCGCCGGTATCGCCGTCATCGAGACCGGTGCCGGCAGCGACGACGATCTCCTCGCCGCCCTGCACACCCTGCTGCCCGCCGACGACCGCTGGCAGCACCGCCACGGCAGCCCCGGCCACGGCCGCGACCACGTCCTGCCGGCGATCGTCCCCCCGCATGCCACCCTGCCGGTGCTGGGCGGGCGCCTGGTCCTGGGGACGTGGCAGTCGGTGTGCCTGGTGGACACCAACCGGGACAACCCCAACCGCCAGGTCCGGTTGAGCTTCCTCGGCTAGGGATTCGCTTCGGGCGGCGCTAGTCTGGTCGTCGGTTGTGATCTCCGGTCACCTCGCGGCGGTGGGGCTCGCCGTACCCGAACCGCGGCATCGACGCCGCCGACAGTCCCTACTTGCGAGGGAGTGTGCCCACATGTCCGTGGGCACCGGCGAGTAGGAGACGTACGTACATGACTGCCCCCGACTCCAGGGTGACGGACGAGCCCACGGATCCCGACGTCGATCTGCATGTGCGCGCGCAGCGGCGGCAGTCGTGGCGGGCGCAGGGACCGATCGTGGCGGTGGTGGCGCTCGGCGGGGCGGTCGGCGCGTCGGCCCGGTACGGTGCTTCGCTGGTGTGGCCGGGTGCGGCGGGCTCCTTCCCGTGGACGACGCTGTGGGTCAATGCCGTGGGCTGCGCGGTGATCGGCGTGTTCATGGTGCTGATCACGGACGTGTGGGCGGCGCACCGGCTGGTCCGGCCGTTCTTCGGGACCGGGGTGCTCGGCGGGTTCACGACGTTTTCCACGTATGCCGTGGACATTCAGAAGCTGGTGGCCGGTGGCCGTCCCCGGGCCGGGCTCGCGTACCTGGCCGCGACGCCGTGCGCGGCGCTGGCGGCGGTATGGCTCGCGGCGGCGGTGACGCGCCGCCTGGTCTCGTGGAGGCAGCGGTGACGAGGCTGACGCGGCCGGTGTCCGGGGAGCCGCGTCCGGAGCGGACGTCGGCAGGGATGGGGCCGTGGCGGTTCGTCGTCTGGTTCGGCACGGTCAGCCTGCTCGCCGACGTCGTCTACGAGGGCGCCCGTTCCATCACCGGCCCGCTGCTGGCCTCGCTGGGCGCCTCCTCCCTGGTCGTGGGGACGGTCACCGGAGCCGGGGAGGCGGCGGCGCTGGGGCTGAGGCTGGTCTCCGGGCCGATGGCGGATCGGACCCGCCAGTTCTGGGGCCTGGCGATCGCCGGGTACGCGCTGACGGTCGTCACGGTGCCGCTGCTGGGCGTGGCGGGTGTGCTGTGGGCCGCGTGCGTGCTGGTGATCGCCGAACGCGTCGGCAAGGCGGTGCGCTCGCCCGCGAAGGACACCCTGCTGTCACACGCCACCGCCGCGACCGGCAGGGGCCGGGGCTTCGCCGTCCACGAGGCGCTGGACCAGATCGGCGCCATCGCCGGCCCGCTGCTGGTGGCGGGCGTGCTCGCGCTGACCGGGAACGACTCCGGCCCCGCGCTCGGCGTGCTCGCCGTCCCTGGCATCGCCGTACTCCTGCTGCTGTTCCGGCTACGGGCCCGGGTGCCCGACCCGGAAGCCTACGAACGCGGGGTGACCGCCGCGGCGCCCCCGCCCGCGCCGCCGGAGAGGCGGCACGGGCGGCTGCCGAGGGCGTTCTGGACCTACGCCGGGTTCACCGCGGCCACCACGACCGGGTTCGCCACCTTCGGCGTGCTCTCCTACCACCTGGTCCAGCGGCACCTGCTGACCGCGGCCTGGGTCCCGGTGCTGTACGCGGCGGCGATGGCGGTGGACGCGGTCGCGGCGCTGGCCACCGGCTGGGCCTACGACCGGATCGGCCCGCGTGTCCTGGTGGCTCTGCCGGTACTGACCGCGGGCGTCGTGGTGCTGGCGTTCTCCGACACGGTCGCGATCGCGGTGGCCGGGTCGCTGGTGTGGGGCGCCGCCATGGGCATCCAGGAGTCCACCCTGCGCGCGACGGTCGCGGACCTGGTGCCCAGCGGACGGCGGGCGACCGCGTACGGCCTGTTCGCGGGCGTGGTCGGTGCGGCGAGTCTGGCCGGCGGTGCCCTGACGGGCGGCCTGTACGGCTACTCGGTCCCCGTGCTCATCACGGTGGTCATCGCCATCCAGGTGGCCGCTGTGGTGCTGCTGGCCGTCACCCGGGTCGACCGGCGCTGAGCCCGCCGCCGCGATCTCGACGAGGCGGTCGCGGCGGCCGCGAAGGCCGGTCCAGCCGCCCTTTGGTTGCCGCCCCGGCCGTGCGGCAGGAGACTGCTGGTATCCGGCGATGAGGCCCGCCGACAACCGCGTCCCCGCGGTGCCGATGGCCTCCACCCGCTGACCGCGCTCATGTCTGAGGAGGTCACGGCCATGCCCCGGATCACCGTCGACATCGACGCCACCGCCTCGTCCACCATCCGCAAGTCGGACGACGGCGCCTCCGGCCGCGTCACCTCACAGGGCTGGCCGGTCGGACACGGATGTGTCCCGGACACCCTCGACGCCGATGGGCTGCCCCTGGACGCCCTGGTGGTCATGCCCGAACCGGCCCTGGCCGGCGCCACGGTGCCCGCTTGGCCGCTGGGCGTCCTGCACCGTGTCGGCGCCGAGTCCGAATGTGCCGCCCCGGTACTGCTGTGCGTGGCCGAGGACCCCTCCTTCATCGACCTCGTCGACACCCACGACCTGCCACGCTGGCACGCCGAGGGCGACGCCTGGGCCGCCGTGCTGGCACGACTGCGGCGCCGGGCCGTCGGCAAGGTCACGGACTGCGGTACCCGCGCCGAGGCCGAGCACCTGATCAGCGACGCTCATCACGCCTACGAGCGGCTCACGGGATGCCTCGAATGAGGGGCGGTGCCGCCGGCCCGGGGGAGCGGCCGCCCGCGTTCCACGCCGCGGCACACAGCGCCCGGTCCACTTCGTCGGTGTAGACGGCGGCGGCGAGCCAGGCGCGCGCGAAGCGTCCCGTGTCGGCCGGGAGGAGCCGGCCGAAGGGGTCACGCGCACGGGCCGGCGCGGCGGAGTGCAGCCCGTCCAGCAGATCGGCCGCGGTCGCCAGGCCGTGCCCGCGCAGACGTGCGGCGTCCGCGGCGCCGTTCCCGGGAAACGCGAGCACCTGCCGGCCGCCGGACGCGCCCTGCTGCACCCGGCGGCGCAGGAGGTGCAGCGGCGCTTCGTCGGGCGTGGGTACGGCGGCCCCGGCGGCCGGTGCCGTCGCGGCGGGCAGGTCCGCGTGCCGGAGCCGGTCCAGGCCCAGGTCGAGACGGGTGCCCGGCTCCTTCGGATGGTCGGCGGCCAGCAGCAGGGCCCGCGGGTGCGGGGCAGGGATGAGGCGGGCGACCACGCGCAGCCGGCTGCCTCGGGCGGCTGCCAGCAGGCGGAGGTTGTCCCGGTAGGGAAGCGCGGGGTCGTCGTGGGCGGCGACCAGACGGAGCGTCAGCCCGTCGCAGTCGGCCAGCAGACAGTCGCCCGCCGCCTCACGGACCGTCCCGGTGAGCGTGACCTCCAGGAACAGCAGGTCGTGGCCGCCGGCCAGGGCACGCGCGACCTGATCGGCGACCGGCACGGCCCAGAGCCGGCCGAGCGGTTCGTCCTGCCAGTCGGCACCGGACGCCCGAACCGCCCGTACCCCTGCCCCCGCACCCAGCCGCCCGGTCGGCGAGACGGTCGCACCGGACACCGCGAGGCCCGCGCGCGACAACTCACGGTGGGTCAGGGCCGTGTCCCCGATGCGCACGGTCCGGTCGGCCGCCCCCACGGCCCGGCCGGGACCGCCCGGGGCCACGTCGGAGACCGTGTGGAGACGGCCCTCGGCGTCGGCGGTCCAGGTGACCGCGCCCGCGTAGCCGCTCGCCGTGATCACGGGCTCGGAGAACAGGCCGTACAGCCGCAGCGAGCCGTCCGGGGTGTACGGCTGGCGTACGGTGCCGCGCAGGGCGGTCAGTTCCGGGCCGGTGGCGTACGGGACGCGGTGGGCGACGGCCAGGACCTCGCGCAGGGTGGAGACGAGGTCGGCGAGGCGGTACGCCGGGTCCGCCGAGCGGGCCGCGCGCACCGCGGTGACCACGGAGACCGCGGCGGTGGCCGCCCTGGGGAGTCCCGCCAGCCGCGCGGTGTGCGCGGCGCGCAGCAACTCGGCCTGGAGCACCGCCCCGGCGCCGTCGGTGCCGGCGTCGAGGACCGCGGCCGCTGCGTCGTACAGCGCCTGCCCGGCGGCGCGCTGGTCGGCGGTGGCCGCGTCGGGCTCCGCCGTGGACGGAGTCCTCGCCTCCGACAGGGGCCTCGCCTTCGACCCGTCCTCTGCCTCCTTGGTCGGCTCTGCGTCGGCGATCGGGGCCGCCGACGCCGCGGCGGCCCGGTGCAGGCAGTCCGGTGCCAGCAGACAGCCGCAGCGGATGCCGTCGACGTCGGTCACGGCGCCGCCGGGGGCGTGCAGTTCGAGGTCGGTGTCGTCGTCGACGGCGATGCGCACGATGTCGCCGTCGCGCACCACCGGCCGGTCCGTCAGCTTCGCGATGCCCGCGTCCAGTCGCTTGCGCAGCCGTGGCGACAGCGCCGCGACCAGTTCGGCGGTCACGGACGGGGCGACCGGAGGAAGGTCCTGGTTCATGCGATCTTCTCCCCTACCCAGCGGGCGAGTTCGAGCGGGCTGAGGGCGGCCACGGGCATCCCCGCGGCGACGAGCTGACCCGCGACACCCGTGGAGTACCGAGGACGGCCCGAGTCGTCGAGGCTCGCGCAGCCCAGGACATGGCAGCCGGCGCCGACGAGGGCGCGGACCTCGGCGAGCAGCCCGCCGAGCGGATGGCCCTCCTCGAAGTCGCTGACGACCACGACGAGTGTGCGGGACGGCACCGTCACCAGTTCGCGGGCGTGCCGGAGCCCGGCCGCGATGTGGGTGCCACCGCCCACGCTGACCTCCAGCAGCAGGGACAGGGGGTCCTCGACGTGGTCGGTGAGGTCGATGACCTTGGTGGAGAAGGCCAGGAAGTGCGTGGACAGGGTCGGCACCCCGGCCAGCACCGAGGCCGTGAGGGCCGCCCAGACCGTGGACGCCTCCATGGATCCCGACACGTCGGTGACCAGGACGAGCCGCCAGTCGGCGGCACGCCGGGCGCGGGTACGGAACACGGGACGCTCGGGGACGACCTGGACCGTGCCGTCCGGGCCGCGCCGGGCGGTCGCCAGGTTGGCCCGCAGCGTACGGGGCAGGTCGAGGCCGCCGCCCGGCTGCCGGCTGGGCCGTGGCAGGGCCGTGCCGTGCAGCGCGGGGCGCAGCCGGGTCGCCAGCTCCCGGGTCAGCGCCTCGACCAGGCGTCGTACGAGCGGACGCAGCGCGGCCAGCCGGGCCTCGGGCAGTCCTCCCGCGTGCCGGAGCACGCTGCGCAGCAGGTCGACGGAGGGCCGGACACTGTCCGGATCCAGCTCGGTGAGCACGTCCTGGCGGCCCGACGCGGCGGCCGCCGCCAGTACCTCCTCCCGGATGCCCGGCCCGAACAGGGCCGCCAGCTCCTCGGACCACTCACGCACCCCGGGGTACGGCGCCTCCCGGCCACCGCCCCGGCCCCGGCCGCCGAGATTCCCCCTGCTGCCCTCGCCGCGTCCGCTGCCGTACAGCTCGTCCAGTGCCGTGGCCAACGCCGACGCGGACCGGGGCAGTTGGTCGGTACGGCGGCCGAGGAGCAGCCGCCAGCGGTCGGCGGGGGCGAGCCGGTGTGCCTCGCCGGGGGCCTGGGCCTTCTCCTCGTGGGTGGCGGCCGGTTCTGTCGCGGGCTCCGGCTGTGCGCGGTCCCGCGGTGCGGGCAGGAGCCCGAGTCCGGCCAGGGCCTCACGTGCCGCGAGGTCCGCGCGCGTCCAGGTGGCGAGGGCGTCGGGGTCGATACCGGAGGTGTCGGCGAGATGACTGGTGCCGAGCCGTTCCTCGACGGCCGACAGGAGGCGGTCGCGGGCGGCCGGGCTGAGCGTGTCGAAGCCGCCCCGGAGCGCGGGGAGCCGGTCGAGGAACTCCCGGTCGGGCAGCTCGGAGACACGGCTGAGCAGGGGTTCCAGCGCGGGGGCCGCGGACTCCAGGAGCCGGCCCGCCGCGGTCAGCAGTCCCGTGAGCCGGGCGGTGAGCGCCGCCCGGGACCCGGCGTCGGTGGCCGCGTCCACCCAGGAGGCGACGCGGTCGCCCAGGACCCGGGGATCCTCGTGTCCGAGGAGCACGCGTACGGCCCCCGCGGCGCCGCGCATCAGCGGGGAACCCTCGGCCGCCAGCCGGGTGAGGGCGTCGGTGAGCCGTATGCCGCCCAGGAGGTCGGCGCGGTGGGCGAGTTCGAGCAGGGCGTGCGCGTCGGCGGGGTCCTCGGAGCCGGTGAGGCCGTCCACCTGGCGCACCGCGGCGACCGTGAGCAGTTCGGCCACTTCGGTCGCACGGGCCGAACGGTCCTCGTCGGCATCGAGCCCGGCGATGTGCCCGGCCCGCAGCCGGTCCAACAGGGCCATCCCGGCGAGGAGTTCGGGCAGGGTGGCGGAGTGCGGCAGCACGTCGGCCGTGTCCGCGAGCCGCTCGTCCGCAAGCCCCGGCAGACCGCACTCCGCCGCCCGCTCCAGACCGTCCAGGGTCTGCGCGGCCGTGGGCCCGCCCTCGTCGTGTTCCGCCCGCCGCCGCTCCCGCAGTACGCCCTCGGCGGCCTGGGCCGGGGTGACACCGCGGATCCCGGCCGTGGTCAGCATGGCCGCGGTGGCGGGGGTCCAGCGCACCTCCCAGCGCGAGGTGAGCGCCTCGGCCCCACCCGCGCCGACGACCTCCTTGGGCTCGGCGTACGGCACCCCGCACACCGTCAGCCGGCGCAGCAGGAGTTCACGGCGGCGGTCGAGGTCGGAACGGAGCGGATCCAGACGCAGGTCCCGGGCCGCACCGGGGCCGCCGTCCGCCGGGCCGGGCAGGCCCAGCGCCGCCAACTCGGCCTCGACGGCGGGGGCGAGACCGCTGCGGGGCGCGCCCGGGGTGGGGCGGCCGCCGCGCGACCCGACCAGCACCCGCTCCATCGCCCGTGCGACGGCCCGTCCCCGGCCGTACGGCTCGCCCTGCGCGAGCACCGTCTGCACCGCCTCGACCAGCTCGCCCCGGCCGGCCGCGGGCAGCCCGCGCAGCCGGGCGAGGTCTCCGGCCAGCCGGGTGATCTCGCGCGCGTCGGCGGGGCCCGACGGGTGGCCAAGAGCGCGGAGTTCCGCACACACCCGTACGGCCACCCGGGTCAGCGCCTCCTCCAGCGCGGCCGGATCACCCGCCGCGCCGAGCACCAGATGCTGCCACTCCGGATCGCGGATACCGGCCGGATAGCCGGAACGCTCGTCCAGGAGCGCGTAGGTGTACGGGATGAGCGAAGTCGTCCAGACGGGGCCGTCGTCGGGAGTGGGGGAGTCGGACCGCACGGAGGGCGAGACCGGGGCGGGCCCGCCGGATCCTGCCGGGGACAGCAACGCCGGGGCGTGGAAGGCGCCCACGAGCACCGCGGCGCGCTCGCCGTTCGCGGTGGCGGCCGCCAGGCAGGAGCGCATCCAGCTCTCGCGCCGCAGGTCCAGCTCCGGCACACCCCCCGACGCGGCCGCGTCCTCACGCAGCGCCCACCCCGTCAGCAGGGCGGCCCGGCGCAGCGCTTCCGGTGCCGAGCCCGGAGCCGTGGCCTCGACGAGCCGGTCCCACAGGTCGTCGCCGGGGCGACCGGTGAGACGCGAACGCAGGGCCGTGGTCAGGCGGGGGCCACCGGGAGCCTGTGCCCGCTCCGGGCGTTCCTCCCCCCACGCCCGGTCGGCCAGCGGCAGGTCGCAGGCGACGACCGGCACGCCCCGCCGCGCGGCCCAGCGCACCGCGGCTAGTTCGGGGGAGAAATCGGCGAAGGGGTAGAAGGCCGGGCCACCGCCCCCGCCCGCCGGAGCGGCCGCGAGGGCGACCGGGGCCCTGGTCTCCTCGTGAGCCAGCCAGGGCAGCCACTCCTGCATCTCGGCGGGGAGCTCGACGAGCAGCACGTCGGGCTCGGCCGCGTCGAGGAGCGCGGGTACCGCCGCGGCCAGCGAGGGCGCGTGGTGCCGTACACCGATGAGGTAGGGCGCCCCCGGGGCGGTGAGGGCCGCGACGGCCTCGTCGGGAGAGACGGGGGACAGGGGGGAGGCGGGGGAGGCGGTGGAGAGGGGCACGGTCGTCAGCCCTCCAGGACCGTGCGCAGGTCCCACAGGGTGCGCCAGGTGGCGGAACCCTGCTCGGCGCGGCGCCGTACCGGACCGTCCCAGTAGCCGCGCAGCCGGGCCGCGTCGGCCGGGTCGTCCTTGCGCACGACGCCGAGCAGATGCCCCGGCAGCAGCCCGAGCACATCCCGGTCCCCGGGGAAGTAGGCCGCGGCCAGCCCCAGCGCGCCGGCGACGGAGACGGCCTCCGCCGTGCTCATCACCGTGGAGGGCCGCTCCACCTCCCAGCCCTCCGTCGACCGGCCCTCCCGCAGGTCGCGGAAGGCGGTCACGAGGGCCTCCAGCACGGCGTCGTCGACCTGGAACGGCGCCCCTGCCCGCTCCACGGACGCCCGGGCCTGGCTGCGCACCAGCGCGGTCTCGGCGTCGAGGTCCGGGATGGGGCCCACGGTCTCGAAGTTGAACCGGCGCTTGAGCGCGGCCGACATCTCCGACACGCCCTTGTCCCGCAGGTTGGCCGTGGCGATGAGATTGAAGCCGGGCGCGGCATGCGCCAGGGCGTCGTCCGTGCCCGCCAGTTCGGGGACCGCGATGCGCCGCTCGGAGAGCAACGACACCAGGGAGTCCTGGACTTCGGGCAGACAGCGGGTGACCTCCTCGACGCGGGCGAGGGCACCCCGGGTCATGGCGGTGAGCACGGGAGAGGGCACGAGGGCTTCCCGGCTCGGCCCCTTGGCGAGCAACAGGGCGTAGTTCCAGCCGTACTTGAGCTGGTCCTCGGTCGTGCCCGCCGTACCCTGCACCACCAGCCCGCTGGTGCCGCACACGGCGGCGGACAGCAGCTCGGAGAGCATCGACTTGGCGGTGCCGGGCTCGCCGACGAGCAGCAGACCGCGCTCACCGGCGAGGG
Organism: Streptomyces sp. NPDC050625; assembly: GCF_040654755.1. NCBI lineage: Bacteria > Bacillati > Actinomycetota > Actinomycetes > Kitasatosporales > Streptomycetaceae > Streptomyces > Streptomyces sp. NPDC050625. The sequence goes on from NZ_JBFAIQ010000025.1 coordinate 47,945, forward strand.
TGACGACACACCGCTCGACCAGTGCCCGGTCGCCGACGAACTTGCCCTCCACAACGAGCCTGCGCGGCACCCCGGCGGGCACCTCGGCGCCGTCCGGCAGCTTCAGCGCCTGTCCGCCGCTGCCCATGACGAACGTGACGACGGCACGCGGGGTGAGATGCCAGGCGGGCGGGCGCGGCCCGTCGTCGTACGCCGCGAGGAAGGCCAGTTCGACGGCGTGGCGGTCCTCGGGCGGGACGATCTGACGGGTCGCGTCGGGAGCGAGGGCGGTGGTCATGGGCGGTGGTCCTTCGGGGCGGTACGGGTGGTGGTCGTCGGCAGAGGAAGCGGCGCGGTCCTCGACAGCGGAAGATGCGCGGTCGTCGGCGGGTGAAGATGCGCGGTCGTCGGCGGGTGAAGAGGCGCGGCCATCGATAGGCGAAGGTGCGCGGCCGTCGGCGTATGAAGGAGCGCGGTCACCGGCGGCGTCCCTTCCGGCCGGTACGGGTGGTGAGTTCCTCGTACGCCGGAGCGTCTCCCGCGCGGACGCGGTCCCAGGCGCGGGCGAACAGCTCGGGCACCGCAAGGAGCGGCACAGCGCGGCCGGTGACCGGGTAGAGGCCCTCCTTCCAGGTCTCCACCGGCACCGCCGGGGCCTTGAGGTCGTACCAGCCGCAGGGCAGGAACAGGGTGCGCCCGGCGCGCGGCCGCTTGGCCTCGACGACCAGGTCGGTCGCGGCCAGTTCGGCGCGGGCCTTTTTCATACGGGCGGGCTTCCAGCCGGTCCAGCGGGCGCAGTTGCGGTCCGTCGGATCGGGCAGCGCCAGCAGCTGGAGGTAGAGCGCAGCCGCGTCCTCGCCCAGGCCGTGGGCCGCGGCGACCTCGGTGACGAGAGCGGGCACGCTCGCGCTCGCGTCCTGGGCGTGGCCCGTGGGCCCCTCGGCGTCCGTGCCCGCCGCGAGGGCCCGGGCGAGGTCGTCGCCGAGGATGGTCCGCAGCGCCCGCACACCGCCCCGGCGCGCCGGGGCCACCAGGCCCTCGACGAGCCCGAGGACCGCGTCGTCCGGGCCGGTGAGCCCGGCCGGGCGGACCAGGACCGTCTCGGTGTCGCCGTACCAGGGGCGCAGCACGAGTGCCTCGCCGAGCCGGGTGAAACCGTACGCGTCGGCGCCTCCGGTGGCGGGCAGGCCGTACGCCTTGCGGAGTTCGACGGCGGTCGGCCCGCCCTTCTCCGTCCACTCGATGTCGAGGTCGACGAGCAGTTCCGGGTCGGCGACGCGGCGGCGCAGGGCGGCCAGGCCGTCCGGCAGGGCGGCGCGCAGGGGATGCCCGTACGGCAGGGTGTAGGCGAGCTCGGCCAGGGCGTCGACGGCACGGGTGAGGTCGTACCGCCCGGGGAGCGCCGCGGGGTCCTCCGCGACGAGGTTGCCGTCCTTGTCGGGGCGTTGGACCGTGGTGCGGCTGAGCCAGGGAGTGCGCGCGGGGTTGAGCAGGGCCTCGGCGGAGCCGACGGACATTCCGGAGAGGCCGGCGGCGACCTCCTCGGGCAGCCGGACGAACGAACCGAGCCGCTCGGTCCACACCCGTCCCGCGGCCGCCGTGTCCGGTCCGGCCGTCCACAGGTCGGCGGGGTCCTCGGGCAGCAGGGCCCCGATCAGCGCCGCCCGGTCCCGTCGGTCCACCGAGCCCAGCATGCCGTTGCCGAAGTCCCTCTGCCGCGGCTTGAGTCCCATGGTGGCCAGGCCCTCGGCACCGGGCGCGTGCGGCTGCCCGGCGAGCAGCACGGTGGCCTGGACCGGGCCCAGCGCGCCGGCCGTGGCCGCGGCGAGCGCCTCGGGTGCCTCGGGCCGCCAGGGGGCCGCGCCCTTGTCCCGGAGCAGCCGGGTGACGTCGGCGAGCCGCTCGGCGGTGATCGCCGAGGTGTGCCTGGTCTCGGTCTCCAGCGTGAAGTGGGCGACCGCGCCGAACGCGCCGGACGGGTCGTGGTCCAGGGCCAGCCAGTTGACGCGTTCCCGCTGGCCGTCGATGCTCTGGCAGCCCAGGAGCACGACGGTACGGCCGGCACGGCGCAGCACCTGACCGGCACGCTGCTGCTTGTCGTGCGGTTCGCTGAGCACGATCTCGCGGAGCGTTCCCGCGGGGGTCGCCAGCGGCCCTTCGGCGATCGCCTCGAACAGCAGGAGCAGCGGCTCGCGTTGGTCGTCGGTCAGGGCGGGTGAGGCGGCCCGGTAGGCGAGCGGGCGCAGCGTGCTCAGCACGGACGGCCACACCGTGCCGATGCCGGGGACGGTGTGCTCGTCGCTGTGCCAGCCGTCGGTGAGGACGGCGAGTCGCTCTCCGGGCAGCGGCTTGCCGTCGGCGGGCTTGCCGGAGAGCACGTGGTTCACCGCGCGGATCTGCTGGAGCACGCTCCAGCGTTCGCCGCCCCACCAGCCGTTCAGCTCGGCGATGCCCGTGGCGGCGTCGTGCAGCGTCCGGTCCTCGCCGTGCCGGGGCTTGTAGTCGGCGAACATGCCGTGGGTCCGGTTGGTGGGCTGGAGCGGCCGCTGCTGGGGCGGGGTCACGAAGGCGGTGGCGGACTCGGCGATGCGCAGCGCCGAGCGGACCAGGGCGGCGACGCCCATGAGGAGCCGCTGGTCGGTGAGTTCCGGCAGGGCCTCGCGCACGGCGCGCAGGGCGAACTCGTCCGCGGTCGGTACGGTCGGCATGGCCGGCTCGGCGTCGGCGGCCTGTCCGGCCGTCCGTCCGTGGAGGTTTTGCCCGGCTGTCCGTCCGTGGAGGTTCTGTCCGGCCGCCGCCGCACCGGCCGCCGCCGCGCCGGAGCCGCCCGCCCGGGCTATCCGCTCCTGCCGTTCGGCCAGGGCCGCGGCGGTGACCCGCAGCACCTCGGCCGCCCGTTCGTCGGTGAGGGCGCGCAGCACCGCCGACCCCCGCTCGTCGCGGGGGCGCAGGGCGTGCCAGAAGGTGACCGGGGGCACGAACCGGGTGCCGGCGGCGAACTCCCCACCCCGCTCGTGCGGCGTCACACGGCCGAGCTCTCCGGCGGAGGAGGTGTCGTCCGCCGCGAACAGCGACACACGCGTGTTGACGCGCGCGACGACCGGCTCCGCCCCGCCGGGCAGCCGTAGCGCGCCCAGCGGAACACCGCGCATCCGGCCCCGCTCCACCGGCAGCGTGACGGTCCGGCCGTCCGGGGTACCGGCGACCAAGCGTGCCTCGGCGTCCTTCCCCTCCTGGCGCACCCAGCGGCCGAGGACCGCGCCGTCGGTGCCGAAGGGGCTGTGCTCCAGGCCGGGTTGCAGGGGCAGGACCTCGCAGCCGCCGAGCTGCAGGGACGCGTCCTCCCGGATACCGGACCGCAGGAAGGCGGGGAGCGAGGCACGTCCGTGCGTGCCCGTGCCGGGGTCGTACTCGAGCCACACCGTCTGCCGGCCCTGTCGGCCCTGGCGCCAGTACGTCGTGCCGTCGCCGATCACGGACCGGGTGGGCGGCAGGACGGTGTCACCGGCGTGCAGGGTCCGGCCGCCGGTGGCGCGGCCGCCGCCGGGCAGTGGGATCGACGGGGTGCCGGTGTCGTCGCCGGACCACCAGGTGGGGATCTGCTCGCCGCCGAGGGTGAACACCTCGGCCGGCCGGGCGGACCAGTACGCGGACTGCTTGCTGCCCTGCCGCCACATCACCAGCAGTTCGCCGTCGGTGTAGCGGAAGCGGGGGCGCTGCCAGCGGTCCAGGTCCGCGGGGAGGCGCAGGTCGTGGTCGAGCAGGATTTCGTCCGGGCCGACGACGACCGCCTTGTGCGGGCGCGCGAGGATCAGCGCGGGCCAGGCCTCGGTGACGGTCAGCGTGTTGTCCTCGCCGTTCCTCGGCTTGGTGTCGAGCAGCCGCAGGGCCTCCTCCAGCGCGGGCCAGCCCAGTTCGTCCAGGATGCCCGCGCGCAGGGTGCGGCCGAGCAGCGGCGCGACCCGGTGCTCCGCGACCGCGGCGACCGCGAGCGGACCGACCTCGGCGGCCACACCGCGGAACGGGCGCAGCCGCTCCAGTGCCGTGCGGGCGCCGGGCAGGCCCACCGAGCCGGCGAACTCCTTGGCCGAGGCCTCCAGCCACTCGCGCAGTACGTCCCGGAGCACGGGGTGCTCGGCGGCCTTCAGCCGGTCGGTGGCCGAACGGTGGTCGCCCAGGGTGCCCACCGCCTGGAACAGCAGGGCGCGCAGCCGCGGATCCGCCGCGGTGGCGACCAGGTCGCGCCGCTCGTCCCGGGAGCCGCGCAGCCAGCCGTCGAGGCCCAGGTGCACGTCCACGCCGGTGTCGGGAAGGATGAGCGGGACGCCCTCCGCCGCGCACAGGTCCAGCAGGTCCAGCTCGGCACCGTCGCGCCAGCGGCCGGTGAAGAGGTCGACCGCCCGGCCGTCGGCCCGCAGCCGGGGCGCCATCCGTGCGACCAGCGCGAGCGTGGCCGGGGAACGCTTGGAGACCGCCCCGCCGTGCTTGCGGTGCAGAGCCCAACGGCTCAGCCAGTCCGCCGCGTCGACCTCGTCCCCGTCCGTCAGCAGCCGCTCGGCCCCGCACTCCGCGAGCAGGGCCAGCCAGAACTCGTCGTCCGCGACCTCGCGGCCCAGCCCGGCCGGCATGATCTCCAGCAGCCGGGCCCGGACGGCAGGCCGGCGTTCCGCGAGGGCCGGCAGGACGGAGCGGTAGGCGGTCCAGAAGGAGGCGGGCGCCCGGACGGCGGCGGGGGAGGCGATCAGATCGGCGACGAGGCCGCACTCCTCGGTGACCCGGTCCAGACCGGCCGCCTTGATCAGGCCGCGGGCGTCCTGCGGCAGCGAGGCGTACGGCGGCATGCCCGCCGCGCAGCGCTCCACCGTCAGCTGCCGGAACTGCGCCCATGCGGTCGCGGGGTCGAGACGGCGGGCGAGGTCCTTCACATACTCCTTGAGCGCCTTGACCGTCAGCGCGCCCGCGAACGCGAACTCCAGGAACACGGCACGCTGCCGCTCCTCGTCCACGGTGAGGGCGTGCACCCGCTCGGCCTCGCGCGCCTTGCCGAAGAAGGCGGCGGCGTACGTGGTGTTCTCGTGCTGGAGGAAGACCCGGGCCGCCTGCTCGTAGAAGGTGGGCAGGAAGTGCGGCACGGTGCGGCCGAGCCGGGTGCCGAGCTCCTCGAAGCCGTCCTTGGCGGTGCCCGGACGGGACTTGGCCTGCCGGGCGAGCCGCTCGACGTCCTTGACCAGGGCCAGCGCATGGTGCCCGTTGGCCGGGTCGTTGACCAGTGCCCAGGCGGGAAAGCCCAGGGCCTCCCGGCGTACCTGGCCGACCTCGGGGGTCTTCGGTTCCCGGGTGAGCCCGAGGAACTCCAGGGCCAGGTCCTCGGCCTCGCCGAGGGTGCCGGGCACCAGCCGGACCACACTGCGCTCCGCGAGGGCCGGGTGGGTGTAGGTGCGCACGGTGAGGACGTCCGCGTCCTCCCGGGAGGTGCTGCCCGGCGGCAGGACGGCGCCGGCGTCGAGCAGCGCGGCCACGGTGGTCCCGTCGTGTGTCGTCGTGGTTGTCATGCCGCCCGCTCCTCGTCCTCGATGTCCCGCCCCGCGTACAGCGCCGCCGCCATGCGCATGCCCTCCGACCAGGCCACCGGCCCGACCTGACCGAGCTTCAGCGCCCGGCCCGCGGAGTCCGTCCACATGAGGGGACCGGTCTCCGTGTCCGCGTAGCCGTCGTAGTCGCCGATCCACACGCGGGCCTCGGTGCCGCGGCCGTCCTCCAGCACGGAGCAGACGGCGTGTCCCCCGCGCACGCGGTAGCCCAGCTGCGCCGCCCTGCCGTGCAGGAACCGCAGCTCCTTGAACGCCCCGCCCGCGTACTCCTCGACCTGTGTGCCCTCGGTGTCGAGCGCGGCCGGGCGGTGCCACACCTCGCGGAAGAGTGCTGGGCGCGCTGCTCGACGCCGAGTTCGACGGCGAACTCCCGCAGCTCCTCCAGGTCGTCGAGGAGCACCGGGTGCGGGATGCGGACGAGGTCGGGGGTGATGCGCACGGTGTCGCCGTCGAGGTCGACCAGACCGAGCCCGCGCTCGGGGTCGGCGTCCCTCAGGAACCCGGCGACCTCTCCGTCGGCGCCCGTGACGACGACGTCGCGCAGGGCGGACCGCCAGGCGGGGTCGGGCCAGACCCCGGCGAGTACGGCGAGCGGCACCGGGAGCGAGCGCACCATCCACCGCTCGACGTCGGTCAGGCACTGGCGGTCGTGCCGCTCCAGCCACTCGGCGAGCTGCCGCAGCCCGGTCACCGTGGGATCGTCCGCGAGTTTGGCCGGAACGGACTTCAGCCGTCGTCCGGCGGCGTTGCGGCACACCACCTTTCCGCCGTCGAGGGCGACCTCGTAGTCGCCCGCCGGAACCCACCCCATACGTGCCTCCCCGCACCGCAGTGATCAAGTGACGGGAACTGTAGGGGAGGCCACTGACAGCGCCCCGGGCCGATGGAGACGACGGTCCGTGGAGGTGATCCCGGCGGATTCGGCCACCGTGGATTGTGTACGACTGGAGAAGGACTGGAGACGGTGTGCGGGCCCGCGTGCCACCGTCGGCGCGGTGTCCTCCGGGGTTCCCGGGAGAGCCGGGATCCGACCGCCTTCCTGCGCGGACGGCCTCTGTGCAGAAGCTGTGGACCGGCTGTCGAGGGCGCGCGGGTGTGGCGTGTGAATACCGGGAGTCGACCTTCACGAAACCTTCTCCCGGGGTGGCCTGAAGGTGCCTTGTTCCGTCAATTCCCCGCGCATCAAGGTGGATTGAGCACTTGAGCATCAGGAGTCACAAGCGCGCTGCTTGACCCGGACCACCCACTGGCCCGGGTGCTGACGGGGGAAACTGATGCGTGCGTTCGGCCGCCGCCGCCCTGCGTGCGGGGCCGTTTGCCGCGCCGAATCCGGAACACACTCCTCCACCGACTGCCTCTTGGTGTCATCGTCCGGTGCCCGAGACAGGGACAGGAGGGGGAAAGCCGATGAGCGCGGTGAGCGCCGCCAAGCCGACGTATCCCGGCGTCTACGTCGAAGAGCTTCCCAGCAGCACCCGCACGATCTCGACCCTGACCACGTCGGTGACGGCCTTTGTGGGCCACACCCGGCGAGGTCCGCTGAACGAGCCGGTACGCGTCACCAGCTTCGCGGAGTTCGAGCGCCGCTTCGGCGGACTGAGCGCCCGCAGCGCCGTCGGCTACGCGGTGCACCAGTTCTTCGGCAACGGCGGCACCGTCGCCGTCATCGTCCGGGTCACCAAGGCCGGCAGCGGCAAGGCCGCCGGCGTCACCCTGGAGTCCACCGAGGGCCACAGCGAGAGCAGGGTCCTGGAGGTGCACGCCAAGGAGCCCGGTGTCTGGGGCAACGGGCTGCGCGTCGCCGTCGACCACGACACACCGTGCCCCGACGACACGTTCGACCTGCGGGTGTACGACGCCAGGGGAGACGCCCGGGAGAGCTTCACCGGCCTGTCCATGGACCCGTCCGACGGCCGTTACGCGCAGACCGTGATCAACGCCGGCTCCCGGCTGATCCGCGTCGAGGTCGTCGGCGAGGGCCGCCCCGACCCGTCCGGCACGGTCTCCAAGCCGTTCGGGCACGAACTGCCCGACCTCACCGTCGACCTGACCGTCAAGATCGGCGACGTGGAGCGCGAGTTCACGCTCTACGACCCCGACCGCGACGGCGAAGCCCCGTCCACCGTGGTCGATTTGGCCCTGCTCCTGGAGCGCAAGCTGCGCGCGCTGCCGGACGCCCCGGGCAAGCACGCCTTCGCCGGTGCCGAGGTCACCGCCTTCGGCCGGCGCATCCAGGTCGTCGCGGGCTCCACCGACCCCGAGGACGTCGTCCGCTTCCTCGGCGAGTGCGCCAACGACCTCGGCCTGGAGGCCTCCGTCAACCCGCCCGTCTTCCCGCTGGAGGGCGGCGAGGACGGCGAGGCACCCGGACCGCGCGACCTCATCGGCTCCGAGGCCGACAAGACCGGCATCCAGGCGCTGCGCGGGGTCGCCGACGTCAACCTCCTCGTCCTGCCCGAGCTGGCGGCGTACGAGAAGACCGAGGACGCGATCACGGTCGTGTCCGCCGCCCAGCGGCTGTGCCAGGAGCGGCGGATCTTCCTGCTCGTCGACGCCCCCGGCACCTGGGTCAGCGTGGACACGGCACGCGCCGGGCTCGCCGCCTTCGACGCCGTACGCGGCAACCACGCCGGCCTGTACTTCCCGCACCTCCAGCTCACCGACCCGCTCACCGGGCGGCTGCGCTCCTTCCCGCCCTCGGGAGCTGTCGCCGGCGTCATCGCGCGCACCGACTCCGAGCGCGGCGTGTGGAAGGCACCGGCCGGCACCGAGGCCCGGCTGGCCGGCGTCCACTCGCTCACGGTCGACCTGACCGACCGCGAGACCGGACTGCTCAACCCGCTCGGCGTCAACTGCCTGCGCACCTTCCCGCTGACCGGCCCGCTGGTGTGGGGCGCCCGCACCCTGGAGGGGTCCGACGCGCTCGACAGCGAGTGGAAGTACGTCCCCGTTCGCCGGCTCGCGCTGCACGTCGAGGAGAGCCTGCAACGCGGCCTGCAGTGGGTGGTGTTCGAGCCCAACGACGAGAACCTGTGGCAGCAGATCCGGCTCAGCGCCTCCTCGTTCCTGCACACGCTGTTCCGGCAGGGCGCCTTCAAGGGCGGCACCCCGCGCGAGGCCTACTTCGTCAAGTGCGACAGCGACACGACGACCGACGAGGACATCGCGAGCGGCGTCGTCAACGTCCTCGTCGGCATCGCACCGGTCCGCCCGGCGGAGTTCGTGATCGTCAAAATCCAGCAGACCTCCGCGCAGTTCGAGCTGTAGGCCCCGGGAATCTTGGAGAACTGAAGGAATCCGATGGCAGAGTTCACCGTCAACGCCCATCGTTTCGACCCCTACAAGAACTTCAAGTTCCTGGTCCTGTGGGACGGTCGTACGGTCGCCGGCATCAGCAAGATCAGTCCGCTGAAGAGGACCACCGAGGTCGTCAAGCACCGCCACGGCGGTGACCCGTCCTCCCCGCGCAAGTCGCCGGGACGCTCAGAGTTCGAGGGCATCACCCTGGAGCGCGGAGTCACCCACGACCCCGAGTTCGACCGCTGGGCCAACAAGGTGTGGCAGGTCGGCGCCGGACTCGGCTCCGAGGTGTCCCTCGCCGACTTCCGCAAGGACATCGTCATCCAGGTCCTCAACGAGGCGGGCCAGGTCGCCGTCTCGCACAAGCTGTACCGGACCTGGCCCAGCGAGTACCAGGTGCTCGGCGAACTGGACGCCAACGCCAACGCGGTGGCCATCCAGTCCCTGAAGCTGGAGTGCGAGGGCTGGGAGCGGGACTACGAGGTGCCCGAGCCCGAGGAGCCCTCTTTCCTCAACCCGGCCTGAGGCGGCGGTAGTCGAGGGAATCGGGGGGAGACATGGCGATCACCGGCGCGGCCGGGCTGCTGGCCACCTGGGAGGCGGGACTCGCCGAGGCGCCCGCCGGACGCGCGGTGCTGCTGCACGGCACGGCGCGTCCGGACCTCGACCCCGCCGCACTGCCGACGGTGCCGGTGGGCGAACGCGAGTCCGACCTGTTCGCACTGCGCCGGGCGCTGTTCGGCGAGCGCATGCAGGTGCGGATGGAGTGCCATGCGTGCGGTGCGGACATGGAGTTCGACCTGGACGCCGGTGAGTTCGCCAAGTCACTGGGCGCGGCCGGGGAGTCGGTCGTCCGGCTGTCGGAGGACGGCTGGGACCTCGCGTTCCGGCTCCCCGGCCCCGCCGACCTGACGGCGGCGGCCCGGGCCGCCGACCCGCGCGCCGCGCTGCTCGCCCACTGTCTGGTCTCGGCCGTCCACGACGGGAGTGCCGTGACCGCCGACGCCCTTCCGGCGCCGGTACAGCGGCGGATCGCCGATGCCGTCGAGGCGGCCGACCCGGGCGCCGACGTGACGCTCAACGTCGGCTGCCCCGAGTGCGGCGCGGCCACCCGCGCCGAACTCGACATCGCCTCGTACCTGTGGACCGAACTGGACGCCTGGGCACGGGACGTGCTCCTCGACGTCCACCTGCTCGCCACCGCCTACGGCTGGAGCGAGCCGGAGATCCTGGCGCTCAGCCCGCTGCGGCGCCGCTACTACCTGGAGCTGTGTGCGGATGTCTGACTCCTCCTCGGGGGCGCCGCCGGCGGAGCCCGACTTCCTCGACCGGCTGATCGCCCGGCACGCCGCCCCACGACCGGACACGGTCCGGGTACGACCCCGGCTGCCCGGCCCGTTCGAGCGGGTGGAGGCGGTACGGTCCCGGACCGCGGACCCCGACGCCACCGACCCGGTGACCGGGCCGTCCGCCCTGCCGACTGCCGTACCGGACCGGGACGCGCCGCGCCCGGCCGCCGCCGAGGTCCGGCGGCACACGGAACGGGAGCGGACCGTCGTACACACGGAGCGCGCCCCCGCCGAGCCCCAGGCGCGCCCCGCTTCGCCCCTCGCGGCACAGACGCCGCTGCTGCGTCCCCTCGCGCCCCTGGCGCCGGGACCGCTGTCGGCGCCCCGGACCGGGCCGCGCACGTCCGGGCGAGGCCGCCCGGAACCGGGCGCGGACCGCACCGCGGCGTCCGCACCCATCCCCCCGGGCACGGACGCCGCTCCCCCCACCGTCGTGTCCGCGGCACCACGCCCCACCGCCGCGGACACGGCGGCGGCCCGCGACGCAGTCCGGCTGGCCGCCGCCCGGCGGCCGGCGCGGACACCCGAGCAGGTGGTGCAGGTACAGATCGGGCGCCTGGAGGTGACGGCCAGCCGGCCGGGCACCGGGGCACGGCAGCCGGCGCGGCGCGCCGAGCGGCCGGGGGCCGCCGTGAGCCTGGCGGACTACTTGTCCCGGGGGCGCGAGTGAGCCGCACCGGCAGTGACAACGGCAGGACCGGCAACACGAGAGGAACCGAGGAACTGACGTCATGAGCAACGCACTCGCCATCGCCCATGTCAGCCAGGCCCTCGCCCTGCTGATCGAGTCCCATCTGCGGCCGGAGATCGACATGGGCGTCAAGGTGGAGCCGCGCAAGCCGCCCGCCGAACCGCCGGCGGACCCCACCATCTCCGTGTTCCTGTACCAGGTCACACCCAACACCTCGCAGCGCAACAACGACCTGCCGACGCGCGCGTCCGACGGCACGCTGGTGCGCCGGGCCAGTGCCGCGCTCGACCTGCACTATGTGATCAGCGCGTACGGCGACGAGACCGAGCTGGTCGGGCAGCGGCTCATCGGCTCCGTGGTGCGCACCCTGCACGAGACGCCGATCCTGCCCCGGGACATCATCGAACTCGCCGGTGAGCGGCCCTACTTGACGGGCAGCAATCTCGCGGAGGCGGCGCAGCGGGTGCGGTTCACGCCGATGGTGATGGACGTCGACGAGACATCGAAGCTGTGGGGGATGCTCTACCAGACCCCCTACGCGCTGTCGGTGGTCTACCAGGCCTCCCTCGTCTTCATCGACGGCCGCGAGACGCCCGTCCCCGGGAAGCGGGTGGAACGGTCCCAGGTCCGGGTGCTGCCGTTCGGCGCGCCGGGCGCGCCGGTCCCTCCGGGGCCCGGGCCGCGTGCCGACGAGCCGGACGGGTCGGGTGAGGCGGATGAGCCGGACGGGGCGACCGACGCGGGGAAGGCCGCGAAGGCCGCGAAGGCACCGGCGAAGGCCGTGGCCAGGACCGCGGCCAAGGCGCCGGCGCGGCCGCGCAAGGCGGCGGTGCCGCCGGTCAAGGCCGCCACGAAGCAGGCGAAGACAGCGAAGACCGCGAAGACGGTGCGGACGGCCAAGAGCGCGCCGCCCGCCGAGCCCACGGACCCGGGCTCCGCAGCGGGCGCGGGCGGCGACGAGGGCACGGAGAACTGAGGCGACGTTGGGGTCGACGGGGGCAGGTGAGCACATGGGGACATACGAGACGAGCACTGCGGAGGCAGGCGACGGCAGCGCGGCGCTGAGCGCCGAGATCCGCCGCGTCCTGGCATGCGTCGACACCCACGCGACACGCGCCACCACCGCACCGGACGCGGCGGCCGACGCGGGTGCCGGTTCCGCGGCCGGACCGACCGGCGGATCCGACGCGCACGCACCGGACGGTGCGCGGGGGAACGCCGTCGTGCCCACCGTCCCGGCCCCCGCCCTGCTCGACGCCCTCGTCACCTGTTTCGGGCTCACCCCCTTCGAGCGTGACCTCGTTCTGCTCACCGCCGCCCAGGAGTTGGAGCCCACGGCCGGTGCCCGGTGCGCCGCGGCCGCCGGTGACCCGGGGCGGGCCCACCCCACCTTCTCGCTCGCCCTGGCCGCGCTGGACGGTCCGCACTGGAGCGCGCTCACGCCCGTGGCACCGCTCAGGCGCTGGCGGATCGTCGAGCTGGAGGACGAGACACGGCTGACCACCTCCCGGCTCCGGCTGGACGAGCGCATCCTGCACTTCCTGCTGGGCTCGCCCCACCTGGACGCCCGGCTGCACGGGCGGGTGCGCCGCACCCCGGTGCCGGACGCGCTGCCACCGTCGTACGACCTCGCCGCGAGCCGGCTCGCCGAGGGCTGGACGGACGGCGGCCGCGCTCCGGGCGCACCCCTGCTCGTCGAGGTCACCGGCGGCGACCTGCGCAGCCGCGCCGACCTCGCCGCCGCGGCGGCCGCCCGGTCGGGGCTCGGGCTGTACGCGATGAACGCCGAGGACATCCCGACCGACCCCGCCGAGCGCGACCGGCTGGCCCGGCTGTGGCAGCGGGAGGCGATCCTGCTGCCCGCCGTGCTCCTCGTGGAGGTGGGCGAGCTGGACCGCGATCAGCGGGCGGCCGTCGAGGCGTTCCTGGCCGGTGCCGCCGTACCGGTCGTCGTGTCGAGCGAGGACCCGCTGCGCACCGAGCGCCCGCACGGCGTGCGCGTGGCCGTGCCCCGGCTCGACGACGACGAGCAACTCGCCCTGTGGGCCGATGCGTTCGAGGAGGTCGCCGACCTGGAGGAGGGCGAACTCCGGTCACTGGTGGCGCAGTTCCAGTTGCCGCCGCACGTCGTCGGTTCCGTGGCGGCCACCGTGCGCCGCCGGCTGCCGTACGAGGACGAACTCGACGCCGCCGCACTCGCCTGGCGATCCGGTCTCGACGAGGCCCGGATCGGCATGGACGAACTGGGCCGCCGGATCGAGCCGCAGGCCGGCTGGGGCGATCTCGTGCTGCACGAGCGGCAGACGGCCGTACTGCGGGAGATCGTCGCGCACGTGCGGCAACGCGCCACCGTCCACCAGGAATGGGGCTTCGCCGCGACCCTGCGCCGCGGCCTCGGCGTCACCGCCCTGTTCGCGGGCGGCTCCGGCACCGGCAAGACGCTCGCCGCCGAGGTCATGGCGCGCGAGCTGGGCCTCGACCTGTTCGTCGTCGACCTCTCGCAGGTCGTCAGCAAGTACATCGGCGAGACCGAGAAGAACCTCCGGCGGGTCTTCGACGCCGCCGAACGCGGCGGCGCGCTGCTCCTGTTCGACGAGGCGGACGCCCTCTTCGGCAAGCGCAGCGAGGTCAAGGACAGCCACGACCGGTACGCCAACCTCGAAGTCAGCTATCTGCTCATGCGCATGGAGGCCTACCGGGGCCTCGCCATCCTCACCACCAACATGAAGCAGGCCCTGGACACCGCCTTCCTGCGGCGCATCCGCTTCGTCGTCGACTTCCCCTTCCCGGCCGAGCACGAACGCGCCGAGATCTGGCGCCGCGTGCTGCCACCGCAGGCCCCGGTCAAGGACATCGACCACGCCCTCCTCGCCCGGCTCGCCGTGGCCGGCGGCTCCATCCGCAACATCGCCCTGTCCGGTGCGTTCCTCGCGGCCGAGGAGGGCGACCGGCTGCAGATGCGGCACATGCTAGCGGCCGCCCGCACCGAGTACCTCAAGCTGGAGCGCTCGCTGACACCCTCGGAGGTGCGCGGATGGGTGTGAACAGACAGCCGTCGGCGATCCGCGTGGAGATCGGCGAACTCGTCCTCGACGGCTTCCGGATGGATCCGGACCGGGTCTCGGCCGCGTTCGAGGGCGAGTTGGCCCGGCTGGTCCGGGAGCAGGGCGTCCCCCTGGCGGCGAACGGCACCGTGAGCGTCGACGCGCTGACCGGTCTTCCCCCGCTGCCCGCCGGGCTGTCCGCACGACGACTCGGCCAGGAACTGGCGCGCGCGGTGCACCAGGGACTCAGCGGCCACGGGGAGGTGACCCCGTGACCTCACAGGCGCAGCAGACCGGTTCGGAGCAGGCCGCCGAACAGCGCCGGCGCAAGCGCAAGGAGCGGGCCGCCAAGTCCCGGGCTCCGGAGCCGAAGAACATCGTCAGCGGTGCCGGGCAGCCGCTCGACCCGGGCGTACGGCGCGAGCTGGAGGAACAGCTCGGGCACGACCTCGGCCGCGTACGACTGCACACCGGCCGCGACGCCGCACAGCTGACGGAGCTGCTCGGGGCGGATGCGGTCGCCGTCGGCCAGGACATCCTCTTCCGCGACGGCGCCTTCAAGCCCGGCACCGACGAGGGCCGCCGGCTGCTCGCCCACGAGCTGCTGCACACCGTGCAGAACCCGCACGGGCTGGGGGCGTTGCGGGCGGGGCGGGAGCCGGGCGCGGTGAGCATGCCGCAGCAGGCGATCGAGCGGGAGGCGGAGTCGGCGGCGCAGGATCTCGTACGACCCGAGTCCGCGTCGGCCGCCGATCCAGCCCCGCAGGTGGAGCAGGGGCAGGCGACCCCCGGCTGGCTGCGCTACGCCACCGTCCACGCGGACCGTACGCGCGCCGAGCGCGTCGACCCGGAAACGCTGGTGGACCGCCTGGCCAACGACGTCCTGCGGTCCCTGCGCGGCGACCCCGAGGACGCCTCCGGGCGGGTACGGCAGCACCTGGGGCGAATGTCTCCCGATCTGCAGGACCTGGTCCTGGACCGACTGGAGATCCGGCTGCCCACCCCGGATCACGACCGGCTGCTCGACCTGGTCGACGAGGTCGAGGAGGGCCCGCTCCCCGTGGAGGCGGGCACGGCTCCGCACGCCCTGCCGGACGCGGCCGAGGAGCTGGAGCAGGACCGCGAGAGCGCCGAGTCCGCATGGCAGGCGCGGCTGGAGAACGCCGAGCGGCTGGAGGACGAGCGGATAGCGGAGGCCCAGCGGCGCAAGGCCGAGGACCCGGGGGCCTTCGAGCAGGCGAGGAAGGACGGGAGCGCCGGCGCCTCCCCCGCGTCCGGCCCTGACGCCGGGACGGTTCCGGAGCCGTCCGCGTCCCTCGCCGCGTCCGCAGCGTCTGCCTCTTCCTCGACGGACTCCCAGGAGGCCAAGCCCCTTCAGGTGGCGGACGGTTCGGCCGATGCCGCCCGACAGGACAAGGGCGGTGCTGACCAGGGGCGGTCCGCCGCGCCCGGGAAGGACGCCGGCGCGGGGTCGCGGGAGTCGCGGACCCCGGCGGCGCCCGCCCGCGCCGCCGCCAAGGACTCACCGGCTCGTCCGGTCGGTGCGGTACGGCCGGAACCGGTGGACAGGAGCGCGGCCGAACGGGACGACACCCGTACCCCGGCCGAGGAGGAGGCGGCGCCCGGCACCGACCAGGACCCCGACGACGGGCCGCTGGGCCTGGACGAGAGCGGTGCGGCAGAGGCCCTCGCCGAGCTGGAGAACCTCCTCGACGAGTCGGAGGACGAGGCCGACGCGGAGCCGCAGCTCGGTCCCCGACCCGAGGAGGACACCGCGTCGCTCTCGGGCGACATCAGCACGGTCAACACGGCGGCTCCGGGCGCAACTTCGGCCGCCGACGCGGAGAACGGCGCGCGCAGCCGTCCGCCCGAGCCCCGTGTGACCGCGGACGAGGCCGAGGAACTCGCCTCCGCCCTGGAGGAGGACGGCCCGCAGGAGTACGGCCCGCAGAAGGACACCGCCGACGACGCAACCGAGGCCGCGGACGAGCCTGCCGACCAGCAGGTCGGCCCCGACCCGGAGAGCGAGACGGCCGACCGTCCGGAACCCGTCGCGGGCCCGGACGCCGACGACGAGGGCGGCGACCGGGCCGACCGGGCGGAGGACCGCGACCTGGCGGCCGAGACGCGCCGTGCCAACGAGCGGGCGGGCGGGGGCGGCTCTGACGGCGCCGCCGAGGGTACGGCGGGCGCACCGGGGAAGCTGGCCCGTGCGGACGAGGACGCCCGGGGCCAGGAGACGGGCAGCCCCTCCGGAGGCGGCGGCACCACGAGCGGCGGTTCCACGGCTCCCGCACCGAAGAAGGCTCCGGAGGCGGAGGCGAGTTCACCGGCTCCGGCCGTCGTGAGCTCCCCCGGCCCGGCGGCCGGCGGCGACACCCGCGTCGGTGACCAGGCAGTCGAGGTGGAGTCGGCGACGCCGAGGACCGAAGCCCCGCCGCGGCACGAGCCCGCACGCCAGGACGATGACACGCCCGTCGTCGCCAAGGCGGCGGCCCCCGGGCGCAGGAGCGGCCAGAGCCGTGCTCCGGGCGGAGGGGGCGGCGGCGGTCGCGCGGGAGGCGCCGCCGACAGGCCCAAGAAGCAGGCCGCCGCTGCCGATGTCGGCAACGCCACCCCCGAGGCCGGTCTCGCCGTGGCCGAGAGCCTCCAGCCGCACCTGGCGCTCACCGCTCTCAAGGGCGTCGACACCGCCGTCGGCCGTTCGGTGGACAAGGAGCGAGGCTCCCTGAAGGACGCCCCGCCCAGCATGGCGCGGCCCGTCGGCTCGCCCACGACGGTGCACGGCGGACCGAAGCCCGGCGAGCCGGGCGCCTACAGCTCGGAGCAGGTCCGCGAGACGGAGGCAGCGCAGGGCAACACCCCGCAGATCCAGGGGGAGAAGACCCCCGAAGGCGAGTTGCCCGGCGCGAACATGAAGGAGCCGGGCTGGTGGGACATCACCATCGCGATCGGCGGCGCGCTCGCAAGGAAGCTGCTGTCCCATCTGCTCCCGCTCCACAAGCTCACCGACTCCATCAACGATCTGCCCACCACCGACAAGGGACTTCAGGGCGCCAAGGTCGGTGACGCGCCCAAGCTGCCGCTGAAGGACGACTCCGACCCGGAGCGCACGGACAAGCAGAGCCGGTTGCTCGACGACAAGAGCGCCGAACTGCACGAGTCCGGCCGTGACGACGCGGCCCGCCCGATGGGCGAGGACCAGATCTACCCGGACGTGCCCAAGGAGACCCTCACCGCGAAAATCGGCGGCGGCAAGTCGCAGCCCGGCGCCGACGGCGGGCCGCCCGGCAGTCCCGGCGCCGGCCTGCCCCCCGAGGCGGTCTCGGCCGTCGCCGAGCATGAGCAGGGCCCCCGGATCAAGCAGGCCTTCGGGCAGGCGCGGCAGAAGAT
This sequence comes from Streptomyces sp. NPDC050625, assembly GCF_040654755.1. Taxonomy (NCBI): domain Bacteria; kingdom Bacillati; phylum Actinomycetota; class Actinomycetes; order Kitasatosporales; family Streptomycetaceae; genus Streptomyces; species Streptomyces sp. NPDC050625. Next base: position 65,292 of record NZ_JBFAIQ010000025.1, read on the forward strand.
GACCACCGCGCGCAAGGAGAAGGACGACAAGGCCCGGCAGGACCGCAGCCAGTACGAGCGGGACGTACGGCGTGAGGTGGACGCCAACGCCAAGGAGCAGGCGGACGCCCGCGGCCGGGGCCGTTCCGAGATCGCCGGCTCCCGGGACAGCTGGCGCAAGGAGCAGGACGACAAGCTCAGCGAGGCCGACGGCAAGAAGAGCAAGAAGTTCACCAAGGTCCGCAAGGACATCAAGGACAAGCAGGACAAGACCGATCAGGACGTCGATCAGCGGACCAAGGACGACCAGAAGAAGATCGACGACCGGCGCACGGGGTCCGAGAAGGACGTGTCGCAGAAGCGGGACGACGGGAAGAAGGACTCCGGGAACTGGTTCGAGAAGGGCCTGAACTGGATCAAGGACCAGTTCAAGAAGCTCAAGCAGGCCATCAAGGACGTCTTCGAGAAGGCCCGCAACTACGTCAAGGGCGTCATCGACGACTTCAAGAAGCAGGTCTTCAAGTTCATCGACGACGCCCGTAAGTGGGTCATCGACCAGATCAACGCCTTCGCGGACGAGCTGATCCGGCTCGGTGACGACCTGCTCAAGGACTATCCGGCCCTGCAGGCCAAGTGGCGTCGGACCATCAACGGGCTGCGCGACGCCGCCGTCCGGAAGGTCAACGAGGCCGCGGACAAGCTCAAGAAGATCGCCGGCACCCTGATCGACGCGTTCGGCGGCATGCTGCTGGCCGGCCTCGACCTCATGGAGCAGGGACTGCTGGCCGCCGTGAACCTCGCGGAGACGGTCACGGTCAAGGCCATGGAGCTGGGCTCGGCGATCCTGAACAGCCTGGGCGAATGGGCGGCCATCGCGACGGACATCCTGTCCGACCCGGGCGGCTGGCTGGGCAAGGCCAAGGACGCCGCGGTCGTCGGCGCCAAGGAGCACCTGTTCACGGAGATCAAGGCCGCCGTCCGGGAGTGGTTCAACCAGAAGATCCAGCAGCTCATCGGCATACCGATGGAGTTGTTCAACCGGCTGATCAGCGGAGGCGTCTCCAAGGAGGAGATGGCCAAGATGGCCTGGGACGAGGTCGTCCCCCAACTCCCCATGATCATCGGTGAGCTGATCGTGACCAAGGTGGTCGCGAAGCTGATCCCTGGTGCCGGCTGGGTGATGGCCGTCATCGACGCGCTCAAGACGGCGTACGAGGCGCTGAGTTCGGTCCTGCGGGCGTTCGGCCTGTTCATGAACTTCCTGAAGTCCGTCAAGAGCGGCCAGGGTGCGCTGCCGTTCGCCAAGGCGGTGGCCTCCGGTGTCGTGGCCCTGCTGGAACTGATCTACCAGTGGCTGGTCGCCGGCATCGGCAAGTACCTCGGCAAGGTGGCGCGCACGCTCAGGGAGCGCGCCGGGAAGCTGTTCGGCAAGGGCCGACCCGGGGGCGGCGGGAAGTCGGGGTCCGGTGACGACCATGCCCCGAAGAAGGAGGCCCAGCAGCCCCGGAAGGACGACCCGGCCGCGCGGACGGCCGCTCCCAGGCCGAACCGTCCCGACCCCGCGCCCACACCCGGCCGGAAGCCCGAACCGCCGTCCTCGAAGACCAAGGAGAAGCGGGACGACGAGGACCGCCGCAGGGACGGCCGCTACGTCAACTCCGCCAACCGGGGCGTGAAGGACGCGGCCCACGACGCGAAGTCCCCGTCCCGACCGTCGCCTTCCCGCCCCGGGGACCGCGGCCCCGAACGTCCCTCCGGTCGCCGCCCCGACGGCCGCCGACCCGGCGACAGGACCCCGGACAAGTCCAGGCCGGAAACGAAGCACCCGGACAAGTCCAGGCCCAGCACCAAGCACCCGGACGGGAAGCGCCCCGACACCGGCCGGCCGGGCGACAAGCACCGCCCCGACCTCCGCAAACCGGACCGCGCCGCCCCGCGCGACCCCAAGCGCGACCGCACCGGCAAGGACCGGGATCACAAGGACCACACGAAGACCCCGGACCGACGCCGCCCGCTCCAGCGCGTCAAAAACGCCGTCAGCAAGGCCCTCGCCAAGGTCCGCCGCGCCTCCCGCGCCCTGCTCGGCAAGGCCCGCGACCTGCGCAACAGGCTCCGCAACCTGGCGAAGCGACTGCGGGAGAAGTGGCAGCGGATGAAGGACCGGCTGCTCGGGCGGCAGAAGCACGAGCGGGACCGGCGGAACCGGGACAAGCGGCAGGACCAGACACGCGACTACGAAATGCCCAAGGTCTGGTTCCACGACCGGCGGGGTGAACTGCACACCCTGCAGTACCGAGGCCGTGGGCGTGGCGCCGACCTGATGGTGCGCAGCGATCCGGCTGCGATCCGCTCCTATCTGGCGGCCTGGGCGAAGGACATCGAACCGATCCAGGACACGCCGCGAGGCCGGACCCAAGAGGCGATCCGGATTCAGGCGGAAGGCGCTTTGCTGCATGTGACCGAGACACAGAAGCTGCTCCCTCCGACCGTGACGCGCGCCGAGTACCAGCGGGTCATGTCCGTGCGCAACCGGCTGCACACCCAGCTGGAGCGGCTTGCGTACCTCCTGGAACAGCGAGAGTTCCCCGACGACAAGCCGCCGTTGCTGGAGACCGTCATGCCGAAGTTCCAGGACGGGATCCGGGGCCGTGGCTTCGAGGCCACAGGCATCAACAAGAACATCAAGCGAGGCGAGGTCTCCACCCAGGCTCGTCCAGGCAATCCTCTCGGCTGGGACACGCTGCCGAGCACCGACAACACCTGGGTGCGCATGCACCTCCTCACCGAACGGCTCGACGGTCCCGCCAAGGGGTCCAACCTGGTGCCGGCGCCCGGTTCGGAGGTGAACACCAAGTTCGCGTTCCGGCTGGAACTTCCGGCACACCGCGCCGTCGCGGTCGACAAGAACGAGGACATGATCTGGTACAAGGTCGACGTCGCGTTCCATTCGGATGACCGGGCCAACCCGGACTACCCCTACCCGAAGTCCATCGGAATGAGGTGGGGTGGTTACGAGGTCAAGAACAGGACGTGGGTCAGAAAACCCACCAAGATGTCGTACGAGCGCGACAACATCGAGAAGCCGGGCCGCTATGCGGAATTCAACATCAACGGCCGGAGCCCGGCGCGGATCGTCCGAAAATTCGGTGTGACTCCGGTGTTCGCGAAGGCAGTCGTTCTGCAGGCGCCCTATCGCAACTTCAGGTCACTCAGACTGAGGATGACGAAATACAAGAGGTCCCTACCCGCGGGTCAGATGACCAGTTTCAAACTCGACCTGCAAAAACTGGAAAACCGCCAGAACGAACTTCGCTACAACTGACCCGGAGAACGATGTGCCCGAACTGACCGACCAGGAGGGGCGTTTCCTTGCCCTCCTCGATGAACTGAAAGACGCCCCTGGTCTGGACGTCCTTTTCGAAGAGAGGGGGCTCGTCGACGAGTACATCGGCGATGCCGACGAGGCCTTCGAACTGATCGCCGAGGAGAGGGGAGTCCTCCTGGATTCCTCGCTGCGTCGTAGTTATCTTCGGTTCGAAGGATTGTCCAGTCACTGGGCCGTCGAACGGCCCGACCTGTACCTGACCGGAGAATTCTCCCTGCAGCACATTGCCGCGGCCATGCTTGTGCCAGGCGTGGAACCGGCCGTCGACGAGCCGTCCGAGCAGGAGAGTCGGCTCTACACCGAACTGCGACCTTTCGACGAACACCCCAGAGGGGGCGGTGGCAGCCTTGCCGCCCTGCGTGTCCCGCCAGGGGCGACGGTTCCCGAGGTCTGGTACTACCAGGCCACCCGGGGGGTCTTCCGCATGGACATCGGATACCCGGAATACCTGGACGCCTTGCTCGTCACCAAAGGGACCTACGGATGGCAATACCTCTTCACAGAGGTTGCGCTCGACGACATCGACTTCCAGGGTGCCGCAGAGAACATCCACAACATGCTGCAGGTGTTCCCGGAAATCTTCCCTGAACACGACTACACGCCTTTCGCGAGGCGACTTGCGGAGCGCCTGGGCAAAGAAGGTGGAGACACGGCATGACCCGCTACGCCGACATCCCCAAACCCATCCGCTCCGGCATAGTCGTGATGGCCCCCGACACCGGCACCCCCCAGCGCATCATCGTCCTCCAGTTCAACCCGGACACCCTGGAGCGCAGCGTCGCGCCGCAGACGGCCGGGGACAGTGGGGACGCCGGTGGCGGGGGCGCCGGGAGTGGGGACCGCAACGAGGCCCTCCGTCTCAAGGGCCCCGCCCAGGAGACCTGGAAGTTCACCGCCGAGATCGACGCCACCGATCAGCTGGAGATCGCCGCGCCCGACGGGATCCACCCGCAACTCGCCACCCTGGAAATGCTCGTGCAGCCGACCACCGCGCAACTGCGGGCCGCGAGCAAGCTGACGCAGAAGGGGAGCATCGAGATCAGCCCGATCGAGATGCCGCTGACGCTGTTCACCTGGGGGAGCAAGCGGGTGATGCCCGTGCGGCTGACCGAGGTGACGATCAATGAGTCCGCCTTCGACGTGAACCTCAATCCGATACGGGCCTCGCTGAGCATCGGTATGAAGATCCTCACCGTCAGCGATCTGCCCGCCGGGCACCGCGGTGCCGACCTGTACATGGCCCACCTCGCGCAGAAGGAGCGGCTCGCGGCCGCCGCGCGAGGCGGCAGCCTGGGCGCCCTCGGACTCGGGGGCACCGATCTCGTGACCGGAAGGGGCTGAGACGGACACCATGGCCGACATCGAGCCGTACGAGAGCGCCCTGGACGCGATACCGGGCGCCCATCCCTATCCGCGCACCAGCCGTTACCACGACGCCGAGATCGGCGTGCACAGGAGAGAGGACGGCACCGAAGTCCGGTACACCAAGCGCCGGTTGCTCCCTCCACTCGACGAGGAGACCGAGCCGCACGTCGTCGGGGCAGGGGAGCGGCCCGACCTGCTCGGGCAGCGCTTCCTCGGCGACCCCGGGCAGTGGTGGCGGATCGCCGACGCCAATCCCGTCCTCGACCCACGGGAGTTGACCGAGGAGGCCGGACGCGTCATCGGCATTCCGCTCGCCGGCGGCTTCCCGCGCGGAGAGCGGCGTGTCTGAACAGCCCGTGGGGCAGGGCCCCGTCCACATCCAGCTCCTCATGGGGCCGACCCTGGCCCGACCGGTCCCCGTCGAGGTCGCCGAGGCGCTGCTGTCCGCCCAGATCACCGCCACCGCCGGTGAGCGCAGCGGCTTCCAGCTCGCCTTCGACCTCACCAAGAACGGGATGGTCAACCAGCGGCTGCTGCCCGAGGGGTTCTTCGACCCGAAGACCCGCGTCATCGTCACCGTCAGCGTCCGCGGCACCCCCGAGGTGCTCTTCGACGGGCTGATCGTGCGTCAGGAGGTCGGCGCCAGCAACCGTCCCGGCCACTCCACGCTGACCGTCACCGGCGAGGACCTCACGCTGCTGATGGACCTGGAGGAGCGCACCGCCCGCTACCCCAATCTGCCGCCCTCCGAGCGCGTCCTCTCAATTCTGCGCCGTTACTCCGACTACGGCGTCCGGCCCGACGTCTACACCGAGAAGGTGGCCCAGCCCCCGCACCAGGACCTGCGCGTCCACTACCAGACCGGCACCGACCTGCAGTACGTCACCGAGCTGGCGCGGGCCAACGGCTACACCTTCTATCTGGAGCCCGGACCCAACCCCGGCCAGTCCTCGGCCCGTTGGGGCCCCGAGGTCAGACTGGGCCTCAGGCAGCACGCGCTCAACGTCAACATGGACGCCAACTCCACCGTGGACCAGCTGACGTTCGCCTACGACGGCACCGCGCGGGAGGAGCCGCAGGCGCGCTGGCAGGACCCGGGGACCCGGCAGGCCACCCTGCTGCCGCAGCCGCCCATCAGCCCGCTGCGCCCACCCCTGGGCAGGCGGCCCACCCCGGCCCTCAAGCGCAAGACGCTGTCCGGCACCGCCAAGCAGCAGCGCGAGCAGGCCGAGGCCGAACTCCTCGCCAGGGCCGCGGTCTCCGCCGACGTCGTCTCGGGCTCCGGCTCCCTGGACGTCAACCGGCACGGCTACATCCTCCAGCCGCGCCGGCTCGTCGGCGTGCGCGGCGCCGGACGGGCGTACGACGGCGACTACTACGTCAAGTCCGTCACCCACAACCTGCGCCCGGGCTCGTTCCAGCAGAACTTCACCCTCTCGCGCGAGGGACTGGAAGCGCGCAGCGACTACGTCCGGCCCTAAGACGACCAACGACCCACTCATCAGGAGCAGTTCAGCATGGCCGCACCCAGCAATCGCTACCTCGGCAAGTTCCGCGGCCGGGTCGTGAGCAATGACGACCCGCTGCGGATCGGCCGCATCACCGTCGAGGTCCCTGACGTCCTCGGCGACGAGGCGTCCACCTGGGCGCTGCCCTGCCTGCCGTTCACCGGGCCCGAGGCGGGCCAGTTCGTGGTGCCGCCGCCCGGCGCCGGTGTGTGGGTGGAGTTCGAACAGGGGGATCCCAGCTTCCCCGTGTGGACCGGGTGCTGGTACGGCGACGCCGGCGAGCTGCCGCCCGACGCGCGCCGTGAGCTCCAGGCGAACGCGCCGAGCAAGCCCGTGGTCGTCCAGACACCGCAGGCCCACAAGATCGTCATGAGCGACACCGCCGGAGCCGAGCAGGGGATCCTCCTCCAGGCACAGGGCGGCGCCTACATCCGCATCACCAAGGAGGCCGTGGTCATCGCCAGCGGCGGGGGCGCCGAGGTCATCCTGCGCGGCGGCGAAGTGACCATCAACCAGGGCCAGTTGACCGTGCACTCCAAGCGATAGACAACGGGGGAAGAAGTTGTCCGGAAGTCTGCTGGACGCGGGCGCCGTGATCGGCTGCCCGCACGGCGGCCGCGTCATGCCCGCCACCACACCCACCGGCGGCACACGCATCGCGGGCGCGGCCGTCGCCACGGCCGCCCACGCCTATGTCGTCACCGGCTGCCCGCACATCGTCGACAGGGTGCCCTCGCCGTGCGTCTCGGTCCGCTGGACCGCCGACGACGTCGGCGTCACGGTCGACGGCGCGGCCGTGCTGCTCGACACCTGCGCGGCCCAGTGCTTCACCGCGGCCTTCGTCCCGCAGGGGCCGCCCGTCGTCCAGGCCGCGCAGCGAAAGGTCACCGTCCGATGAGGCCGACGAGTCAACGAACCCGCCCGCGTACCGACATCGCGTTCCCCTTCCACGCCGACCGCCGGGGCCGCACCGCGCACGCCGGCCCCGCCGAGCACGTCCACGACCTGATCGAGCAACTGCTGTTCACCAGCCCCGGCGAGCGCGTGATGCGCCCCGACTTCGGCTGCGGACTGCTCGACCTGGTCTTCGCACCCAACAGCCCCGAGCTGATCAGCACCCTGGAACTCTCCGTCCAGGCCTCGCTGCAGCGCTGGCTCGGCGACCTCGTCGAGGTCGTGGCCCTCGACATCGAGGGCGGCGACGACGTCGTACGCGTGCATCTGTCCTACGTCGTACGCGCCACCGGCGCCGTCCGCGAGGACGTCTTCGAGGGGAGGGCGGCATGAGCGCGCTCACCACCCGGCGCGCCAAGGTGCGCGCCGCCCAGCTCAACGGCGTCGACGCCGTCGAAGTGAGCGACGATGGGCTGCTGCTCACGGTCACCTTCCTGGGCAAGGCCCCGCACGGCCTGGGGCCCGAGAACGTCCGCATCGACGGCGGGCGCCGGATCACCGGCATCACCGCGGTCGACGTCAGCGTCGAGCGCGAGGAGGACCCGGAGCTCGACGACCGGCTCCACGTCACCCTCGACCGGGCCGGCGACACCTCCCGCTACCGGCTGGCACTCGTGGAGCCCGACCCGTACGGGCGGCCCGGCACGGAGCCGCTGCGCGGCTTCGACCAGCGCTACCACAGCGCGGAGTTCGCCTTCCGGCCCGACTGCCCGACCCCCTTCGACTGCACGGACGACCACGAGCCGGAGCCCGCCCTCCCGGCCACCCCGGTCGTCGACTACACGGCCCGCGACTACGACACCATCCGCAAGCTGCTGCTGGACCGGCTCGCGCTCACCACCCCCGACTGGGTCGAGCGCAACCCCGCCGACCTGGGCGTGACCCTCGTGGAGTTGCTCGCCCACACCGGCGACCGGATCAGCTACCAGCAGGACGCGGTCGCCACCGAGGCCTACCTCGACACCGCGCGCCGCCGGGTCTCCGTGCGCCGGCACGTCCGGCTCATCGACTACGCGATGCACGACGGCTGCAACGCCCGCGCGTACGTCACCGTGGAGACCGCCGCCGACCACACCCTGGCGCCCGGCACCTTCCGCTTCGCCTCCGTCGACGTGCGCCGCCTCGATCCGCACGACCTTCCCGAGCCCGGCACCGTCATCGACGAGAACGACCTCGGCGACCTCGACGAGCGCGGCTCGGTGGAGGTCTTCGAACCGGTCGTCACCGCCGACCCGCTGGAGCTCAGGGTCGCGCACAACGCCATCCGGCTGTGGACCTGGGGCGGCGAGGTGTGCGCCCTGCCGCAGGGCGCCACCGCGGCCACCCTGCGCGACGAGTGGGTGGACCAGGAGACCTGCCGGGACCGCCGACTGGACCTCCAGCCGGGCGACGTCCTGGTCCTGGAGGAGGTGAAGGGCCCGCGCACCGGCACCCCCGGCGACGCCGACCCCACCCACCGCCAGGCCGTGCGCCTGACCTCCGTCACGCCAGGCCTTGACCACATCGAGGACCAGCCCGTCCTGGAGGTCACCTGGGCCGCCGAGGACGCCCTGCGCTTCCCGCTCTGCCTCACCACCCGCGGCGGACGCGACTGCCTGCCCGTCGAGGACGTGACCCTCGCCCGCGGCAACGCCGTCCTCGTGGACCACGGCCGCTCCGGACTCCACGAGACGGTCACCGCGCCGCCGGTGCCCGCCGTCGTGGCCCCCTGCGACCCGCCGGACTTCGGCTGCCCCGACCGTACGGAGGGCAACGCGCCCGCCCGGCTCATCCACTCCCTCACGGACCGGGCGGAGCGCGGCGAGGCCCTGGCCCCCGACGACGTCCGCGAACTGTTCGAGGTCGTGGGGGAGAACGCCACCATGCGCGCCGGAATCGGCCTGGAACGCGCCGGGCAGCGGCACGAGCGCGTCGTGCCCGGCACGGCCTATGCGCAGGCCGCCGCGCTGCGGACCCTGCTCGCGCAGTCCGTGTACCCCGGCATCGCCCCCCGCTTCCGCCCGGTCCTCGGCCGTGCGCCCGTCACCCAGGCCGTGCCGTTCCCCGACCCGGCCACGGTCGCCGCCGGACAGGCGGAGCGGATCGCGGGCATCCCGGGCCGGGTCGGGCAGCGGCTCGTCGAACTGTGGCGCAGCGCCCGCGACCGCGACGGACTCGGGGAGCAGGAGACCGACGAACTCGCCGTGATCTACGGCCTGAAGGTGCTGGAGCGGCTGGAGCTCCGCCGCCATCCGGTCCGCGCGCTGCGTGAACTCCTGCACCGCAGCGACCAGTTGCTCGACGCCAAGCTGCGCCGCGTCGAGATCCTCGCCGCGCGGGCGCGCGCGGGCACGGTCCTCGACGGGCACATCGCCTGGGAGATCGCCCACAGTTGGGGCCCGGCGTACGCGGCCGGACTCCACCCCGACGAGAGGGTGCTGCGCGGCTCCGCGACCGGCGCCCTCGCCCAGGATCCACGCCGCGCCCTGCCCGCCGTACGGCTGCACGACACCGACGCCATCTGGGAGCCGCGCCGCGACCTGCTCGGCAGCGCGCCCCGCGACCGGCACTTCGTCGGCGAGACCGAGGACGACGGCCGCCTCGCCCTGCGCTTCGGCGACGGACGCCACGGCGCGCGGCCGACGCCCGGGGCCAGGCTGTCCGTGCGCTACCGGCTCGGGGGCGGCAGCGCGGGCAACGTCGGCGCGGAGGCCATCAACCATCTGGTCGTCGAGGGCGACTGCGAAGCGCCCGCCGCCACCGTGCGCAACCCGCTGCCCGCCACCGGCGGCACCGAGCCCGAACCCGTCGACCAGGTACGCCAGTCGGCCCCGCTCGACCTGCGCCGCACCCGGCTGCGCGCGGTCACCGCCGAGGACTACGCGGCCCTCGCCTCCGCCCTGCCCGGGGTGCAGCGGGCCGCCGCGGAGCTCCGCTGGACCGGCAGCGTCCAGGAGACGCACGTCGCCGTGGACGCGCTCGGCACCGGCGCCCCGACCGAGCGGCTGCTCGCCTCGGTGGCCCAGGCCCTGGAGCCGTACCGGCGCATCGGCCACGACCTGGTGGTCGCCCCTGCCCGGCTGGTGCCGCTCGACATCGCGCTCACCGTCTGCGCCCGGCCCGGCCACCAGCACGGACAGATCCTGGCCGAGCTGTACCGCGTGCTCGGCAGCGGCCGGCTGCCGGGCGGACGCCTGGGCTTCTTCCACCCGGACGCGCTGACCTTCGGCGAGCCGGTCCGGCTCAGCCGCCTGGTCGCCGTCGCCGCGGCCGTCCCCGGTGTGGAGAGCGTCCAGGTCACGCGGCTGCGGCGGCTGTTCGACGAGGACCGAGGAGAAAGGGAGGACGGCGTGCTGCGGCTCGGCCCGCTGGAGATCGCCACCTGCGACAACGACCCGGACCGGCCGGAGAACGGGCGGCTCGCGATTTCCCTGGGAGGTGACCGATGACCGCCGTGTGCTCCTGCGGCGGCGCGTGCGGCGGGCACGACGAACGCCTCGCCCCCGCCCCGCTCCACAACCCTCCCGGCCGCACCGCCCTCGACTACCGCGTCGGCGAGTACGGCTCCTTCCTCGCCGCGCTCCTCGACCGGCTCGCCTCACCCGCCTACCCGGCCCTCGACGGGCTCACCGTGCGCACCCCCGACGACCCGGCGATCGGCCTGCTCGACGCCACCGCCGTCCTCGGGGACCTGCTCACCTTCCACTCCGAGCGGATCGCCGACGAGGCCTACATCCGCACCGCGAACGAGCACCGCTCGCTGGTGCTCCTCGGCCGGCTGGTCGGCCACCGCCCGCGCCCCGGCGTGGCGGCCGGCACCCATCTCGCCTACACCCTCGAACGCGATCCGCGCGCCGGGGCCATGCCGGTGCTGATCCCGCGCGGGGCGCGCAGCCACAGCGTGCCCGCCTCCGCCGACGAGCAGTCCCTGACCTTCGAGACCGGCCGGGACCTCACCGCCCGCTGGGACTGGAACGAGCTGAAGGTGCGGCGCCGCCGTCCCTCCCTGCTCACCCCCGACGACCTCGACCGCCGCTCGCAGCTGTTCGTCGAGGGCACGGCGAACTCCCTGCAGACCGGCGACCAGTTGCTCTTCGTCTTCGGTGAACAAGCGGGCGGGGAGCGCAAGTTGCTGCCCGTGGCGAACGTCCGGATCGACCGCGAGGAAGAGATCACCGCGATCTCCCTGCCCAGGTCGGCCCCGCCCACGCTGAAGGAACTCGTCGACGAGGTACGGCGCTGGACCGCGGAGCCGGTGGACCCGGGCGAGCCGGGCGACGAGCCCCCCACCCCCGAGGTCCCCGACCCGCGTCCGGTCAGCCGGCTGATCGAGGACTTCGACGACCAGGTCCTCGCCCCGCTGCGGGCCGACCTGGACGGCATCAAGACCCCGGGCGGCCTCACGGCCCGCCTCGCGGACCCCGTCGCCCGCCTGGGCGAGGCCCAGGTGCTCGCCGAGCCGTACGAGGACGTGGCGGCGTGGTTCGAGCAGTTGGCTGCGGTGCTGACAGAACTCGCCCAGCGGGCAGAGGAGTTGGCGCCCGCGCGGCCCGCCGATGCCACCGCTTCCGACGCCTCGTCCGGGGCCGGCGGCGCCGACGCGCGGCAGGGAACGGCCCGCGACCCCCGCCAGGCCGCCCTCCAGACCCTGAGCAGGATTCTTCCCGCACTGCGCTCCAGCGCCCCCGCACCCCGTGCAGGCGGCCGCCCCCACCGTCCCGGCACCGACACCGCCCGTCTCCTCGCCGCCCTCGACCCGGGGCTCGGCAGCCTCTACCCGGCCTGGCGTACGGCCGCCGCACCGGGCACCCCGCAGCTGCTGCGCGAGCTGCTCGCGATGCGCGTCACCGCGGCCCCCTTCGGCGCCACCGCCCCGCTCAAGCCCGTCCAGGACGCCAACGGCCGGGTCATCCGCACCGCCGACTGGCCGCTGACGGGCGCGGTGCTGGCGAGCATGCGCGTGGTGTACGACACCGCGGGCAAGGTGCCGGTCCGGGCGGAGTTCCAGTACGTCGAGGGCAGCAGCTCCGACCAGCGCGCCGAGAACCTGCCCGTCACCCAGCAGCTCACCTTCCCGCTCGGCCCCGGCCAGGTCGACCTGTCGACCCGCGCCGCCCAGGACCGCGAACTGAGCTGGCTCAACCGCCGCCCGGCCGTCGCCGAGGAGCCCGGCGTCACCGCCCGCCTTCACTCCGGCCTGCCCGAACGCACCCTGTTCGTGTCCCGGCCGGACGACGACGGCACGGTCCACGTGGGCATCCACAACGGCACGCCGCAGGAGTTCACCCTGCGCCCCGGGGTACCCGTACAGGCCACCCACGGCGCGTACGAGGTGACCCTCAGGTACACCGTGGGCAGCACCGAGCCCAACGTCGAGATCGTCGTCGCGAGCAAGCCGGAGCCGGTCAACCGCCGTGTCCTCCAGCTGGACAGCGTGCACGACGGCATCACGGTCGGCAGCTGGGTGGCCGTCCAGCGCCCGGCCAAGGGAGCCGCCGTACCCGGCGACGCCAAGCTGGCCTTCGTCACCACCCAGGTCGTGGCGGCGCGCACCGCGGCGTACTCCAACTACGGCATCACCGGCCGCGGCACCGAACTCACCCTCGCCGACCCCTGGCTGGACGAGTTCGACGTCCTGCTCTCCCACATCCGCGACACCACGGTGCACGCGGCGGGCGAGCCGCTCCGCCCCGCCGACGAGCCGCTCGGCGAGGACGTGCACGGCAACGAGATCGAACTCGCGGAGCTGTACGACGGTTTGCGTCCCGGCCGCACCCTCGTCGTGAGCGGCGAGCGCGCCGACATCCCGGGCGCGACCGGTGTCACGGCCACCGAGGTGGTCACGCTCGCAGCCGCCGACCCCGCCGTCGATCCCCGGCTGCCCGGCGACCACGTCCACACCCGGCTGACCCTCACCGCCGACCTCGTGCACCGCTATCGCCGCGCGAGTGTCCGGATCCTCGGCAACGTCGTCGAGGCCACCCACGGCGAGAGCCGCGAGGAGGCCATCGGCAGCGGCGACTCCGACCGCGTCAACCAGTCCTTCGCGCTCTGGCAGTCCCCGCTGACCTGGCTCGCCGCCGACAATCCGCTCGGCGCGACCCCCGTCCTGGAAGTGCGTGTCGACGGGGTGCTGTGGCACGAGGCCGACAGCCTCGCCGGGCGCGGCCCGACCGAGCGGGTGTACATCACGGGCACCGCGTCCGACGGCCGCACCACCGTGACCTTCGGCGACGGCGTGCACGGCGCCCGGCTGCCCAGCGGCCACGAGAACGTCCGCGCACGATACCGCTTCGGCACCGGCCGGGCCGCCAACGTCCCGGCCGACCGGATCACCCAGCCCCTCACCCGGCCGCTCGGTGTCACCGCGGTCACCAACCCCCGTCCGGCCACGGGCGGCGCGGACGCGGACGGGCCTGGCCTCACCCGCCGTACCGTCCCGCTCGCCGTCTCCGCCCTGGACCGGCTGGTCTCCCCGCTGGACTACGAGGACTTCGCCCGCTCGCGGGCGGGCATCGGGCGGGCCGCGGCCCGCGAGCTGTTCGACGGACGCCGGCGCGTGCTGCACGTGACGGTCGCGGGCACCGACGACGTCCCGATCGCCGACGACTCCGATGTGCTGCGCGCCCTGCGCGGGGCGCTGACGGAGTACGGGGACCCGAACCTCCCGGTCCGCGTGGACGTACGCGAACTCGTGCTGCTGCTGGTCGCCGCCAAGGTGAGGGTCGCCCCGGACCACTCCTGGGAGATCGTCGAACCGTGGCTGCGCCAGGCCCTGTTGCGGCGACTCGGCTACGAGGGCCGGGAGCTGGGGCAGCCCGCCCGGCTCTCCGAGCTGCTGGCCACGGCGCACTCCGTGCCCGGCGTCGACTACGTGGACGTCGACGTCTTCACCGGAGTCCCCGCCTCCGCCGGCCCGGAGGAGCTCACCGCGCTGCTCACCGGACCCGGCATACCCCGGCCGTCCGTACCGGCGCACCCGGCGACGTACGAGGAGCGGACCCACACCGTCCGCGACGAGCACGGCGAGACCCTGTCGGCCGTCTGCGCCCGCTACGGCATCCCGCTCGCCGAACTCCTGCGCCTCAACCCCGACATCACCCACACCCGGCCCTTGGCGAAGGGCCGGACGGTGTTCGTCTTCCGCGGCATCCGCCCCGCCCAGCTCGCTCTGCTGTCGGCACGGGCCGCGGACACCCTGATTCTCACGGAGGTCAAGTGATGGCCGCGCATTCGGCGGATGTCCAGTTGGAGACGCCGGCCCCGGTGACGCCCCGGGAGCCCGACGGGCTCGCCGAGCTGCTGCCCCGCTGGCACCGGCTGCGCGACGCCGAGGAGGGCGAGCCGCTGCGCGCCCTGCTCGCCGTGATCGCCGAGCAGCTCGACCGGGTCCGCGACGGGGTCCAGCAGGGCTACGAGGACCTGTTCGTGGAGACCGCGGCCCCCTGGGTGCTGCCGTACCTCGGCGACCTCGTCGGCTATCGCACCCTGCCGGGCTATGAACGCGTCCTCACCACCGGGCTGCACGGCGGCGGCCGGGACGCCCTGGCCGAGGCCGTCGCCCCGCGCGCGGACGTGGCCGCCACCGTCGCCCACCGCCGCCGCAAGGGCACCCTCCATCTGCTGGAGGAACTCGCCGAGCAGGTGGCCGAGTGGCCCGCCCGCGCGGTCGAGCTGTCCCGGCACGTGGCCCACACCCAGCCCGTGAAGCTGTACGGCACCGGCCGGCGAGGGGAGCGCGGCCGCCTCCTCGACCTGCGGAACGGCGCGGGACTCGCCCTCGCGGGCGGTCCGTTCGACGAGGCGGCCAGGACCGTCGACGTACGCCGTGCCGACTCCGCCCGTCGGCAGGGTGGTTGGACCCCGTCCGGAGTCGGGCTCTTCGTCTGGCGGCTGAAGGCCCACTCCCTCACCTCGTCCCCGGCCTACTGCATCGACCGCGCCCGCAACCTCTACACCTTCTCCATCCTCGGCAACGACACACCCCTGGTCACCAAGCCCGTCCCGGAACCCTCGCCGGCTCACATCGCCGCCGTCGACAACGTCCCGGCGTTCATCACCCGCCGCCTGCTGCACGACCGGCTCGCGGACTACTACGGCCCGGGCAAGAGCCTCGTCATCCGGCGCGACGGCGAGGACCGGCCCGTACCGCCGTCCGACATCGTGGTCGCGGACCTCTCCGACTGGCGTTACCGGCCCAGGCGCGGCCAGATCGCCGTCGACCCGGAGCTGGGCCGGATCGCGTTCGGGTCGCGGTCGGCGCCCCGGCAGGGCGTGTGGGTGGACTACCACCACGCGTCCGTCGCCGACCTGGGCGGCGGCGAGTACGAGCGGACCGACCGCGAGCCCCGGCCCGACGCCGACTTCTACCGCGTCGGCCCGGAACAGCCGTACCGCAGGATCATGGACGCCTACCGGGCCTGGCAGGACGAGCGCAGCCCGGACCGCACCGGCATCATCGAGATCACGCACAGCGGCGCCTACCAGGAGCAGTTGGACTTCGACCTCGATCCGGGCGACCGGCTGGAACTGCGGGCGGCCGAGGGCACCCGGCCGGTGATCCGGCTGCTCGACTGGTACAGCAACCGCCCCGACGCCCTCAACATCCGTGCGGTGTCCGACGACTGTGCCCCGCACGAGCGGCCCCGCATCGTCCTCGACGGGCTGCTGGTCGCCGGACGCGGCATCAACGTCACCGGTCCGATGGGCGCCGTCGTCGTCCGGCACTCCACGCTGGTGCCGGGCTGGTCGCTGGAGCCCGAGTGCGCGCCGCACTCACCCGACGAGCCCAGCATCGTCCTGGAACGCACCACCGCCTGCCTCCAGATCGAGCACAGCATCCTCGGCACCGTCGAGGTCATCGGCGACGAGGTCTCGGAGGACCCCCTCGACATCCATCTGCGCGACAGCGTCCTGGACGCCACCGGACACGACCGCGAGGCCCTCTCCGCCCCGGACTGCCGCCACGCCCACGCCGTGCTCCATCTGCACCGCACGACCGTGATCGGCGAGATCCACACGCACGCCGTACGGATCGCCGAGAACTCGGTCCTCACCGGCAGGCTGCACGTGGCCCGGCGCGGCATCGGCTGCCTGCGGTACTCGTACGTCCCGCCCGGCTCGCGCACCCCGCGCCGGTACCGCTGCCAGCCGGATCTCGCCGGGCCCGAACAGGCCGCGCGCGTACGGCCCTTGTTCGCATCCGAACGCTATGGGACGCCCTGGTACGGGCAGTTGGCGGACCGGTGCGCCGAGGAGATCCGGCGCGGCGCGGACGACGGCGCCGAGCTCGGCGCCTTCCACGACCTGTACCGGCCGCAGCGCGAGGACGGTCTGCGCGCCCGGCTCGCCGAGTACACGCCCGCGGGCACCGACGCCGGGATCTTCTTCGTGACGTGAGCCGAGCCGCACCTCCTACGCCTGATCCGAGACATCCCGAACCAGGGGGACCCCTTCCATGCACGCTGACCTCTCCCGCGCCACGTTCCGTCCGGAGCGGCACTACTCGGCGGTCGTCGCCCAGCAGGGCCGCGTCCAGCTCGACGCCGACCTCAACGAGCAGACCGCGATCCAGCTCCACCGGGCCCGCACCCTCACCGCGGACCTGATCGGCCGGTACGGCGGACCGCGCGACGCGACCGGCTTCCGCATCGAGTACGTGGGCGGCAAGCACGACATCGACACCCTGTACATCCACGGCGGCCGCTACTACGTGGACGGCATCCTGTGCGACGCGGACCGCCCGGCACCCGGCACGCCCGTGCCCCACGAGGACGCCGGGGAACCGGAGCCGGCGCCGACCGCGGAGAGGTACTGGGACTACTGGAACCAGCCCGACGGCTTCCGCGACCCGGAGAAGCCAGGGGACCGGCTGCCCTCGCCCGCCCAGACACCGTTCCTGGTCTACCTCAAGGTGTGGGAGCGCGCCGTCTGCGCGGCCGAGGACCCGGCCCTGCGCGAGGTCGCCCTCGGCGCCGCCCTGCCCGACACCGCCGTCCGCGCCAAGGTCGTCTGGCAGGTCCTGCCGCTGTCCCTGGCCGAGCTGGAGATCGAGGACGCCGAACCCGCCAAGGAGGTGGTGCGCGCCGCCTTCGACCGCTGGGCGCAGGGCCAGGCCGCCCCCTCGGCGCGGCTCGCCGCCCGCAGCGAGCGGCCCGAGCACGCCGACGAGGACCCGTGCCTGGTCCGGCCCGACGCCCGCTACCGCGGCCCCGAGAACCAGCTGTACCGGGTGGAGGTGCACGCGGGCGGCGAGGCGAAGGACGCCACCTTCAAGTGGTCCCGGGAGAACGGCTCGGTGGTCTTCCCGGTCGACGAACTCGACGGCACCTGGGTGCAGTTGGCCACCCTGGGCCTCGATGACAAGCTGGACCTGGACGTCGGAGACCTCGTCGAGTTCACCGACACCGCCTACGCCTCCCGCCTCGAAGCGCTGCCCCTGCTGCGGGTCGAGGAACTGGACCTGCCGGGCCGGCGCGTCCGCCTCTCCGGCGAGCCGGACCCGGGCGTGGGACGGCTGCCACATCTGCATCCGTTCCTGCGCCGCTGGGACCACCACGAGGGGCCGCGCCGCAAGGGCCGCACCGCTGCCCTGAAGGGCGGCGCGGTGCCCGTCACCGAGGGGGAGTGGCTGCCCCTGGAGGACGGTGTCGAGGTGTACTTCGCCAAGGGCGGCGGCTACCGCACCGGCGACCACTGGCTGATCCCCGCCCGCACCGCCACCGGCAGCGTCGAGTGGCCCACCGACCCGGCCCGCCGCCCCCTGCTGACGGCGCCCGCCGGGATCGCCCGGCACTTCGCGCCGCTGGCCCTGGTCAGGGGCGAGGGCGGCACGGTCGATCTGCGCCTGGCCTTCGGACCGCTGGCCGTCGGCATTCCGGCGGCGGACGAGGCGACGCTCGCCGCCGAGGCACAGGCCGCGAGCGAGGAACAGGCGGCGGAGGCCGATCCCTCCGGCGGCCGCTCACAGACCACAGCGGCGGCCGAGGCCGCCGTGGAAGGAGACCGCTGATGGCCCAGCCGATGAGCGCGTCCAAGCTGGTGGAGATCCTGCGTGCCGAGGGCGTCACCGTCCACGAGGTGCGCAACTGGCGTCAGCACAACCGCAACACCAAGGGCCCCTGGGGACCGGTGAACGGTGTCATGATCCACCACACCGTCACCTCCGGGACGTCCGCCTCCGTCGACATCTGCTACAACGGCTACTCCGGCCTGCCCGGCCCGCTGTGCCACGGTGTGATCGACAAGCAGGGCCATGTCCACCTCGTCGGCAACGGCCGCGCCAACCACGCGGGCCTCGGCGACAGCGACGTCCTGCGCGCCGTCGTCAACGAGACGAGACTGCCCCACGACAACGAGGCCGACGTCGACGGCAACCGGCACTTCTACGGCTTCGAGTGCATCAACCTCGGCGACGGCAAGGATCCCTGGCCCGAGGCGCAGAAGGAGGCCATCGAGAAGGTCTCGGCCGCCATCTGCCGCCACTACGGCTGGTCCGAGCGCTCCGTCATCGGGCACAAGGAGTGGCAGCCGGGCAAGCAGGACCCGCGCGGCTTCACGATGGACGGCATGCGGGCGCGCATCGCCGAACGGCTGGCCGGCAGGGGCGGCGGGAAGGACCCGGGCGGCCCGACCGACCCGAAGCCCGCGCCGAAGCCGGCCCACGCGCCGTTCCCGGGCAGCGGCTTCTTCCACATCGGGCAGAAGTCGCCGGTCATCACGGCCATGGGCCGCCGACTGGTCGCCGAGGGCTGCGGCCACTACGAGAGCGGGCCGAGCCCCGAGTGGACCGAGGCCGACCGCAAGTCGTACGCCGCCTGGCAGCACAAGCTCGGCTTCAAGGGCAAGGACGCGGACGGCATCCCCGGCAAGGTCAGCTGGGACCGGCTGAAGGTGCCGTCGGGCGGCTGAGCGGGCCGCACCCGGGCGGGGCGGGGCCTCAGTCCCGCTCGGCGCCCTGCTCCTTGTCCCGCTTCAGGTTCTTGACGCGCACCGACTCCTTGCGGACCTCGGCCTGGGTGGCGCGCTCCTTCTCCAGCCACTCCGGCCGTTCCTGCCTTAGCGCCTCGATCTGCTCGGTGGTGAGCGCCTCGGTGACCCCGGCGCGCGCCAGGCCCGAGATGGACACCCCGAGCTTCGCCGCCACCACGGGGCGGGGGTGGGGGCCGTTGGCGCGCAGCTCGCGCAGCCACTGGGGCGGATCGGCCTGGAGCTCGTTCAGCTCGGCGCGCGAGACGACACCCTCCTGGAACTCGGCGGGGGTGGCGGGGAGGTACACACCCAGCTTCTTCGCCGCCGTGGCGGGCTTCATCGTCTGGCCGGTCTGCTGCGAACTCATGAGGTCAAGGGTATCGGCCGGGTACGGGAGGTCCGACCACGGCCGGTAACCTGGCCTGGTGACAGGCTCGGAGGAAACACCGTCGTTCCGGCTCGCGTACGTCCCCGGCGTGACGCCCGCCAAGTGGGTACGGATCTGGACCGAGCGACTGCCCGACATCCCCCTCACCCTCCTCCAGGTGACGGCCGCCGAGGCACCCGACGTGCTGCGCGACGGCGGGGCCGACGCCGGGTTCGTACGGCTGCCGGTCGACCGTACGTTCTTCAGCGCGATCCCCCTCTACACCGAGGAGACGGTGGTCGTGGTCCCCAAGGACCACCTGATCACGGCGGCCGAGGAGGTCACCCTGGACGACCTCGCCGACGAGGTCCTCTTCCACCCGCTCGACGACGTCTTCGACTGGGACAGCCCGCCCGGGGAGCCCGCCTTCGAGCGCCCCGCCACCACGGCCGACGCCATCGAGCTGGTCGCGGCCGGCGTGGGCCTCCTGGTCGTCCCCCAGTCCCTGGCACGTCTGCACCACCGCAGGGACCTGACCTACCGCACGGTCGTGGACGGCCCCCGGTCGAGCATCGCCCTGTCCTGGCCGGAGGAGGCCACCACCGACCTGGTCGAGGACTTCGTCGGCATCGTCCGCGGGCGGACCGTCAACAGCACCCGCGGCCGCGCCCAGCCCCCGGCGCAGGAGAAGGGCAAGCGCCCCCAGAAGAAGCCCGCCGCGGGCAAGTCGGCGGCACGGAACCCACGAGGCCGCTCCGGCGGCTCGCAGGGCACCAAGCGGGGCAAGCCCCGGAAGCGGTCGTAGGAGCGGGGATCCGGCTCTGTCCAGGAGACGCCGGGTCAGGACTGCGGGGTGCGGTCGCCCAGGTCGGCGACGGCCAGGGCCAGGCCGGCCAGGACGAACAGGAGGGCCGTCAGCACGCCCAGCTGCAGTGCTCCGGAAGCCCGGCCGTGGTTGGCGAGGTGCGCGAAGTACACCGCGCCCACTGCTGCGATGCCCGCCGCCGACCCGACCCGCTGTCCCATCTGCAGCACGCCTCCGGCCGCGCCGGCCCGGCGCACCGGGACGCGGGCGAGGGTGAGGGCGGTGTTGGGGGAGGTGGTCAGGCCCGAGCCGACCCCGGCGACGAGCAGGGGCAGGGCCGCGGCCCACCCCACGCCCACACCCGGCACCAGCCACACGGCCGCCATGGTCCCCAGCAGGCCGAACACCACGGCGCACAGCCCCCAGACCACCAGCCTGCGGCCGTACCGGACGACCAGCCGTCCCCCGGCCAGCGCGGCGACCGCCGAGCCGACCGCGAACGGCATCGCGGCCAGCCCGGCCGCCAGCGCGCTGTAGTCCAGGGTGTTCTGCAGGAACAGCGTGTACACGAAGAAGACCGAGGTGAAGCCGGCGAAGTACACCAGGCTCAGCAGCGACCCGCAGGTGAACGAACGCCGGCTGAACAGCCGCAGGTCCACCAGCGGCCCCCGCCCCAGCCGCCCCTGCCGCCGCTCCCACACCCAGAACGCCACCAGCAGCGCCACGGCCACGGGGACCAGGACCCACTTGCGCCGCCCGGGCCACGCCTGCTCCTGCACCAGGGGCAGCATCATCGCGAGCGCACCGGCGCCGAGCAGCAGCACGCCCGGCACGTCGAACCCCTCCCCGGAGCCCTTCGGCGGGGACTCGGGCAACAGTCGCAGCGCCGCGGCGAACACGGCCACGCCGATCGGCAGGTTGACGAAGAACACCCAGCGCCAGCTGCCGGACGCCTCGATCAGCAGCCCTCCCGCCAGCGGGCCGACCGCGGTGGAGACGGCGACGACACTGCCGAACATGCCGAACGCCCGGGCACGCTCGGCGCCCTGGAACATCTGCTGGATCAGCCCCGACCCCTGGGGCGCGATCATGCCCCCCGCCACGCCCTGGAGAAGCCGGAACAGCACCAGCCACCCGGCGGTCGGCGCCAGCCCGCAGGCCGCCGAGGCCAGCGTGAACAGGGCCACCCCGACGATGAAGGTCTCCCTGCGGCCCCGCAGGTCACCCAGCCGGCCCGCGGGCACGAGGAACAGGCCGTAGGTCAGGGCGTAGCCGGAGACCACCCACGACAGGTCGGCCTGCGCCGCGTGCAGCCTGTGCTCCATCGAGGGCAGCGCCACGTTCACGATCGACGTGTCGAGCAGGGTCATGAAGCCCGCCGTCAGACAGACCGCGAGCGCCTTCCAGCGTCGCTCGTCGGTGACCGGCTCCGTGAAGCCGGCCTGCACTGTGGTCATGGGGGCCTCCGCCCGGAGCGGTCCACCGCGTCGTGGATTCCTGCGATCACCGTAGAAACCGCTACCGCCCCGCGCTCGTCGTGCCACGACCCCGATACGCCGACGCGGGCCGCCCGGGCGTCGCGCGGCTGATGCGGCTGCTGGCCGAGAGGGCCGTGACACATCCGGAGAACAGTTCCTACTCGGACTGCGCCGACCGGGCGACGCGCCCGCTCACGGACTCGACGCGCCCGGTTACGGACCTACGGCACGCCGTCCGTCAGGACTCGCCCGTGCCCAGGAGCCACGCGTATGCCGACTGCGCCGTGAACTCGGCCTGGCCGCCCCGCACGAGCAGCCCCGCGGTGGCGAACTCCGGGGCGTCGGCCTGTGCGGCGACGTACGGGATCGCGATGCAGCGCATCCCCGCCGCGTGCGCGGCCGCCGCGCCCGGTGCCGCGTCCTCCAGGACCACGCAGTTCGCGGGGGCCACCCCGAGACGCCGGGCCGCCTCCAGGAAGATGTCGGGCGCGGGTTTGCCGCGAGGCACCTCGTCGGCCGTGACGACCGTGCGCAGCCGGGCGTCCAGGCCCGTGCCCGCCAGCACCGCCTCGATGGCCTCGGGGGAGGAGCCCGAGGCCACGGCCGTCGGGACGCCCTCGGCCGCCAGCAGCTCCACGAACTTGCGCATCTCCGGATACACGCGGGTGTGAGTGCGGGCGAGCTTCAGATAGCGTCGGTTCGTCGCGGCGAGCAGTTCGTCGACCGGGGCGGTCAGGCGGTATCGCTGCTTCCAGATGATCACCGTCTCCAGGGTGCTGACCCCGACGTAGCTCTCGTGGTCCGCCCAGCTGTAGTCGCGCACGCCGTGCTCGGCGAGGGTCTCCCGGCTCGCTTCGTAGTAGTTGGGCTCGCTGTCCACGAGCGTTCCGTCGAGATCGAAGATGACCGCGACAGTGCCGAGTCGGCCGAGCTTGCTCATGGCGTCCAGGATGCCAACCTTCAGCTGCGCGCGGCCGTCCGGCCGACCGACTCCACCAGGGGCAGCAGCCGGTGTGCGACGCGCTCGCGCAGCGCCACTTCCGTCCGGGTGCGCACCACGCCCGGCAGGCTGATCAGCTTCTGGATCACGTCCTCGAGATGGGCGTTGTCCCGCGCCACGACCCGGGTCAGCAGATCCCCGCCGCCCGTGATCGAGAAGGCCTCGACGATCTCCGGCACGGCGGCCAGCGCGTCCCCGACGTCGTCGAGGTGGCCCTGGGTGACCTCGATGTGCACGAAGGCCAGCACCGGGTGGCCCAGCGCCGCGGGGGACAGGGCGGGACCCGTGCCGGTGATCACGCCCTCCCGTTCCAGGCGGTCCAGCCGGGCCTGCAGGGTGCCGCGGGCGATGCCGAGGATGCGGGCGTACTCGCGCACGCTGGTACGCGGCTGCTCCAGCAGCAGTCGCAGGATGCGGGTGTCGAGCTCGTCCACGGCCATGGCGCGCCGGCCTCCTCGTCCCTTCGATGATCACCAACGACAGTACCAATGGCACAGCTCACAGCAGTGCGGGTGAGCCGTCCGGCCTGGTCCGTTGGCCCGCAGCCGGACGTCCTCGACCATCGTCGGTTGTGCCAATGGTTCAGTGATGCGGAGGAGACTTGAGCCAGTGCACCGGTTGATGCTGTCATGGAGGCGTCGATGGCGCTGCGGATCCCGCGGCGCCTTTTTCGTGCCAGTGTCCACAGGGGGCGGGAAAGCAGTGCTGAAGAGGGTGTTCGTGGCTCCGGACCCGGGGCGGCTGCGGCTGCGTTTCGCCGCGCGGGCCGTGCTCGGCATCGGACTGGCGGTGGTCGTCTGCGGCCTGGCCGGACACTCCCTCGCGGGCGCCGTCACGGGCGGGCTCGCCGCGCTGCTCGCCCTGTTCACGGTCGCCGACGCCACCGTCCGCGGGCAGGCAGTCACCACTGCGCTGCTGCCCGCCGTGGGCCTGCCGGTGCTCGCCGCGGCGGCCGAGCTGCACGACCACCCCGTGGCGCGGGACCTCGCCTTCCTCGCCGTCGTCGGCGCGGGTGTGTACGCGCGCCGCTGGGGGCCGCGCGGGCACAGCCTCGGCGTGTTCGCCTTCATGACCTTCTTCATCGCCCAGTTCCTGCACGCCACCGCGGGACAGCTGCCGGAGCTGTACGCCGCCGTCCTGCTGTCCGTCCTCGCCGCGGCAGCGGTGCGCTTCGGGCTGTGGTGCTACGAGCGCCGTCTGCCCCCGGTGGCCGCGCCCGCCCCGCCCGCCGGCACCGGCCTGGCCCGGGTGACCACCCGGCAGGCCGTCCAGGCGACCGCGGGCGCCGGCTTCGCGCTGATCGTGGGCCACCTGGTGTCCGGACAGCGCTGGTACTGGGCCGTCGGCGCCACTTGGTGGATCTTCGTGAACACCGCCTCGCGCGGCGAGACGCTGGTCCGGGGCTTCCGCCGGGTGCTCGGCACGGTCATCGGCATCGGCCTCGGCCTGCTGATCGCCGTCCCGGTGCACGGCGCCCCGGCCCCCACCGCGGTCCTCGTCGCCGTCGCCGTCTTCGGCATCTTCTACACGGCCGCCGTGTCCTACACCTGGATGATGCTCTGGGTGACGCTGCTCGCCGAACTGCTCTACGGCCTCCTCGGCGTCCTGAGCCCCGGCCTGCTCGCCCTGCGCCTCGCGGAGACCGGCGTCGGCGCCCTCGGTGCCGTACTCGCCGTGCTGTTCGTGCTGCCCGTCACCACCCACCTCACCACCGACGCCTGGATCCAGCGCGCCCTGCGCTGCGTGCACCTGTGCACCGCGCAGGCCGCGGCCCGGCTCGCCGGCTCGCCCACCGCGGACCCGGCGCCACGGGTCGCCGAACTGGAGCAGCTGCTCGGCCGGGTACGGCTCTCGGTCGCGCCGCTCGTGCACCCGCTCAACCCGATGCTCGGCCGTAAGCGCCGCGCCCGCCGGGTCCTCACCCTGCTGGACGACTGCGCCCGGGAGATCCGCGGCCTGGTCGCCGTCGCGGCCGATCCGGAGGCCTCCCACGACGCCCGGCTGGCCGCCGCCTGCTGGCGCGTCGAAGCGGCCGTCGAGGCGCTCACCAGGGGCTCGGAGCACATCACCTGCCCCGCCGAACCGCCCGCGGAACCCGCCCTCGCCCACCTGCACGGCGTGGAACGCGCCCTCTCCGAACTCGCCGAGCCCCTGCGCACCCCGGCGGGTTCACCGCTGGTCGGCGCCTGAGACGCGCCGACCCGAAGGCCTTGGTCTAGACCGCAAACTGCTACCGTCGGCCCCGTACCGGCTCGTACTGGCTCGTACCGAGAGGGGACAGCGGTGGCAGACGGCGGCAGGCGGCAAAGGGCGTTCATCGGGTCGTTCACGGCGGCGGGCGGACCCGGGGTCGTCACGGCGGCGGTCCACCCGCACAGCGGCGCCCTGGCCCTCCTGGAGAGCGTCGACGGTGTCCCCGACCCGTCGTACCTCGCGCTCGCGCCCGGCGGGCGCACCCTGTACGCGGTCAGCGAGACCGCCGACGGCGCGGTGGCCGCCTACCACGTCCACGACGACAAACCACGGCTCGCCGGTCCGCCGGTCCCGGTCGGCGGCAGCGGGCCCACCCACCTCAGCCGCTTCGACGGGCACGTCCTGACCGCCAACTACGGCTCCGGCAGCATCACCGCCGTCCCCGTCCGCCCCGACGGCACCCTCGCCCAGGCCGCCTCCGGGCTGCTCCAGCACACCGGATCGGGTCCGCACGAGCGACGCCAGCGCGGGCCGCACGCCCACCAGGTGCAGCCGGACCCCAGCGGCCGCTGGGCGGTCAGCGTCGACCTCGGCACCGACTCGGTCCGGGTCTGCACCCTGCACGGCGGCACCCTGGCGGTGCACCGCGAGTTCGCCCTGCGCCCCGGCTCCGGCCCCCGCCACCTGGCCTTCCATCCCGGCGGCGGATACGCCTACGTCGTCAACGAACTCACCCCGACCGTCACCGTCTGCCGCTGGGACGCGGAACGCGGCTCCCTGAAGCCGCTGACCGAGACCCCGGTGCTGCCCGGCGCTCCGGCCGGCGACGCCTACCCCTCCGGCATCGTCGTCTCGCCCGACGGACGCTTCGTGTGGACCGCGACCCGCGGCGAGGACGTCCTGTCGGTGTTCGCGGTCGACGGGGAGGGGCTGCGGCTGACCGGCACCGTCCCCTGCGGCGGCCACTGGCCCCGTGCCCTCGCCCAGTCCGGCGGTTTCCTCTACGCGGCCAACGAGCGCTCCGGGGAGGTGACCTGGTTCGCCGTCGATCCGCTGACCGGCATGCCGCGCTACGACGGCTCGGTGGCGGTACCCGCGGCCTCCTGCGTGGTCTTCGGCTGAGCCCGCCGCCCGGCCTCGCCGGCCCCGCCCGCCTCACCGCACAAGGCGAAGGGCCCGCCCCGTCCCGGGAACGGGCCCTGTGTCCTACAGGTGCCGTGCGGCGTCAGCGGACCGGCGTGCCCTGCGGCTGCTGCGGGGCGATGCCCAGCGCCGTCGTGTACTTGGCCAGGGCGAGCTTGCCGATCGCCGGGTACGCGCCCAGCGCCTCGGCGGTCGCGCAGCCGGCCTCGGCGGCGGCCGCCTCCAGCAGGCCCGGGTCTATCTCGGGGCCGATCAGGTACGGCGCCAGCGCCAGCTGCTGCGAGCCCGAGGACCGCAGCTGCTCGGCGACGGAGGTGATCGCACCGTCCTGGTCCAGGGCCGCCGCCATCACCGGCACGGCAAGCCGCGCGGCGAGCAGCATGCCGGTGATCCCGGCCGCCTGCACGGCCTCGTCGCCGCCCACGGAGGCGAGGATGATGCCGTCGGCGGCGGTCGCCACCGTGAACAGACGGGCGCGGTCGGCGCGGGCGAGACCCGCCTCGGACAGCCGCACGTGCAGCGCCTCGGCGAGCAGCGGGTGCGGGCCGAGGACATCGGTCAGGTCGGCGGCGATCCGGCTGTCCATGACGGCCTGGCGCACCCGGCGCAGCAGCGCGCTGTCCGGACTGGCCAGCAGCGGGACGACGACGGCGACCGGGCCGTCGGGCTCCTTGACCTCGGCACCGGCGGCGACGGCCTGCTCGTAGCGGGCGGTGCGCTCCTCGGCGGCGTGCGTCAGGACGGACCGGAGGGTGGGGAACTCGGCATCGTCCCCGTCCAGGTAGCCGATCCGGGCATCCAGGCCGGGCAGCTCGGAGCGGGCGATGCTCACGACCTCCTCGGCGAGGCTGCGCGTGGCGGCGCTCGGCGTACCGGGCACCGCGAGGACGAGCGCGGGCGCGCCCTCGGGAGCCACCAGCGGTTCGGGGCGGCGGTGCCGTCCGGGCTGGCGGGGTCGCGGCATTCGTACTGGCAGGCCGGACGCGGGCCCAGTGGGGGAGCTCATGGAGCCGCATGTTAGTGGCTTCCTGGGCTCCTCTGTTCGGGGAGGGGGCAGGTGAGCGGTATCCGTCCGGTTTTGTCTGATGAGTTACGCGTGAATCAGAAGTGATCGGGGCGCGTGATGGACAGTTGCCCCACCAAGCGGATCAATCACCTTTTCCGGTCACGATGTACAACATCGTCTCTTCACTCGGCAGAGTGAGCCGACCCGTCGCAAGGTCGGTCGCGACCCGCACGGCGCCGTGCAACGGGTCCCCCTCGGCCGGGACCCGCAGCGCGTGCGGCAGCCGTCTCGCCAACTCCTCGGCGAGGGGTACGAGCAGCGGGTCACCCATCTTGAACAGGCCACCGGTGAGAGCGATCCGTGGCTCACCCGCCGCGGGGCACACCGCGGCGGCGGACTCGGCCATGTGCCGGGCCGCCGCACGCAGGATGCCGGCCGCGACCGGGTCCCCGTCCGCACAGTCGGCCACCCGGGGCGCGAAGGAGGCGAGGACCGCGGGCCGGTCGGAACGCGGGTAGAGCAGACCCGGCAGGCCCGTCACGGGGCCGAACTGCTCCTCGGCGCACGTCAGCAGCCGTACGGAGCCGCCGTCCCGCCCGTCGTGGGCGCGCAGCGCCGCCTCCAGACCGGCCCGCCCGATCCAGGCCCCGCTCCCGCAGTCGCCCAGCAGATGACCCCAGCCGTCCGCCCGACGCCAGCACGTCAGGTCGGTGCCGATCGCCACCAGCCCCGTGCCGCCGGCGACCACGGCACCCGGGCGCGGTCCCAGGGCGCCGGCATAGGCCGTGACGGCGTCGGCGGCGAGCGCGACGGTCCGCACGCCGAGCTCCCGGGCCAGCGCACCCGGCAGTTCGGCGCGCAGTGCCTCGCCCAGGGTGGCGAACCCCGCGGCGCCCACGACAGCCGTGTCCAGGCGGCTCACCCCGGTCTTGGCGACCAGGGCACGGACCATGGGCAGGAGCTGCTCCAGCAGATGGCCGGGATCGATCCCCCGCGCACCAGTGCGCACCGGCTCCCCGGACGCCCGCTGGGCCGACGGCTCCCGGCCGGCGACGCCGACCACGGCACGGAGGCCGGAGCCCCCCGAGTCGACGGCCAGGAAGCCGGATCCGTCCGCCGTGCCGCCGGTCACGGCAGGCGCCAGTCCACCGGTTGTCCCCCCTGCTGGATCAGGAAGTCATTGGCCCGGCTGAACGGGCGCGAGCCGAAGAAGCCGCGGTCGGCCGACATGGGCGAGGGATGGGAGGACTCCACCGACGGCAGGGAGCCGAGGAGCGGCCGCAGATTACGGGCGTCGCGTCCCCACAGGATGGACACCAGCGGCTTGCCGCGCCCGGCCAGCGCGCGGATGGCCTGCTCGGTGACCTCCTCCCAGCCCTTGCCGCGATGCGCCCCCGGGCTGCGCGGGGCCGTGGTGAGCGCCCTGTTGAGCAGCAGCACACCCTGCTGCGTCCATGGCGTCAGATCACCGTTGGACGGCTGCGGCAGGCCCAGATCGGTGTTCAGCTCCCGGAAGATGTTGATCAGGCTGGGCGGCAGCGGACGGACCTCGGGCGCGACGGAGAACGACAGCCCCACCGCGTGTCCCGGTGTCGGGTACGGGTCCTGGCCGACGATCAGGACGCGTACGTCGTCGAACGGCTGTTGGAAGGCCCGCAGAACGTTCGCTCCGGCCGGCAGGTAGGTGCGTCCGGCGGAGATCTCCGTGCGCAGGAAGTCGCCCATCTCGGCGATCCGTCCGGCGACGGGTTCCAGGGCCTTCGCCCAGCCCGCTTCGACGATTTCATGCAAAGGTCGTGGTGCCACGGGCGTCACCCTACTGCCGTACACAGGGTGACGATCAAGCGGTGGCCACAGTCCGACCGAGGTTGACCGAACCGTCGGCCCGGATGACCGGAACCTCCTTTCCTTGCGGGAGTTGACCTCATCCGACGGCCGCGGCCCGCACGCACAGCACGTCCGGCAGATGAGAGGCCAGCTGCTGCCAGCTGTCGCCGTCGTCCGCCGAGGCGTACACCTCGCCGTTGCGGTTGCCGAAATACACGCCCGCCGGGTCCGTGTCGTCCGTCCACAGGGCGTCCCGGAGCACCGTGCCGTAGTGGTCCTCCGTCGGCAGCCCGGCTGACAGCGGCTCCCAGCTCTTGCCCGCGTCCGCCGTGCGGAAGACCCGGCAGCGGTGGTCGGCGGGCACCCGGTCGGCATCGGCGTTGATCGGGAAGACGTACGCCGTGTCGGCGCGGTGCGGATGGGCGGCCACCGCGAAACCGAACGTCGACGGCAGGCCCTCGCCGATGTCGGTCCAGTGCGCGCCCGCGTCGTCGCTGCGGTACACACCCCAGTGGTTCTGCAGATACAGCCGGTCCGGGTTGCCCGCGTCCCTGGCGACCTTGTGCACGCACTGGCCGAACTCCGGGTTCGGATCCGGCAGGAACACCGCGGAGACACCGGAGTTGGACGGCACCCAGCTCGCCCCGCCGTCCGTGGTGCGGAACACCCCGGCCGTGGAGACGGCCACGGTCACGGCATTCGGGTCGCGCGCGTCGGTGAGCACCGTGTGCAGGCCCTCACCGCCGCCGCCCGGCACCCACTGGGAGCGGGTCGGGTGCTCCCACAGGGGACGCACCAGCTCGAAGCTCTCCCCCCGGTCCTCCGAGCGGTACAGGGCGGCCGGTTCCGTGCCGGCGTAGACCACGTCCGGCTCGGCGGCGGCCGGGTGCAGCTGCCAGACCCGCTCCAGCGAGGCGCCGGTGTCCTGGGGGAACTTGACGGCCGGCCGGGACGGCTCGGTCCAGGTGCGGCCCAGGTCGTCGGAGTGGAAGACGGACGGACCCCAGTGCGCGCTGTCGCCCCCGGCCAGCAGCCGCGGGGTGCTGCCGCGGGTGTCGAGGGCCACCGAATACACGGCCTGGGCGTTGAAGTAGGGACTCTCGTCGAACTCCCAGGACCCTCCTCGCCGCCGCCCGATGAACAGACCCTTCCGGGTGCCCACGGCGAGCAGTACCTCGGTCATGCCGACCACCTCCGGGACGTCTTTGTCGCAGACAGTTTTCAGACATCGGCCAGTGTGCACCCCGGCACTGACAACGACCCATGGGAACCACGTCGTCGCAGGTCGGAGGGCTGGTGTCGGCCTGTCGCGGAATTCCGGAGCGCACCTTGCGGCAGAAGCCTGCGCGAGCGGCGACTCTCGTGCGACCGTCGGGACGGGGGCTCGCCCTGAGCAACGAGAGGACCTCTCCCGTATGGGAGGGCGGTCCGGCCTGTCCGTGCGCTCGTCGAGGAGGATGCCGTTGAAGGCGTTCCGTGGTCCGAAGGTGTGGCTGTGGCGCTGGCGGCGCAACCCGCTCAGGCGTCGTGCCGACATGGTGGAGGCCTGGGTGCTGCTCGGCGCCTGGGGGCTCACCGTCCTGGCCGGGGTGCTCGCCGGTCTGGTGACGGCCCGCACCGTCGAGCACGGGCTGGCCCGGGAACGCCTGGAGTGGCGGCCCGTCGTGGCGCGGGTCATCGGAAAGGCGCCGGGATCCGCCGCGTCCGACAGCGGCGCCGGGGGCGGCGAGCGGGTGTGGGCGAAGGTGCGCTGGACCGTGGCCGACGGCTCCCTGCACACCGGCCAGGCACGGGTCGCGGCCGGCAGCGGGGCCGGCACACCGGTCACCGTCTGGACGGACCCGCAGGGCCACCTCGTCACCAGACCCGCCACCGCCTCCCAGGCCCACCTCCGCGCCGGCCTGATAGGCACCCTGGGCGGCGTGAGCGCGGCGGTCGTCCCCTTCGTGGCCGGCCGCGCCCTGCGCGGCCGGCTGGAACGCCGCCGCATGGACCGATGGGACACGGAGTGGGCCCGCCTGGGCCCCCAGTGGGGCCGGATGACGGGCTGATCCCGGTCAGCCGGACTGTGCGGTGTGCCGCCCGCCCGGCACCGCCGTGCGCGTCCCGTCCCGGCGCCCCCTACCTGTCCCCCACCACCTCGTGGCACCTCCTGAGCAACCTCTCGTCCTTCAGGATGTCGTGGTTGCCGTAGCCGCCCGCTCGGGCCGTGTGGCGGCGGGGGCTGGCGAGTTCCGTGGTCACCAGGTCCCACAGGGGCGCACCCGCGGGGCCCATCTCGGTGAGGAGCGCGGCCGTCGTGCCGCGTGTGCGGGGGTTCTCCGTCCAGGCGGAACGCAGGACGGGGAGCACGGGCTCGGGGTCACCGGCGTTGTGCCAGAGGGCGTACGCGGCGGACATCCGCTCCCGGAGCCGGTCCGACCCGGTCATGCGGCGCAGCGCGGGCAGCGCGGGGCGGGCCTCGGGACCGAGGCGGGCCAGCTCCGCGGCGGCGGCGCGTCGGCGGCCGGACTGTTCGTGCGTCAACTCCCGTAAGAGAACGGGGAGTACGGCGGAAGCGTCCCCCTCCACCGACCACAGCGCCCCCGCCGCCACGGCCGCGCACCCGGTGTTCAGCAACCCCCGCAGGTCCGGCACCGCCACGCGCGCGGCCGGCCCGAACGACCCCAGCGTGCGGACCGCGTGCGCCGCCACGGCCTCCCGGGGACCGGGGCCGCCCGGCGTGCCCCGCAGCAGCCGCAGCACCTCCCCGACGGCCTCGGAGTGGCCCAGGGCCCGGAGCGCCGAGAGCAGCGGTACGGCACGGTCGGTGACGTCGGGGGAGTCGAGGGCCACCCGGCCGAGCCCGCGGCGCAGCGCGGGCGCCAGCGGAGCCGCGGACCCGCCGAGATGGACGATCACATGTCCGAGGTCGTCGGGTACGACCGGCCCCGCGAGCACCTCGGCCAGCAGCGGCACCGCCCGCGGATCACCGCTTCTGGCGAGGGCCTTGAGCGGGCCGCCCAGCGTCGGAGCCCCGCGCTCCCACCGGTTGACCCGCAGTCCGGGCCGCTCGGTCAGCAGCGCGGCGAGGTCGTCGGCGGCGGGCGCGGCCAGCTCGAACAGCTCCGACAGAACGGACACCGAGGCGTCCCGCAACTGGTCCTGCTCCGCCCACAGCTGCGCGCCGATCAGCGCGACCGGTTCGGAATGGTCGGCGCGCCACTCGCGGAACAGCGCCGCCGACATCCACACCGCGTTGCACCGGTCGATCGGGTCCGGGCTGGTCAACTGCCCGCTGAGCAGGGCGGTCCGGTCGGTCACCCGGCCGCCGAGGGCGGTGTGGAGCGTCCGCAGCAGGTGCGAGCCCTCCTCGTCCGACGGGCGCAGGCGCCGTATCCGGCCGACGAGCGTGTCCGTCTCGGCCCGGTCCGGCCCGCCGCGGCGCTGCTCGGACCTGTCCCTGAGGAGCCGTACCACGGTGGGGACCAGATCGGCCGGGAGCCGGTCCGGCGCGCCGAGCGCGAGCTGGCCGAGCGCGGCGAGCCGCAGGCCGGGGTGGTACGGCGGAGCGCTCTGCGCGGTCAGGAGGTCCACCGCCGCGGCGGCGTGCCCGGGGTGGCGCCGTACGAACTGGCCGAGGCCCTCGGTCACGGCGAGCAGCACCCGGCCGTCCCGCTCGACCGTGAGCCGCTGCCGCAACACGTCCAGCACGCGTGCCGGTTCGTCCAGGAACCGTACGAGCGCCCCGGGCGCCGCCCGCCGCACCCCCGCGTCCGGGTCCCCGGCCAGCGCGACGAAGGCCTCCGCTCCCGCGCGCACCACGGTGTCCGCAGGTGCGTGGCCGGGCGCGGCGCACTCCTCGCCGATGCTCACCAGCAGCTCGACTATGCCGCCCCGGTCGGGTACCTCCGCGCGGGCCATGAGGCCGAACAGGAACGGCACGCAGGCCAGCGTCGAGTCGTACACGTTCCCCTGGTGGTGCACCGAGCCGTACATCCCGTCGAGCGCGATCTCCCGCTCGGCCGGGTCCGCGGAGGCGAGTCCCCGCAGCAGCGCGGGCACGTCCTCCGCGCTGCCGTACGCGTGCCGCAGCGAAGCCCAGTCGACCTCGTCGATCCCCGTGAACACGTTGTCCTCCCCCGGCGATTGCCACCTGATCGCGAGTCTGCACCACGGCACTGACAACGAAGCGGAGTCGGGTGGCGACTGTGTGCGATCCGTCGGCTGTCACCGGCCACGGAGCGTGCGCCCGGCGGGAGGGATCAGTTTCCGCCGGGCAGCGCCCGCTCCAGGATCGCGTCGAGGTCGGCCGCGCCGGACAGCGTGCCGAAGGAGTGCCCCCAGTCGCCGCCGAGCCGGCTCGCGCAGAAGGCGTCGGCGACTGCGGGTGGAGCGTGCCGCACCAGTAGGGAAGCCTGAAGGGCCAGGGCCATCAGTTCCACCAGCCGGCGGGCGCCGGTCTGATCGGTTTCGGCCAGTCGGTCCTTCAGCCGGGCCACGGCCGCGTCCAGCCGTGCGTCCGCCCCCTGTGCCAGAGCGAGTTCGGCGAACAGGGCCTCCGCGGTGGCGGGCTCGCGGCCGAGCGCCCGCAGCACGTCGAGCGCGTTGACGTTCCCCGACCCCTCCCAGATCGACAGCAGGGGTGCCTCGCGGTAGTGGCGGGGCATGCCCGAGTCCTCGACATAGCCGTTGCCGCCCAGGCACTCCAGGGCCTCCGCCGTGAAGGCCGGGCCCCGCTTGGTGACCCAGTACTTGCCGACGGCGGTCGCGATCCGCCGGAAGGCCTGTTCCCCGGCGTCCCCGCGCACCGCCCGGTCGGCCGCCCCGGCGAGCCGCAGCGTGAGCGTGGTGGCGGCCTCCGACTCCAGCGCGAGATCGGCCAGGACGTTTCGCATCAGCGGCTGGTCGATCAGCCGGGCGCCGAACGCGCTGCGGTGCCGCGCATGGTGGCCCGCCTCGACGAGCGTC
This sequence comes from Streptomyces sp. NPDC050625, assembly GCF_040654755.1. Taxonomy (NCBI): domain Bacteria; kingdom Bacillati; phylum Actinomycetota; class Actinomycetes; order Kitasatosporales; family Streptomycetaceae; genus Streptomyces; species Streptomyces sp. NPDC050625. The sequence goes on from NZ_JBFAIQ010000025.1 coordinate 99,201, forward strand.
TTGCGCATCAGCGTCGCCGAGGACATCACACAGTCCAGCCGGGTGCAGTTGACCATCTCGATGATCGTCTTCACGCCCCGGCCCTCGGGACCCACCAGCCAGGCCACGGTCCCGTCGAACTCCGGCTCGGAGGAGGCGTTGGACCGGTTGCCCAGCTTGTCCTTCAGCCGCTGGATACGGAAGGTGTTCCGGGTGCCGTCGGGCAGGACGCGCGGCACCAGGAAGCAGGACAGTCCCTGCGGAGCCTGGGCCAGCAGCAGGAACACATCGCACATGGGCGCCGACGTGAACCACTTGTGCCCGCGCAGGGTGTACACACCGGGCTCGGCGGTGGGCGTGGCCACCGTGGTGTTCGTACGGACGTCGGAGCCGCCCTGCTTCTCCGTCATGCCCATGCCCGCGAGCAGCCCCCGCTTCTCGGTGGGCACCCGCAGCCCCGGCTCGTACTCGCGGCTGGTGAGCAGCGGTTCGTAGACCTTGGCGAGCTCCGGCTGGGCGCGCAGCGCGGGGACGGCCGCGTACGTCATCGACGTCGGACAGCCGTGGCCGGCCTCGGTGTGACCCCACACCAGCCCGCCCGCGGTACGGGCGACGTGGGCGCCCGGCCGGGCGTCCGCCCACGGCGCGCCGGCCAGACCCTCGGCGACCGCGACCCGCATCAGGTGGTGCCAGCTGGGGTGGAACTCCACCTCGTCGATCCGGTTGCCGTACCGGTCGTGCGTGCGCAGCTCGGGCTCGTGCCGGTTGGCCTGTTCACCCCACTCCTGCGCCTGGGCGCTGCCGGCGCTCAGGCCGAGGCGCCGTACCTCCTCCTCGGCCCAGCCGGCCCCCTCGCGGCGCAGCCCTTCGAGGAGGGCCGGGTCCTCGGAGGCGTCGTAGGGCGCCAGGGGAGAGGCCTGGTTGGTGACGTCGTGGGTGGCGTACTGCGGCTGAGGCCGTGCGGGTGTCGAGACCATGCAGCCATGTTGCACTCTTCCTGCGGTTGTAGCAATGATGCAACAAGAAGGCGCACGTACAGTACGTGCCCATGCGGATGAACGTGTCAGTGCAGCCCGGCGAGGCCGACCTGCGGCCGCTGTCCGCGCGATCGGTCGTGCTGAGCCTGCTGCTGGGCACGCATCCGCCGGAGCTTCCGGTGAAGGACCTCGTGCGGCTGGTGGAGCCCTTCGGTGTCGGAGGCTCCACCCTGAGGGCCGCGCTCAGCAGGATGGTGGCCGTCGGTGACCTGCGGCGCACGGACGCCGTCTACGGGCTCAGCGACCGGCTGCTGGCCCGCCAGCGCCGCCAGGACGAGGCGCTGCACCCCCGCACGCGCGCGTGGGAGGGCGACTGGGAGATGGTGGTGATCACGGCGACCGGCCGCGGCCCCGCCGAACGCGCCGAGCTGCGCGCCCGGTTGACCGCCCTGCGCCTGGCCGAACTCCGCGAGGGCGTGTGGCTACGGCCCGCCAACCTGGTCCGCTCCCTGCCGGACGACCTGGAGCGGGTGGCCCAGTCCTACGGCGCCCGCCCCGATGGTTCCGCGCACGAGCTGGCCGCCCGCCTGTGGCCGCTCGACGCCTGGGCCGACACCGCCCGTGCGCTGCTCGCCCATGTCGCCGGGTCCCACCGTCCGGCCGATCTGCTGACCGCCTTCGCCGCGGTCGTACGCCATCTGCTCACCGACCCCGTCCTGCCTCCCGGGCTCCTGCCCGCCGACTGGCCGGGCGAGGCCCTGCGCACCGCGTATGCGGACTATCAGCGGGAGCTGGCCCGGTCAGTCAGGTGATCTCTCCGTCCGGCGGCGCGGCCTTCGCCTCACGGGTGGTAGAGGACGCATGTGAGCGCTCAACCGCCGTCCGGCCCGCCGCCCGGTCCGCTGCACGGAGCGTCGGAGCCCGAACCGCCGCCGCCCCCGCCTCCTCGCCCTTCTGCTGCTCGGCGACCCTGGTGGCGTGGCGTGCCCGCGCTCGTCGTCGCGGTGCTCGCCGTCGTCGGCATCGCGGTGGTGTTCGCGATGTCCAGGGGTGGTGAAGGCGGCACGAAACAGGACGCCAGCACCGCCGCGTCGGCTCGCGAGCTCACGAGACGCGTGGCACTGACCCCCGCGGACTGGGGATCCGGTTTCACCCGGAGCGATCCCTACGAGAACGAGGAGAAGTCCGAGGGCGTGACCGATCCCGACTGCAATTACGTGACTCAGCCGATCGCGAACGCACTGGCCGTGCTGCAGCGCAGCGTCAGGAAGGAGGACAGGACGGTCTATGCGAACTCGACGGTCGTGGTCTACCGGAACGCGAGCTCCGCTCAGGCGGACGTGGCTCGGCTGCGCTCGGACGTACAGCGGTGCCCGATGGAGAAGGAAGCCGGGAGCAAGGCGAGATGGGAAGGCGTCCACGCGGTCGACGTCCCGCGGCTGAAGGGCTTCGACGAGGTGGTGGGGGAGGAGGGCCACCTGGTCGCCGACGAGAACGGCCGGCCGGCGGACGCGTACTACACGTATCTCACCGGCCGCAAAGGGCGCTACCTGGTGCAGACGTACGTCACCCGCGGCGGCACCCCGGCGCAGAACCGCAGTGACGCCACGAATGCGCTCTCCCTCATGCTGAGCCGCCTATAGCGCGCATGTCACACCGACCGGTGATACTGCTCCGGCACCCGCACTTCGCCCCCGAGCTCACGTGCCGCCAGCCGCGGCCAGGACGGGTTGCGGAGCAGCTCGCGGCCCAGCAGTACCGCGTCCGCCTCGCCGTTGGCCACGATCTTGGCCGCCTGCTCGGCATCCGTGATCAGGCCCACGGCGGCGACCGGCATCGAGGTCTCGGCCTTCACCCGGGCGGCGAAGGGGACTTGGTAGCCGGGGGCGACGGGGATGCGGACGCCGGAGGCGCCACCGCTGGAGACGTCGAGCAGGTCGATGCCGTGGGTGTGCAGTTCGCCCGCGAAGCGGACCGTGTCGTCCGGGGACCAGCCGTTCTCCTCCAGCCAGTCGGTCGCGGAGATGCGGAAGAACAGCGGCTTGTCGTCGGGCCACACCGCCCGTACGGCGTCGACGACCTCCAGGGCGAAACGGGTGCGGTTCTCGTACGAGCCGCCGTATGCGTCGGTGCGGTGGTTGGAGTGCGGGGAGAGGAATTCGCTGATCAGATAGCCGTGGGCGCCGTGGATCTCGACGATCTCGAAACCGGCGTCGAGGGCGCGGCGGGCGGCGGCCGCGAACTGCTCGACGATCGCCCTGATCTGGTCCACCGTCAACTCGTCCGGCACCGGGTGCCTGTCGTCGAACGCGACGGGGCTCGGCGCCAGCGGCTGCCAGCCGTGTGCCTCCGGGCCGAGCGGGGCGCCGCCCTTCCAGGGCCGGTCCGTGGAGGCCCTGCGGCCGGCGTGCGCGAGCTGGACCGCGGGCACGGTGCCCTGCGCGGCCAGGAAGCCCGTGATCCGGCGGAACGCCTCGGCCTGGGTGTCGTTCCAGAGGCCCAGGTCGTACGGCGAGATCCGGCCCTCGGGAGAGACGGCCGTGGCCTCGACGACGATCAGACCGGCGCCACCGGTCGCGCGGGCCGCGTAGTGGGCGAAGTGCCAGTCGTGCGGGGCACCGGTCAGCGGGCCCTCGGGGGCGGCCGAGTACTGGCACATCGGGGGCATCCAGACCCGGTTCGGGATGGTCACTTCGCGCAGGGTGCAGGGCTCGAAGAGTGCGCTCACGGCGGACTCCATTCGTCGCGGGGGCCAGTGGCAGGCTCGTACGATAGGCATCGTAGTACGGTTGATGTCAAACTACGATGGTTCTCGTACAATGAAGGTGCCGATCAGCCGAAGTGGAGCCGCCGCCGTGACCAGTAGCACCGACGCGACCAGTCGCGCGCTTCCGCATCCGAGCTGCGACGAGATCCGTCTGGAGGCCGTGCTGCACGCGCTCTCCGATCCGCTGCGGCTGCAGATCGTGCGCGATCTCGCCACCGACGGCGGTGAGCTCTCGTGTTCGCACTTCGACCTGCCGGTCACCAAGTCCACGACCACGCACCACTTCCGGGTGCTGCGTGAGAGCGGAGTGATCCGGCAGGTCTACCGGGGCACGGCCAAGATGAACGGCCTGCGCAGGGGGGACCTGGAGCGGCTCTTCCCGGGGTTTCTCGACAGCCTCCTCGCCGCCGCCGACAGTCAGGCGGTCCGCCTCGGGGGCGGCGGCTGAGCCGGCACGGTCTCCGCGACCGGGCCGCGTACAGGGCGAACCGGCCTGGCTACCCGGCCGTCGTCCGTGCCGCCGTCAGCAGCGAGTCCCAGTCGGCCAGCTTGACCACGCTGCGGCCCAGCGACGCCCCGAGTTCCGCCTCGGCCCGCTCGATGGCCTGCCAGCCCGCCCACGCCACCGGCTCGATCCCCGCAGCCTTCAGTGCCGTGACGGGGTCCGCCGGCACGTCCCGGCGTTCGAGCACGGGGGCGTCCGCCAGCAGGGACGTCGCGGTCTCCTTGGCGCAGGGGCGGTTGGTGCCGATGACGCCGGTCGGACCGCGCTTGATCCACCCGGACACATACTCGCCCGGGGAGGCGAGGCCGTCGCGCACGACGCGGCCTTCCTCGTTCGGCACGGTGCCGGTGCGCGGGTCGAACGGCAGCCCTGCCAGGGGCACTCCGCGATATCCCACCGAGCGCAGCACCAACTGCGCCTCGATGTCCTCGAAGTGACCCGTGCCGGTCACCCCGCCGTGCCCGTCCGGCGCGGTCCGCTCGAAGCGCACCGCGCCCACCCGCCCTTCCTCGGCGAGGAGTTCGACGGGGCGCAGGAAGAAGCGCAGCCCGATGTGGCGTGCCGCGTCCCCGGGCGGCCGGTCCGCCCAGCCGCGCAGCACCTCCACGTTGCGGCGCTGCGGCGCGGGCAGTCCCGACGGGTCGGCGTAGGCCGGGTCCAGCGCCAACTCGACCCGGTCGACGGCGACTTCGGTGTCGGGCAGGCCGCCCAGCTCGCGCAGCTCCTTGGTGGTGAAGCGGGCCTGCGAGGGGCCGCGCCGGCCCACCATGTGCACGTCGGTCACCCGGCTCGCGGCCAATGTGGTCAGCGCCGCCTGCGGCATGTCGGTGGGGTTCAGCTCCGCCGCCCCGCGGGCCAGCATCCGCGTCACGTCGACCGCGACATTGCCCACGCCGATGACCACGGCCGACCTGACCTCGTGGACGAAGTCCTCGGGCCGGGAGTCGGGATGCGCGCTGTACCAGGACACGAACTCGGTCGCCGACCAGCTGCCCGGCAGATCCTCGCCGGGAATGCCCAGGTGCCGGTCGGTCGCGGCGCCCACGCAGTACACCACCGCGTGGTACAGCTCCCGCAGCCGGTCCACCGGCAGCCCGCGGGTGCCGCCGATCTGCACGCCACCGAGGAACCTCACCCGGTCGTGCTCCAGGACCGTCCGCAGGTTTCCCTGCAGCGACTTGATCTTCTCGTGGTCCGGTGCCACGCCGTAGCGCACCAGACCGTACGGGCACGGCAGGCGGTCCAGGACGTCGACCCGCACCTCGGAGTCCTGCTGGATCAGGCTCTGGGCGGTGTAGCACCCGCTCGGCCCGGAGCCGACAACGGCGACACGCAGCACGGCGGAACCCCTTCCCCGGAAGGCCGGAGGAGATCGCTGATGGCTCCAGCATTGCACCGCGAGGGCTCCGCTGACAGGGTGCAGGCGGGTGATGTGGACGCGTGTCCATTCGTATGGATTGTGATCATGCGGTTACGTTCCGTGTGTGCTAGACGCATCCTTTCTTAATCTTTCCGCCCGCTGTGCGGCGGACGGCGCGGTGACCGTCCAGCCCGCGTGGGCGGTGCGGGAGCGCGGGGAGCGCACGTCCTGGTTCCATGTCCTGCTGGCCTTCGCCGACGGCGCCCGGGTCGACGCACTGGCCGTGGTGAGCGGGGCAAGCGTCTCCATCGAGGACGTCAGGGCCCAGCCCGCCCTCTCCCTGGCCGACCTGACGGTCCTCGCCGACTGGATCGAGACACCGCTGTTCGAGGCGTGCGGCGTGAAGACGAGGGCCGGGGCGGAGAGGAACGCCGCCGGGGAGACGGTTGCCGGGACGGGGACGGCGTACGGCATCTGCCACGCCAGGCCGCTCGGCCCGAGCCGTGCCCGCCCCACATGGCCGCGGGGTGTCGAGGGGCGCCGGCTCGTCGCGGAGAAGTACCGCGCCGCCCGGGACGAGGGGCTCGACCCCGTCCTCGCGGTGATGTGCGCGACCGGGCGCAGTCGCCGCGGGTCGCTCCGGCTCATCGCCCGGGCGCGGGACGCGGGCCTGCTGACGCCCGGTCACGCACGGCGCTGACGGCCCGGTCCTCTCACTCCGGCCGGTCGTTCGTCGCGAAGAAGCGCGACAGGTCCTTCTCGTACGTGCTGCCGGGCGGCTCCGTCCCCGGCGGCATGCCCAGCTCCCAGTCGAGCCGGTAGCGCTTGAACAGCTCCGCCCGCAGGACGGGGATCTCCATCGGCACTCCGGGGATCAGCGCCGCGTACACGGCGCCCATGAGCAGCGCGCGCAGCATCGGGTAGTCGGTCGCGACGTCCTGGGAGCCGTACCGGGCGACGGTGTCTCTGAGCAGCTCCGACAGGCGCTGCTGCTCCGGGCACTGCACGAACCCCTGGGCCTGCAGGAGCCCGGCCATGTGCTGCCGCATCAGCACGGGCCGGTCGCGGGCCAGCCCCAGGATCGCGTCGATGGCCCTGGCCAGCAGCTCCCGGCCGTCCTCGGTGCGCGGCTCGCGCTCCAGGGCCTCCTGCAGCGTCCGGTGCATCAGCCGGTGCACCGCGGACTGCACCAGCTGGCGTTTGCCGGGGAAGTAGTACGACACCAGTCCGCGTGCCGAACCCGCCCGGTCCGCGATGTCACCCAGGGTCGTGGCCTCGAAGCCGTGCTCGCCGACCAGCTCGACCGCGGCCTGCAGGAGCCGCTCCCGGGAACGTCGGCGCAACTCTTCATTGACCGAGGCGCTGCGCGGGGACATGCTGTAACTCCTGCGTTGACTGGCTGCCAGCCAACTATACTCAACGCGGTAGGGCCCGGCTTCTGCGCGGGTCCGTTCAGGGCTGCCGTCCGTCTGGGGCGACGCGGGGGATCGTCTCAGGCGGGCGGCGTTTTCCTCCCTACGACGGTGAACCGGGGGCGGGCCGGTCCATCAGGTCCAGCACCGGCAGCAGCGCGTCCGGTCGCTCGGCGCACGGCACATGGTCCACGAAGTGAACCCGGCAGCCCAGCGCGCTCGCGCCACCGTCCGCGGGGCGGCTGTCGCCGACCATCAGTACGTCCCGTGGATCGGCGCCGAGCGCCGAGCAGGCGGCGGAGAACAGCCGTGGATCCGGCTTCTGGACACCGTGTTCGTACGACAGGACGTACGCGTCCACGTAGGGGTCGAGGCCGTGCTCGCGGAACACCGGGCGCAGGTCCCAGCCGATGTTGCTGACGATGCCGACCCCGATCCCGCGCTCGCGGAGTGTTTGCAGCACCTCGGCGGCGTCGGGGTACGGGGACCAGGCGGCCGGGGACATGTGCCGCTCGTACAGTGCGTCGTGCAGCGTGGGGTCGGGGAGCCGGACCCGGCGGGACAGACCCGTGTACGCGGCCCGGTGCGACTCGGCGCTCTCGTCGCGCACCGCCCACACCGCGGCGAGTTCCTCGGGCAGCTCGACCGGCAACGCCCCGCCCGGCAGCGCACCCGCCGTCTCCAACGCCCGTGCCGTCTCGATCAGTTCCGGCTCGGAAAGACTGAAGACCGTCTCGGCCAGTACGGCGCGCAGCCATGACTCGGTGGACTCGATACGGAAGAGGGTCCCGGAGAAGTCGAAGAGGACGGCAGCCATGTGCTGGACCCTACCGGCGGTCCGTCCAGGGCATGGCCGGGGTCCGGCGCGTGTCGGTGCGGCGGAACGGGTCACGGAGCGCCCCGGGACTCGATGGCCGGCCACCCGGCTGCCCCTCGTACACCATCACCGCCACGGCCACCACCAGCGCCCCCAGCAGCCACCCGCCCACCACGTCCGAGAACCAGTGCACCCCCAGCCACACCCGGGTCAGGCCGACCCCGACGACGGAGACCACCGCCACCGTGAGCGCCGTATGCCACAGGACGCGCCCGGCGCCGAAGCGGCGCAGCAGCCACAGCAGCAGGCCGCACACCACCGTGGCGGTCATCGCGTGACCGGAGGGGAAGGCCGCGTAGTGGGCGGAGTCGACGGGGTCCGGCCAGACCGGGCGCGGGCGGCCGACGGCCGCCTTCAGCGCCTGCTGGGCCAGCGTGCCCAGCGCGCAGACGACCTCCAGCCACAGCGCCGCCCGCCACGCCGAGCGGCGCCACACGAGCCACAGCGCGGCCGCCGCGGCCACCAGGCGCATGGTCAGCGGGTCCCAGACCCAGTCCGTGAGGATGCGGAAGAAATGCGTGAGGCCGTGTTCGTCGAGCGCCCAGCGGTGGGTGGTGTGGGCTATGTGCCCGTCCAAGGTCATCAGGGGGCGCCACTCGACCGCGACCAGGGTCAGCAGCGCCGCACAGAGCACGGTCAGGGCGGCGATGGCGAGGACGGCCGGGCGGTGCATGCCGTGATCTTCCCCGACGCGTGGGGCCGGAGGCCAGCCCGGTGCTCGCCGGCGGCTCAGCCGAGTGCGCGCAGCCCCGGGACGAGTGTCACCAGCACCGGGATCACCGGCACGAGCGCCGCTGCCGCCGTCAGCTTCAGGCGGCGCAGCGCGGTCAGCCGGTCCGGGGGAGTGAGCAGCCGGTGCACCCGCTCCGGGACATGGGTCTGCGAGGTGGCGCCGGGGCCGAACACGCCACGGTCCTCGTTGAGTTCGACCAGCGCCAGCGCGATGGTCAGCCGGCCGAAGCGGCGCGACGCCATGTCGTCGGCGGCCAGCTCGACCAGCCGGTGCATCTCCTCGCGGAACGCGGCGAACACCGGGACCTGCGGGAATCCGCCCGCCAGCGCGGCCGAGCAGTACAGCAGCCAGTGGTGCCGGGCCCGTGCGTGGCCCTGCTCATGGGCGAGTACGGCGTCCAGCTGCCGCCCCTTCAGGCGGCGCAACGCGGCCGTGGTGATGACGAGTTGAGGTGCGGCGCCGGGCAGCCACCAGGCGCCCGGCCGCTCTCCCTCCAGCACGACGAGCCGTCCGCCCACCGGCTCCTCGCCCGGCAACATCGGGGCGCGCACCAGGAGTTCGGCCCGCCGGTGGCGCCGCCGCGCCCCGGCCCGTACGACCTCGCGGACCAGCATCGCCCCGCTCCACAGCCCGCCGCAGGCGAGCGCCACCGCGGTCGCCGCCGCCCAGGGGCCGGTCGAGCCGAGGCCGTACGCGTCCACGACGGCGCTCGGCGCCGGCGCGAACACATGCCCACGCACCGCCTGCCAGGCCGCCGCCGCGCTGAGGGTCATCGACAGCGCGCAGCACAGCAGTACGGCCGCCACGACGCACTGCCACACCCACAGCGCGACCACCGGTTCCCGGTCCGGCCAGTCGGCCCGGGCGAGCAGCCGGGGAGCGACAACGGCGGTCAGGGCGCCGAGCAGCAGCAGTGCCACGGGGACCATCATGAACAACAGCCTAGGAGCGTCGGGCCGCCCGCGGGTACGGTCCGTCGTGGCAAGTGACGCAGACAACGCTTTCGTACGGCGTGCCGCACGGCGCCCGTCACAGCGTGAGCAGCATCGCCAGCATCCCGATCCCCATCGACAACCGGCACGCCCGGGCCAGCTCCGGCCGGTCCCCCCATCCGGCGACGGCCCCGGTGGATCCCGCCGCGGCGGCGGGGATCAGCCGGACGCCGGACAGCAGCACATAGCCGGTGAAGTAGACGAGCAGCAGCCCCGTGACCACGGGCACACCGGTGCCGCCGTGCGCATGGTGATGAGGTTCCGGGGAGCCGGCCATCACGATCGCCATGTAGACCATCGCCGCGGTGCCCACCAAGTGGTGCAGATGGTGCGGGTGGCCACGCGCGGCCCACAGGGCGCGCAGCGCGGCCGCGCCGAACACCACCGCGTACAGCGGCCACGTCCACGACGGAGGGGTGAACACCGCCGCCGGCACGGCCATGGCGGCCATGCCGAATCCCATCAGCGCCTCGCCGCCCGCGGCGCGCCGCTGCTCCTCGACGCTGCTGCGCATCCGCAGCAGACAGTAGGCGCCGGTCGCCGCACACAGCGCGACCAGCAGCCAGCCGGGCGAAGCCGGTCCGTGCACGCGCACCTCCCCGCTTTGCGCTTCACGATCCGTCGATGGTTGCGATGCCCGCGACATGCGGCGCGCACGCAAGCGCAAAGAGGTACACGGGGAGCACTCGGCGGAGCACAGCAGATGACGAAGGGGTGCGGGCGGAACGGTGGCAGATGCTTCACTGATAAAATACATGCTAAATTGTTGGTATGAGCAGTGCGACCCCCCTCCGTCTCCCCCTCGCCGGGGTGCTGCGCCTCGGCCGGCCCTCGGACATCTGGTTCAAGCCCGCGCTCAGCGTGGTCGCCGCGGTCGCCCCGCCCAATCTCACCCTGCTGGCGCTCGGCAGACTCGACCTCGCGATGTACACGATGGCCGGATCCCTGTGCGCGCTCTACGGCCACAACCGCCCGTACGCCGCACGGGCCCGCGCCCTGGCCCTGGTGGTGCTCGGCATGGTCGGCGGGCTCGCGGTGGCCCTGGTCGCCGCGTCGCTCACCACCGACGCCGTCGCCCTGGTCACCGTCGGCGCGCTCATGGCCGCCGTGCAGAAGGCGCTGTGCGACGCCGGCCGCGTCGGCCCACCGGGGAACGTGGTGCTGACCTTCGTCAGCTCCGCCTCGCTCTTCGCCCCGCAGACCCTCGGGCAGGTGCCCGGCCATGTGGGGCTCGCGCTCGCGGCGGGCGGCTGGGCGTGGCTGGTCGGCATGGCGCCGGGGCTGGTCCGCCCGCACGGCCCCGAGCGCCGCGCCACCGCCCACGCGCTGAGGGCCGCCGCCGCGTACGCCGCCACGCGCGGCACCGCCGACGGCCACGCCCGGACCCGAGCAACCGCGGCCGCGGCCGTGCAGGCCGCCTGGCAGTCACTGCTCGCCACGGCCGCCCGCCCGGACCGCGCCCGTCGCGCCCTCGAACGGCTCGTCGTCCGCGCCGAGGTCGCCCTCGCCGCGCCGGCGGACGCGGACCCCGACCGGCTTCGCGCCTGGGCCCGCGACCTGCGCGGCACCGGACGCATCCCGCGCGCCGACCACCCCGAGGAGGCCGCCGACGAACTCCTCGGTGTGGACGCCGAACTCGCCGCCCCACGTCCTCCGCTGTGGCGCGGGCTCGGCCCCCTCACCCCTGTCGCCGCCCGCACCGCCCTGGGCTGCGCCCTCGCCGGATACGCCTCCCTCGCCCTCGGTGTGGGCCGCCCCTACTGGGCCCTGGTCACCGCGGCGTCCCTCTACCAGGCCAATGTCACCCTCACCTGGGGCCGGGGCGTCCAGCGGGTCGTCGGCAACCTCGTCGGGGTCCTCGTCTTCGCCGCGGTCGTCCCGCTCGCCCATCTCCACCCGGCGGCCCTCGTGCTGTGCTGTCTGGCCCTCAACTTCGGCGCCGAGGCCCTGATCGGCCGCAACTACTGGCTCGGCAGCGTCTGCGTCACCCCGATGGCCCTGCTGATCACCGAATTCGCCCGGACGCAGGACTCGGGCCGGCTGATCACCGAACGGATCGCGGACACCCTCGTCGGCGCGCTGGTCGGGTTCGCCGCGGCCGTGGCCGTCACCAACCGGCGGGCCGGCGACCGCGTCGAGCACGCGTTGACCGCCGTCGAACGGGCCCGTGAGCACGCGGCACGCCTCCTGGCCGAGCCGCGTCCGGCGCCCCGGACCCTGGAGCCGGCCCGCCGCGCACTCGTGGCCGCGCTGGCCGAACTGCGCGCCACGGCCGACGCCGCGTCCGGCGAGTGGTGGCAACGTGCGCTCCCCCAGGAGCGGGTCGTGCTCGTCGAGCAAGCCGGACACCGTACGCTCGCCGCGACGGTACGACGCACGGAGCTGCAGTCCCGGGCCGGTACGAAGGCCACGAAGACTGCGCAGTCGACGACGACAACGGAGGACGTACGGCCATGACGGCGACGAACGGACGACCGGCGGCCGGCAACGACGCGGCGAGGGGTGACACCGTCGCCGTGGTCGTCCGGCAGTGGCAGGCCGTCCACCCCGAGCTGGACACCGGGCCCATGGAGATCATCGGCCGCATCAACCGCTGCGCCGCCCTCCTGCAACAGGCCGAGGACGCCCCGCTGCGCCGCGCCGGCCTCAGCCGACCCGAGTTCGACCTGCTCGGCGCGCTGCGCCGCACCGGCCACGAACTGACCCCGAGCGAGCTGGCCCGGGAGACCTTCTCCTCGGGGGCCGCCGTCACCAAGCGCCTCAAGCACCTGACCGAGCGCGGCCTCGTCGAACGCCGCGGCGACACCCGCGACCGGCGCGTCGCCCACGTCCGCCTCACCGACAACGGCCGCGACCTCGTCGACGGCATCCTCCCCGAGCAACTGGCCTACGAGGCAGCCGTACTGTCGGCGCTCGCCCCCGAGGGCCAGGGACAACTGGCAGGCCTGCTCGCCGAGTTGCTGAGCCGGCTCGAAGGCCGGATCGGCGTGCTGCCCGTCTGAGGCACCGGGCGCGACCCCCACGGGCAGCGCTCGGCGCACGCACCGGTCAACGACCGGGTGACGGTGACACCGCCGGTCCGACGGGTCAGGCCCGGTCGCCCTCCGCGTACACCCCGAAGGCCGCACCCTGCGGATCCCGCAGCACCCCGATGCGCCGGACGCTCCCCATCGACATCGGCTCCGCCAGGACCGAACCGCCCGCCGCGACCGCCACCTGCACCGTCGCGTCCACGTCCGTGACCGCGAAGTACGGCATCCAGTGCGGCGGCACCTCGGGCGGGAAACGGTCGCCCATGTCCGTCATCCCGCCGAAGTCCTCGCCGCCGATGCCCCACTGCGTGTACCACTCAGAGGAGTTCACGGTCCATCCGAAGACCGTGGTGTAGAAGTCCCGCGCCCGGTCGAGCTCGCGGGTCGCGAGCTCGACCCAGCCCAGCGATCCGGGCGCGTTGAACAGCCCGGCCCCCGGGAACGCGCGCGCCTGCCACAGCTGGAAGGCCGCGCCCGTCGGGTCCAGGGCCACGGCGAAGCGCCCGACGTCGAAGACGTCCATCGGGCCGAGGACCACGGTCCCGCCCGCCTCCTCGACCTTCCGCGCCGCCGCGTCCGCGTCCGCCACCGCGAACGACACGTTCCACGCGACCGGTTGGGACTCCTGGTACAGCGGGGTGAGCGCGGCGACCGCCGCGTCGCCCATGTGCGCGACCGTGTAACCCCCCGCCTCCTGGCGCGGATCCGTCTCCGGAAGCCAGCCGAACAGGTCCGTGTAGAACCGCTTGGCGCCCTCCAGGTCGTTCGTCCCCAGTTCCGTCCAGCAGGGTCCGCCGGTCACCGGCTTGTCGAACTTCATGGCACTCCTCCGGGCGAGGAACCGTCCCCTCTCAGCACGCTAGTCCCGCCGTCCCACACCGGCCATCGGGAAACCCCTCGCGCGGCGCCCCGGCACGCCCGTACACTCGTCCCGTACCGCATCGCATGGCGGCCTCCCACGACGGTTCCCGACCGGAGGTCACGCATGCCCGAGGTACGCCCCTTCCACCGCGACGACCGCGACCAGCTCACGGACCTGGTGAACGCCCATGTGGCCGCCGTCGTCCCCGGAGTCTCCGTCTCCGTGAACACCGTGCTCAGCAGCCTGGAGCGGCGGCCGGACGAGTTCCTCACCGACCCGTGGGTGAGCGAGCGCATCACGCTGGTCGCCGAGCAGCGCCGGCACGTCGTCGCCGCGGCGCATCTGCTGCGCTACCGCGCCGACGCCGCGGTGGGCCCGGACTACCGGGACACGGGCGAGATCGGCTGGTTCCTGTGGCATCCGGCGGCCTCCTGCCGGCCGGACACCGAGGCGGCCGCCGATCTGCTCATGAACGCCTGCCTGGCCCGGCTCGCCCGCTGGAACGTCCGCACCCGGCACGCCTCCGGCGACCTGCCCGCGCCCGCCGCCTACGGCCTGCCCCGGAACTGGCCGCACGTCCGGGCCGTCTACGAACGCGCCGGATTCCGGCACACCGGCACGACGGAGGTGATCCTGCTCGCCCGGCTCACCGGCCTGCCCCGGCCCGAACCGCGCCCGGGCGTCACGGTCGAGCGCACGTTGGGGGAGTGCGGCACGCGCTTCACCCTGTACGCGGCGGGATCACCCGTGGGCTTCATCGAGGTCGACACCACGCCGGCCCGCCCCGAACGCCACGCCCGCGCCGCGGGCCTGGCCGACATCGGCAACCTCCACATCGGCCCCGGCCGCCACGGGGAGGACTGGGAGCACCGCCTCCTCGCACAGGCCGCCGACTGGCTCCGGCTGTGCGGCGTGGACCGTCTCCTCGCCTACGAAAGCGCCGATGACCGGGCCGGGATCGACACCCTGCTCAAGGCGGGTTTCCACGAACTGACGAGAACGGACCGCGCCTGGACCCACGCCTAGATGCCCGGGCGGTACCGCAGCGGATGGTCGCCCGGGACCTCCACCAGGACGATCGGGGTGCCGTCGGGATCCGCGATCCACATTTCGATCAGGCCCCACGGCTCGCGCACCGGTGGGCGGACGATCTCCACGTCCTTGGCCAGCAGTTCCGCGTGCGCCGCCGGCACGTCCGGAACCTGGAGCCACAGGCGCACGGCCGGGGGCGGCGGAGTCTGTGAGCGTCCGGACAGCTCCAGGAAGCCGCCGCCGAGGAAATAGACGGTGCCGCGATCGGGGCCCGTGCCGAACTCGCGGTAGACGGCGAGGCCCAGCTGCCCGCCGTAGAAGGCCCGGGACCGCTCGGGGTCGGTCGGGCGCAGGAGTGTCCGGCTGCTGAGTACGTGCACCATGCACCGGGAGCCTAGCGGCAGCGCTAGTCTCGTCACTGCCGTGCCGCGCCACAGATTCGGAGACCCGCCCCATGGACACCGCCGCCACCGTGCCCACCTTCCGCGACGCCACCGACGCCGACGTGGACGCGCTGGTCGCGCTGATCGAATCGGCGTACCGGGGAGACACCAGCCGGGTCGGGTGGACCACGGAGGCGGACATCCTGGAGGGGCAGCGGACCGACCCCGAGGGCGTGCTCCAGGTCATCAAGTCGCCCGACAGCAGGCTGCTGACGGTCGAGCGGGACGGCCGCATCGTCGCCTGCTGTCAGCTCCAGCACCGCGGTGACCACACCTACTTCGGCATGTTCGCGGTCAGCCCCACGCTGCAGGGCGCGGGCCTGGGCAAGCTGGTCATCGCGGAGGCGGAGCGGCTGGCCCGCGAGAGCTGGGCCGCCACCGAGATGCACATGACGGTGATCTCCGTACGCAACGACCTGATCGCCTGGTACGAGCGCCGCGGCTACCGCCGCACGGGCCGGATGACCCCGTTCCCGTACGGCGACGAGCGCTTCGGCATTCCGCAGCGCGACGACCTGCAGTTCGAGCTCCTGGTCAAGGAACTCGCATGACGGTTACGCCGTGAAACGGCCGGTGCGCTTGATCTCCGGGTAGTCGGTCGTCGCGCCGTCCAGCTGCAGGGCCCGTACCAGCCGCAGATGGTCCTGCGTGTTCACCACCCAGCCGATGATCCTGAGGTCCGCCTTGCGGGCGTGCTCCACGACCTCCAGGGTCAGCCGCCGGATGTTCAGGCAGACGGTCGTGGCGCCGACCTCGATGGCGCGATCCACCACGTCGGGCCCGTAGCGGCCGGCGATGAGCGCGGTGCGCACGCCCGGCACCAGGCGGGCGATCTCGGCGATCGCCTCGTCGTGGAACGAGGACACCTCCACCCGGGAGACCAGGTCCCGCTTGTGCATCACCTCGGCCAGCGCCCGGGCCGCCGCCACGTCCTTGATCTCGGCCTGCAGCGGCGCCTTCACGGCGTCCAGGACCTCCTCGAAGACCGGGACGCGCTCGCCGCGGCCCGCGTCCAGGGCGCGCAGCTCGGCGAGGGTCTTCTCGGCGATCGGGCCGGTGCCGTCGGTCGTGCGGTCCACCTCGGCGTCGTGCATGACGACCAGGGCGCCGTCCTTGCTCAGGTGCAGATCGAGTTCGATCAGGTCGAGGCCGGCCTGCTGGGCGGCGACGAAGGAACGGAGGGTGTTCTCGGGCTCGACACCCATGACTCCGCGGTGACCGATGGTAAGGAAGTTCAAGGTTCGACTCGCTTCCGTCGACGGCGGCTCGGCGCACGTGCGGACGGGACGGGCATCGCGGACGTCGCTGTCCACACGGCAGAGTCGCAGCCTAATGGCCGGGTCTGCCGATGAACCCGCGCGTACACGCGGGGATTGGCGTGACAGGTGGGGCGCACCGGCCCGGCGGCCGGGCCGTGCCCGCGCCGGCGCTCACCCGGGCGTGGGCGAGTCTCCCGTGCATTGACTGGCCGGATCCGATCGGTGCCCCGTCGTCGGCCGCAGGTCCGTGAGCCGTCGCTCGTTGAAGTCGAAAGTGAGCGTCGTCACGGTTTACGGCAGGAAAAAGAGCGGTGACCATGCGGGTCCGCAGAATAATTTCCCGCAGCTGCTCTTGCTGAGAGAAACCTCGTCCGATTACGGTGTCCTCCGTTCGGTTCTCGCGTGGAGGATGGGTCATGACGGAAATTCTTGTGCAGGTGGGCTCGGAGGAGCAGGTTCCTCCCGCGACCAGGGTCGTTGAGCACCCGTCGTGGCCTGTGCTCAAGGATGCCGTGGAGCAGATCCGGCCATGGCAGTCCAAGGATGGATCGATCGACTTCGACGCCGAGGGCGCCCCGGAGCGTGCGGACGCCGAGCAGGCCGTGTGCCGTGTCGTGGAGGCCGTCGAGGAGCTGTCCCCGCTCCTCCCGCACGACGCCGACTACCACCAGGCCCTCGTCAAGGACCTCCGTCGCTGGGCCGACGGCGGCTTCGAGGTGCCGGACTTCCTCGACTCGCTGCTGGCCTTCCACCCCGCCGCGGGCCGCGCGGACGGCCTCCAGCACCTGGTCGTCTTCCCCATGTACACGCAGAACGGCAACCTGGACCGCAATCTGGAGGCGGTCGTCCTGCGCATGGTCTGGCCCGAGTGGCTGGCCGAGCTGGAGCGCACCCGCTACGACAACCCGCTGTTCTGCGGCATCACGTTCGAGGACTTCACGGCGGGCTACGACACCAACTCCGCCGTCCTGTTCCCCGAGACCATAGCCGTCCGTGAGGCGCCGGAACGTTTCACCTGGGGTGGCATCTTCTGCGACCGCGAGGCCGCCCGCTTCCGCCGGGTCACCGACGCCGCCGTGGACATCCTGGGCCTGGAGCTGCCCGAGGACATCGCCGCCATGGTCCACGACCAGAAGCGCTGCGAAGAGGCCTTCGTGCTGTGGGACATGGTCCACGACCGCACCCACAGCCATGGCGACCTGCCGTTCGACCCGTTCATGATCAAGCAGCGCCAGCCGTTCTGGATGTACGGCCTGGAGGAGCTGCGCTGCGACCTCACCGCCTTCAAGGAGGCCGTGCAGCTCGACGCGGACGGCGTCCCGCAGGCCCGTGACGTGCAGTACGCGGTCCTCTTCGACCGGATGTTCCGCTTCCCGCTCACCGGCGACCGCAACCGCAACTACGACGGCCTCGGCGGTCAGCTGCTCTTCGCCTACCTGCACAAGCACGACGTCGTCCGCTGGACGAACAACAAGCTCACCATCGACTGGCAGCGCGCCCCGCAGGTCACCAACCAGCTGTGCGCCGAGATCGAGAAGCTGTACCGGGACGGCATCGACCGCCCGAAGCTGGTGCACTGGTTCGCCGGCTACGAGCTGGTCTCCACCTACCTCGCCCCGCACCCGGGCTCCAAGTGGGCCAAGGGTCCCGACGCCCTGGACCTGACCCTGCCGCCGCGCAAGCTCGTCGATGACGTGCTTCCCGACGAGTTTCCGCTGAGCATGTTCTTTGAGGCACTGTCCAAGAAGCTGAAGAATGTGATCGCCTCGACCAAGGGCATCACGGCGGACAGCGCCAAGCGGGTCGCCGCGTGAGCGACCGCGCCCAGAACACTGCTACGGAGGCGAGAAAGATGGGGAACGGGGCTCTCAGCGGTGCGGTGATCGCGGTGGCCGGCGCGGGCGGTCCGGCCGGCCGGGCGACCCTGCTGCGACTGGCCGAGGCGGGCGCGACCGTCGTCGGCGCCGACAACGACGCCGAGCGGCTGTCGGAGGCCGTGGACGCGGCGCGCTACGCGTCCGGCGGCGCCACCGTCACCGGCGACACCGTGGACCTGCTCGACCTGCAGTCCACCCGTGACTGGGCCGCCCACATCGAGAAGGACTTCGGCCGTGTCGACGGCCTGGTCCACCTCGTCGGCGGCTGGCGCGGCAGTGAGACCTTCACCAAGACCAGTCTCGACGACTGGGACTTCCTGGAGCTGCTGCTCGTCAAGACCGTGCAGCACACCTCCCTCGCCTTCCACGAGGCGCTGCAGCGCAGCGAGCGGGGGCGGTACGTGCTGATCAGCGCTGCGGGCGCGAGCAAGCCGACCGCGGGCAACGCCGCGTACTCAGCCGCCAAGGCCGCCGCCGAGGCGTGGACGCTGGCCATGGCCGACTACTTCCGCAAGGCCGGGATCTCGGAGGGCGCCGAGGGCCCGACGTCGGCGGCTGCGATCCTGGTGGTGAAGGCGTTGGTGCACGACGCGATGCGCGCCGAGCGCCCCAACGCGAAGTTCGCGGGCTTCACGGACGTCAAGGACCTGGCCGAGGCCATCGAGGGCGTCTGGAGCAAGTCCGCCGCGGAATTGAACGGAAACCGTCTGTGGCTGACCGACAGGCCGTGAACCCTCCCAGGACCGACGCGCGTCGCCACCACGACCCCGAGGTCCGCGGTTTCGCCAGTGACAACTACGCCGGAGCGCACCCGGAGGTGCTCGCCGCCCTGACGCTGGCCAACGGCGGCCATCAGGTCGCCTACGGCGAGGACGACTACACCGAGAACCTCCAGCGGATCATCCGCAGCCACTTCGGCTCCACCGCGGAGGCCTTCCCGGTCTTCAACGGCACCGGCGCCAACGTCGTCGCGCTCCAGGCGGTCACCGACCGCTGGGGCGCGGTGATCTGCGCCGAGAGCGCGCACATCAACGTCGACGAGGGCGGCGCCCCCGAGCGCATGGGCGGCCTCAAGCTGCTCACCGTGCCCACGCCCGACGGCAAGCTCACGCCCGAGCTGATCGACCGGCAGGCGTACGGCTGGGAGGACGAGCACCGGGCGATGCCGCAGGTCGTCTCGATCACCCAGAGCACGGAGCTCGGCACCCTCTACACGCCGGACGAGATCCGCGCGATCTGCGAGCACGCCCATGCGCACGGCATGAAGGTGCATCTGGACGGCTCCCGGATAGCCAACGCGGCCGCCTCCCTGAACGTCCCCATGCGGACCTTCACCAACGCGGTCGGCGTCGACATCCTGTCCCTGGGCGGGACGAAGAACGGCGCCGTGTTCGGCGAGGCGGTCGTGGTCATCAACCAGGACGCCGTCAGCCACATGAAGCATCTGCGCAAGCTGTCCATGCAGCTCGCCTCCAAGATGCGCTTCGTGTCGGTGCAGCTGGAGGCGCTGCTCGCCAAGGACCTGTGGCTGCGCAACGCCCGCCACTCCAACGCGATG
The DNA here is from genome assembly GCF_040654755.1 of Streptomyces sp. NPDC050625. NCBI lineage: Bacteria > Bacillati > Actinomycetota > Actinomycetes > Kitasatosporales > Streptomycetaceae > Streptomyces > Streptomyces sp. NPDC050625. The sequence continues at coordinate 118,866 of NZ_JBFAIQ010000025.1, forward strand.
GCCCAGCGCCTCGCGGAGGGTGTGCGCGCGGTGCACGGGGTGGAGATCCTCTACCCGGTGCAGGCCAACGGCGTCTTCGCGCAGCTCCCGCACGACGTGAGCGAGCGGCTGCAGAAGCGGTTCCGGTTCTACTTCTGGGACGAGGCCGCGGGGGTCGTGCGCTGGATGTGCTCCTTCGACACGACCGAGGACGACGTGGACGCGTTCGTGGCGGCGCTCAAGGAGGAGATGGCGCACTAGCAGAGTGTGCATAGATATGCGGTCACCTGAAAAGTCATTGACTATCGGGTGATCGCATTCCTATGCTCTGCGGGCATGGAGCTGATCCAGAACACCCCCGACCTTTCCGCCTATCTGGCCGCCGACGAGGTCATCGACCATGACCATCCGCTGGTGCGCGAGACGGCTGCCCGCCTCGCCGAGGGCGTTCCCGACTCGTATGCCTATGCGCGAGCCGCCTTCGAGTTCGTGCGCGACACGATCCCGCACTCACAGGACTCCGGCGACCTGAGGGTCACCTGGCGCGCCTCCGACGTCCTCGCGCGGCGCACCGGCATCTGTTACGCGAAGGCGCACGCGCTGACCGCGTTGCTGCGGGCCGAGGACATTCCCGCCGCGCTCTGCTACCAGCGACTGGCCGACGAGGACGGTGCCGGCCATGTCGTGCACAGGCTGATCGCCGTACGGTTCCACGGCGCATGGCACCGGCAGGATCCGCGCGGGAACAAGCCGGGGGTCGACGCGCAGTTCTCCCTCGACGGGGAACGGCTGGCCTGGGTGCCCGATCCGGGGTCCAATGAGGTGGACTATCCGGTCCTGTACGCTGAACCTCACCCGGTCGTGCTCGGCGCCCTGAAAGCGGCGCCCGACCGGCCGTATCTGTGGAAGACGCTTCCCACCGCACTCTGAGGCGAGGCAGATGACTCTCACGCTCACCGTGTCCGACGAGGTGCGCGCCCTCGCGCCCGGCTTCACGCATGTCGCGATCGAAGCGCACGGCCTGGTCAACGGGCCCAGCACCGAGGCGAGTTCCGCGCTCCTGGACGACGCGGCCCGCCGCCTGGCCGCACGCCTCGACGGCCGCGCTCCGCACGAGGACCCGCACATGGTGGCTTGGCGCGAGGTGTACACGGCGTTCGGCTCGAAGCCCTCCCGCACCCGCAATTCGGCCGAGGCGCTGGCCAAGCGGGCGCTGTCGGACGCCGGTCTGCCCCGCATCAATCTGCTGGTCGACCTCTACAACGCGATCAGCGTGGCCCATCTCATCCCGGTCGGCGGCGAGGACATCGACCGCATCGAGGGCGCGATGCGTCTCGTGCGTGCCACGGGCGACGAGGACTTCGTGACCGTCGCCGGGGGCGAGGAGGTCGTCGAACACCCCGACGCGGGCGAGGTGGTGTGGCGCGACGGCATCGGGGTGACCTGCCGCCGCTGGAACTGGCGCCAGGGCCCGCGCACCCGGCTCACCGAGCGGACGACCTCCGGCATCTTCCTGCTGGAGACCCTCGCGCCCCTGCCGGTCGGCGAGGCCGAGGCGGCCGCCGCCGAACTGGCCGAACTGCTGGAGAAGTTCAGCCCCGGCGCCCGGATCACACCGCACGCCCCTGCCTGACCTGCGGGTACGCGGCCGGTCGGCGCAGCGATCTGTCCGCCCGGGCGTGTCAGCGTGCCTCGGCGGCCTTCAGTTGCTCCTGCGTCGGGGCCGTGCCGCCCAGGTGGGCCGGGAGCCACCAGGAGTCCTCCGTGCCCTTGGGGCGTGCGGGGTAGGCGCGCTGGGCGGCCTCCAGCAGCTCCTGGACCGTCTCGCGCAGCCGGCGGGTGATGGCGCCCGCGTACTGCTCGCGGGAGGCCTCGAGCGCTTCGCCGACGCGGATCGTGACCGGGGTGTGGCTGCGCCTGAAGTTGCGCGGGTGCCCCTTGGTCCACAGCCGCTGCGTGCCCCACACCGCCATCGGGACGAGCGGGACGCCCGCCTCCTGGGCCAGGCGCGCGGCGCCCGACTTGAAGCTCTTCAGGGTGAAGGACTGCGAGATCGTCGCCTCCGGGAAGACACCGATGATCTCGCCGGAGCGCAGCGAGTCGAGCGCGTGCGCGTACGCCGCCTCGCCCTGCTTGCGGTCCACCGGGATGTGCTTCATCCCGCGCATCAGCGGACCGGAGATCTTGTGGCGGAAGACCGAATCCTTCGCCATGAAGCGCACCAGACGCTTCTGCGGGAGGGCCGCCAGGCCGTTGAAGATGAAGTCCAGGTAGCTGATGTGATTGCTCACCAGCACGGCGCCGCCCGAGCGCGGGATGTTCTCCGAGCCCTTGCAGTCGATCTTGAGGTCCCAGGCCTTGAACATCGTCAGGGCGAGACCGACGACGGGACGGTAGACCAGCTCTGCCATGGGCGGGGTGGACCCTTTCTGCTCTGCCTGGGAAAGGGTTCCCGGCGGGAAGTTACGGAGCCGTAGGTTTACGGCGTCTCGCAGATCGTGCCCGAAGAACGGACGGGTAGCCAGTCCTGGTGCCGCGGTTCGGCGAGATCCTCGTCACGTCGGCCTACGATCGACCTCGGCTTTTGGGTCGCCGTAGCAGTCTCGTGAATGCTGGTACGGGTGATGACCGGACGTCGACGGAGCGGGAGGCTGCGGGTGCGCGGGCGGGACGAGCGGCTCGGGGCCGCCGAGTTGGGCGGCGAGCTCGGGGAGCGGGCCACGCTCGTGCAGTTCTCGAGCGCCTTCTGCGCGCCCTGCCGGGCGACCCGGCGCATCCTGGCCGACGTGGCCCGGATGGTGCCCGGCGTCACGCACATCGAGATCGACGCCGAGTCCCGGCTGGACCTCGTACGCGCGTGGGAGGTCCTCAAGACACCCACCGTGCTGGTCCTCGACGCGGACGGACGGGTGGTGCGGCGTGCGGTCGGACAGCCCCGCAAGGCCGACGTGATAGCGGCGCTGGGAGAGGCGGTCCGACGGCCGTGCGGATGACGGTGAGGCACCTCCCATATCCCGGAACGCACTTGACTGTGTACGCCACCTATCGTCAGCCTGACCCCATGGCAACGGAAATCCTTCTCTTCGGGCGGGTCCACGTCGACCTCGCGCGTACCGCGAGCGCGCGCTGTCCGGGCTGTTGAGCAGCAACGGACCTGCACATCCCCTTTCGCAGAAGGACAACTCCATGACGGCCACGCCCGACCTCCGCTCCCCCCAGCTCGCCTCCCCCGATCTGCTGCGCTCCGCCTTCCGGAGGCATGCCGCCGGTGTCGCGGTGATCACAGCCCAAGGCGCCGGGGGACCGGTCGGCTTCACCGCCACCTCCCTCACCTCCGTCTCGGCCGACCCGCCGATGCTCTCGTTCGGCATCGGCGCCGGCGCCTCCAGTTGGCCGGTCATATCGACGGCCGACCACGTCGGCGTCCATGTGCTCGGTGAGCATCAGAGGGAGCTGGCCGCCACCTTCGCCCGCAGCGGCGCCGACCGTTTCGGCGCGCCCACCGCCTGGCGTGAAGGGCCCGAGGGCGTACCCGTGCTCGACGACGTCCTCGTGTGGCTGGTCTGCCGGATCGTGGGCCGTGTGCCCGCCGGGGACCACCGCATCGTGCTCGCCGAGGTCGTCCTGGGCGATCCCGCGGGCACGGGCCGGCCGCTCCTGTACCACCAGGGGCGGTTCAACGGTCTGCGGGATTGATCACTGTCCGTCCGGACTGCGCGGGAGTCGGATTCCGGTTACGCTGCGTTGCGAAGGTCACAGTTCAAAGCGCTTGCTTAGCGGGAATGAACTGGGTGTACTGACGAGTAATATTTCGTTCGGAGCGCGCGGCCGCCCCGACCGGGATCGGCCGCTTCAGGCGCCTATGCTGCCTGCAAGAGGCAGCCCAGAAATGACGATGCAGTAGGAGAGCCGGCGTGAGCTTGAGGATCGTTGTCACTGTGAAGTACGTGCCCGACGCCACTGGCGACCGGCACTTCGCCGATGACCTGACCGTCGACCGCGACGACGTGGACGGTCTGCTCTCCGAGCTGGACGAGTACGCGGTCGAGCAGGCGCTGCAGATCTCCGAGAACTCCGACGACGACGTCGAGGTCACCGTTCTGACCGTCGGCCCGGAGGACGCCAAGGACGCGCTGCGCAAGGCGCTGTCGATGGGCGCGGACAAGGCCATCCACGTCGAGGACGACGACCTGCACGGCACCGACGCCATCGGCACCTCGCTGGTGCTGGCGAAGGCGATCGAGAAGGCCGGCTTCGACCTGGTCGTCTCCGGCATGGCCTCCACCGACGGCACCGCCGGTGTGGTTCCCGCCCTGCTGGCCGAGCGCCTGGGTGTCCCGCAGGTCACCCTGCTGTCCGAGGTCTCCGTCGAGGACGGCACGGTCAAGGGCCGCCGTGACGGCGACGCCGCCTCCGAGCAGCTCGAGGC
>NZ_JBFAIQ010000026.1:0-89675 GCF_040654755.1 Streptomyces sp. NPDC050625
TTCGCCCCCCGGGCCCCGCCCCTACTCCCGGGGGCCCCCCCCGGGCCCCGCCCCCCCCCCCCCCCCGGCCCCCGGGCGGCGGGAGCCGCGACGCTGCGGGCCCGGCGACCGGTGGCCGTTCGGGGTGGGCCGGACGGCTCAGGGGCGCTCCCAGAGGTAGAAGCGGCGGGCCATGGCGTCCTTCGGCGAGCGCCAGGTCTGCGGGTCGTACGCGCTGACGTACGCCGACAGCCGCTCGCTGATGTCCCGGAACTCGGGGTGCTCGGTCACCTTGGCGATGGCCGGGCCGGGCTCGCGCTCGGACTCGACGAGGTGCATGTACACATCGCCGAACTGGAAGAGGCTGCGCCGCACGACACCGACGAGGTGCGGCAGCTCTCCCCGGTCGGACTCCTCGAACACCTTGGCGATGTCGGGGGCCGAACCCGGGGCCATACGGGCGACGATGAGGGCCTGGTGCATCGGACTGTGTCCTCCGTCCGGCTCAGTCGGCCAGGGCCGGCGCGGGCCGGTGGCCGGCGGCGGCCTTCTCGATCTTGTCCCGGATCAGGGCCATCTGGACCTTCGAGTTCTTGTTGATGTTGTCGGTCATCCAGTCGTCGTCGACCGGGGCGTCCGGCTTCATCTCGAAGTCCTGCGTCCACACCATCCGGGTGCCCGCGGGCACCTCCTCGTACTGCCAGTGGATGTTCATGTACGCGAAGGGCCCGGTCTCGACCCGACGGGCCCTGACCGTGAGGGTGTCGCGGTCCGGCTCCCGCTCCGAGACCCAGCTCCACACGGTGCCGTTCTCGTCCGGGTGCATGGTCAGCCGGAAGGTCGTCTTGGCGCCCTCCCGGGAGATGACCTCGCAGGCCGCGTACTCGCTGAACAGCTGCGGCCACCTGTCCAGGTCGTTGGTCATGTCCCAGACGAGGTCCAGGGGTGCGGCGATGGTGATCTCGTTCTGCGTGTGTCCGGCCATGTCAGGCTCCTGCCATGAGAGTGCTGTTGATGAGGTCGAGGAACTGCCGGGGTGTCTTGCAGCGCTCCGCGTCCGGCGGCATCGGCGTGCCGTGACGGTTCTCCAGTTCGCCGACGATGCCGAGCAGGCCGAGCGAGTCGATGCCGAGGACGTCGAAGCCCACGTCGCTCTGCTGTTCGAGGTCCTGCGGGGCGACGGTGACCCCGGCCGCCTTCTTCATGAGCCCGGCCAGTTCTTCCACGGTGATTTGGGCAGTCATGTGGTTCCTCTCCTTTGCTGCGAGGCAGTGCTGCGGCGCTCCCCGCGACGAGGCGCCCCGCTACGAGGCGTCGGCGGCGCCGTGCCGGAGCACCAGCGCCGAGTTGGACCCCATGAGTCCCCGGCTGAGGACCAGCGCCGTGCGCAGTTCGGCGGCGCGGGCGCGGCCGGTCACGAGGTCGAGGTCGTGACAGACGTCGAAGACGTTGGGGGTGGGTGGGATCAGTCCGTGCTCCATCGCGAGCACGGCCGCAGCGGTGTCCAGCACGGGCGCGGCGCAGTAGCCCCGGCCGATGCCGGTCTTCGGCGCGGTGACCGGCACCCGCCTGCCGTGCCCGCCCAGGACGTCGGCGATGGCCAGCGCCTCGGCGCGGTCCGCCGCCGGCACCCCGAGGGCGTCGGCGAAGACGACGTCGATCTCCTCGGGGTCGCAGCCGGCCTCGTCCAGGGCTCCCCGCACGGCCTGGGCGAGCCCCACCCGGGACTCGTCCCAGCGGGAGGCCCCGGTGAACGTCGCCGCATGTCCCGCGACGAGCGCCCGGACCCGGGCGCCCCGTTCGCGCGCCACGTCCGCCGCCTCCACGATGAGCATCGCGCCGCCCTCGGCGGGCACGAATCCGCAGGCCGCGGTGGTGAACGGACGGTAGGCCCGGGTCGGGTCGTCGACGGTGCTCAGCTCCTCGTAGCCGAGCTGGCAGACCATCGAGTACGGGGCCAGCGGCGCCTCGGTCGAGCCGGCCACGATCGCGTCGGTGCCGCGCCGCACGGCCCGCGCCGCATGGGCGACGGCATCCAGACCGCCCGCCTCGTCGGCCGCGACGACCGAGCACGGGCCCTTGAATCCGCGGCGGATGGAGATCTGACCGGTGCTGGCGGCGTAGAACCAGGCGATGGACTGGTACGGGCCGACGAACCGGCTTCCCTTTCCCCACAGTCGCTGCAGCTCCCGCTGGCCGAACTCGCCGCCGCCGGAGCCGGCCGCGGTGACCACGCCGATGGAGAAGGGCGCGTCGGCGGTGTCGGCCGACCCGAGCCGGGCGTCGTCCAGTGCCAGGTCGGCCGCGGTCATCGCGTAGTGCGTGAACCGGTCGGTCTGGACGAGATAGCGCTCCTCGACCGCCGCCGCCGGGTCGAAGGCGCGGACCTCGCCGGCCACCTTCAGCGGCAGCTGCCCACAGCCCTCACGGGTGATCCGGTCGAGGACGCTGAGCCCTTCCTGGGTGGACTTCCAGAAGGTGTCGGTGCTGGTTCCGTTGGGCGCGACCACACCGATGCCGGTGATGGCCGCGCGCCGTTCATGGGGTGCGCTCATCGTGCCTTCTCCCTGGGACGGGTCAGGATCACCGCGGACTGGAACCCGCCGAACCCGCTGCCCACGGAGAGCACGCTGTCCAGCTTCCGTTCGCGGGCGACGCGCGGGACGTAGTCCAGGTCGCACTCGGGGTCGGGGGTCTCGTAGTTCGCGGTCGGCGGCACGACCTGCTTGGCCAGCGCCAGCACACAGGCCACGACCTCGATCGCGCCGATCGCCCCGAGGGAGTGCCCCACCATGGACTTGATGGAGCTCATGGGCGTGCCGTAGGCGTGCTCCCCGAGCGCCCGCTTCACGGCCGCCGTCTCGTGACGGTCGTTCTGCCGGGTGCCCGAGCCGTGCGCGTTGACGTAGTCGATCGCGGAGCCGTCGAGCCGGGAGTGGTCGAGGGCGACCTCTATCGCCCGGGCCATCTCCAGGCCCTCACTGGTCAGGCCGGTCATGTGGTAGGCGTTGCCGTAGGTGGCGTAGCCGCTGAGCTCGCAGTACACGTGCGCGCCTCGGGCCCGCGCGTGTTCCAGCTCCTCCAGGACGAGCACCGCGCCGCCCTCGCCCATGACGAACCCGTCACGGTTGTTGTCGAAGGGCCGGGAGGCGTGTGCCGGGTCGTCGTTGTTCGGCGACGTGGCCTTGATCGCGTCGAAGCACGCCATGGTGATCGGTGAGATCGGCGAGTCCGACGCGCCCGCTATGCAGATGTCGGCCCGGCCCTCCTCGACGGTGTGGAAGGCGTATCCGACCGCGTCCAGGCCCGAGGTGCAGCCCGTGGAGACGGTCTGCACCGGCCCCTGCGCGCCGAAGCGTTCCGCCACCGCGGAGGCCAGCGTGCTGGGCGAGAACGCCCGGTGCAGCTGGGGTTCCGCCTCCCGGTGGTCCACGTCCCAGCGCTGCCCTCGATGGCTGACCAGGACGTAGTCGTGCTCCAGACGGGTGGTGCCGCCGACCGCGGTCCCCAGCGAGACCGCGACCCGCCAGGGGTTCTCCCCGGCGAGGTCGAGTCCGGAGTCCCGGACGGCCTCGTCCCCGGCCACCAGGGCGAACTGGATGTACCGGTCCGCCCGCTCGATCTGCTCGGCGTCCAGGCCGTGCGCCACGGGGTCGAAGTCGCACTCCGCGGCTATCTGCGAACGCAGGCCTGTCGGGTCGAAGAACGTGATGCCCCGCGTCGCGGTCCGGCCGTTGGCGAGCAAATCCCAGAACGCCGGTACGCCGATCCCGCCCGGAGCCACGATGCCTATGCCGGTGACCGCCACGCGCCGGGTCATGACCGGACCCGACCTCGGTCGGCCGTGCGGTCGGCGCCCGCCCCGGCTCCCTCCGTGACGACCGCGGCGGCACCGATGACCTCGGTCTCCTCCGTGTCGACATGGCCCAGCTGCGGACGCGGCGCCAGCGGGCCCAGGTGGAAGACGATGCGCGCCTCCACATTGCCGACGTTGCGGAAGCGGTGCCGCATGTGGGCGGGGATCATCAGGCCCTGCTCCGGCTGCAGCGGCTGCGGCTCGCCGTCCAGGTCCACCTCCAGCCGCCCGCAGACGACGTACACGAACTCCTCGGAGTAGGGGTGGTAGTGCTCACCGATGCGGTCGCCGGGCTGCACGATGGCCACTCCCATGAAACCGCTGGTCGATCCCACCGTGGTCGGGGTGAGCATGGCGCGCAGATCACCGCCGCGCCGGACATTGGGCTCGACCTCGCTGAGGTCCACGATTCTCGGACGGGATTTGATCACGACGTTCCTCCGATGGGTGTGCTGCGTCGGCAAAGGGGCGTGGCCACCGGGTCAGGCGTCCGGCGAACGGCGGTCGGTGATGAGGTCCATGCGGACCGCGGCGCCATAGAGGAGCTTCTTGAGCTCGCCGGCCTGCGCGAACTCCGGCAGGGCGGGATCGGCACCGCCGGTGCCGCGCACATCGACCAGCCGCACCACGACGTCGTCGCGCTGGAAGATCGTGCTGCGCAGGACCGGGCTCGCCGGGTCCTCCGCCGCCGCCTCGTCGTGCTGGGCGAGCAGCTCGGCCAGCCGCATGCCGTCACCGGGCTTCGCCGGGTAGTACAGCGCGTGCCGCTCGCCGTCGTGCAGCTCGTCCGCCGTCACATGGTGTACGGCGGGCAGCGCCGCCCGGGTGAAGAAGACCCGCGCCGACTCCTGGTCGTTGAGGTCCCGCTCCTGCTCCAGATAGGGGTTGATGGCCTCCTCCACGGCACGGATCTCGGGCTGCCGGGCCACGTGGCGCAGCGCCGCGAGCAGGTCGCCGCGCACCTCGATGGCCCGGACGACCCGGTTGCCGTGCATGAACAGGGAGGTGCGGCACAGCTGCGTGTTGGCATCGACCCGGGCCTCGGGCGAGGCGTAGTTCGCGAGGATCTTCGCGACCTCCCGCTCGCTGCCCGGCTTGACCGTGAAGGTCAGGGCGTGGCGGATGACGCCGTCGCCGATCCGTGGCTGGGCCTGCAGCCGGCGCTGCGCCGCCCTGGTGCTGCCCGCCGCCTCGCCGCCGGTCTCGCGGACGATGTGGAAGCGCAGCGACCGGGTGTCCCGGACGCAGCTGTGCAGCGGCTGCACCATCCGCACGTGTTCCTCGCTGTTCACCCAGGCGAGGAACGGCGGAGCACTTTCCCACTCACTCGTGATGAGCCATTGGGATGGATTCTCGATCGACTGGCAGAGTTGGTCGCTGACATGGCCGGGCACGGACGCAACCTGGTTGCACAGCTGCTCGTAGGCCTCCAGGAACTGCTGCTGGGCTCCGTCGTACACGTCGACCAGCAGGACGACCCTCAGCCGGGAGCCGTCGAACACGGACTGGGAGACTTTCGACACCTGTCGCGACAGCGTTTCTGAAACACGCTCAGACGTAGTGGTCATCCTGCGGACATCTCCTTCACGGGGCAGGGGCGGACGTCGGCCGCGGGTGACGCGACGTCAGCGTTCCTTGATCCTGTGCCGGTCCCCAGCAGTGCGCGACTCGTATGAACCACGTGGGTGATTGGGCGCGCCGACGCGCTCCCACAAGGCCCGAGAGGGCATGGAACCTCACAGGCGCCTCATGCGCGCACCCCTGCCTCTGGAGGCTTCGATGCTTCGAAAAGCCGACCACCGGGTCCCCGTCCTCATCGTGGGCGGCTCCCTGGTGGGCCTGTCCATGTCCCTTTTCCTGGGCCGTCTCGGTGTGCGACACATGCTGGTCGAGCGGCACTCGGGGACCTCCCATCACCCACGCGGACGCGGCAACAACGTCCGGACGATGGAGCTGTTCCGGGTCGCCGGCATCGAACCGGACATCCATACGGCGGCCTCACTGCTCTCTGACAACCACGGCATCCTGCAGGCCCCCACGCTGGTCGGCGACGCCGGGGAATGGCTGTTCAAACACATCGACCCCAGTGGCGGACTGGCGAGGTTCAGCCCCACGGGGTGGTGCCTGTGCAGCCAGAACGACCTGGAGCCCGTACTCCTGGACGGCGCCCGCAGACTCGGCGGCGACCTGCGCTACTCCCATGAGATGGAGACCTTCGAGCACGACGCCGAAGGGGTGACGGCGATCGTCCGGGACCGCGGCAGCGAGGAGCGCTACACCGTCCACGCGGACTACCTCGTCGCCGCCGACGGCCCGCGCAGCCCCGTCCGCAGCCGGCTCGGCATCCACCAGAGCGGGCCGGGCGAGCTGTTCGCCAATGTCAGCGTCACCTTCCGATCCAAGCTCCTTGCCGACGTGGTCGGCGACCGGCGTTTCATCTGCTGCTATCTCACCGACCCCGAGGCCGACGGCGCCCTGCTGCCCGTCGACAACAAGGAGCGCTGGGTCTTCCACGCGCCCTGGCACCCCGAGCGCGGCGAGACGCTCGACGACTTCACCGAGGACCGGCTCGCCCGGCACATCCGCCGTGCGGTCGGCGTCCCCGACCTCGATGTGGAGCTCACCGGCAAGGCGTCCTGGCGTGCCGCCGAGCGCGTGGCCGACCGGTACCGGGAGGGCCGGGTGTTCCTCGCCGGGGACTCCGCCCACGAGATGTCCCCCACCGGCGCGTTCGGCTCCAACACCGGCATCCAGGACGCGCACAACCTCGCCTGGAAGCTAGCCGCCGTGCTGGAGGGCTGGGCGGGCCCGCACCTGCTGGAGACCTACGACACCGAGCGCCGCCCGGTGGCCGCCGCCACCAGCGCCCGCGCCTCGGCCCGCTCCGTGGAACACAGCCACCCCGGCTTCTCGCCGAGCCCCGGCGTGGGCAACAAGAAGGGCGGCATCCTGCCCGTCGTCCTCGGCTACCGCTACCCGAAGGGCGCCGTCATCGACGCCGACCCGGCGCAGCCGGTGGTGCCCGAGGGCATGGACCTCGCAGGGCAGCCCGGCAGCCGGGCCCCCCACATGTGGCTGCACCGCGGCGGCGAGAGGATCTCCACGATCGACCTCTACGAGCGCTCACTGGTCCTGCTCACCGACGCACCGGACGACGCGGGCTGGCACGCCGCCGCCCGCCGTGTCGCCGACCGGGACGGAGTACGGCTCGACGCGTACCGGATCGGCCCGGGCCCCGACGCCGACCTGACCCACGACTCCGACACCGACGACTGGGCACGGGTCCACGGCACCACGGCCGACGGAGCGGTCCTGGTACGCCCGGACGGATTCGTGGCCTGGCGCGCACCGGGCGCCGTACCGGACCCGGAGGCGGCCCTGCGCAAGGTCCTCGCGACCCTCCTGCGCACGGACTGACCCCGCCCCACGAACAGAGAAGGCCACCCGCACGGAAATCCGCGGGTGGCCTTCGCCGTGGAGAGCCCCCTGTCGGATTCGAACCGACGACCTTCGCTTTACAAGAGCGGCGCTCTGACCAGCTGAGCTAAGGAGGCCTGCACGCGTGCGTGGTGCGTACGTGCCCGTGCAGTGTACCCAGGTCCCCGGGGCGGCTCGGCGAAAATTTCCGCGAAGTTCACAGTCCTCCGGCTACTGACAGACCGGTGAACGCCAGGTACCGTCCTGACCCAGTGCACTCTTGTGGACTACACCAACCACCTTCCTACTCGGATCGTCCGGCACGTTCCTGCCGGTAGAAGGGGGCCCATTCACCATGGCCACTGTCACGTTCGACAAGGCGACCCGGATCTACCCGGGTTCCACCAAGCCCGCCGTCGATGGTCTCGACATCGCGATCGAGGACGGCGAATTCCTCGTCCTGGTCGGCCCGTCGGGCTGCGGCAAATCCACCTCGCTCCGCATGCTCGCGGGGCTCGAGGACGTCAACGCCGGCGCCATCCGCATCGGCGACCGCGACGTCACCCACCTGCCGCCGAAGGACCGGGACATCGCCATGGTGTTCCAGAACTACGCGCTCTACCCGCACATGTCCGTCGCCGACAACATGGGCTTCGCGCTCAAGATCGCCGGCGTCAACAAGGCGGAGATCCGGCAGAAGGTCGAGGAGGCCGCGAAGATCCTCGACCTCACCGAGTACCTGGACCGCAAGCCGAAGGCCCTGTCCGGCGGTCAGCGCCAGCGTGTCGCCATGGGCCGCGCCATCGTGCGTGAGCCGCAGGTCTTCCTCATGGACGAGCCGCTGTCCAACCTGGACGCCAAGCTCCGTGTCTCCACCCGTACGCAGATCGCCTCGCTGCAGCGCCGTCTCGGCATCACCACCGTCTACGTCACCCACGACCAGGTCGAGGCCATGACGATGGGCGACCGCGTGGCGGTCCTCAAGGACGGTCTGCTCCAGCAGGTCGACTCGCCGCGCAACATGTACGACCGCCCGGCCAACCTCTTCGTCGCCGGCTTCATCGGCTCCCCCGCCATGAACCTGGTCGAGGTCCCGATCACCGACGGCGGCGTGAAGTTCGGCAACAGCGTCGTCCCGGTCAACCGCGAGGCCCTCAAGGCCGCCTCCGACAAGGGTGACCGCACCGTCACGGTCGGCGTCCGCCCCGAGCACTTCGACGTGGTCGAGCACAACGGCGGCGCCGCCTCCGCCCTGTCCAAGGACACCGAGGACGCCCCGGCGGGTCTCGCGGTCTCCGTGAACGTCGTCGAGGAGCTGGGCGCCGACGGCTACGTCTACGGCACCGCCGAGGTCGGCGGCCAGACGAAGGACCTGGTGGTCCGCGTCAACGGCCGTCAGGTCCCGGAGAAGGGCGCGCAGCTGCACGTCGTGCCGCGGCCGGGCGAGACCCACGTGTTCTCGACCTCCACGGGCGAGCGTCTCTCCGACTGACCTCGGACGATTCACCCAGGTTGACGACGAGGGCCCCGCAGACCGCTGCGGGGCCCTTTCCGTCGTCGCCGGATACCCCGGCAAGACAGTTCATTTCGATCGGCGTACGTCAACCCGTCACCCTTGAGGGGGCACGACTTCGTCCCTCGAAACGGTGACCAAATGTCGCCAAATCATCACTGGGCGCTACCCTCACACGCGTGAAGCACTCCACCACCCAACAGACGCGACGCGGCCACCGGGGTCCTGCCCGCCGGATCGGCCGCACCCTCGCCCTTGTCCTGCCCGTCGTCCTGGTGCTCTCCGGGACCCTCGCGGTCACCCGAGTCAACTGGACGGGGAGCCCCCGGAACTCGGTGCTCACCGCCTCGGACGTCTCCTCGGCGGAGGTGTCGTCCGCCCGGGCCGGAGCCGTCTCCCACGCCCCGCAGGACGTGCTGCGCGACCAGCTGATGACCGAACTGCAGGAGAAGAACCCGGGCGAGGTCCTCACCCACCTCCAGCAGGCGGTCAACGGCCACCCGTCGCTCGCGAGGCACTGCACCTCCATCGCCCGCGCCCTCGGCCGCGCCGCCGTCCGTATGTACGGCGCCTCGCGCGCCCAGGCGTACGCCCGCCCGGTCTGCGACACCTCCTTCGCCTCCGGCGTCCTGGCCGCGCACAGCTGACCGCGGCGGTTGGAGCTCGGTAATGGCTGATTAAGGAACGGTTGCAGGCGAAAGTCACGAGCGGGGCGCCACGTACAGTTCGGTCATGACCCATCCGAACGCCGCGTCGCGCCCCACTCAAGCCGTCATCCTGGCCGGTGGCCAGGGCTCACGGCTGCGCCCCTACACCGACGACCGGCCCAAGCCGATGGTCGAGATCCCCGGCACCGGCACCCCGATCATCGGCCACCAGCTGTCCTGGCTCGCCGAGGAGGGCGTGACGGACGTGGTGATCTCCTGCGGCCATCTCGCCGAGGTCCTGCAGAAGTGGCTGGACTCGGCCGACCTGCCGGTCGAGGTCACCACCGTCGTGGAGACGGAACCCCTCGGCCGCGGCGGCGGCCTGAAGTACGCGGCTGCCCATCTGCCCCGCCCGGACCGGCCCTGGTACGCCACCAACGGCGACATCTGGACCCGTTTCTCGCTGCGCGAGATGGCCGACTTCCACACCGAGCGCGACGCCGTCGCGACCCTTGCGCTGGCACGGCCGCGCATTCCCTGGGGCGCCGTGCAGACGGACGGCTTCGGGCACATCACGGACTTCATCGAGGCCCCGCCGTCGACCTTCGAGATCAACGCGGGCGTCTATGTGTTCTCGCCCGAGTTCGCCGGGCTGCTTCCCGAGCGGGGCGACCACGAGCGGACCACGTTCCCGCATCTGGCGCGCGAGCGGCGGCTGGCGGGCTTCCCGATCCCGCAGGGGGCGTACTGGCGGGCCATCGACACGGCGAAGGACCTGACGGAGGCGGCGAAGGAGCTGGCCGCCCTGGGGCGGTGACCGTTCGGTCGTAAGGGGCGCGCTGTCGTCCCGTAAGCCGAAAGGGGCCCCGCACCTCGTGGTGCGGGGCCCCTTTGGATGCCGGTCCGGCAGGGCCTAGCCCAGCAGGCCGCCCACCAGGCCCGGCTGGCCCGAGGACGTGCTGCCGCCGCCGTTGCCCGTGCCGCCGGTCGAGCCGGTGCCGCCCGTCGCCGCGCCGCCGGAGGTGGGGCCCGAGGTGGTGCTCGGGGCCCGGCCGGCCGGGGAGGTGTGCTGCGGCGGGGCCTGGCCCACGGTGCCCTGGGTCTGGCTGGGGGCGCCACCGGTGGCGGCGCCGGACGAGTGGGCCGCGCCCGGGGTCGTAGCCGCGCTGGACGGCGAGGTGGACGCCGTGGCGCCGCCGGACGGCGGGGTGGAGGCCGCCGGAGCCTTCTGGCGCTGCTTGGCGGGCCCGTCCGGGAGCGGGGAGCCCGGCAGGTTGTTGCGCGGGGCCTCGCCGGGGCCCGGCACGACCACGCGGCTGGAGTCGCGGACGGCGCCGCCCAGCAGGGAGCCGACGAGCAGGGTGAGGCCGACGGTGACGGCCGTGATCAGGGCGCCGCGGCGCAGGACGTAGCGGCGCAGGTCCCAGATGTCCGAGCGCGGTCCGAGGGTGCGCCAGGCGCGGCCCGCGAGACGGCCGTCGACGGAGTAGACGGGGGCGCCGGCGATGATCAGCGGGGACCAAGCGGCCAGGTAGATGATGTCGGGGGCGTCGTAGGCCGGGACGGTCTTCCAGCTGACGGTGACGATGAGCGCGGCGGACAGCAGCGCGCCGAAGACGGCGGCCACCCGCTGCCAGCAGCCCAGGATCGTGAGGACGCCAACGACGACCTGGAGGAAGGCGATGACGAGCCCCGAGCCGACGGGGTGCTGGAGCGCGAACTGCCGCAGCGGCTCGGCGACTTCCCAGGGGTGCAGGGTGTTGAGCCACTTCACCATGGAGCCGCGCTTGCCGCCGTCGAAGTAGACGGGGTCGCAGAGCTTGCCCATGCCGGCGTAGATGGAGATGAAGCCGAGGAAGATCCGGAGCGGGAGCAGGACCACGCCGAGGTTCAGCCTGCGGCCGGGGTAGTAGGCGTGCCGGGCCGGGTCCTCGGCGTGCCGCCTGGTCCGGGGGACGGGGGGCGCCTCGACCAGCTCCCCGTAGTCCTCGAACTCGTCGTCGGCGTAGGGGTGTTCGTCGTAACCGCGTTCGCCGTAGCCCGGTTCGTCGTAGGCGCTGCCCACGGGCCGCATGGGGGGCAGCAGCCGGTTCTCGCCGGCGGCGGGCGCGCGCTGGGGGCCGACGACGGGGGTCTCGGCGGTGCGGTCGAAGTCGTCGTAACCGACGTCGCCGTAACCGCCCCCGAGACCGACGCGTGGGATGACGCGGGTGGCCCCGACGTCGACGGACGGGTCGTCGGCGTAGCGGACGCTGCCGCCCCGCACGGCCTGGAGCAGCCGGTGGGCGCCGGTGTCGTCGGGGGCGGACCTGCCGCTCCAGACGACGGGGCGTCGCCGGCGCGGGGCCTGGGCCGCTGTGCCCGCCGTGCCGACGACCGGGATCCGGGCGGTGTGCTCGGTGGCGCTCAAGTGCCGTGCGACCCGCGGGGATTGGGTACGCCGCGTCGATACGCCCAGTTGCACGCGGAAGCTCGCGTGATTGACGATGACCTGCGCCGGATCGCTCGGCACCTTCACCATGCTCAGCGCGGGAGCGTCGTCGAATCCCGACGAGCGGTCCCCCGTGGGTGTGCGGGGTGTTCTGGTGTCCACACTCATCTAACCGAGTGACGTGGTGTTAGGACACTGCTTTGACCAGTCGGATCTGTCCGGACCGCGTCAAGGTTGTCCTGGACGCCGGATTTAGCCCGTACGGGTGAACTTGCGGACGCGCGTTCAAGCGCGCCCGCAACCGCTGCCGGCTCTTCGCCGGCCCGTCGTCAGCTCCGGCGCCGAGCGGCCTCGTACAGCACGATCCCCGCCGCCACACCGGCGTTGAGCGACTCCGCGCCGCCCGGCATCGGGATCCGCACCCGGAAGTCGCAGGTCTCGCCGACCAGTCGGGACAGGCCCTTGCCCTCGCTGCCGACGACGATGACGACCGGACCCTGAAGGGCCTCCAGGTCACCGAGTTCGGCCTCTCCGTCGGCGGCGAGGCCGACGACCACGATCCCGGCCTTCTTGTACGACTCCAAGGCGCGCGTCAGATTGGTGGCGCGGGCGACGGGCGTACGGGCCGCCGTACCGGCGGAGGTCTTCCAGGCACCGGCGGTCATGCCGGCCGCGCGCCGCTCGGGCACGACGACGCCGTGACCGCCGAAGGCGGAGACGGAGCGGACGACGGCGCCGAGGTTGCGCGGGTCGGTCACCCCGTCGAGGGCGACGATCAGCGGGTCCTCGCCCTCGTCGTAGGCGGCGTCGGCGAGGTCCTCGGGGTGCGCGTACTCGTACGGCGGGACCTGGAGGACCAGGCCCTGGTGGTTGAGCCCGTTGGTCATACGGTCGAGCTCGGGGCGAGGGGCCTCCATGAGGTTGATGCCCCCGCGCTCGGCGGCGAGCTGCAGGGCCTCGCGGACGCGCTCGTCGTTGTCGATGAACTGCTGGACGTAGAGGGTGCTCGCGGGCACGCCCTCGCGCAGCGCCTCGACGACGGGGTTGCGGCCGACGACCAGCTCGGAGGACGCCTTGCCGCCCCGGCGCTGCTGCGGACGCCCCTGGGCGCGGCGCACCTTCGCGTTCGCGGCGCGCTGCTTGGCGTGTCCCTTGCGCATCTCGGCGGGCGGGGTGGGGCCCTTGCCCTCCAGGCCCCGGCGCCGCTGGCCGCCGCTGCCGACCTGCGCGCCCTTCTTGCCGGACATGCGGCGGTTGTTCGCGGCCATGACCTACCTGTTCTCTACGAAAGCGTGCGTACGTGTATATGCAGTGTGCCGCCCGGACACCCGGGCGGCACAATCGATCATCGGACCGTAGGTGGCCTCAGCGCGGGCCGAGGCTCCAGCGCGGCCCCTGCGGGCTGTCCTCGATGACCAGACCGGACTGGTTGAGCTGGTCGCGGATGGCGTCCGCGGTGGCCCAGTCCTTGCGGGAGCGGGCCGCCTCGCGCTGGTCGAGGACCAGTCGTACGAGGCTGTCGACCACGCCGTGCAGGTCTTCCTTGCTGTCGGCGCCGCCGCCGGCCCAGTGCGGGTCGAGCGGGTCGAGACCCAGGACGCCGAGCATGGCGCGCACCTCGGCGAGGCGGGCGACGGCGGCTTCCTTGTCGTCGGCGGCGAGTGCGGAGTTGCCCTGCCGGACCGTGGTGTGCACGACGGCCAGTGCCTGTGGGACACCGAGGTCGTCGTCCATCGCCTCGGCGAACGCGGGCGGCACCTCGGCGGACGGTTCGACGACGCCCCCGGACAGCTCGACGACGCGCTGCACGAAGCCCTCGATCCGCGCGAACGCGGACTCGGCCTCGCGCAGGGCCTCCTCGCTGTACTCGATCATCGAGCGGTAGTGCGGGGTGCCGAGGTAGTAGCGCAGCACGATGGGACGCCACTGCTTGACCATCTCGGAGACCAGGACGCTGTTGCCCAGCGACTTGGACATCTTGTCGCCGGCCATGGTGACCCAGGCGTTGTGCACCCAGTACCGGGCGAAGTCGTCGCCGTAGGCCTTGGCCTGGGCGATCTCGTTCTCGTGGTGCGGGAAGATCAGGTCGAGGCCGCCGCCGTGGATGTCGAAGGCGGAGCCCAGGTACTTGTGCGCCATGGCCGAGCACTCCAGGTGCCAGCCGGGGCGCCCGTCCCCCCACGGCGTCGGCCAGGTCGGCTCGCCGGGCTTGGCGGACTTCCACATGGCGAAGTCGCGCGGGTCCCGCTTGCCGGTCTCGCCCTCGCCGGAGGGCTGGAGCAGGTTGTCGAGCTCCTGCCGGGACAGCTCCAGGTACCGCGGGAAGGAGCGCACGTCGAAGTAGACGTTGCCGTCCGCCGCGTAGGCGTGGCCGCGCTCGATCAGGCCCTGCATCATCTCGATCATCTCGGTGATGTGGCCGGTGGCGCGGGGCTCGTACGTCGGCGGCAGGCAGCCGAGTGCCGTGTAGCCGTCGTCGAACGCGCGCTCGTTCTCGTACCCGATGGACCACCAGGGCCGGTTCTGCTCGTGGGCCTTGGCGATGATCTTGTCGTCGATGTCGGTGACGTTCCTGATGAACGTCACCTCATAGCCCCGGTGGGCGAACCACCGGCGCATGATGTCGAAGTTGAGGCCCGAGCGGATGTGCCCGATGTGCGGCGCCGACTGCACGGTGGCACCACACAGGTAGATCGAGACACAACCCGGCGTGAGCGGGGCGAAGTCACGGATCTGCCGGGCGTTGGTGTCGTACAGCCGAATAGTCACCACTCCAGGGTAGTGGGCGACGGGGAGTGCCTTGCGACCTACCGCCGAAGGGCCACGATTTCGTGACGTTGCCTCCGGCGGTTCGGCGGCGGTTTCGTGCAACTGCTGGTGCGTGGTCGTGCCGGTGCGCTGTGGCTCGCTTCCTCAGTCGTGGCTCGCGTCCTCGGTCGTGGCTCGCGTCCTCAGTCGCCGGACGGACTCGTGGGCCGGTCCACCCGGACGACCAGCGCCGTGGCCACCGCCATCAGGCCCTCGCCCCGGCCCGGGAAGCCCAGGCCGTCCGTCGTTGCCCCGGACACCGAGACCGGGGCGCCGGCCGCCTCCGAGAGGAGCTTCTGGGCCTCGTCCCGGCGTTTTCCGATCTTGGGGCGAGGGCCGACGACCTGGACCGCGATGTTGCCGATGCGGAAACCCGCCGCGCGGACGATCCGGGCCGCCTCCGTGAGCAGGGTGACGCCGGACGCGCCCGACCACTCCGGGCGCCCGGTGCCGAAGTGCTGTCCCAGGTCGCCGAGGCCGGCCGCGGAGAAGAGCGCGTTGCACGCGGCGTGCGCGACGACGTCCGCGTCGGAGTGACCGGCCAGGCCCGGCCCCTCGCCCTCCCACTTCAGGCCGGCGCACCACAGCTCGCGGCCCTCTTCGAAGGCGTGGATGTCGGTGCCGATGCCGACCTGGGGCAGCACCGGGTCAGAAGCCATCGTTCAGCCTCCGGCGGGCCAGGACCGCCTCCGCGAGGACCAGGTCCAGCGGACGGGTGACCTTGAAGGCCTCCTCGTGGCCGGGGACCACCACGACCGGCTCCCCGAGCCGCTCGACCATGCCGGCGCAGTCGGTGACGTCGTCGGTGACGGTCTCGTGGGCCCGTACGAGCGTCGCCCGGTCGAAGCCCTGCGGTGTCTGTACGGCGCGCAGCCGGGCGCGCTCGGGTGTGGCCAGCACCGGCTCGGGCTCGCCGGGCACCGCCGCGGGCTCGACCTCCTTGACGGTGTCGGCGAGCGGCAGCGCGGGGACGACGGCGTGAGCTCCGTCACGTACTGCCTCGATCACCGCGTCCACGGTGTCCACGGGCACGAGCGGACGGGCCGCGTCATGGACCAGGACGATGCCGTAGTCGGGCGGGAGCGCGTCGAGCCCCAGCTTCACCGACTCCTGGCGGGAGTCGCCGCCCGGCACGACCAGGAAGTCCGTCCGTTCGGGCAGCGCGTGCGCGTCGAGCAGCGACTTGACCTCGGCGGTGCCGTCCGGCGGGGCCACGACGACGACCAGGGAGACGGCACGGGAGGCGGCGAGCGCGCGTACCGCGTGGATGAGCATGGGAGTGCCGTTCAGCGCGCGGAGCGCTTTGGGGGCGCCCGGGCCGAGGCGTACGCCCCGGCCGGCGGCCGGAATCACCGCGGCCGTACGCAACTCCGCGGGCGAAGGGCGCGAATCGTCAGACATCGGTTCCTGTCAGGTTTGTGTGCTCGGCCTACGTGGGTATGGCCTGGGAAGTGCCGGGCGCGACGCCCCGACCGGACCCTTCCGTGACACCGGTCGAGCCAGCTGCCCGGGCCCGGCACGCCATGTATCGGGGGGAAATCCCTTCGACTTGATACTCGATCGATCCGATACTCGATTTCGACCGGGCGGTCAGAGTATGGGGATCCGAGTACGTGACAGACGTACGCCATCCGGCATCCGGCATCCGGGTACGAACATGCCGCAGCGCCCGGCGACAGAAGTCACGTCATCGGGCACCGCGGCATTTCACTGTGCTGAGCAGAGCGGGCGCAGCCGGCTTCGCGTCAGGACGCGAGGACCTCGTCGAGCAGGGCCTCGGCCTTGTCCTCGTTCGTGTTCTCCGCGAGAGCGAGTTCGCTCACCAGGATCTGGCGGGCCTTGGCGAGCATGCGCTTCTCACCGGCGGAGAGTCCGCGCTCGCGCTCACGACGCCACAGGTCACGCACGACTTCCGCGACCTTGATGACATCGCCGGAGGCGAGCTTCTCCAGATTTGCCTTGTAACGACGAGACCAGTTCGTGGGCTCCTCGGCGTACGGCGCGCGCAGCACCTCGAAGACCCGGTCCAGCCCGTCCTGACCGACCACATCACGCACGCCCACGAACTCAGCATTGTCCGCTGGCACACGCACCGTCAGGTCACCCTGGGCGACCTTCAGCACCAAGTAGGTCTTGTCCACGCCTTTGATCTGGCGAGTTTCGATGGCCTCGATCAGCGCGGCCCCGTGATGGGGATAGACCACGGTGTCGCCAACCTTGAACGTCATGTGACAGGTACCCCTTCCGTGGCTATCCAGGGTAACACGGATACGGCGTCTTCTGAATGGCGTTTTCGCAGGTCAGGGCATATCTCGGGGCTTGACAACAGCGACAGGAACGTGCTTCGGAAGGTCGGCGGAAGCAGGTATTCGCAGGTCGGAGCGGCTCTTCGGGCGAGGTGAAACGCGTACGTTACACACATCCGGAGGCCCCTCCAAGTGGTCGAACGTCCACATTTGTCCGGTCCCAAGCGTGCGACTTCCGCTACTCCGTTCGGATGGCCTGAGTCGGGTACGAGACGTTTCCGGAATTGATCACGGGTGGCCGACTGAGCCGTACGTGATCAATTCCGGGGCGGCTTCGCATTCCTTCACGGAAATTTTGCGGGACGCCTTATGTGAATGCCGTACGAGCCCGGAGTCAAAGTGACTCGGGGGTCACTTGTGGCCCCCGGGTACCCCCTGCACGAGCGAAGCGTGTGAGGTTGGGGGAGGGTCGGGTGCGAGCGCTCCGGAACGGCTCGGTAACCTATGGCCGCTGACAGACACTTAGGGTGGCTTTATAAGGAAGGCCGCCCGCGCGTTCAAGGAGTTGCCGCCGCCGTGAGCAGCAGCCTTCGACGCGGCGCCCTCGCCGCCTCCGCCATCGCTTTCTCGATCGCCTCGCTCGCCGCATGCGGTGCCGGCAACGACTCTCAGACGCTGCAGGTCAAGCCGGACAACGCGGCGACCAGCGTCGGCCCCATCAAGGTGCAGAACGCGACCGTCATCACGCAGCCCGATCTGCAGTCCACCGGTCCGGCCGTGATCTCCGCGACCGTCTTCAACACCGGCACCACCCCGCAGACCCTGCAGTCGCTCGTCCTGCCCGGCACCGGCAAGACCGCGCAGCTCTCCCCCGCCAAGGGCGGATCGCTGACCATCCCGGCCGGCGGCCGGCTCGTCATCGGCGGCAAGAACAACGCCTCCGCCGTGCTGGCGAGCAGCCGAGAGTCGGTCCAGGACGGCAACGCCCAGAAGATCACCTTCACCTTCAGCAAGACCGGTGACGTGAGCCTGCGCGCCTTCGTCGTCCCGGCCACGCACTACTTCACCGACTGGGGCCCGAGCGAGATCCCGACCTCCTCGGCCACGCCCACGGCCGCCGCGGGCGCCTCGGCGTCCACGAGCGCCAAGCCGGGCAAGCACTCGTCGGCCACCGCGACCGCGACGGAGTCCGCCACCGGGTCCACCCCGAGCGACTCCGCGTCGGCGTCGGCCACGCCGTCCGGCCACTGATCGGCCGTACGACCCGTCCGCACGACCATCCGCACGAGTGAAGGGCGGCACCCCCGAGGGGATGCCGCCCTTCACTCGCGTCAGTCCACGTGGACGATTTACGGCTCGAACTTGTAGCCCAGACCACGCACCGTCACCAGGTACCGCGGCGCGCCCGGGTCCGGCTCGATCTTCGCGCGCAGGCGCTTGACGTGGACGTCGAGGGTCTTGGTGTCGCCGACGTAGTCGGCGCCCCAGACGCGGTCGATGAGCTGCATACGGGTCAGGACGCGGCCGGCGTTGCGCAGCAGCATCTCCAGGAGGTCGAACTCCTTGAGGGGGAGGTCCACCTTCGAGCCGGAGACCGTCACCACGTGCCGGTCGACGTCCATGCGGACCGGGCCCGCCTCCAGGGCGGCCGGGGTGACCTCCTCCGGCTCACCGCGGCGGCGCAGCACGGCGCGGATGCGGGCGACCAGCTCCCGCGAGGAGAACGGCTTGGTGACGTAGTCGTCGGCTCCTATCTCCAGGCCGACGACCTTGTCGATCTCGCTGTCCTTGGCGGTCACCATGATCACCGGGACGTTGGAGCGGCCGCGCAGCTGGCGGCACACCTCCGTGCCGGGCAGCCCCGGCAGCATCAGGTCGAGGAGGACGAGGTCGGCGCCGTTGCGCTCGAACTCGTCGAGGCCGTCGGGGCCCGTGGCCGCCACGGCGACCTCGAAGCCCTCCTTGCGGAGCATGTACGACAGGGCGTCGGAGAAGGACTCCTCGTCCTCGACGACGAGCACTCGGGTCACGGAAGGACCTCCGGGGCGGGAAGCGTTTCGTACGCGGTTGAGTCGGGGGATTCGTGGGATGCGGCTGGGTGGGATGCGCCCGAGTGGGAGGACGCGGGGGACGGTTGTGCGGTGGGTCCGGCCTCTTCGTCGAGGTCGGGGTGTTGCAGCGCGCGGTCACGGGCCACGCCCGCCTCCGGCAGCCGCAGGGTGAAAGTGGAGCCCTGGTTCTCGGCGCTCCACACCGTGACCTCCCCGCCGTGCGAGGCGGCCACGTGCTTGACGATCGCGAGACCCAGACCGGTGCCTCCGGTGGCCCGCGAGCGGGCCGGGTCGACGCGGTAGAAACGCTCGAAGATGCGGTCCTTGTCCTTGTCGGAGATGCCGATGCCCTGGTCCGTGACGGCGAGCTCGATCATGTCGCCGCCGGATGCGCTGACCCGGCGGGCGGCTATGCCGACGCGGGTACGGGCCGGGGAGTAGTTGACGGCGTTCTCGACGAGGTTGCCGAGGGCGGCGGCGAGCTGCCCGCGGTTGCCCCAGACATGCAGGTCGGCGGTGCCGCCGGCGGCCATGGTGATCTGCTTCGCACCGGCCTGGTGGCGGCAGCGGTCGATGGCCTCGGCGACCAGCTCGTCCACCCGGACGGGCTCGGCGTCCTCCAGCGGGTCGTCGTTCTGGACCCGGGAGAGGTCGATGAGCTCCTGCACCAGGTTGGTCAGCCGGGTGGCCTCGATCTGCATGCGACCGGCGAAGCGCTGTACGGCCTCCGGGTCGTCCGAGGCGTCCATGACGGCCTCGGACAGCAGGGAGAGCGCGCCGACCGGTGTCTTCAGCTCATGGCTGACGTTGGCGACGAAGTCACGCCGCACGGCCTCGATCCGGCGGGCCTCGGTGAGGTCCTCGACCAGGAGCAGCACGAGCCGGGAGCCGAGCGGTGCCACGCGGGCGGACACGGCGAGGGCCTCGCCCCGCCCGGTGCCCCGCCTGGGCAGATCCAGCTCTACCTGGCGTATCTCGCCGTCCCGCCGGGTGTCCCGGGCCATCTGGAGCATGGGCTCGACGGCGAGCTTGCCGCCGCGCACCAGCCCGAGGGCGTACGCCGCGGAGCTCGCCTTGACGACGGCGTCGCCCTCGTCGAGGACGACCGCCGAGGACCGGAGCACGGACAGCACGGTGTCCACGCCCGGCGGCAGCACGGGGTCGGTGTGCAGAGAAGTCCTGGTCGGTCGCTTCTGGTCGCGTTCGCTCCAGCGGAACGCCAGCATGGCGATGACACCGGTGAGCACCCCGGCGATCGCTGCCGCTGCGGCGACCGCCGCGTTCACGTCCATGCATCCAGGTTAGGCATGACGTACGACATCCCCACAGCCGTCGAGGTGCGAGCTCGAACACTCGTCGCCCAGAGTTCACCTTGGAGCCAGTGATGGTTCATTTGAGGTGGCAGAAACGGACGCGTGGGGGCCGGAACGTGGGAGCGTGGGGTTCGTACCGGTGGTTTCGCCACGGGCCCCGGCCCCCGGACCCCCCGAAGAACACGTACGAGAGGGAACCCTGATGCGGGACGCGTACCACGAGGAACTGGACTCGATCGGCGACGGACTGGTGGAGATGGCCCGGCTGGTCGGATCGGCGATCGGGCGCGCCACGACGGCCATCCTGGACTCCGACCTCAAGCTGGCCGAGAGCGTGATCGAGGCGGACAAGAAGGTCGACGAGCTCCAGCACGACCTCGAGGGCCGGGCGATAGCCCTGCTCGCCCGTCAGCAGCCGGTGGCGACCGATCTCCGGATCGTCGTCACGTCGCTCCGTATGTCCGCCGACCTGGAGCGCTCCGGCGACCTCGCCCAGCACGTGGCGAAGCTCGCCCGCCTCCGCTTCCCGGAGCGCGCGGTCCCGCAGGACCTGCACGCCACGATCCTGGAGATGGGCCAGCTCGCCCAGCGCCTGATGGCGAAGGCGGCCGAGGTCATCATCACCAAGGACGTCGACCTCGCGCTCCAGCTGGAGCAGGACGACGACGAGATGGACCTGCTGCACCGCACCCTCTTCCAGCACCTGATCGACGAGCGCTGGAAGCACGGCATCGAGACGGCCGTCGACGTCACCCTGCTCGGCCGCTACTACGAGCGCTACGCCGACCACGCGGTGGCGGTCGCCAAGCGCGTGGTGTTCCTGGTGACGGGCGAGCACGCGGACGACATCCAGGCCGACATCCAGCCGGTGACGGGGGTCGAGGGGGCGTAGCCCTCCCGGGCGGGCCGGCAGACGACATTCACGGCTGCCCGGGTGTCGCGCGCGGGTTGCTCGATGCCGCGCGCGTTGCCCGCACCGGGCGCATGAACGCCACTGTGCGCCGTTGATGCGCCCGGCAGACCGGGCATGAAATGGGCAAAGGCACCAGGCCCTAGCCTCCAGGAGGGGACCCATGGCCGAATCGCCCAGCACCACGCCCGACCCCACCCAGCAGCGCGAGACCGACCAGCCCACCGAGACCAGGAGCCTCCCGCTCGTCGCCGCGTGCGGCTGCGGCTCGGGCTGTGGTTGCGGGTGCCAGTCGGGCAACCCCTGCCAGTGCGGCTGACGCCTCACATCCGATACGACGACGAAGGCCCCCGGTGTTCACTGGCACCGGGGGCTTTCGCCGTACGCGCCGCTGAGGCGCAGCATGAAGGGGTGCCAGCGGGCAGGAAGCAGGAAAGAGGTGCAAGGCCATGCCCCAGTTCATGGACGTCCACCACGGGTGGAAGGGCATCACCGCCGAACAACTGCAGCAGGCCCACGATGCCGACCAGGCCATAGAGAAGGACGAGGGCGTGCACTTCGAACGCGCCTGGGCAGACCCCGAGTCCGGCACGGTCTACTGCCTGTCCGAGGCCCCCTCACCCGAAGCGATCCAACGCATCCACGAACGCACGGGCCACCGGGCGGACGAAATCCACCCGGTACCACTGTCGATCTGGTGAAGCCCCCGATCCCCCGGGCCTGGGTCATCTGTCGTCAAGGTCAACGGATGATCAACATGCGATCCGGCGTCGTTGGTCATGCGTCGGCGGTCGACCGGGCAGAGACGGCCCCCAACGCAGCGAAAAGCCCCCTCCCGGCGCTGGTCCGCCATGACTCAGGGGTCGCCATTGGTCGTTGTTGGCCACTGTCGATCGGCCTCGGACGGCCCAGGGACGGCCCAGCCCTGGCCCACGTGATCGGCTTCAGCCAGCGGAAGTGGCCCGCCACTGCGCCGTGATGCACCCCTCTTCCATGTCCCACCACTCCTCGGCTACGCCGTGGTTGAGCAGCCTCTGCACCTTGGCGAGATCAGCGGTGGGCGGAACGTCCAGGGCCACCATGCCGAACCGTTCTATGCCCTCGCCGTTGACGCCAAGTTGCTGAAACGCGTTGAGCACGCTCTGCCGTGCCGGGCCCGAGCCGACGTCACGGAACACGATGAGGCGGATGGTGCAGTTCTCCGAACGCCGAACCACCTCGCCGGCCCATCGCACCCCGTCCTCGTCGGGTTCTGTGGCCACGACGTCCCCGCAGGCGATGCCTCGGACGAACCAGGGGATGTTGTCGAGCCGTGCGGTGCCGTCTCCCTGGTCGACGGCCCACAGGCTCTCCACCGACGCCGGAGGCCAGTCGTCTTCTATCTCAAGCCGGAAGTGCACCTTCACATACGGGCCGCCGGGACTCGTCATGCCGCCCAGGATGCACGCATGAGACAAGCCGCCTAGAGGGGACCCCTTTCGATGGTGACCTCTTCGTCCCGAAGGAACTTGGGTGGGTGCGCTGCCTTGGGCAGGTGTGCCCGCCACCTGCACTGATCGTCCGCACGCGGCCGCGGTTGTCCGCTGGTGGTCGTCGGCGTTGTCACGCAGTTACTGACCTTCAAAGCGTGGTGTCGTGCGGCTGACCCATGGTGATCCCTGCGGTAATCGACATCTCGTCAGCCGATATCCTCGCCCCTCGTGCCTGTGGCGTCACACGCCGAGGCCCAGCAGCTGTGACGGATTCCCTGGGTTCCCCAGCACCCTGATCCGGCTGCGTCCGATTGGTCGGAGCGGACCGGACCAGGGCGAACGTACAGTCAGTCCTCCAGGCGGACCGGCATCAGGATCGAGAAGGTGCCCTCGTCGTCGGGCCGTCGGATCGCGATCGGCGCCGTGGGGGCCCCGAGCTCCATAAACAGTCGGTCCCGGGCTCCGGCGGCCAGCGCGTTCAGCAGGAACTCACGGTTGACCGCGACGCGGTTCGGGTCGTCGTCACTGTCCGCGCAGAGGGTCACCATGCCGCCGTCCTCCACCCTGAGCACGCTGAGGTCGGGCGCTCCCGCCTCACCGGCTCGGACAGGACCGTTCTCCAGGGCCTTCCGGAAGGCCGCCACCTCGACAAGGGCGCGGCGTCCGCCGGCCGCCGGCAGGAGACGACGGTAGTCGGGGAAGTCGTGGTCAAGGCACTGACCGGCCGCCTGCCTGTCCCCGACCAACAGAGTCACGCGGCCACCGTCGACGCAGAGCCGCACGGGTCCCTCGCCGTCCGACAGCGCCCGCATCGCGTCGACGAGCGGGGCGGGCACGATGACCTGCACTCGGCTCCCGTCGTGTCCGGCGACGCCGGCCTGCGCGACAGCCATTCGGTACCGGTCGGTGGCCACGACATGGAGGCTCTCCCCCTCGATGTCGAACAGGACCCCGCCGAGCATGGGCAGCTCCGGGTCGGTGCTCGCCGCAAAACGGACCGTGTCCAGCGCGGCTGCCAGCTCGGGCGCGGCGATGGACAGCCGGACGGTGGCGATGCGGAGCGAAGTCATGACGTTCTCCCTGTGATCGAGTAGTGCTTGGAGCGCGGAGAACTCGCTGCGGGCATCGGACAGCCCTTGTTCGATGCGGCGCAGGTGCGCCTTGAGCAGCTTCCGGACCAGGTTGGTGTCCGCGCCGGACCAGCTGGCCAGCACCAGCCGGATGTCCGCCAGCGGCATCCCGGCCCGGCGCAAGCGAGCCAGCACCCGGGCCTCTTCGAGCTGCTCGGGTTCGTACCAGCGGTATCCGCTCACCGGATCCACCCAGGCCGGGACCAGCACACCGGCACGGTCGTAGAACCGCAGGGCACTCACGCCCAGGCCGCTGTCGCGGGCCATCTCGCCAATGCTGCGCATGTCGTTCTCCACACCCGGCACTCTGAGCCCTGCACAAGGTCGAGGGTCAATCTGGCTCCGGAGCGGAATCTCACGGCGCTCAGCAGCCGGCCCGCCACCCTGCGCGTGCCTGATACAGATGACATACCGGAGTGATCACCACCGGTCGGCCCCCCACAACACCACACTTTGAAGGTCAGTAGACACTCACCCGGTGCGGTGCTCGTGCAGAGGAACCGCCTGTGAGGGCCCCTGAGCGCCGCTCTGGGAGTCCGCTGCCCCGTCATCCGGCCTGGCGAGCGCTGTAACGCCCTGAACCGCGGGGAAAGGGCTGAGCAAGCACGCTGCAGGGCAGACTACTTGGCGGCACAGACAAGGGAGTCATTGGGCAGTTCGATCGAGGGTCACCGGCCTGTTTGGGGGACATGTGAGCTTGGCGGTTCAACTTCCAGCCCTGATAGGCGTAGTGATCGGCGGTGTCGTCTCCTTCGCTGGCAGTGCGCTTTCAGAGCGGTTCCGATGGAAGCGGGATGTCCAACGCGAGTGGAGTCAGCGCCGATTCGAGGCGTACCGAGAGCTAATCCATGTAGCACATGTTCAGGTTGGTGCTGCGCGTTCGCTTGCTACAACGAGGAATCTCCTCGAAGGCCCCCCTCCGATTTCTGTTGAAGATGGGATGAAAGAGATCGCTGAATCTGATAGACGCCTGGCACTCGCATACGAAACGGTACAAATGATTGGTGATGAGCAAGTTGGAAGGGCTGCACATGCGTTTCGCTCGGCCTTGTGGAAACTGAGTGACTATGCACGCGGATTAGTTGACGTGGACGCAGCGGAGTGGGAAAAATCGTATAAAAAATACAGGATATCGCGCGACGAATTCAATTCCGCCATTCGTCACGATCTCGGCATAGCTGGGCGAGGGTATCAGCGCAATGCAGCAGGAATTTCCTCTCGTCCTCCCACCGTTGGGTAGCCGTGAGACGAGCAGGTAGTGCTTTCGTGCTTGATGCTGTTAAACCCCGCTTTAGGAGAGGGGCCGGGGATCATGCTGCTGAGCTGGGGCTTCGACACTTGGTCAGGCTGCCGAGAACTCGACCGCGAGACACCCTCGTTGACCGTGGCTGACCGCAGCATCTGGCGCGACGGTGGCACGAACCCCAGCCGACGACAGTCAGCCAGGACGGCGGCTGCGCCGACCGACCACGCACGCGTATGCCTCGCTGTACCCCCGCCGGCCTCAGCCACGCTACCGGCTTGAGTCGTCGACCTGAGCAAGTTCTGACGGCGGATCCGTGACGACGACGTGCGAGCCCTCAGCTGGGGAAGCTAGGGGCTCTTGGAGGAGGTTGCCCAGCTGACCAGCGGCGAAGCGGTGTCGGGGCTTGGGCTTCCGTCGCCCTGACCCCCGGTGTTCCCCGTGGTTCCCCGTGGTTCCCCGCACGACCTGGCACGGGTCTGGCACGGTCCCTTCGCCGAGCAGCCCGGCAAGTTCTCTCAGGTCGTTCGCAAGCCATGACGCGAGCGAGGCGTCCGGCGACGGCCTCGGCTTCTGGTCAGACGGATACCTCAAGGGGCAATCGGTCCCCCTCCAGAATCGACCGATGCCGGTCGTTGGTGATCAGGGGTGGTCCTTCAACGCCGCGTAGGCTCGCTCGACCTCGCCGCATGAGAAGCAGTGAGAACGGCCCCTGACCTGTGATTTTGATCGGGGGACGCTTTCGTGTCCGGCTGCCGGGGTTGCCCGGGGTAGCCCGGTGTTCCCCGTGGCTTCCCGCCCCATCGGGCACGGGCGGGGCACGGTTCTGCACCGCGAGACCGCCCCCCGGCGCGAACTACGGGCGCGTAGGTCGCTGAGGTTCGCCGGTTCGCCTCGGACGGCCCAGAGACGGCCCCGCACCTGTCAGTCTCCGGAGGAGCCGAAAATACCGACGTGGGTGGGTTCACCATCGGTGTACAGGAGTATGTAGACCCCGGTCCAACGCATCCGATCCTCACCAAGCAGCGTCGTGTCCTGTTCCGTGAAAGGCCTGGTACTCAAGGCCTCATAGGCCCGAGCTATCGCGTCCTCGTATTGCTGGACGGTTGGCTGCTCGGTGTCGAAGTGGTGCAACAGCCGCTCGGGTGCGAGTGGACGCAAGGTGGAGTAATCGTGCATGTTGTTCGGGTTTGGCTGCTCGGTCGTCTTGACGACGCGGCGCACGTCCAGCACCGAGTGTGTGCCTTCTTCTCCCATGAACTCCTCGTCGGCATAGAGCTCTTCACGGTTCGCGTACTCCTCGCCGTCGCCGTAGAACTCCTGGAAGACGTCATCGTGTAGAGCCTCTAGCGTGGCTTCGATACTCCCCCGGAAAGGGGTGACATAGTTCCAGCCGCTGGCGCCCATGGCCTGTCCTCCGTAGTTCGCGATCACTTCGGTCACAGGGTAGAAGCCATGTCTGACAAGGGCTCGTCGTGTGGTTCGAGCCGACACAGCGCACGCGTCCTCCTGCGTAGCCAGTTTGGAAGATCGAGTACGTGCACCCCGGCACGCAGCTGATCAGTACCCGAAGAAATGAAGGGCCGATGGCTGCGCGGGCGCGGCATGCGTCACCACGTCGCACGCAAGGGCATCGAGTCCTCACAGCGACTGGGCCGTCACCGCTGGGTGGTCGAGAGAACGGTGTCCTGGCTGGCCGGCTGCCGCCGCCTCCACCGCCGTTACGAGCGCAAGGCCGAACACTTCCTCGCCTTCGCCGGCATCGCCGCAAGCTTGATCAACTATCGCAGGCTCGCCACTCGCCGGATGAAGCAGCAGCCAATGCCACTGGCTCGGAATCAACGAATGTCCCACTCATCGACCGGAACGCAGTCATGCACCGTGTAGGCCCAATCCTGGAAGTTACCGACGAAGAAGACCCTTGACAGGAGGATGTCACCGGCTCGCTGAGCCCGCACCAACAGCCCGAGTTCTTCCGATATTGCATCGCCCTCAACAGAGAACGCGGGCGCCATGCCATGATTCTCCGCATATGCATGGAATTGATCTGCAAGTTCAGACGGCACCCGGCCAACCAGGCGAAGCCCATCGATCGAGACTTGCGGACCACACAAGGCGTCAACCGCGACGGCGGCCAGATCACCGGACTTACGGCAGTAGGCCGTAACGGCCTCCTCGTACAGTGGTGCGTCCTTGGAGCGGAAGCCAGCCTGCTGCACCAGAGCACCGTGCGGCCGGGTCATAGAAGAATGAGTGCTGGTGAAGCCCTGTGCACCCATCGTCGTGGCCACTTCCTCGATGCTCATGCCGAACCGAAGCGGGCCGACAGCCTCGAACGGCACAAAGTTCCACTGCGCTCGCTGGGCGTCGTCGGCGATGGACCACATCTGCGCGTATCCCTCCAGGGCATCACGGAACCGCGCCTCGCGGCACGCTGATCAGCGATGACTGTACAACTGCACCCCGCTGAGGCCTTGCAGCCGTGGCCCACCAAAGGAAACGACGCCTTCGCGGCCGCGGGCGGTCACCTGAGGTCTCCACAGTTGTTGTGCTTCTGTGTTGTACCGCAGGCGGCCTATCTCAGTGGTTCCTCAACTCTGCTTTGGGGGTGAGCACCTGCGTGGGTACTCGAAGCACTGTCTCTGATCAGGGGGAGAGCCGTTGGCGGCTGTCGTCATCTGTCATCGTTGGTCACCGCCGCACGGCCCAGAAACGGCCCGAGCGGGGGTGCCACGGTGTGCCCCTACGCCCGCCCGTCCCGGTCCCGGCCGCCCTGGTCGACTACGCCCGAAGGGTCACCGCCGAACATCACACCCGCACCGGTACACCGATCGACACGCCAACCCTTCGTGCCCGCCTCGGCGTTCCAGCTCCCATGGCCGAAGCCATCGCCGCCCGGCTCTGAAGGCGGGCCTTGGCGGGAGGCTTTACTGCTTCCGCAACACTCGCCGCGTTCCGACAACCGCCGAAATGATCAGTACCTCAAGGCAGCACGTGGTGATCGCGGTAGCCCAGGACTCGCCCAACCACCACTTTCCCCCAACACACGCGAGCCCAAGTACCAACGCGGCCGAACCGAAGGCGGCCAGCCGCCGCGCCCCTTGTGACATGCCGCTCATCTACGCACGCCCGCGCGCCCCAGGCAAGCGAACAAAGGAAAGGAAACCGGTTGTGCCCGCTAACCGCCGCTTCCGCGACATCACCCGCGCCGAGAGGTCGCCAAGGGTGCGGGCCTGTCCCAACGCCGACTTCGCGAACACGCGCGCGTGTCCTTCGCCAAGGTCGCCGAGTACCAGAAGCCCGGCGCCGTCCACTTCCACGCTGTCATCCGCCTCGACGGCCCCGACGGCGGCGACACCCCGCCTCCGGCCTGGGCCACCGCCGAGCTGCTGACCGACGCCATCCGCACCGCTGCCGCCAAGGTCCGCGTGGACGGACCGTCCTTCAACGGCCGGGCACACGCCTTCGCCTTCGGCCGCCAACTCGATGTCCGCACGATCCGACCCTCCGACCTCAACGACGGCCACGAGCTGACCGAACGGGCCGTTGCCGCGTACATCGCCAAGTACGCGGCCAAGGAGCGCGTCGTCCCCTGGACGCCGGAACGCGTCTTCGCCGTACAGGCCGGCATGCCCGAGCGATTCCGAGCCATGGTCGACCTGGGCGGCGGCTGCGGGTTACGACAGGGCGAGATCCTCGGCGTCGCCGTCGACGCGATCGACTTCCGGTCGGACACACTCCACGTGGTCCAGCAACTCAAGCTGAGTCGGAGCAAGGCCGTATTCGCCCCGCCCAAGGGCGGCAAGCTGCGGGACGTGCCGCTGCCCGGTCCGGTCGCCGATACACTCCGGGTCCACATCAAACGGTTCCCGCCGGTCGAGATCACCTTGCCGTGGAAGGAAGCTGAAGGGCCTCCAACGACCAGGCGGTTGATCTTCACCGGGCCGCGCGGCGGTCATGTCTGGCGAACCGTCCCTCAACGAGGAAGCCTGGAAGCGGGCGCTGGCCTCGGCCGGGGTGATCCCCGAGCGGAAGCCGGGCGCGTCGTTCGCCGAGTCCCGCGAGAACGGCATGCACGCCCTACGCCACTTCTACGCCTCGGTGCTCTTGGACGCCGGGGAGAACATCAAGGCTCTCGCCGAGTACCTCGGTCACTCGGATCCGGGCCTGACGCTTCGCGTGTACACGCATCTCATGCCGTCGAGCCAGGAGCGGACTCGTAAAGCTGTGGCCACTGTCTTCAGTACCACCAAAACGACGCGACATGACGATTGAAGGCTCGTACGCTCCGAAACAGAGAGGGGCGGGGAGAGCAATGGCAGACGAGTACTTCTTGCTTGTGTGCGACGACGTGCCCCATGACGTAGTGCTCACTGCCCCTGGCGCCCGCGTGCTCGACGTCGCTCAGGTCGTGCGTCAAATGACGGGGCTGAGCCTCTGGCGCAGCAAGGTTCTGGCAACGCAGGTTCCGGCCCTGATTCTCGACGGTGTGCCACAGGAAGACGCAACGGCAGCCGTCTTGGCCCTCCGCGATGTGGGAGCCCAGGCAGAGATCAGGGAACAGCCTGAACCGGACGACCTGAAGCACTGAATACGGCCCGATCAACCGGCTGACGGCCCAGAGACGGCCCCAGCACAGCAACAAGCCCCCTACCGGCAGAGAACCTGCAGGTAGGGGGCTTGATCGCGTCCGGTTACTTCTTCTTGCCCTGGGTTTCGACCGCCCGGTTTTGGGGGCTGGTCAGCGGGGTGCTCACCTCAACTGACCTGTGGTCGGGCGGTCGTTGGTGGCCGTTGTCTGTCGTTGCTGGTTAACCTCGGAGGTTCCAGAGAGGTCCCGGCTCCGGGGCCCCTCATGGCCTCTAGCGCAAGAGGCCGGACCCTCTACCGCTAGAGGTCTCGCTAGCGGCCTGCACCATCTCTGACCAGGACGCTAGACCTACGCTAGACTCGTGAGTCGTTAGGCCCGCTAACGATAGCGGCACCGATAGCAGGCACCCCTTACATCCGAGCCGCTATCGATAGCGGCAGGCGTCGCTAACGATAGCGACCCTGATAGCGACCAAAACCGCAGGTGACCAGGGCGTTAGCGGATAGCGGCCGATCCTCGCAGACCCCAGAGGCGGCCCCAAGCAGACTCCCGAGAGGGTGGCCCGTGCTGCTATCGGCCGAGGCTCCCGCCAGGGGTGCCATCAGGCTTCCCGACCGCTCAGGCATCGCTCTGGTGGCCATGGGGCCGGAACAGGACCGACGGGACGGCTAACCCTGGCGTCATCTCTGGCCGTGGAGGCCGCGCGAGCGCAGCATGGAAGGAGAGCAGGCGAGCACACTCCGAGGAGCGGAAGGAGGTGCGACGTACATGACGCGGTTCATGGATGTCCACCACGGGATGCAGGGCATCACAGCCGACCAGCTGCGAGAGGGCGCGCTCGCGGTCGAGAAGGAAGAAGGGGTGCACGTCGAGCACGCCTGGGCGGACCCCGAGTCCGGCACACTCTACTGCCTCACCGAGGGCCCCTCGGCCGAGGCGGTCCAGCGCGCCCACGAACGCGGCGGCGGCAGCAAGCCCGACGAGATCCACGCGGTGCCGCTGGCCATGTGAGTCACCGTCCGAGCCAAGGACAAGCCCCCCACCTCACGGAGAGACCGCAGGTGGGGGGCTGGTGCGGGCTCACTTCATCTTGCCCGGGTCTTGTCAGGGTTTCACTTGAGGATCCGTCAGGTCGGCTGCTGCAATCGGCTGGCCTGGATGGAAGCAGCTGCCATGAGCTGAGTCCCGTCTCATCGCGTCTCAGCACCTCCCAGCAGTCCGTGAGCCGCGCTGAGACGGGAGCTCCCAACTCCTGCTGGGTACAGGACGTGCGCCTGGCCGCTTGTCGCGTCGCTTGTCGTCTGACTTGTCGCTTGTCTTGTCTTGTCGCTTGTCGGCTCGCAGGTCAGACGCGGTTTTCGTTCCCACGGCAGCCATGGAAGCGTCCTTGTCCTGCGGGCGACAAGCGACAAGACAAGCGGGCGCCGGCGGAGCGGGCGACGGCTGCCGAGGGAGGAGCAAGAAGGGAGCGGCCTACGGCCGCGCGTTCTTCAGGCGCCTACCCTCGTCCGGCATACGCCGCGTCGGCGACGTACGGCCATTGCACCGCCCGATGCCATTTGGGGTCCGCCGCACCGCCCCAAACGCCGTCTGTCGTCCTGAGGGCCGTTGGCTCCTCGGATCGGGCTGCTGGCTAGTGGCAAGGTTGCCAGTAGCCAGTGGGGCCGACAGGCCACCCTTGCCCTGACACCCGCCTAACGCCTGACACCGTCACGGCCGCATAACACCCAAACCCCTAGGCAGGCGCGGGTGTCACGCTCCCTAACAGCGCGCGCTGACACCCCCTGACACCTGGCCCTGACACCCGCGCACGGTTCCCCCATGCTCCAGTGGGCGGCAGTCCAGGGATGGGGGCATTCGTCGCCGCGGCTTGGAAGGCATCCAGGGAGCGCCACGACCGCCCACACAAGCAAGATACCTGCCGGGGGCCGCCCCTGGACTGCCTCCTGCGGGCCTTCCAAGCGGCAGACGGCAGATGTGGGCAGGCGCCGCCGAGCCTCCCCACTCTCCGTGGCTCACCACGGCTTTTCAGGGGGCGGGCGGCCGTCCGTGTCCACGATCCCGCCCCTCCTGAAAAGCCGTTCCTACCCTCTCCTCCTAGAGAGTTAACCGCCACCGACGCCGACGGCAAGACCGTCCGCGTCAAGACCGACCGTTACGGCATGGGCCTGCGCTACCAAGCCCGCTACTTCACACCCGACGGCAAGCGAAAGAACAAGTCCTTCCCCGACGGGCAGAAGCGCCTCGCCGAACAGTGGCTGAGTGCCATGCAGGCGGACGTGGCCCGTGGCGACTTCATTGACCCGAACGCGTCCCGTACGACGTTCCAAGAGTTTGCGGAGAAGTGGCTCGTGAGCCAGAGCGGCGACCCGAACACCCGGGCATCAATGGAGTCTCAGCTCAAGCTGCACGCCTTCCCCCGCATCGGGTCGCGTCAGCTCGGGTCGTTCCAGCCGAGCCACATCCGCGAGTTCGTGACCCAGCTCGAAGAGACCGGCATGTCCGGCTCGTACGCCCGCGTCATCTTCTCCAACGTCCGCGCCGTGCTCTCCGCTGCCGTAGAGGACGGATGCCTACGCCGGAACCCCTGCCACTCGCGCACGGTGACCCCGCCGGCCATGGGTTCGCGCCGCGTCGTCCGCTGGGAGCCGAGCCGCGTCTTCGACGTGCGCGCCGCCATGGTCGAGCGCTTCCGGCCCATGGTCGATGTGGGCGCCGGATGCGGCCTGCGGCAAGGGGAGATCCTCGGGCTGTCCGTCGATGACATCGACTTCGACAGCGGCACTCTGCACGTGGTGCAGCAACTCAAGCTGAGCCTGAGCAAGGCCGTGTTCGCGCCCCCGAAGGGCGGCAAGCTCCGTGACGTGCCTCTGCCCGACCCCGTGGCGGAGGCGCTACAGGAGCACATCAAGCGGTTCCCGCCTGTGGAGATCAAGCTCCCGTGGATGCGGGCGAACGGCCAGCCGGTGACCCGGCGGCTCATCTTCATGGGCCCCAAGGGTGGGCACGTCTGGCGTACGTCGCTGAACGAGGACCACTGGAAGCCCGCGCTCGCGAAGGCGGGCGTCATCTCCAAAGCCAAGAGCCGTGAGCACGAGGCCGCGCGCGAGCACGGCATGCACGCCCTGCGGCACTTCTGCGCGTCGGTGCTGCTGGACGCAGGAGAGAGCATCAAGGCCCTCGCGGAGTACCTCGGACACTCGGACCCGGGGCTGACGCTGAAGGTGTACGCGCACCTCATGCCGAGCAGCCGGGACCGTGCCCGGAAAGCCCTCGGCAGGGCACTCAGGCCACAAGATCCCACGGGCTGAGGTTCCAGAGAGGTTCCAGGGCACGAAAATGCCTCCCATCTGCGCCATTCGCGCAGGTGGGAGGCATGATCGCAATACCTACTTCTTCTTGCCCTGGTTCTTGACCGCCTCGATCGCTGCCGCCGCTGCCTCCGGGTCGAGGTAGCGGCCGCCGGGGGTGAGCGGGTTGAAGTCGGCGTCGAGTTCGTAGTAGAGGGGGATGCCCGTCGGGATGTTCAGGCCCGCGATGTCGGCGTCGGAGATGCCGTCCAGGTGCTTGACCAGGGCGCGGAGGCTGTTGCCGTGGGCCGCGACCAGGACCGTGCGGCCGGCCAGGAGGTCGGGGACGATGCCGTCGTACCAGTACGGGAGCATGCGGACGACGACGTCCTTCAGGCACTCCGTGCGCGGGCGCAGCTCCGGCGGGATGGAGGCGTAGCGGGGGTCGGCGGACTGGGAGAACTCCGAGTCGTCCGCGAGCGGGGGCGGCGGGGTGTCGTACGAGCGGCGCCAGAGCATGAACTGCTCCTCGCCGAACTCGGCCAGCGTCGCCGCCTTGTCCTTGCCCTGGAGGGCGCCGTAGTGGCGCTCGTTCAGGCGCCACGAGCGGTGGACCGGGATCCAGTGGCGGTCGGCGGACTCCAGCGCAAGCTGTGCCGTGCGGATCGCTCGCTTCTGGAGGGACGTGTGGACCACGTCGGGAAGGAGATCGGCGTCCTTCAGGAGCTCGCCACCGCGGACTGCCTCCTTCTCGCCCTTCTCGTTGAGGTTGACGTCCACCCAGCCGGTGAACAGGTTCTTCGCGTTCCACTCGCTCTCGCCGTGGCGGAGGAGGATCAGCTTGTACGGTGCGTCGGCCATGCCTCAGAGCGTAATCCACGCATTCGGACCCCCGCTCGAGTGCCCGAAGGCCGGACGGTTGACGGCATCTGTTAATCGAGTGGCCGGGCGGGGACCGCCACCAGTAAGTTGCGGTGAGCCCTAGGGGCACTTACTTCCGGCCCATTGTCCATGGCCCGTTGCTCCCGGCTCAGCTTCGCCGATCGTCCGACCCTGGGGGACCCATGCCACTCGCCGCCCTGAGACGTGCCGCCCGGGAAAGCGTCTCCGGTCTCCCCCGCGAGTTCTGGTGGCTGTGGACCAGCACCCTCGTCAACCGGCTCGGCGCCTTCGTGGCGACGTACATGGCGCTGTATCTGACCCTTGACCGGGGATACAGCGCGTCGTACGCCGGTCTCGTCGCCTCGCTGCACGGGCTCGGCGGGGTCGTGTCCTCCCTCGGCGGCGGCGTGATGGCCGACCGGCTCGGGCGGCGGCCGACGCTGCTCGTCGCCCAGTCCGCCACCGCCGCGTCCGTGGCGCTACTCGGCTTCATGACCGACCCCGTCGCCATCGCCGGCGTCGCCTTCCTGGTCGGCATGGCCTCCAACGCCTCCCGGCCCGCCGTGCAGGCGATGATGGCCGACATCGTCCGGCCCGAGGACCGGGTGCGGGCCTTCTCGCTCAACTACTGGGCGATCAACCTCGGCTTCGCCGTCTCCTCCATGGCCGCCGGCTTCATCGCCGAGGTCAGCTATCTCGCCGGCTTCCTGATCGAGGCGGGGATGACGGCGGTCTGCGCGGTCGTCGTCTTCGCCAAGCTGCCCGAGTCACGGCCGGTGAGGACCGCCAAGGAGGCGCGGGACGAGGTCAGTCTCGGCACCGTGCTGCGCGACGGCCGGTACATGGCCGTCGTCGGGCTGTCCTTCCTCGTCGCGGTCGTCTTCCAGCAGGGCTCGGTCGGACTGCCGGTGGCGATGGGCACGGCAGGGTTCTCGCCCGCCGACTACGGCATGGCCATCGCCGTCAACGGCGTCCTGATCGTCGCCCTGCAGATCCCCGTCACCCGCTTCATCGAGCACCGCGATCCGCGACGTCTCCTCGTCATCTCCTCCGTCCTCGCCGGGTACGGCTTCGGGCTCACCGCCTTCGCCGGATCGGTCGGAGTCTTCGCGCTCACCGTGTGCGTGTGGACGCTCGCCGAGATCGTCAACGCCCCGACCCAGACCAGCCTCGTCGTCCGGCTCTCGCCCGTCCACGGGCGCGGGCGCTACCAGGGCATGTACACCCTGTCCTGGTCGGTCGCCGCCCTGGTCGCGCCCCTCATGTCCGGCGTCGTCATCGACCGGTTCGGCGCGGAGTGGCTGTGGGGCATGTGCGCGGTGGTCGGTACGGCGGCGGCGATCGGGTACGGCGTGGTCATGCGGCGTCTTCCGGCGATCGGGGCGGTGGGCGCCACCGCTCCGGTGGACGCCGAGCCCGAAGTTCGTACGGCGTAGGGCCGACAGCTGGGCGACCGCCGCCCCCCTCACGGGTGCATCCGCGCCCCCTTCAGCACCTTGTCCACCGCGTTGCGCGGGCCGTACACCGCGAGGCCCACCAGGTCCAGCTCCGCTGTTCCCACCGCCCGTACGGCCGCGCGGTTGTCCCGGTCGTTGCCGGTGCTGAAGAGGTCCGAGGTGAAGACCGCGCGGGGCAGGGCGCGGGAGAGCGACCGGGTGTGCGCCGCGGTCAGCGTCTCCTTGGTGCCCTCGAAGACCAGTACCGGCTGCCGGAGCATCGGCAGGTAGGCCACGCCGTCCGCGTCCTCGTACGGCTCCCCGATCACCTCGGGAAGCTGTGTGCCCAGGCCGCTGACCAGGAAGGCCGTGACGTTGAGGCGCTGCCAGGTCTCCAGGTCCTCGCGCAGCAGGACGGCGATCTTCGTGTCGAAGCGGATCGGATCGGGGGTCGGCTCGGTGTTCATGGGGTGAGACTGCCGGGCCGTCCCCCACATCGTCTTGTACGTTCTTTGCATGGCCGCTGCCCAGCCGGACGTCTCCGCCTGGCGCCCGCGTGTCCCGGGCGTCGTGGAGGTGTTCCACGCGCACTTCACCGAGTACGCCTACCCGATGCACGTGCACGAGGCGTGGACGCTGCTGATCGTGGACGACGGCGCCGTACGGTACGACCTCGACCGGCACGAGCACGGCACCCCGCACGACACGGTCTCGCTGCTGCCGCCGCACGTCCCGCACAACGGCTCCCCGGCCACCCCGCACGGCTTCCGCAAGCGCGTCCTGTATCTCGACGCCACCCGTCTCGGGGAGGAGCTGATCGGGCCTGCGGTCGACGGGCCGGATCTCCGGGATCCCGTGCTGCGGCTGCGCGTGGGGCAGCTGCACGGCGCGCTCGCGCACCCCGGCGACGAGCTGGAGGCCGAGAGCCGGCTGACACTGATCGGGGAGCGGCTGCGCGAGCACCTCCGGCCCCGGGTGGCCCAGGCGGAGGGCCGGCGCGACCCCGCCGTCGCCCGTGCCCTGCGCGAGCTGCTCGACGAGCGGGTCGCGCAGGGGCTCTCCCTGGAGGAGGCGGCCGGGCTGCTGTATGCCCATCCCGCCCATCTGGTACGGGCGTTCAGCGGGGCGTACGGCATCGCGCCGCACCAGTACCTGATGTCCCGCCGCGTCGAGCGCGCCCGTCGGCTGCTGCTCGACGGGCGGGCGCCGGGCGAGGTGGCGTCGGCGACCGGGTTCTACGACCAGGCCCATCTCACCCGGCACTTCAGGAAACTGGTGGGCGTGACTCCCGGGCGCTACCGGGCCAGCGGCCAGCGAGGCGCTACCGGGTCAGCGGCCAGTGAGGCGGTACCGGGTCAGCGGCCGCTGAGGCGGTACCGGGTCACTTGACGTCGACGTAGTCGCCGGCCGCGGTCGCGCCGCCCGTCGTGGTCGTCTCGCCGAAGGTCCAGCGCCAGTAGCCGTCCGTGGACGCGGTGACCGTGGTCTTCAGGTAGCCCGCGGAGTCCGCCGACACGGTCTTGACCGTCGTGTAGGTGCTGGTGCCCGCCTTGCGGAACTGCAGCTTGGCCGCCTTGCCGCCGAAGCCGGTGTAGGCGTGCTTCACCCAGTCCGCGCGAGTGATCCTGCCGGTCACGGTGAGCGTCTTGCCCTTCGTGACGGGCTCGGGCGCGGCGTTGACGGTCACCTTCGCCGCGCGCTTGACCTGCACGGAGCTGAAGCCGGTCAGGTACTCCTCGCCCTTGAACCTCTCGTTCGAGTCCCACAGGCGCACCCAGACAGCCGTCTTCCAGGTCGTCGCGTCGTTGTTGGAGTCCAGCGTCCAGCGTGGATCGATGTACAGCTCACCCCTGCAGTCGGCGGCGCCCGCGCCGGTCGCGGTGCAGTCGGTGAAGCCCGTGTAGATGCCGCCGGATTCGGCGCCCTTGGCAGCCGTGGTGTCGTGGTACAGGTACGGGAACGGGGTCACGTCGCCGACACCGACGCCGGACGGCAGGGACAAGTGGAAGGTGAGGGTAGGCCTCACCTCCGCGGTGGTGCCCACGATGATGGGCTTGCCCTTGTTCACGACCAGTTTCGACACCGTGACGCCGGTGTCGACCGCCGCCGCGGACGGCGCGGTGAACGCCCCCAGGGCGAGCGCTCCCGCGAGCGCGAACGCGGAGCCGGATCTGCCTGCGCGCATGCACAACCTCTTGCTGGTGAGAGACCGGTGAGCGACCGGTAAGAATTCGGATCGCCGCAGGCTAACAGCCGTGCCCCGCAGGCCTCGCTACAGGCCCCTCTGCCCCTCGTACAGATTGCGCGGGCGCACCTCGTCCGTCGTGCCGTACAGCTCCAGCCGGGAGTGCAGTTCGCCCGTGAAGTCGGGGACGTCGATCTGGTCGAACTCGGTGACCGTGTTGAGGCCGACGGTGGCGGAGTACGGTGCCAGGCCGTCGATCTTCATCAGGCCCGCGCGGCCGTTGGTGACCCGGATGTTCCAGTGGGTGAAGCGGGCGCCGAACAGCGGGCCGGCGCTGGCGTCGCCGCCGTGGCGGCCGTTGTTGTTCACCGTGATGTCGGTGCGGACGTTCGCGAAGGGCAGTCCGCGGTGGCTGTCGAAGGTACCCATGCGCATGTCGCCGCGCGACCACACGTTGTAGGAGGACAGGCCCTCGACGTTGATGCCGTGCAACTGGGTGTTGGGCGGTGCGGGAACGGTCCGCTCCTCGATCGTGAAGTCCTCGATGAGGTTGTCGTGCGAGCCCTCGCGGCAGAAGTACGGGTGGTGCGAGCCGCGGCCGGACACCCGGGTGCCGCGCAGGGTGCACGCGGAGGCGGCGACCAGGCCGAAGCCGTTGTCTACGTGCCGGACGGTGACGTCGTCGAGCCAGCAGTCGTAGGCGCACTGCAGGACGACCCCGTTGTAGCCCTTGTCGAGGAGGTGCGGGGACTGCGGGGTCTGCACGGCCTCCAGGGTCAGGCCTTCGACGCCCGCGCCGGTCAACTCCGGTACGTGGGTGGTCAGCCGGGGGTCCCACTCGGGGCGTACGTCGAGCGGGAGCGGGCGTTCGAGGGTGACGCGGCGGCCGTGGACGCGGGTGATGCGTACGGGCCACTCGTAGGGGACGTACGAGGTCAG
Source organism: Streptomyces sp. NPDC050625 (assembly GCF_040654755.1). Taxonomy (NCBI): domain Bacteria; kingdom Bacillati; phylum Actinomycetota; class Actinomycetes; order Kitasatosporales; family Streptomycetaceae; genus Streptomyces; species Streptomyces sp. NPDC050625. The sequence continues at coordinate 38,340 of NZ_JBFAIQ010000026.1, forward strand.
CTTGGTCTTGTCGGCCCAGTAGTACGCCTGCGGGCCGGGCCCGCCGCCCGACATGTGCTCCAGGAGGGTGTGGTCGGGGTCGTCCGCGAGACGGAGGAGGACCAGTCGGCCGGGCCTCAGCTGCCGGGGGTCCGCGACGGTCAGGGTCCAGGAGCCCTGGCGGGCCGGTTCGGTCGTCGTCAGGGTCGTCCACTCGTCGCGCCGGTTGCCGGTCCAGCCCTCGAACGGCCAGGCCCTGGCCCCGATCGCGGCGACCAGGGAGTCCCAACGGGCGTGCGGGGCCAGCCAGATGAGCCCTCCCGCCCAGGACCAGGACGACTTGTCGCCGCCGTAGCGGGAGCCGTAGACGCCGATCAGCTCGGTGAGGTTCCTGGTCGCGTACAGCTTCGTACGATCGCTGCCGGCGCCTCTGAGGACCACGTTCGAGTCGGCGACCCGGATCAGGCCGTCGATGCGGAAGGTGCCCGGCGGGATGGTGACCGTGCCACCGCCGGCCCTTCCGGCGGCGGCGATGGCACGGTTGATCGCGGGGGCGCAGTCGGTGGTGCCGTCCGCCACGGCGCCGAAGTCCGTCACATCGGCCACGACGGGGCGTCGGGGCAAGCGCGCCGCGCCGCCGTGGCAGCCGGCCCGGCCGATGTACGGGATCTGTGGGTGCGTGAACGGGGTGCGGGTGAACTCCCGCCAGAGGGAGGGGACTTCCGCGGCCGGCGCGGCCGCGGCGGTGCCGGTTGCAGCGGTGCCCGTGGCCGCCGCGGTCCCCGTGGTCGCGCCGAGCGCCACTGCGGTGGCTCCGCCGAGCAGAGCCCGTCTGGTGAGATGCGCCTTGCCCATGTCCGTCCGCCCTCCCATGGGAATTTTCATGGATATGAATGACGTTCAGATGTGCGTTGGCGGTGAGCATGCCACCAGAGGCCCTTTACAGGGAAGGGGCTGTGCCGTGAGTCATTTGCTCAGTCGGTCGGACGCTGGATCAGATTCGTGAACGCGTCCAGATTCCGCGTCGACTCTCCGCGCGCCACCCGCCACGCGTACTCCTTGCGGATCGCCGAGGCGAAGCCGAGCTCCAGGAGGGTGTTGAAGCTGCCGTCCGCGGCCTCCAGGACCTGGCCGAGGAGCCGGTCGATCTCGTCCTCGGTGACGGAGGCCAGGGGCAGGCGGGCGGTGACGTAGATGTCGCCGAGCCGGTCGACGGCGTAACCGACGCCGTACAGCTTGAGGTTGCGCTCCAGGAGCCAGCGGTGGACGCCCGCCTCGTTCTCGTCGGGGTGGCGGATGACGAAGGCGTTCAGGGAGAGGGAGTGGCGGCCGACAAGGAGCGAGACCGTCGTCGAGAGCTTGCGGGTGCCGGGCAGCTTGGCGACGTAGTTGCCGGGCTCGGGGCTCTCCCAGTCGAGTTCGGCGTCCTTGAGGACACCCTCGATGACCTGCGCCGCGCGTTGCTGCTGCTGTGAAGCCTCACCCATGGTGGGAGCGTACGCGACGGCGATGGGCCTGGGTCGCGGCCGTGTACACGTCGGCGGTGGCGGCGGCCGCGGTGTCCCAGCCGAAGGACTGGGCGTGCCGGGCGGCGGCCGCGCCCATGCGGTCCGGCCGCGAGGGGTCGTCGGCGAAACCGCGCAGCACGCGCGCGTAGTCGGCCGGATCGTGGCCCCGGACCAGGAACCCGGTCTCACCGTCCCGCACCGCCACCGGAAGCCCGCCGACCGAGGCGGCGAGCACCGGCGTGCCGGCCGCCTGCGCCTCTATGGCGACCAGGCCGAACGACTCGCTGTAGGAGGGCATGACGAGCACGGACGCGGCCCGGAACCAGTCCGCGAGCTGCTCCTGCCCGACGGGCGGGCGGAACCGTACGACATCGGCGATGCCGAGCCGGGCGGCGAGCTTCTGCAGGCCCTCTGGCTTGGCGAGGCCGCTGCCGCTGGGGCCGCCGACGACCGGCACGAGCAGCCTCGACCGCAGCTCGGGGCGCTCCTCCAGGAGGACGGCCACGGCGCGCAGGAGCACGTCGGGTGCCTTGAGGGGCTGGATGCGGCCCGCGAAGAGCGGGATCAGGGCGTCCTGCGGGAGGCCGAGGCGGGCGCGGGCCGCGGCGCGGGCGGTCGTGGGGCCCCCGGGGCGAAGCGTGTCGGAGCCCTTGGGGAAGGGGCGGAAGCGGTCGAGGTTGACGCCGGGGTGGACGACGGCGACCTTGGCCGGGTCGGCGGCGTAGTGCCGTACGAGTTCGTCGGCCTCCTCGGCGGTGTTCGCGATCAGCCGGTCGGCGGCCGCGACGATCTGGGTCTCGCCGATGACCCGGGCGGCGGGCTCGGGGGTGTCGCCGTCGGCCAGGTTGGCGTTCTTGACCTTGGCCATGGTGTGCATGGCGTGCACCAGGGGGACGCCCCAGCGCTGGGCGGCGAGCCAGCCGACGTGGCCGGAGAGCCAGTAGTGGGAGTGCACGAGGTCGTAGTGGCCGGGGCGGTGGCCGGCCCAGGCCTGCATCACGCCGTGGGTGAAGGCGCACAGCTGGGCCGGGAGGTCCTCCTTGGCCAGGCCCTCGTAGGGGCCCGCGTCGACGTGCCGGACGAGGACGCCGGGGGCGAGCTCGACGGTGTGCGGGAGGCCGCCGGAGGTGGCCCGGGTGAAGATCTCGACCTCGATGTTGATGGCGGCGAGGCGCTGCGCGAGCTCCACGATGTAGACGTTCATGCCGCCGGCGTCACCGGTGCCGGGCTGGTGGAGCGGTGAGGTGTGCACGGAGAGCATGGCGACACGGCGGGGCCTGCGGTGCAGCCTGAGCCGCGAGGGTGCCGCCGGAGAGCGACGCCCGAGCCTGCTGACGTACTGGCTCACGTGGCGGTCCTCCTCGCTGCGGGCATGCCGGTGGGAGGACCTCGGCCCTCCAAGGGGGTGCAACATCGGAGGCGTCGGCTCCAATTCCCGATTACGGAGCTTTACCGAATCATTACCCTGGGTCGCTCAACCGTTCGATACGAGTGTGCGTTCACCGGCCGGGGCCCGCATACCCTCGTACGTATGACAGCCCGCACAGCCGCCCTCCCCCAGGCTCGGCTTCGCTCGACCGGGGGCACCCCCGTCGTCGGCACGGTGACACGCGGGACGACCAACCCCAACCGCCTGCGACGCATGGACCGCTGGATCGCGGCCACGCACGGCGCCGAACTGCGCCGGGCCGCCGACCCCGTGGCGATCGACCTGGGGTACGGGGCCGCGCCCTGGACGGCGGTCGAACTGCTCGGCAGGCTGCGCACCGCCGCGCCCCGCGCGCGGGTGGTCGGCGTCGAGATCGAACCGGCCCGGGTCGCGGCGGCCGAGCCGTACGAGCGTGAGGGCCTGGCCTTCCGGCACGGCGGCTTCGAGATCCCCGTGCCCCAGCGGCCGCACCTCATCCGCGCCGCCAACGTGCTGCGGCAGTACGACGAGAACGAGGTCGCCGCCGTGTGGGAGCGGCTGTGCGGGCGGCTGGCACCGGCGGGCCCGGGTTCGCGGGGCGGGCTGCTCGTGGAGGGGACCTGTGACGAGATCGGGCGGCGGCACGTCTGGGTCGCACTCGGTCCCGAGGGGCCGCGGACGGTCACCTTCGCCACCCGTCTGGGCTCCCTTCAGCGGCCGTCCGACCTCGCGGAACGCCTCCCCAAGGCGCTCATCCACCGCAATGTTCCCGGTGAGCCGGTCCATGCCTTCCTGCGCGACTTCGACCGCGCCTGGGCGGCCGCCGCGCCCTACGCCTCCTACGGCGCCCGCCAGCGCTGGATCCGCGCGGTGCGGGACCTGACGGCCGACTGGCCGGTCACGGACTCGGCGGCGCGCTGGCGGCAGGGCGAAGTGACGGTGACCTGGGGGGCGTTGGCGCCCCGGAACTGACCCCTCACCACCCCTGACCTGCGGGGAACGATCTTCATGCGGCGTTCGTCACAAGGGTGGGGGATCGTCATGTCCGGGCGGGAAAGTGGGGAGGATCCACCGGGCACCACCTCTGTCGCTTTACGCCGCGGCGTGGCACGATCCCCCGGGCGACCGTAAGTTACTGACGGGAAATCAGTTTGGGGGACGGGTATGGGGACGGGCAAGCGCGGCCTGATCACGGCGGCCGTGACCGTGGTCTGCGCGGTGACCGTGCTGGCGGCACCCGGCACGGCGTTCGCGGCCCCGACGCCGAAGCCGACGGCCACGGCGCCCTCCACGGCCTCGCCGACCCCCACCGACTCGCCGACGCTCCCGCCGAACAAGGACCTTGAGGCCGTCCGCAAGAAGCTCGACAAGCTCTACCACGACGCGGCCGTCGCCACCGACGAGTACAACGCGGCCCAGGAGAAGGCCCAGAAGCAGTCCGCCGCGATCGTCGAGCTGGCGAAGAAGATCGTCGAGGGCCAGAAGAAGCTGGCCGAGCTGAAGGACCGCGCGGGCGCCGCGGCCCGCGCCCAGTACCGCACGGGCGGACTGCCGCCCACGGCCCAGTTGATGCTGAGCGACGACCCGCAGCAGTTCCTGGACGGCGCGGGGCGGGTGCTCCAGGGCCAGCGGGCGACCAAGGGCCTGATCGGGGAAATGACCCGCACCCAGCAGGACTTGCAGCGGTACGCGGCGGACGCCTCCGACCGCTGGGACGAGTTGGAGGCCAACCGCAGGACCAAGGCCGCCGCCAAGAAGAAGATCAAGCAGCAGATCGCGGCCGCCGAGAAGCTCCAGTCCCAGCTGGAGAAGAAGGAGAAGGAGCGCCTGGCCGAGCTGGAGCGGGAGGCCGCCTACCGGTCGCAGACCGCCTGGCTGGACAGCGGCATCCTCAAGGAGATCAACGGCAAGGCGTCCGAGCAGGGCAAGCAGGCGGTGGAGTTTGCGACGGCCCAGATCGGAAAGCCGTACGTCTGGGGCGCGGAGGGCCCCGAGTCGTACGACTGCTCGGGTCTGACCTCACAGGCCTGGGCGAAGGCCGGCCGTCCCATCCCGCGCACCTCGCAGGAGCAGTGGAAGCAGCTCAAGCACGTGGACATCAAGGACATGCGCCCCGGCGACCTCATCATCTACTTCGATGACGCCACCCATGTGGCGATGTACGTGGGCGACGGCGCGATCATCCACGCCCCGCGCCCCGGACGGACGGTGACGCTCGCCGGGGCGGGCGAAATGCCCATTCTGGGAGTAGTGCGGCCGGATGCGTGATATGCGCCATGTGACCCAGTCCACGGTCAACAACCTTCAAAACCCTGGCAGGACGTGACCTTCGTCATCCTCTTTTGACCACAAGCCTGTCCAACTGCGGTACGGAACGCGGCATATGACAGGGGTCTGCGGCGGAGCGACGCGGCTCACACCATTCCGCTGCGGCGGCCAGTACCGCTATGGTCCCCGTCGGTGGGTCGAGGTCCCTCGCCCCACCATGCCCTCGGGGGGAGGGAAGGAACCAACAAGATGCCCGTACCCGTACCGCGGCAGAGAGCGATCCCGGCCGTGGAGAGTGGTCAGGCGCAGGCCGCGTCCGCAGGCGGCCCCCTCAAGGAAGAGGCCAACCGCACCGAGTCCGCCCCGGCCAACAGCACCGCGGCAGGCACCACTCTCACCCTGCTGCTGATCGAGGACGATCCGGCGGGCTGGCCGATCGTGCCCGAACTGCTCGACTCGGCCGGCAAGCCCATCCGCGTGCGTACCGCCCGCAACCTCACCGAGGCCGGGCGGCTGCTCACCGACGACGTCCACTGCATCCTGCTCGACCTCGCGCTCCCGGCGCCCGGCCGGGCCGGCGACGGCGACGACGAGCTGGCCGTGCTCAAGCATGTGCTGGAGCTCGCGCCCCGGCACGCCGTCCTCGCGCTCACCGCGTCCGGTGACGCCGAGCGCGGCGCCGAGGCCGTGCGCGTGGGTGCCCAGGACTACCTCTTCCGGGACGAACTGGACGGACGGCTGCTCAGCCGCGCCATCCGGTACGCCGTGGAGCGCAAGCGGTCCGACTCGGCCGAGCGACGCCTCGCCGAGGGCCGGGTGCGCGCACAGGAGAACCGCCGCCTGGAGCGCGGGCTCCTGCCCACGCCCCTGCTGGAGGGCTCCTCGCTGCGGTTCGCCGCGCGCTACCGCCCCGGCCGCTCGCGCGCACTGCTCGGCGGCGACTTCTACGACACCGTGCGCACGCCCGACGGCACCGTGCACGCCATGATCGGCGACGTCTGCGGCCACGGCCCCGACGAGGCCGCGCTCGGCGTGGAGCTGCGCATCGCGTGGCGGGCGCTGACGCTGGCCGGGCTGTGCGGCGACGTGCTGCTGAGCACGCTGCAGGAGGTACTGGAGCACGAGCGGGGCGACGAGGAGATCTTCGCGACCCTCTGCACGGTGGACATCTCCCCCGACGGCCGCAGCGCGGGCCTGTGCCTGGCCGGCCACCCGTCTCCGCTGATCGCCCGCCCCGGGCGGCCCGCGGAGCTGCTGCCGTACGACAACAACGGCCCCGCCCTCGGCCTGCTCCGCGGCGCCCGCTGGCCGCGGATGCAGGTGGAGCTGGGCGCGGAGTGGAGCCTGATGCTCTACACCGACGGCCTGATCGAGGGCCGCGTCGGCGGGGGCGGTGAGCGTCTGGGCCAGGAGGGCATGGTGCAGATGGTGCGCCGGCAGCTCGCCGCCGGGCTGCGCGGCGAGGATCTGCTGCGGTCCGCGGTCCATGAGGTCCGCGAGCTCAACGGCGGGGAGCTGACGGACGACGTGGCGGTGGTCCTGCTGGACCGCGTGCCGTAAGGGACCGGACCGGGTACCCCGTGTCGTGTGTGAGGGGATCCGGTCAGCGGCCGCCGTTGTACGGCCCGTACGGACCGTCGCTGCTGCTTCCGCCGCGGCGGCCCCAGCCGCGTCCGCCGGAGACCTGCTTGAGCGCGGGACGCACGTCCACGATGTAGACGATGCTCGCGATCACGCCCGCGATGGGCAGGATCGAGAGGATCGAGAAGAGATAGCTCACCACGAGCGCGATGCCGAGGATGATCAGCCAGAACATCTTGTTCTGCTTGTCCGCCGCGCGGTAGGCGTCCTCGCGCCGGATCGCGGCGTCGACCAGCGCGAACGCCGCAAGGGCCATCAGGACGATCTTCAGCAGTCCCAGGAACCCCGTGAAGCCCAACATCAACATGCCGCCCACCGCCCGTTCTCTCCCGACTCCTACGCGGCCACCGTACCCGTACAACGGGCCGGGCACCCCAAGGGTGCCCGGCCCATGCGCATAGTCGCCCTTACTCGGCTTGCTCGGCCTATTCGGCTTACTTGGCGGGCGGCGTGCTCTTCTTGGCCGTGGCCTTGCGCGGGGCCGGGGCCTTCTTGGCGACCGGCTTCTTCGCCGGGGCGGCCTCGGCGGCGGCCTCGGCCGGCTTCGGCTCGGACTTGACCTGGTCCGGCTCGCCCTTGGGCTCGACGGCGACGGCGAGCTCCTCGATCTCCTCGGCGGCCTCGCCGCGCCAGGCCCGCACGGTCTGCTCACCGTGCTCGGCGACCTTCTCGTAGGTCTCCCGGGCCTTCACGGCGTACTCGGCGGCGACGCCGACACCGCGCAGGGCGAGGTCCTGGGCGGACTCGCCGAGCTTCTTGAGGTCCGCGTCGATCGTGCTGCCGAGCTTCTTCAGGTCGCCGTCGAGCGTGCCGATGAACTCGTTGACCCTGGCCTGGATGGTCTCCTGGGCCTCCTTGGCCTTGGCACCGGCCTCCTTGGCGCGCGCGGCGGCCTTCTCCTGCACGGCCTTGGGGTCGGTGTTGCGGACGGCCTCGATACGGGCCGGGGCCTCGGCGCGCAGCTGCTCGACCAGCGCGGGCACCTTCTTGGCCTGCTGGAACGCCAGGTCGGCGGTGCCGGCCGCGAAGTAGAGCGGGGTCGGGTCGCTCAAGGTCTTGCGCAGATCGTCGGTGATGGCCATGGTGAGGGTCCTCCCGGATTCACATTCGGCTGAGGGTCTTGTGGTCCGCGGTCGGGCGGCCGGCGCCCTGGTCCGGTTCAGCCGGCCGTCTGCTGCGGATCGGCTTCGCTCGCGTCGGCCGTGCGGGTGCCGCGCACGGTGGTGTCGTCGTGGGGCCGGGTCTCCTCCGTACCGTCGCCGTCCGCGACGCCTGCGAATCCGTTCTCCTTGCGAAAGGACTCGTAGATCTGCAGCAGCACCTGCTTCTGCCGCTCGTTGAGCGTGGGATCGGCGAGGATGACGGCGCGCGTCTCCACCTCGTCCAGGTCCCGCTCGGCGTCGAGGATGCCGGCGCGGACGTACAGCGTCTCGGCGGAGATCCGCAGGGCCTTGGCGACCTGCTGCAACACCTCCGCGCTCGGCTTGCGCAGCCCGCGCTCGATCTGGCTCAGATACGGATTGGACACCCCGGCGGCATCGGCGAGCTGCCTGAGCGACAGCTGCGCACTGCGACGCTGCTCGCGCAGGTACTCACCGAGATTGCCGACGTTGAGCGATGCCATGCCCCCACCTTGCCCCACCCCCGCTAACAATTGCAAGCACCTGCTTGCAAAAGTGCGCCACACCACTCCTGCGGAGGTGTTGAGCTCCACGAGTCGCCGGGAAACGGCGTTGTCGGTGGGCTCTGCCAGGATGGGCGTCGTGGATGAATGGGTGGAGCATGTCGACGGTCGAGATCGCGTGCTGGGGGTGGTCAGCCGTCGGGAGGCCATCCGGGAGGGCTGGCTGCATCGGGTCGCCGTGACGGTGTGTCGTGATGATCGTGGCCGGATCCTCGTCCACCGGCGGTCGGAGCAGGTGTCGCGCTTCCCCGGGCTCTATGAGGTCGAGGTCGGCGGCGCCGCACATGTCGGCGAGTCCTATGAACAGGCCGCCGCGCGGGAGCTGGCCGAAGAGCTGGGCATTCGTGCGCTGCCGCGCCTGCTGTTCACGTTCATCAACCGCAGCGGCTTGAGCCCTCACTGGCTCGGCGTGCACGAAGCCGTGGTGCCGGACGCCGTGGTCCCCGATCCCGATGAGGTCGCCTGGCATGGCTGGCTGACCGAGCCGGAGCTCGGCTCGGCCCTGCTGGAGTGGCGCTTCACCCCCGACAGCCACGAAGCCTTCAGCCGGTATCTCGCGTTCCGGAGCGCGCAGACCTGACCTTGCTCGCCTCTCGGGCCGGGATGCCTGCTTGCGGCCAACGCGCCCTGTGAGACGACTCCATCCGGCGTCATGCGGACCGGCTGTTCGTCCGCAGCCACTCCGTGACTGTCGTGAGGTCGGTGTCCGTGATGCCGTAGGAGTGCTCGACGCGGTGCAGGAGCGCGGGTCTGTGGTGGTGGGCGGCGACCCAGGCGCGGTCGGCCTCGGTGATCTCGTCGTCGAGCCAGACGAACGGGCGGTCGGCCGCCCAGGCGACCAGGGGCCGGGTCTTCCAGTGCAGCAGGGACGGCGGCTCGTCCTCGTCCGGCCACTCCACGACCGGCAGCGGGGGCAGGCCGAGCCAGGGGGAGACGACGTCGTTCGCCTCGTCCATCCACGTGGTGGCCCACACCAGTTCGCAGCCCAGCGCCGCCAGCCGCGGGCCGAGGGCGGGATCGATCCGGGACAGCAGCGGGTGGTCGGCGACGGCCTGCGCGGGGACGGCCGGCGCCTGGTACAGCGGATACGGGCGGTCCCTCGCTCCGAACGGGATGAGCGGGCCGTCGACATCGAGAAAGAGAAGCATCACCAGTTCGGTGGCGTCAGTCATGAGGGGGACGGTAGCGTCCTCGCCATGACTGCCGGGTCGGCCAAGGGCCGCGAGCGAGTTGGGTACCCGGCCTCCGAGTGAGGCCCGGGCGGGCCAGGAGCCCGCCGCTTCTTCCTCCACACACACGGACGGACAACATCCGCAGAGGAAGAAGAAAGAAGAAAGAGTGCCCAACGACTTCAACCAGCAGATAATCGACGAGTTCCGCGCCCGCCACGGCCGTGTCGGCGGCCATTTCGAGGGCGCCCGCCTGCTCCTGCTGACCACCACCGGCTCCCGTACCGGCACCCCGCACACCACCCCGGTCGGCTACCTCCCCGACGGCGGCGACCGGGTCCTGGTCATCGCCTCGGCGGGCGGCTCCCCCCGGCACCCGGACTGGTTCCACAACCTCCGCGCCCATCCCCGGGTGACCGTCGAGAGCGGTGTGTTCACCTACGAGGCGCAGGCCGTCGTGCTCGACGGCGAGGACCGCGACCGTGCTTTCGCGCGGGCGGTCGAGGCCGACCCGGGCTGGGCCGCGTACCAGGAGAAGACGGACCGGGTGATCCCCGTCGTGGCGCTGTACAGCATCGCCGAGGGCGGTCCGGGGAACATCGCCGCCGGGTCACCGGGCGAGGCGATCCGGGTCGTCCACGACGCCTTCCGGCATGAACTCGCCCTGATCCGCAAGGAGATGGCGGACGGCAACGGGTCCACGCTCGGCGCGCAGCTCCGCGTCAACTGCCTGACCCTCTGCCAGGGCCTGCACAACCACCACACCGGCGAGGACATCGTCCTGTTCCCGCACCTCGCCGGCCTCCACCCCCATCTCGCCCCGACCCTGGAACGCCTGCGCACGGAGCACGAGCACATCGCCGGCCTCGTCGAGCGGCTGCGCGAGGCGGTGTCCGGCGCGGGCAGCGATCCGGCAGCCGCCCGCGCCGAGGTGGAGCGGCTGACGAACGAGCTGGAGGCCCACCTCGCTTACGAGGAGGAGCAGTTGGTCCCGCTCCTCGACGCCGTCTGATCCGCGCGGGCGGCCGCTGCGGTCCCGGATGGGCTAGAAGGGCAGCGGCCGTCCGTGCACCACGTCCAGGCGTGACACCGCCCGGGTCAGTACCACGTACAGACGGTGCAGCCCCCGTTCCTCGGCCTCGGCGACGGCGGCCGGTTCCACGGCCACGACATGGTCGTACTCCAGGCCCTTGGCCAGGGACGCGGGCACCAGCGCGACCCGGGCGCCCAGTTCGTCGGGGTCCGCGGCCGCGATGCCGGCGGCCGTGAGCGCCTCCCGCACCCGGGCCGCCTCCGTGTCCGCCGCGACGACCCCGACGGACCCCTCCCTGGTGAGCGCGTCCCGTACGGCGGCCACGGTCTCGGCGAGGACGTCGTCGGTGTGCCGGATGCGCAGTTCCCCGTCGCGCCGCATCGAGCGGGCCGCCGGTACGTCGACGTCCAGCCGTCCGAGCAGCCGGTTGGCGAGCTCCACGACCGCCGCGGGCACCCGGAAGCCCGTCGTCAGCGGGACCACCGCCGCATCCGGCTTGCCCAGGTGCCGCAGCAGTACGTCCCACCGGCGCGCGGACCACGCGGTGGTGCCCTGTGCCAGGTCACCGAGCACGGTCAGCGAGCCGAAGGAGGCCCGCCGCGCGATGGCCCGGCACTCCATCGGCGACAGGTCCTGCGCCTCGTCGACGACGATGTGGCCGTAGCCCTCGGGGTGTTCGATCAGCCCGGCGACCTCGTCCAACAGGACCAGGTCGGCGGCCGACCAGCGCGCGGACTTGTACGAGCGCGGCGGCCGCGCCCAGCGCAGCGCCTCCTGCTCGTCTGCGTCCAGAAGTCCGTCGGCGGCCGCCGCCAGCGCCCCCGGATCCATGAGGAGTCCGGCCACGACCTCCTCGGGGCGGACCTTCGGCCACACGGCGTCGAGGTACGCGCTCAGCGCCCGCGCCCGTTCGATCCGCCGCACCCAGGCACCCGGCTGCGGCCCGGCCCGGCGTTCGGCCCGCGCCTGGACGGAGCGCACCACCCGGGCCCGCACCCGTTCCCGCCCGACGGCGTACGGCGGTTCCTCAGCCCTCACCCCGGCCACGATCTCCGCGAGCCGGTGGGCCGGGAGGCGCCAGGTGTACGTGTCGTCCGCCACGGAGAGGGTCTCGCCCCCGTCGGCCGACACGCGCGCGTACAGCGCACGGCGCAGCACCTCGGCCATGCGCGCGTCGTGCTTGACGGCCGCGGCCCGCTCGGAGTCGGTGCCGGTCACCGGGTGGCGGGCGATCTCGTCGTGGAGGGTGGACTGCCGTACGCCCGTCTCGCCGAGGGAGGGCAGCACCTCGGCGATGTAGGAGAGGAAGGTGCGGTTCGGGCCGAGGATCAGCAGTCCGCCGCGCCGGATGCGCTGCGGGTGGGTGTACAGCAGATACGCGGCACGGTGCAGGCCCACGGCGGTCTTGCCGGTGCCCGGGGCGCCCTGCACGCACACGGATCCGGAGATGTCGCCGCGTACGAGGTCGTCCTGCTCGGGCTGGATGGTCGCGGCGATGTCCCGCATGGGCCCGACGCGGGGCCGCTCTATCTCACGGGCGAGGAAGTCGCCGGTCCCCGACTCGCCCCTGCCCAGGTGCTCGTCCTCCATCCCGGTGAGGTCGGCGGAGTCGCCGCGGCTGCCCGGCGCCCAGCCGAACCGGCGCCGTACGGCCACGCCCTGCGGGTCGCGGGCGCTCGCCTGGTAGAAGGCGCGGGAGACCGGGGCGCGCCAGTCGACGACGAGGGGCGCGGCGGCCGGATGCTCGGAGATCCGCAGCCGGCCGACGTGATAGTGCTGCCCGCCGTGCTCGCCGCCGCCCGCGCCGAAGTCCAGCCGCCCGAAGAACAGCGGTCCTTCGGGCAGTTCGGTGAGCGCCTTGGCCCGGCTGCGCAGCTGGTACCCGAGGACTTCGGCGTCGGCACCGGAGGCGGAGACGTCCTCGCCGGTGACGACCTGTTCGGCCGCGCCGTCGACCATGGCGGCGAGGGCGGTGCGGCAGGTGTCGTGGTGTGCGCGTTCGTCGTGGAGGGCGTGGTGGAGGTTGTCCTCGAGGGCAGGGTGGGATGACGTCATGCCACCCACCGTACCGAAATAGCGTAACCGAGTTACATCTTTAACCGAGTCTCAATCGGTCTCAGTGGTCCTCGAGCAGGCCCTCCAGCCGCCCGAACGCACGCTCGGCCGCCGCCACCGCGTCCCCGCGCACCTGCTCCACCCCCTCCCCCGCCGCGACCCGCCGCCAGTTCTCCTGCGCGAGGATCCGCCGCACGGCGATGATCTGCGCGGCGGCGAGCCGCGCGTCCAGACCCCCGCCGAGCGCCTCGGCCAGCGCCTCCTCCGACCGCTCCTGGTACTCGTACAGCCGCGCCACCAAGGACGGCGTCCCATAGAGGAGGGAGTGGAAAGCCAGCACGCCGGGATCGTCGTTCAGTCCCGTGATCGGATCGCACCGCTCCAGCGCGTCGAGGAAGTGCCGACGCAGCGCGTCGACCGGCCGCGACCGCCCGGCGACCACCCGCGCGGCCTCCTCCCGGTGGTCGGCGATCATCTGGAGAACGAGATCCTCCTTGGCCGGGAAGTACCGGAAGAGGGTCGGCTTGGAGATCCCTGCGGCCGCGGCGACCTCCGCGACCGACACCGCGTCGAACCCCTTCTCCAGGAAGAGCCGCACGGCGACCTCGGACACCTCCTGGTACATCCGCATCTTCTTGCGCTCGCGCAGGCCCATTTCCTCACCCATGCGCCGAGCCTACGCACCACCGCCGACCACGCGTGCGAGTGCGGCCGTGATCTCCGAGCGGCTCGGCACCGCCTCCAGTCCGAGCGGCTCGGCCGCGGCGATCAGGACCCGCTGGAGTCTGCCCGCGGCTCCGTGCAGCGCGAACCAGCCGGGCTCACCCCGTTCGGACAGCGAGAGCGACACCCGGATGACGTCCGTGAAGACGGACTGCGCCCGTTTGAAGCCGAGGATCCGCGCCAGGTCCTGTTCCCGTCCGTGGGAACTGCCCGGCCGGACCCCCTCCACGGCCCGGCACCACTCGTGTGTCATACGGAGTTCCTGGTCCGCCGGGTAGCGCATGAGGTGCAGATGGGTCGCCAGGTCGTAGAGGGGGTCGCCCAGCATGGCGAGTTCCCAGTCGATGGTCCACAGCAGGCCCTGCGGGTCGACGATGAAGTTCTCGCGGTGCAGATCCGCGTGCAGCAGACTGAAGGGCCGCTCCTTCAGTCCCGCGACATGCTTCCTGAGGCGGGTGAACGCTTCCTCGCCGACGCCGAGGGCATGGAACAGCGGTCCGAACTCCGCGGCGTTCCTCGCGTAGACGTGCTCCTCGATGAAGACGACGAGACGCTCCAGGAATCCGTCGCTGTCCCCGTCCTCGGCACGGTCCTCGGGAGCGCAGCGGCGCTCCACGGAGCCGAGCTCGGCGGGCGTGATCCGCACCATCTCCCCGAACAAGCCGACGATTTGGCCGAAGATCGCTTCGGGCACCCGCCGGGACAGCCGGCGCGAGGCACCGAGGGTCCGGCCCTCGATGAACCGCTGCAGCCCCACGCCCTCCATGTCGACGATCTCGGGCACGCGCGCGATGCGCCCCGCCAGGGCGCACAGCAGCTCCTCCTCCGACACGAAGCAGCGCCGGTCGAACCACAGGATGTGCGCCCGCGGCTCACGGCACTTGACGACCCGCGTCCCGTCCGGCAGCGGAAAGACGTACGTCTCGTGGTGGTAGCCCTCCAGCGGGCCGATCACCACGGTCGCGTCGCCACTCAACTCGTCGGCCCGCAGCCGAACGTCGGAGACCGTTCTCGGAGTCATTCTCTGGGTTCAGGCCATTTCCGGTGGAACGAGTGGGGTAAGGGTGGAGGCACGTTACTCCACGGGACTCGGGCAGTGGCGGAGAACCGCTCATTCGGCGGGAATGTCGCACCTACCGCCGCAGCGCTTCCAGTACGGGCTGGAGCGACCCGATGACGTGCTCCGCTCCGGCATCCACCAGGAGCTTCGCCTTGCGCTCGTTGCGCGCGTAGCCCAGGAACGAAACCCCGGCCTCCTGGGCGGCGGTGAGGTCCGAGGGGGAGTCGCCGATCATCAGGGCCGCGGCGGGGTCGGCGCCCGTGGCCCTCAGTGCGCGGTTGAGGGAGTGCGGGTGCGGCTTGAGACGGTGCAGTTCCGCGGTCCGGCCGTAGATGTGCGGGGCGAAGCAGCCGAGCAGGCCACGGCTCCCGAGGTAGGTGCGGACGGTGCGCGGGGAGTTGTTGGTCGCCACGGCCAGCCGGACACCGACGGCCGACCAGGTACGGATCAACGGGTCCGCGTAGGGGGTGGGCATCGCGGACGGAACGGCGCGCAGTTCCTCCTGGGTGAGACGTTCCTCCAGCTCGATCACCAGGTCGCTGCGCGGATGCAGCCGGTCCACGGCGCGCAGGACCACATGGGGGTCCGGGGCCGCCCGTTCGTCGTCCGTGAGCAGCCGGCGCATGCCGCGTCCTTCGAGCCACTCCACCAGTTCGCGGGCCACGCGGTGCGCCGAGTGACCGGCGAACAGCCGGCAGATCGGCCCGTCGAAGTCCCACAGGACCACCCGTGCGCGCGCCACGAGCTCCCGAAGCCCCGCCGTCTCGATCTCCGCCTCGGTCTCCGTTCCCGCCACCATCGGTGCAGTCTGCTGCGTATCAGAAGTCACTAGGAGAGTGTCAGGTCCGTCGAGATGGTTTCCCAGAGGGCGTCGAACCACTTCTGGGATTGCTCCACGAACGCCTCGTCCCGCGCGCCTCTGCGCTTCTCGAAGGAGAAGAGCAGGGACTTGGAGCCCAGCACGTCGTACATGTCGAGGGTTCCGCCGTCCGTCGACTCCGCGCGACGGGTCACCATGTAGTACGCGAAGAGCGCTTCCGCGCCGTTGAGCAGGTAGAGCTTCGCCGGCGGGGTGAACGGCAGCGCGCGGAAGGTGACGTGCACGTCGATGTCGTGCGTGGAGCGCAGGGCCTGGAGGTTGTACTGGAGGACCTGGCCCTGGGCGTTGCGCATCGCCAGCCAGCGCTGGTGGACGGGGTCGTCGTCGCCGCGGCCCTCGACGGGCACCGGAAAGGCCAGATTGATGTCCCGGGACGGCAGCAGGATGCGCACGTCGATCGTCTCCGGGCGGATGCGGCCCTCGTGGATCTGACGCAGGGGTTCGCCGAGTGCCGGGATCAGGCTCTCGGCCGTGAGGCAGACGGCGTCGACCCGGACCTGCGAGGACGAGAAGGCCTCCGCCAGACGGGGTCCGAGGCCGACCATCGTGGGCTGGGGCTCGTCCAGGGCGGGTGCCGGCTCCGCGATCCGCGGCGGGCTGCCCTTGCTGACGTTGCTGAGGAGGCCGTCCGCCTGGAGCGACCGCAGGGCCTGGCGTACGGCGCCGCGCTCCACGCCGAACTCCTCGGCGAGCTCGGCCTGGGTGGGCAGGCGGTCCCCCGCCTTGAGTTCGCCGACGCGGATGCGCTCCCGCAGGGTGTCGGCGATCTCCTCGGGAGTGAGCCTTCTGCTGCCGTTCACTGCCACGTTCTCCTGAGTCACGACCAAACGTTACAACTCTGATCCATCTAAGGGGAGTTGTCCGAAAGTTGTTTATGAGTAGCCACCAAGTGGGGACAACTTAGTCAGAGTTGGTTGCCAACTTGGTTGAGTTGGCGGAAGTTTTGCTTCCCTTGTCTCCGCACACCGGCAGCCCGAAGGGGGAATCATCGTGCCTGCCCTCGCTCTCATCTCCGCCGTCTTCGTCGTCGGCTTCGAGCAGCTCGTCCAGTGGAAGTACGGTGCCACCGGCATTGTCGGCCTGCTGCTGTTCAGTATCGGCATCAAGGCCAAGAGCCCCGCCGTCAGCTCCGCCGGGGCCGTGCTCCTCGCGATCCTGCTCGCGGGGCCCGCCCTATGAGGTCAGCACGAGTTCCGTGCTGATCGTCTCCCACAGTGCGTTGAACCACAGGTGGGACTGCTCCACGAACGTCGTGTCCCGCAGACCGGCACCCTGTTCGAAGGCGAACAGCATCGACCGGGTGCCCTCCGCGTCGTACATCTCCAGGTGCTCGTGCTCGATCTCCCGTTCGCGCCGGGTCAGCGTGTAGTAGGCGAACAGCGCCTCCGTGCCGTTGAGCAGATACAGCTTCACCGGCGGCGTGAACGGCAGCGCGCGGAAGGAGACGTGCACATCCATGCCGTGCGTCGCGCGCAGCGCCAGCAGGTTGTGCTTCAGGACCTGGCCCTGGGCGTTGCGCTGGGCCAGCCAGCGCCGGTGCAGCAGGCCCGCGACCGAGACGTCGTCCACCGGCGCCGGGAAGGCGAGGTCGATGTCGCGGCTCGGCAGCAGGACCCGGACGTCGACCTTGGCCGGTTTCAGTCGCCCGGCGTGGATCTGGCGCAGCGGTTCGCCGATCGCCAGCGTGAGCGAGACGGAGGTCAGGCACAGGGCGTCGATCTCGACGTGCGGGGCGGCGAAGGCGGCGGCCGTACGGGAGGCCAGGGCCACCATCGTGGGCTGCGGAGGCGCCCCGGGGCCGGCCGTGAGCGGGGACAGGCCCGGATCCGGGGCCACCGTGGCCGGGCTGCCCTTCGTCACGCCGGTGAGCAGGTGCTCCGACTGCAGGATGCGCAGCGCGAGGCGTACGGCGCCGCGCTCCACGCCGAACTCGTCGGCCAGCTTGGCCTGAGTGGGCATGCGCTGACCAGGCTGCAGCAGGCCGGACCTGATCCGGGTGCGCAACTCGTCGGCCACCTCGCGATGTGACTTCTGTGGCCGCTGTGACCTCTTCCGCCCATTGACGGAGGCGTGTTCCGGGTCCACGGACAAACCCTACAACTTCTCGCCATCTTTCGGCAGTTCAAGCAGAGGTGGTTATGAGTCGCGTCCAAGTGGAGATAAGTACAGTTGAGTTGGTCACCAACTTAAGCAACATGGTCAAACTTCCTGGTGGTTGGCCGACCGGGCTCCCTTCCGGAGGGGAGCCGGGAGCCCGGAAGACCGAACCGGCCGGTGACGAACCACAGCGGCACCACAGGCACAGCCACAACTGAACGCACAGCCACAACTCAACACCGACAACCGAACACCGAAAACTTCACATCGACAGCACAGCCACAACTCAACAGCTCGCTACGGATGAGATGAGTTCAGCACCGCCATCGGGAGGAAGGGGGCGTCAGAAGAGGTCCGGGCACCACGGTCGCCTGGGCGTGTGCAGCAGGGCGTCGGCCAGCCGGGCGGCGCCCTCTCGTACTTCCCGGACCCGGCCCAGCGCCAGCAGCCGCGCCACCGACTCGTCGCCGAGCCACAGCGTGGCCAGGTCGGCGACGTCCAGCACGAGTTCGGGCTCCTCGGTGGCCGGCGCGCAGGACGCGCCCGTGGGCGACGCCGTCAGCCGGTAGCGGCCGCCGGCCAGGCCCTGGCGGTCCACTACCTCCAGCACCAGCGTGCCCGTCGCCCCGTACGTCCGCGCCTCCAGGGCCCGTACGACGTCCAGGATCCGTACCCACAGCCAGTCGCCCTGCGTGGTGACCTCGGCCGCGCGCGGGTCGGGCAGGAAGAAGGGGAGCAGGTCGTCGGGGGCCCGCCAGCCGCTCTTGACCCGGGTGATCCAGTCGATCGAGCAGAGGTAGTGCCACAGGGCGCGCTCGGCGGCCGGGGTCGTCGCGAGCAGCCAGTTCACCTCGGCCGTGTTCTTCGGCAGCTTGCCGACCCAGTTGTCGTCCGACTTGTACGACACCAGTCCCTCGACCTCGCCGGACGGGGAGCGGTAGGCGGCGTGGAAGGGCTCGGTCCACTCGCCCCCGAAGCGCACGGCGCCCGTCTGCACCCGCCACCACAGCTCGTCTCGGCTGACGGCGCCGGGCTGGGTGCGGCGTATGCGCTCATGGAGTTCCGGACCGGTCTTGCGCACCTCCTCGCCGCCGACGAGGTCGATACGGCCGCCGCCCTCCGGGCCCGACCAGCGGGGGTCCAGACCGGCGCGGGACACGTCCACGGTCCACTCGGTCATCCAGGTGGCGGGGCCGAAGCCGTAGCGGCCGTAGATCGGGTACTCGGCGGCGATGAGGGTGGCGACCACGTCCCCGCGGTCCTTCGCGGCGGCCAGGTCCCGGCCCATCATGCGGGTGAGCAGGCCCCGGCGGCGGTGGGTGGGGCTGACGGTGACGTTGGAGATGGCGTCGGCGGGGACGGCCGCACCGCCCACGGCCGTGAGTTCCTGGGCGAAGGAACGGAACGTCGCGACACACCGGTCGCCGTCGAAGGCGCCGAGGAGACGGCCGGGGACGAACTGGTGCCGGCGGGCCTCCAGTTGCTCCTGCGTCAGGGTCGGCTCCCGCAGGAACCCGGTGTTCAGCGCGCGGTGCCAGTCGGCGAAATCGGCTTCGGTGACGGGACGGACGTCGATGTCTTCGGCGGGGCGGCTCATGGGGTCACGGTAGGTCTACGGCGGCCGGGGTGTCGCGGGGATTTCACCCGCCCGCCCACCACTCCGCGCCACCGGTCCGCACCACTGCCGCGCCCCTCACATCAGCAGGTCGTCCACCTGCGCCTCTCCGTCCCGGTACCGCCGTGCGATCTCCGCGCTGCAGTCGTCGGTCGTGCGCTGGAGGTGCTGGCGGCGGCGGGAGACCTGCTGCTCGTAGCGGACGAGCCGGCCCATCGCGGCGTTCAGTTCCAGGTCGGTGCGGGCCTGCAGATCGGAGAGCTCGACCTCGGCGAGCATCTCGGCGGCCAGCTGCCGGTACTCCTCGTTGTGCGGCGTGCCCAGGGTCACGTGGCGGGCCGAGGAGCGGTGGCGGGCCGGGGCGTCGGTGAGGATCTCCGGGAGCCGGGCCACCACGGAGGCGTCCTCGGGGGCCACCAGCGAGGCCGCTCCGCGGCGGGACAGTTCCGCGCGCAGGATGTCGATGCGCCCCTGCAGCAGCCGCCGCACATAGCTGAGATCCGCCTCGTCCCGCTGGGCGTCCCGGCGCAGGGTGCGCAGTTCCGGCAGGCTCAGCAGGGTCAGGCCGTGCGACTGGGGGTGTCCCGCGCTCGACGGACTCGGGGAGGACTCCGCGGGCAGCGACGTGCTGTCGCTGCGCTGCGCGGGCGGCCGGTGCGTGTCCGGGTCGCCCGCGTGGGCGGCCGCGACCGCCCCGGGCGGCTGCCCGGTGCTCGGTGTGCTCATCTGCCTCAACCGTCCCCTCGACCGGCGTACGGGAGCATCGTGCCACCCCGAGTGGCCGCTATGTGACCGAGTGCCCCCGAACGGCCCCAGATGTGGGGTTAAGGATCAGAAATCGACCCCCCGTGAACGCGGATGCGGCACCCGGCATGATGGTCGGCATGCGTGCAGTGGTGCAGAGGGTGGACGGCGCGAGCGTCGTCGTGGACGGCGAGACGGTCGGGGCGATCGAGGGCGAGGGGCTGTGCGTCCTGGTCGGGGTGACCCACGAGGACACCAAGGAGAAGGCGGCCCAGCTCGCCCGCAAGCTCTGGTCGATCCGCATGCTGCACGAGGAGAAGTCGTGCAGCGACATCAACGCGCCGTTGCTCGTGATCAGCCAGTTCACCCTGTACGGAGACGCCCGCAAGGGCCGCCGCCCCACCTGGAACGCGGCCGCCCCCGGCGATGTCGCCGAACCGCTGGTCGACGAGGTGGTCGCGCAGCTGCGCTCGCTGGGCGCGACGGTGGCGACGGGCCGGTTCGGCGCGCGGATGCGGGTCTCGCTGACGAACGACGGCCCGTTCACCGTCCTGATCGAGGTCTAGGCCGGTCCGGTCAGGCCGGTCCGACGCGCCGCTACGGCTCGACGACCGTCTCCTGGGCGGCCGCCGTGTTCCCCGCCACCAGCGGGGCGTCCACCGGTACGTTCCGCTTCACCAGGGCCAGGGCGATCGGGCCCAGCTCGTGGTGGCGTACGGACGTGGTGATGAAGCCGATCCTGCGGCCGTCGGGGCCCTCGTCGGCGCGCCGCAGCTCGGTGCCGTGCACCGGCAGATGGACGTCGCTGCCGTCCAGGTGGAGGAAGACCAGCCGGCGCGGGGGCTTGCCCAGGTTCTGGACGCGGGCGACCGTCTCCTGGCCGCGGTAGCAGCCCTTCTGCAGATGGACCGCGACGCCGATCCAGCCCAGCTCGTGCGGGATCGTGCGGTGGTCGGTCTCGAAGCCGACACGCGGGCGGTGGTGCTCCACGCGCAGCGCCTCGTAGGCGAGGATCCCGGCCGCCGGGCCCGCCTTCTCGGCGTACGACTCCAGGTCCGCGCGGGGCAGGAAGAGGTCACGGCCGTACGCCGTCTCGCGTACGACGACGCCCTCGGGGACCTCGGCGATCGAACCGGCCGGCAGATGGACGAGCGCGAAGTCGTCGGTCCGGTCGGCCACTTCGACCCGGTAGAAGAACTTCATCGACTCCAGGTACGCGATCAGCTCGTGCTGGGTGCCGGGCTCCACATGGGCCCAGACCGTCGTGCCGTCGTCCACCAGGTACAGCGCGTGCTCGATGTGGCCGTGCGCCGACAGGATCAGCGCCTCGGTGGCCTCGCCCACAGGGAGCTCGCTGACGTGCTGGGTGAGCAGGAGGTGCAGCCAGCTCAGCCGGTCCTCGCCGGTGACGGTGACGACACCGCGGTGGGAGAGGTCGACGAAACCGGTGCCGTCGGCGAGGGCACGCTGCTCACGGAACAGGTCGCCGTAGTGGGCGGCGACGCCTTCGTCCACGCCCTCGGCGGGGACGGCGCCGGGCAGGGACAGCAGGGGGCTCTTCATATCCGTAAGCCTACGACTTGGTAATTGAACGCTTGAGCGTGCAGTCCTTGCAGCGACCGAAGATCGCGAAGTGCTTCATGTCCGTGTCGAAACCGAAGGTCTCACGGAGCTTGGCCCTGAAGTCGGCCGCCACGTCGACATCGGCCTCGATGACGTTCTGGCAGTCCCGGCAGACCAGGTGGATGTGGTGGTGGCGGTCCGCGAGGTGATAGGTCGGGGCGCCGTGGCCGAGGTGGGCGTGCGAGACGAGACCCAGCTCCTCCAGCAGCTCCAGCGTGCGGTACACCGTGGAAATGTTGACCCCCGACGCCGTCTTCCTCACTTCCACGAGGATGTCGTCGGGGGTCGCGTGCTCAAGGGTGTCCACGGCTTCGAGCACGAGTTGCCGCTGCGGCGTCAGCCGGTAGCCGCGCTGCCTGAGGTCGCTCTTCCAGTCGGTGCTCACCACACCAGAGAGTCTAGGACTACTTGAAGAAAGCGATCCCGTCGTCCGGCATGTCGTCGGGCAGGGCCTTGGCCCAGCGCTCGACGTCCTCCGGGGTGACGACCTTCTTCAGATGGGCCGACATGTAGGGGCGCAGCTCGACCTCGGGGGTCTGCTTCTCGCCGACCCACATGAGGTCGCTCTTGACGTAGCCGTACAGCCGCTTGCCGCCGCTGTAGGGGCTGGAGGCGGCCGTGCGGGCAACGGCGTCGGTGACCAGGTCGATCTGCGGCTTCTTGTGGGCCATCTCGCCGCACCAGATCTCGATGACGCCGTCGTCGCGGGTCATCGTGACCTCGACCTTGCGGTCGGCGTCGATCCGCCAGAAGCCGTGCTCGGACTCCAGCGGACGGACCTTGTTCCCGTCGTTGTCCAGCACCCAGGTGTGGGAGTGGTACTCCAGGAAGTCCCGCCCGTCGTGGGTGAAGGTGACCTCCTGCCCGAAGTTGCACTTCTCCGAGCCCGGGAAGTCGTGCACGCCCGCGCCGGCCCAGTTGCCCAGCAGGAAGGCGAGCGGGACCAGGTCCTTGTGGAGGTCGGACGGAATCTCGATCATGAGCGGCGGTTCCTAGCCAGTTTCCGGACGGGGGTCAGCGCTGGCCCTGGTACAGCTTCTTCACGGTCAGCCCGGCGAAGGCGAGGACGCCGACACAGACCAGGACCAACAGGGTTTCGAAGAAGATCTCCACGGGTGCTCCTTGAGCGAGGGTGGGCATGCACAGGGCCGTGCCCCAGCTTACGCGGCCGGGGCCCGGCCCTCCGTGCGAGGTACGCCCTCACGGCCGTGCGGGGTCAGTCCAGCAGCTGGCTCTGCAGGGTCACGGTCTGCTGGAAGGGGACGGTGGGGGCGGTGCCTTTGCGGGACTGGACGATCAGGGCGACGACGTCACCGGCCGAGAGGTACGCCTGCCGGACCTGCTCGGCGCCGTACGGCTTGCTCTCCGTGTACACGAAGTTCGCGACGTCGTCGACGGTCGCGCTCTGGGGGAAGTCCTCGTCCCGCTCGGACGTGGCGGCACCGCGCACCGGGAACGTCGGGGAGCTGTACTTCGTCAGCTCCATGCTGACCACCTCGTCCGCAACGGCCGCGGTGTTGAACTGCAGCAGGTAGATCCGGGTGCGGGTGCCGTCCGGCATGGTCCAGCCGCGGGCGGCGATGTGCCGCAGGCCGTAGTCGGTCAGCAGCTGCGCGACCGCGTCCCGGTCCGTCTTCGCGGAGTACTGCGCCAGGAACGTCTTCGTCACCAGCCAGCCGTCCGTCCCGCGCAGCGCCGCGTCGGCCTTGGCGCCCCCGGGCGCGGGCAGGAGCAGTTTGCGCAGGTCCGCGTAGTGGGCGCCAGCCTTGTTGACGTCGGCGAACGGTGCGGGGCTGCCAGCCGGCAGCGGTGGCCTGACGATCGCCGGGTAGTCCCAGCGGCCGTCCGACTCGGTCCGAAGGCCCGGTACGTCGGTGCGCTCCATGCGGGTGATGCCGTACGCGGTGCCCGCCCCGGCCACCGCGAAGACGGCGACGGCCGCGGTCCAGCGCAGGACTGCGCGCAGGGCGCGGCGGTCTTTCTTGGGTGCGGGTGCCTCCGGCGGGGGCGGCGGGAGAAGGGGCGGCAGGTCCCCGGGGGCGGCCGACGCTCCGGGGCCCGCCGACACCCCAGCGTCCGCTGCTGGCGGCAGGGACGCGACCGGCTCCGTCTGCACGGCGTCCGCGGCCTGCACGGGCTCCGCGGTCCGCGCGGGGTGTCCGATCGGCTCGACCGGTTCCGACTGCTCCATCGGTTCCGTCTGCTCGGTCATACCGCCTCCCCCGGCTCCGCGATGCGGTCGAGCTGCTCGCGCAGCAGCCCGACGATCTTCTTGGTGTGCAGTGGCTCGGCCCCGTACGCGGTGGCGGTGACCAGGACGTCGCCCCGGTAGGCGGAGCAGAGCATCATGTCGAGCTTCTCCTTGTCCTCCGCGGGCGGCAGGAAGCACTTGGCGTTCTTGTGGCCCGGGATCTCCGGCCCCTTGCGGAAGATCTTGAGGGCTGCCAGGAACCCGCTCTGGAACGTGGACATGTTCCGCACCGCTGCCTTGTCCTGGATCTGGACCAGCTCGACGCTCACGGTGAAGGTGCCGTCCTTGTAGAGCGAGGAGTCGATGGCACCGGCCGCATCAGCGCTGATGTAGCTGCGCATCGCCATGCCCTTGGTGTGCTGCTTGTCGATCCGCTTCTCCAGCTCGCGCCGCTGGGAGCGGGGTAGGCCGCGGATCGACTCCTTGCGCAGGGCGGCGGCCTCGGGTCCGCTGAGCGCGGCGTCGGAGCCGAACTCGGCGATGTCCGGGCCCCGGCGCCAGCCGTCGGTGCCGAACGGCACGAGCATGGCGGCGAGCGAAGAGGCCCCCTTCGCGCCCTTGTCCCCGGCTCCCTCTTTCGCCTTCGCGGGCTTCGGGAACTTCCACGTGGGCGTGCCCGGATCACGGTCGGCGTTCTGGACGGTGACGACCGTGTAGCCCGCGCCACCGACGACGGCGACGGCGAGCAGGACGGAGGCGGCGACGGCGGCGATACGGCCACGTCGTACGGGCTTCTTCGCGGCTGCGGCCGCCTCCGGCTCCGGCTGCCCGCTCGCGACCGCTTCTTCTTCTCTGAGTTCCTCGGTCACAGCCGCTCCATCTGCCGCTTCGCCAGGTCCATGATCCTTGACTTGGAGATCGGCTTCGTGTCGTAGATCCAGATCTCCATGGCGATGTCACCCCGCCAGGCGTGCGCCTGTGCCTTGTACAGGGGGAGATAGCCGGGCTTCCGCTCCGGCTCGATGTCGAGGTAGACCATGCCGTCGCCGGTGCCCGGGATGGACCAGCTGTGGGTGCCGTCGACATCCCATCCATTGGCCCCGTCCTCGGCGTCGAGGTCCTCTTCCTGGTGGTACTGCACGAGCCGGATTTCGACGAGCTGGTTGCCGTGCTCGGTCCAGGCGGTGCCGACCGCCCGCCGGAACTCCGACGTCGCCAGCGAGACGAACTCCTCGTCGGAGTTCTCGAGCTGCGACGCGTACTCGGCCATGTTCAGCCAGCCGTCCTCGCCGGGCCCGAAGGGGGGCTTCTTCGCCCCTTTCGGCCGCGCGATGAGCAGCTTGCGCAGGTCGCCGTCCGTCTTGACCTTGCGGTCCTGGGCGGCGGACAGCGGCTCGGGCCCCTCACCCCTCGCCTGCGCGAGCACCGGCTGCGAGAGCGGGGGCAGGGCGGTGGGCTTCCGGTCGGCCTGGATCAGATAGCCGGCGCAGGTCCCGGCGACGAGGCCGAGCACGGCGGCGGTGGCGAGCAGCAGGGCCGTACGCCCGCGGCGGCGCGGCGCACTGGACGCTTCGGGCGCTTCGGTTCTATCGGGTACTTCCAAGACGTCCCCCACAGGGCGTGAAGCGCGGATTCCGTATCCGCGCCCCACAGCAGACTCATGGGTGACGTCCGGGGTTGTGCAGGAGTTCGGTTACAACTTGATGTACTCCACAAACACCGCCCAGGCCGTCCCGGCGAAGACGAGGGGGTACGGGCGGTGTCCTTACTGTCCCGGACGGGGACGACGGGGAGGTTGTGGGCGACCTCGACGCACTCGCCGCCGTCCTGGTTGCTGTAGCCCCGAGCTGAAGTCGCTCAACTGCCGCCGATTCCTGGACAAGTTCGCCGGAATAGCCGGTCTCGACCCACGCCACGGCCTGTCCGCTCGCGCCCCGCAGGAACATCGTGTCGGTGGCGATACGTCATGAGCTGGAGATGCTCCAGCTGCATGTGCCACTCCTCGGGGTCCCGGAGCGGGCGCCGTCTTGAGCACCGTGCTCGCGTGCCTATTAATCTTCGCCGTATGTCGAAGAAGCTCGTGATCAAGGTGACCGCCGGGGCCGACGCACCCGAACGCTGCTCGCAGGCCTTCACGGTCGCCTCGGTGGCCGTGGCCAGTGGGGTCGTCGTCTCCCTGTGGCTGACCGGTGAGTCCTCGTGGTTCGCGCTGCCGGGGCGGGCCGCCGAGTTCGAACTGCCGCACGCGGCCCCGCTGCCCGATCTGCTCGACGCGATCCTGGCGGGCGGGACCGTCACCCTGTGCACGCAGTGCGCGGCCCGCCGGGAGATCACGGAGAAGGACGTCATCAAGGGCGTACGGATCGCGGGCGCCCAGGTCTTCGTGCAGGAGGCACTCGGGGACGAGACGCAGGCGCTCGTCTACTGAGACGCTGGGGGTGAGGGCTCAGTGGCGCTTCTTTCCGTCCAGCTCGTCCCACCACTCGTCGGACTGCGGGTCGCCCGACGGATCGTCCCACCAGCGGTCCTCGGGCCCGCGGCGGTTGGCGACGATCGCGGCGAGCGGCGGGATGACCATGGCCACCACGCACATGCCCACCGCCGCCGGAATCGACCAGAGGCGCACGACGGCCCACGCCAGGACGAAGAGCCCTACGCAGGTCCCCATCATGGCGAAATACACGTGCCGCCGCCGTGCGTACATACGTCAAGGGTAGGTCGGAGACGGCCTCCCGGCACGACCGTCGCGGGCCCGGACGTGCCGGAGGGCCGCACCCCGGGCGTCCAACCCGGTGGGGTGCGGCCCTCAGCCGTACGGGGTCCTCGTCAGACCGCGATCGCGACCTCCGCCAGGCCGCCCTGCTGGGCGACGACCGTGCGGTCGGCGGTGCCGCCGGGCACGAGGGCGCGCACGGTCCAGGTGCCCTCGGCCGCGTAGAAGCGGAACTGTCCGGTGGCGGAGGTCGGGACCTCCGCGGTGAACTCACCGGTCGAGTCGAGGAGGCGGACGTAGCCCACCACCGGCTCGCCGTCGCGGGTCACCTGCCCCTGGATCGTGGTCTCACCGGGCTTGATCGTCGAGGGGTCCGGGCCGCCGGCCTTCGCTCCACACATGTCTTTCTCCTGAAGAGGTCTTGAGAGGTCGGTCGGGGTCGACTACTTGCCGGCGCCGAGCTCGATCGGCACGCCGACGAGGGAGCCGTACTCGGTCCAGGAGCCGTCGTAGTTCTTGACGTTCTGGACGCCGAGCAGCTCGTGCAGCACGAACCAGGTCAGCGCGGAGCGCTCACCGATGCGGCAGTAGGCGATGGTGTCCTTGGCCAGGTCGACGTTCTCGTCGACGTAGAGCTCCTTGAGCTCGTCGTCCGACTTGAAGGTGCCGTCGTCGTTGGCGTTCTTCGACCACGGGATGTTGCGGGCGGTCGGGACGTGACCCGGACGCTGCGACTGCTCCTGCGGCAGGTGCGCCGGGGCGAGCAGCTTGCCGGAGAACTCGTCGGGCGAGCGGACGTCGACCAGGTTCTGCGCGCCGATCGCGGCGACCACGTCGTCGCGGAAGGCGCGGATCGAGGTGTCCTGCGCCTTGGCCTTGTAGTCGGTCGTGGCGCGCTCGGGCAGCTCGGAGCCGTCGACCAGCTCGCGGGCGTCCAGCTCCCACTTCTTGCGGCCGCCGTCGAGGAGCTTGACGTTCTCGTGGCCGTACAGCTTGAAGTACCAGTAGGCGTAGGACGCGAACCAGTTGTTGTTGCCGCCGTAGAGGATCACGAGGGTGTCGTTGGCGATGCCCTTCTTCGACAGGAGCTTCTCGAAGCCCTCCTGGTCGATGAAGTCACGCCGGACCGGGTCCTGCAGGTCCTTGGTCCAGTCGATGCGGATCGCGTTCTTGATGTGGTTCTTCTCGTAGGCGGACGTGTCCTCGTCCACCTCGACGATGGCGACATTCGGGTCGTCCAGGTGGTCCTGGACCCAGTCGGCGTCGACGAGGACGTCGCTGCGGCTCATGCTCTTTCTCCTCCGGGGCAGTTGCGGCGGGGCGTGCAAGTGAGAGGGGTGCGCGCACTCCGGGGCGGAGCGACGCACGGGTGCCCTGAGCTGGGCGGCTGGGAATGCGGAGGGCCGAGTGGCCGCACCCGCTTCAGAAGGGGCGACAGAGCATGGCGGCAACGCGGCACAGGTCTACTGCCCGCCGCTTCGTGAGATCCGCCTGTCGCTTCATGGGCTCGATCGTAGGGACGGACAGCCGGGCGTGTCACCGGTGTGTCGTATCTTGAGACGCGATCGTCCACGATGTGGGAACAGATGGGCGCCCGGGCCATGATTGCACGGCCTCCGGGCGCCTGTATCGGTCGTCACATCTGCGGAACGGACGCCGCCGTCTCGCCTTTCGGACGGGGAACCCGACGGAAGTCCGGGACGGTGTTCGTCCTACCCGGCCAGCCTGACGTTCGAACCCTTCACCGTGATCTCCACGCCGTCCTTCGCCGCCTGAACCTTGTCCAGCTTGATGCCGCCGGGCAGCTGGTCGATCTTCACCTCGGAGACGTCGATCGCCTGGTTGCCGAACCTGGGCAGCCCATCGGCATGCACCTTCACCGTGTCGCCCTGGACCGTGACCGTGCCGAGCACCGGGAGCGGCACGCCCGCGACCACGACCGTGGCCCGGACCTTGCCGTTGCCGCCGTAGGAGAGGCCGGTCACCTTGCCGGTGGCGCCCAGGGGCAGGTCGACCGGGTCGTTCTTGACCGCGTTCAGCAACTGGTCGTAGGCGATCGTCGCGGTGCCGGAGGCGTCGGCCGCCGTGGCGGAGCTGTAGTCGCCGGAGAAGTCGACGCCCTTCATATGGGCCTTCAGGTCGTCGATACGGATCTTCTCGGCGCCGTTGCCCGTGGCCGCCTCGTAGTCCTTGATGCCGACCTCGACGTCGTCCAGGGAGCCGCCCGCGACCTGGGTGAGGAACGGGAAGCCCTTGATGGACACGTCCGGGGTGTCGGCGAGGCTCTCCGTCGCCTTCAGCTTGTCCGCGGCCTCCCCCTCGGCGAAGTGCACGGCGACCCGGTCCGCGATCACGAAGAGGCCGCCGAGGATCACGACGACGATCAGGAATATTCGCAGCGCTCGCATGGGTGTCGTTCCCCCGGGTCGACGGACTTCAACGGTCCTCAACGCTAACGCTGCGGGGCTCGGGCACCGGGAAATTGTCGATCACCTGTGACGTGGGATCGACGTGGGATCAGGTCAGGGCCCGGCCCAGTACCCACACCACCGGGGCCGCCGCCGACAGCGGGAGGGCCACGCCCGCGGTGAAGTGGACGAAGCGGGAGGGGTAGTCGTAGCTCGCGACACGGTGGCCGACCAGGGCACAGGCCGCCGCGGCCGCTCCCAGCAGCGCGCCCTTCGCGCCCATGCCCGTCGTCCCGCCCACCGCGATGCCCGCGCCCGCCGCCGCGAGGACGGAGACCGCCACGGAGGCGGGAGTGGGCAGCGGGAGAGCCCGGGCCAGGACGGCCACCGCCACCGCGGCGGCGCCCACCGAGGCCGCGTGCGCGTCGGCTCCCAGAAAACCGGTGGAGATGATCGCCAGCGCCGACGAGGCGACCGTCGCCATCAGGCCGTACATCCGCTCGTCCGGCGAGGCGTGCGAGCGGAGCTGGAGGACGAGGGAGAGCAGGACCCACACGCCGAGCGGGCCGAGGATCGCGGCCGGCGCCTGGTCGCGGCCCGCCGCCAGCACCGCCACGTCCGCCGTCAGCGCCCCCGCGAAGGCCAGGGCGATGCCCTGGCGCGCCGGCCACATGCCGTTCAGCCGGAACCAGCCCGCGGCCGTGACCGCCTGGAGCAGCACCAGCGGCACGACCAGCGCGTACGAGCCGACGGCCGCCGTGACGGCGAGGAGCAGCCCGAGCAGCGCCGTGAGGGCGGCGGGCTGCATACCGGGCTCGATGACCGGGGAGCGGCCCTCCATACGGGCGCGCTGGGCGTCCGTGACGCGGGAGTTGCCGGCGAGGGTGGCGGGACCGTAGGCGGGATCCGCCTCGGCCTGGCCGGCGGTGGGCTCCGGCCGGACGGGAGCGGCGGGAGCGGAAGGCGTGGCGGGAGCCGCGGGAGCGGCGGGCGGCTGCTCGTAGCTCTGCGGCGGCAGGTACGACGTCTCCGCGGCGGACACCTGCGGCTGGAGCGGCTGCTGAACCGGCTGCTGGACCGGCGCGTGCGTCTGCGTCTCCCAGGTCTGGCCCTGCCACTGCTGCGTGTACTGCTGCTGGTCGTACCCCGACTGGTCGTAACCGGCCTGGCCATAGCTCGGCTGACCGTATCCGGCCTGGTCATGTCCCGTCTGGCCGTGACCGGCCTGGTCGTACCCGTTCTGCTCGGGCCACGCCTGCGGAGCCGCCGCCTGCGGCGCCTGCTGCTGATACGGGTCGTGCCCCCCGTAGCCCTGATACCCCTGGTACCCCTGATATCCCTGCTGCCCGTGCTGCCCCTCGTAGGGCCCGCCCTCATACGGCTGATCGGTCATCGCTCACCCTCCTGCGAACGGCGGGAGCACCTCGACCGTGCCGCCCTCGGCCAGCCGTACCGTCTCATGTCCGCGGGTGCCCACGGGGTCACCGTCGATGAGGAACGAGCATCGCAGCAGCACGCGCGCCAGCTCGCCGGGGTGTCGCTCACGCGCCGCGTCCAGCGCCTCGGCGAGGGTAGCCGCGTCGTACGGCTCCTCGGCGACCCCGGCCGCGGCCTTCGCGGCGGCCCAATAGCGCACCGTGACCTTTGCCATCTCGTCCCTCAAGTCCTTCGGCGGATCGGCAGCGGATCGGCATCCGCGCATCAACACCGTCAGGCTAGCCCGCCCGGGCGGCCGCCCAGTCCCCGATCCGGGTCAGCAGGGCGTCGGCCGCCGCGTGCTCGGCGTGGCCCATCCCCGGCTCCACCCAGAGTTCGCCGTGGTCACCGGCGGCCGCGGCCAGCATCCGGGGGTGGTCCAGGGGGAAGTAGCCGTCGCGGTCGCCGTGCACGATCAGCAGCGGGGTGGGGGCGATCCTCGGCACCGCCTGCACCGGGGACAGCGGAACAGGGTGCCTCCCCCAAGCTCTTCGAGCAGGGGGGACCCCCACGCGGTGATGGATGCGGGTGCGCAGCCCGTAGCGGCCGACCAGGCGGCCCTCGGGGCGCGTCACCAGCCAGTGCAGCCGGCGCATGGGGGCCGTACCCCGGTAGTACCAGCGGGCCGGCGAGCTGACCGAGACCACCGCGTCCACGCCCCGGTGCAGCGCCGCGTGCCGCAGCACCACCGAGCCGCCCATCGAGAAGCCGACGGTGACCACGCGCGCGTGGCCCAGCTCCCGCGCCCACCGCACCGCGGCCGCCAGGTCCAGCACCTCCCGGTCGCCCACCGTCGAGCGCCCTCCGGAGGCTCCGTGGCCCCGGAAGGAGAAGGTGACGACGGCACCGTGGCGCGCGAGCGCGGCCGCCACGCGGCGTACGTGCGGGCGGTCGACATCGCCCGTGAAGCCGTGCGCCACGACGAACACCAGGTCACGCGAGGGTGGCGCGGAGGCGTCGTATACGACCGCACCCGGGTTGTATACGGAATCGACCGGAATCCCGTCGGCCGTGTGCAGAAACGTCCGCATAGGGGCACATCCAACCGTCTCGGGATTCGGACGATCGGTGGAACGTGCCGTATGACCTGCCGGACCGTTGCTCATGTGGGCTATTCTGCTGGGCATGAGGACTCGGGCAGCGTAGCCCCCGGGTCCTTTTGTGCTTTCGGAAGCGTTGTATACGACGCGGGGAACCGCGGGTGTACGGGGCCCCGGGACCGCAGAGCAGTACCGCAAACGTCCTCGCAGGGACCGAGGAGGAACAAGACGTATGAGTTCTCTGCTACTCCTGACCAACGCCCTCCAGCCGTCGACGGAGGTGCTTCCGGCCCTCGGCCTGCTCCTGCACAACGTGCGGGTCGCCCCGGCGGAAGGACCCGCGCTCGTCGACACACCGGGCGCCGACGTCATCCTGATCGACGGCCGCCGTGACCTCCCCCAGGTGCGCAGCCTGTGCCAGCTGCTGCGCTCCACGGGCCCCGGCTGCCCCCTCGTCCTCGTCGTGACGGAGGGCGGTCTCGCCGCCGTGACCGCCGACTGGGGCATCGACGACGTGCTGCTCGACACCGCGGGTCCGGCGGAGGTCGAGGCGCGGCTGCGGCTGGCCATGGGCCGGCAGCAGATCGTCAACGACGACTCCCCCATGGAGATCCGCAACGGCGACCTGTCCGTGGACGAGGCGACCTACTCCGCCAAGCTCAAGGGCCGGGTCCTCGACCTCACCTTCAAGGAGTTCGAGCTCCTGAAGTACCTCGCCCAGCACCCGGGCCGGGTCTTCACGCGCGCGCAGCTGCTGCAGGAGGTCTGGGGCTACGACTACTTCGGCGGCACCCGGACCGTGGACGTCCACGTACGACGGCTGCGCGCCAAGCTGGGCCCGGAGCACGAGTCGCTGATCGGAACCGTCCGGAACGTCGGTTATCGATTCGTTACTCCTGAGAAGGGCGACCGCTCCTCGGACGAGGCGAAGGCCAAGGCGGACCGGTCAAAGCCCGAGAATGCGGACTCATCGGCCGTCCTGGGTGCCACAGAGGTCCCGGCCGACGCCTAGCCGGCGCTCGGGCAAGGCATTGCTTCCGCACAGGGAAGCTTCGATACGCCCTGCCCAGAGCGGGTCCATCCGCGTAGACTCCGCGCGTGGCCAAGGTGACTCGGGATGATGTGGCGCGGCTGGCGGGAACTTCCACCGCCGTGGTCAGCTATGTCATCAACAACGGACCCCGGCCGGTCGCCCCGGCCACGCGCGAGCGTGTCCTCGCCGCGATCAAGGAACTGGGGTACCGGCCCGACCGGGTCGCCCAGGCCATGGCCTCACGGCGCACCGATCTCATAGGCCTGATCATCCCCGACGCCCGCCAGCCCTTCTTCGGGGAGATGGCGCACGCGGTCGAGCAGGCCGCCTCCGAGCGCGGAAAGATGGTGCTCGTCGGCAACACCGACTACGTCGGCGAGCGCGAGGTCCACTATCTGCGCGCCTTCCTCGGTATGCGCGTCTCGGGTCTGATCCTGGTCAGCCACGCGCTCAACGACCTCGCCGCCGCGGAGATCGAGGCCTGGGACGCCCGGGTGGTCCTGCTGCACGAGCGGCCCGAGGCCATCGACGACGTCGCCGTCGTCACGGACGACCTCGGGGGCGCCCACCTCGCCGTACGCCACCTGCTGGAGCACGGCTACGAGTACGTCGCCTGTGTGGGCGGCACCGCGGAGACCCCGGCCGTCGGCGACCCGGTCTCCGACCACGTCGAGGGCTGGCGGCGCGCGATGGACGAGGCGGGGATCCCGACCGAGGGCCGGCTCTTCGAGGCGCCGTACAACCGCTACGACGCGTATCAGATCGCCCTGGAGCTCCTCTCCGGCCCCGACCGCCCTCCCGCGGTCTTCTGCTCGACCGACGACCAGGCGATCGGCCTGCTGCGGGCGGCGCGCGAGCTGCGCATCGACGTCCCCGGGGAGCTGGCCGTGGCCGGCTTCGACGACATCAAGGAAGCGGCGCTGGCCGACCCGCCCCTGACGACGATCGCCTCGGACCGGTCCGCGATGGCCCGGGCCGCCGTGGACCTCGTGCTCGACGACGGTCTGCGGGTGGCGGGGTCCCGGCGGGAGCGGCTGAAGACCTTCCCGTCACGGCTGGTGGTCCGCGGTTCCTGCGGCTGTGGCTGACGCGGGCGTGGGCGGTGTGCCTCAGCCGTCCATGAAGGATCTCTGAGAGCCCTCGCCGAGCTGCGAGAAGCTTCTTTATATCGGGCAAACGAGGTTCTGCCGGGCTTCTCAGGGAGCACTCAGGAAGCTCTCATGGTCGCGGGCAAAGCTCTATCCATGACCGAGAGCTTCCGCCGCAGCGGCGAGTACGAGAACCCCCAGGGTGACGCCCATCAGGGCGCGTACCCCCAGCAGCAGCACGCCTCCGCCCCCGTGAACCCCGAGTGGCCGCCCCCGCCGGCGTACCAGCCCGTGCAGCCGGCCGCCGTCGACGGTCACGGTGGCGACACCGCTCTCCTGTCCTCCGTCCCGGCGGGCGTCGCCCCCGTCGCCGCCGAGCCGAGGAAGAAGCGCTCACGGGGCACGCTGGCGCTGCTCGCCGCGGTGGCGATCGTCGCGGCGGCCGTGGGCGGCGGCACGGCGTACGCCTTCCAGGAGCTGACCGGCAAGGACACCGTCGCCTCCAGCGGCACCAGCGCCAATGTGGTGCCGGCCGGCAAGAAGGGCGACGTCGCCGCCATCGCCTCCGCGGTCAGCCCGAGCGTGGTGGAGGTCGTCGCGACCCTCAGCAACGGCTCGTCCACCGGCGCCGGCGTGATCATCACCTCCGGTGGCGAGGTCGTCACCAACAACCACGTCGTCTCCGGCGCCTCGTCGATCAAGGTGCGGACCAGCGACGGCAAGCAGTACACGGCCGAGGTCGTCGGCACGGACAGCTCCAAGGACCTCGCCCTCATCAAGCTGAAGGACGCCTCCGGTCTGAACCCCGCGACCCTCGGCAACTCCGACGGGGTCCAGGTCGGCGACACGGTCGTGGCGATCGGCTCCCCCGAGGGCCTGACCGGCACCGTCACCAGCGGCATCGTCTCCGCGCTCAACCGGGACGTGACCGTCTCGACCGGCGAGAACCAGGGCCAGGGCCAGGGCGGCGACGGCCAGTGGCCGTTCGAGTTCGGCGGCCGGGAGTTCAACGGCGACACGGGCTCGGCCACCACGACCTACAAGGCCATCCAGACCGACGCGTCCCTCAACCCCGGCAACTCGGGCGGCGCGCTGATCGACGGCGCCGGCAACATCATCGGCATCAACTCCGCGATGTACTCGTCCGGTTCGAGTTCCTCGTCCTCGGACGCGGGCAGCGTCGGCCTCGGCTTCGCGATCCCGATCAACACCGTCAAGTCCGACCTGGCCAAGCTGCGGGCCGGCTCCACCAGCTGACAGGCCCCCGCGCGGGCAGTAGGGAGTACGTCATGATCAAGCAGGTTTTGCACCCCGTGGCCGTTTCCCACGACCCGGCCGGTATCGCCCTGGCCCTCCAGGTGGCGTACGAGCTGCACGCCCCGGCCGCGGCGACCCGGCCCCCGGAGGTCGCGGCCCCCCAGATGATGGGCCTGCGGCTGCCCGCGGCCCGCCCGCACCGCCACAAGGTTCCGCTGAAGCGGCTGACCACGATGCGCGGCTGATCATCCCTCGCCCACGGTCGCGCGTGCCCCACGGCCCCGAAACATGCGACGCTGAGAGACGCCCCACCGACGACCCACCCACGACCACCCCATTCGCACCCACCGCACTCCACCCCACCCCGAGGAACCGCGAGCGATGAGTCCCGCCGATGGCGACCGTGACCCCCAGCGCATCCTGATCGTCGATGACGAGCCGGCCGTGCGCGAAGCACTCCAGCGCAGCCTTGCCTTCGAGGGGTACGACACCGAGGTCGCGGTCGACGGTGCGGACGCCCTGGAGAAGGCGACCGTGTACAAGCCCGACCTGGTGGTCCTGGACATCCAGATGCCCCGGATGGACGGCCTGACGGCGGCCCGCCGCATCCGCGGCGCGGGCGAGACGACACCGATCCTGATGCTGACGGCCCGCGACACGGTAGGCGACCGGGTCACCGGGCTCGACGCGGGCGCCGACGACTACCTGGTCAAGCCGTTCGAGCTGGACGAGCTGTTCGCCCGTATCCGCGCGCTGCTGCGACGCAGCTCGTACGCGGCGGCCGTGGTGGGCGCGGCCCAGGAGGACGAGGCGCTCACCTTCGCCGACCTGCGCATGGACCTCGCGACGCGTGAGGTCACGCGGGGCGGGCGCCAGGTGGAACTGACCCGCACGGAGTTCACCCTGCTGGAGATGTTCATGGCACACCCGCGCCAGGTCCTCACCCGTGAGCAGATCCTGAAGGCGGTGTGGGGCTTCGACTTCGAGCCGTCCTCGAACTCCCTGGACGTCTACGTGATGTACCTGCGCCGCAAGACCGAGGCGAGCGGCGAGCCGCGACTGGTGCACACGGTGCGGGGCGTGGGGTACGTGCTGCGACAGGGTGCGGCGGAGTGAACATGCTCGCGCGCCGGTTCCGGGCGCTGCCGATCAGGGCACGGCTGTCCATGCTGGTGGCGGCGGCGGTGGCGTTCGCGGTGGCGGCGGTGGCGGTCACCTGCTGGTTCATCGTGCAGGGGAAGCTGTACGACCAGCTCAACAACGACCTGCGGAAGGCCCAGTTCACGCGGGGGCCCGTCGAACAGCAACAGGTCAACCAGTTCGCGGACGCGCTCAACAACTGCACGCAGACCCCGCAGAACATATTCAACGGCGGCTACCGGAACACCTACTCCCAGGTGGTCCAGCCGGACGGGACGCCCTGTCTCTTCCTGACCTCGGTGGGCAGGATCAAGGTCACCCAGGCCGACAAGGACGTGATCAAGAACGCGAGCAGCCATCAGGGGATCTTCCGCAACGGAACGGACCAGGACGGCAACGCGGTGCGCGTGATGACCGTGCCCTTGACCATCAATGACCCGACCACGGGCACGAGTTCCAGCTACGCCATCATGGCGGCCGTACCCCTCAAGAGCACCGAGTCCACGCTCAACGACCTGGCCCTGATCCTCCTCCTCGTCTCCGGTGTCGGGGTCATCGGCGCAGGAGCCGCCGGTCTGGCCGTCGCCCGGGCGGGTCTGCGGCCCGTCGACAAGCTCACCGAGGCGGTCGAACACGTCGCCCGCACGGAGGACCTGGGCATCCGCATCCCGGTCGAGGAGGACAGCAGCGACGAGATCGCCCGCCTGTCCCGCTCGTTCAACTCGATGACCACGGCCCTGGCCAGCTCCCGCGAGCTTCAGCAACAGCTGATCGCGGACGCGGGCCACGAACTCCGCACCCCCCTGACCTCGCTGCGCACGAACATCGAACTCCTCACCCGGAGCGAGGAGACGGGCCGCCCCCTCCCGCCGGGGGACCGCAAGGCGCTGCTCGCCTCGGTGAAGGCGCAGATGACGGAGCTGGCCTCGCTCATCGGCGACCTTCAGGAGCTGTCCCGCTCGGCGGGCCAGCGCGGCGAGCGCGTCCAGGTGGTCGCCTTCCACGACACGGTGGAGGCGGCCATGGTCCGCGCCCGTCTGCGGGGCCCGGAGCTGACGATCACGGCGGACGTGCAGCCCTGGTACGTACGGGCGGAACCGTCGGCCCTGGAACGTGCCGTGGTCAACGTCCTCGACAACGCGGTGAAGTTCAGCCCCGAGGGCGGCACGATCGACGTGGTCCTTCAGAAGGGTGTGCTCACGGTCCGCGACCACGGCCCCGGCATCGCCGAGGACGAACTCCCCCACGTCTTCGACCGCTTCTGGCGCTCCCCCAGCGCGAGGGCCCTGCCGGGCTCGGGCCTGGGCCTGTCCATCGTCGCCCGCACGATCCAGCAGGCCGGCGGCGAGGTGACCCTGTCCCACGCGAAGGGCGGCGGCACGACGGCAACGGTACGACTGCCGGGGGCGCCTACGGCTCCGCCGGAGGTTCCGTAGGGGGTTCGTACTCCAGCCAGAAAACCTGTTCAACGGTGATCTGCGGGTCTTCTGCGCGCGGCACGAAGGTGTAGGTGAGCCAGCCGTTTCCGTCGTCGAAGTAGCACACACGAGGCCCCTTTGGCTGGCTGGACCGTGCTGGCTCGACCCACATGCCGTCGGGCAGGTGCGTATCGGTTTCGATGCCTCGGAAGTACGGGTCCTTCGCTGTGACCAGTTCGCCACGTGCTACTTGGACGATCTCACGAACGTGGTCTGGCAGTGCGTCAAAGGCAGTGAGGGCATCGAGCCGCCAGTCCATCTGCCAAGGCGGCCCCATGAACTCGTCGGTCACTCGCCGGGCTCCGTCCTCAGAGCCCGGTGACGAATCTTCGACGCCTCTTCGAGGAAGGCCTTGGCCTCGGCGCTGTCGGTGGACTCCGCCGCGCGGAGCTCCAAGTCCTGCAGGTGAGCATCAAGCTTGGGATCACGGGCGATCGCGTACTCGACCCACCAGCGGGCCACGAACGCGTGCAGAGGAGTCACGTTGTATGCGTCGGCGATGGCCCGCTTCCAGTGCTTGTCGAAGTCGGGTAGGAGTTCCGGCGCATGCTGAGCGATGGCCTCGCGCAGCGCCTTCGGCGTCCGCTCGGGCATGGGGGGGACGACCGACTCGGATTCCGCAGCGTGAGCAGCCATGACCGATGTCCTCCTTCGACGCGCTGTGTCTAGGACCATAACCGCCTTGCACCCTTTGCAGCAGTAGTTCGTGACCTGGCCGTCCTCTAGGCCGGAAGATCAACGATGGCGTAAGCGCGGCATCGAAAACGAAACACTCGAAAGTGTCACCCGAAGGTGTGAGAACCTACTTCGCTCACTCCCGGGGGCAACCTTCCCGCCCTTCGCGGCAACTCCAGTTCACCCCACACGACCACCGGGACTGGAGTCGCCCATGAGCCCCCGCACCCCCCGCCACCGCCGGCGCCGCAAGGCCCTCGCCGTCGGGCTGCCCCTCGCGCTGACCGCGGCCGGGTCCCTGACCTACGGCCTCTTCGGTGCCGGCACCCAGCCGCAGGCCTCCGCCGCCACCGCCGTGCCCGCCTGGGCCACCGCCACCGCCGACGGGTTCGCCTCCGTCGACGCGCTCGGGCAGAAGGGGACCTACGGCGGCCGGGGCGGGCGGATCGTCACCGTCAAGACGCTCGCCGACCTCGAAAAGTACGCCACCGCCAGTGATCCGTACGTCATCGTCGTCGCGGCCGCCATCCGCATGGACCCGGTCGGCAAGGAGATCAAGGTCCGGTCGGACAAGACCATCATCGGGTCCGGCACCTCCGGGCAGATCGTCGGCGGCGGCTTCTTCCTCGGCCAGGGCGTCCACAACGTGATCATCCGGAACCTGACCATCCGGGACGCGTACCAAGGGGTCTGGAACGACAAGGAGCACGACTACGACGGCATCCAGATGGACGGCGCCCATCATGTGTGGATCGATCACAACGACATCCGGCACATGGCCGACGGGCTCATCGACAGCCGCAAGGACACCACGTACCTGACCGTCTCCTGGAACAGGCTCAGCCAGGAGAACAAGGCGTTCGGCATCGGCTGGACCGACCACGTCACCGCGGACATCACCGTCCACCACAACTGGATCCGCGAGACCGAGCAGCGCAACCCTTCCACGGACAACGTGGCCCACGCGCACCTCTACAACAACTACCTGGAGGACGAGGCGGGCACCGCCATCAAGTCCTCGTACGGCGACTACGCGCGCGGCAGGACCAACATGCTGCTGGAGAACTCCTACTTCCAGGGCATGAACAACCCCGTCATCCGCGACAGCACCGCCACCCTCGTCCAGCGCGGCAACCGGTTCTCCGGTACGAGCGGCAGGAACGAGAGCGGGGGCACGGGCTCGGCGTGGGACCCGAAGCGCTACTACCCGTACGCCCTCGACAAGGCCGGCGACGTGCCCGCCCTGCTCAAGTCCGGTGCGGGGCCCCGTACTTCCCTCGGTACGACCGCCACCGCCACCACCAAGGCGGCCGCCACCACGCTCACCGTCGCCCGGGACGGCAGCGGACAGTACAAGACCGTGCAGGCCGCCGTCGACGCCGTACCCGCGAACAACGCCTCCCGTGTCGTCATCTCCGTGAAGCCGGGCACGTACCGGGAGACCGTGAAGGTTCCGGCGAACAAGCCGCACGTCACCATCCAGGGCGCGGGCGGCAGCCGCAAGGACACGGTGATCGTCTACGACAACGCCGCGGGGACCACCAAGCCCGACGGCTCCGGCACCTACGGCACCCCGGGCAGCGCCACCGTCTCCCTCCAGGCCGACGACTCGCAGCTGCGCAATCTCACCGTCACCAACGACTTCGACGAGGCCAGGCACCCGGACATCGCCAATCAGGCGGTCGCGCTGCTGACGTCCGCCGACAAGGTCATGCTGGACTCGGTGATCATCGAAGGCGACCAGGACACCCTGGAGATGGAGACGGCCGCCAAGGACAAGCCCGGCCGCGTCCTCGTCACCAACTCCTACGTCACCGGCAACGTCGACTTCGTCTTCGGCCGGGCGACGGCGGTGATCGACAGGTCCGTCATCACCCTCAAGAAGCGCTGGAACGGCACCTCGGCCGGCTATGTCACGGCCCCGTCGACCGCCGCCGGCCGCAAGGGCATCCTCGTCAACCGTTCGACCATCGGCGGCGACGTCTCCGCCGCGAGCTTCTTCCTCGGCCGCAACTGGCACCCCGGCGGCGACACGACCGTCGACCCGCAGGCCACCGTCCGCAACAGCACCCTGAGCGCCGCGATCAAGTCCACCCCGTGGTCGGACATGGGCGGCTTCAGCTGGAAGGACGACCGGTTCGCCGAGTACAGGAACACCGGCGCCGGGGCGGGCGCCGCGAGCGGCAACCGCCCGCAGCTGACCGACGCCCAGGCCGCGGACCAGGAGGTCGCGGACTGGCTGGGCGACTGGACGCCCACGGCCTCCTGACCGTGTCGTGCGGCACTTCTTCGTCGGAGCGCCTCGATGAAATGACCCTGAGACCGGTTCTCAGGGTCATTTCGGAACCGAAGCGCTGTTCACACGGGTTCTACTGCACGATCGTGATCCGGTCGGCGGCCGGCGGCGCGATCGGCGCGGTGGCGGAGGAGTTGGCCGTCAGGTACTTCTCCAGGGCGGTCAGGTCGTCCGTGCCGACGAGGTCGCCCGCGCCCTCTCCCAGGGTGGGGAAGCCGTCGCCGCCGCCCGCGAGGAAGCTGTTGGTGGCGACGCGGTAGGTGGCGGCGGGGTCGATGGCGGCGCCGTTCAGCCGGATCGAGTCGGTGACCACCCGGTCCGCGCCCGTCTTCGTCAGGTCCAGCGTGTAGGTCAGGCCGGCGGAGGGCTGGAGGATCTTCGGGGCGGCCGCGTTCGCACCGCTCACCTGCTCCTTGAGCATCTGGATCAGCTGGGTCCCGGTGAAGCTCTGCAGGTTCACCGTGTTGGAGAAGGGCTGGACGGTGAAGCCCTCGGCGTAGGTGACGACACCGTCGCCCTCGGCGCCCTTGGCCGCGTAGGTCAGGCCCGCCCGGACGCCGCCCGGGTTCATCAGCGCGAGGTCGGTCTCCGGGTCCAGCTCCTTGCCGTACGCCAGCTGCGCGTCCGCGATCAGGTCGCCCATCGGGGACTCGGTGCCGGTGTTGTTGATGTCGGCGGAGATGTAGCCGATGGCGCGGTTGCCGATCGGGGCGGCCAGGGTGTTCCACTTGCCGATCAACGCGGTCATGTCGGGCGCCTTGGGGACGTCCCGGGTGACCACGTGGTTCGCCGACTTCACGGCCGTACGGGCGATGTCACCCGTCCAACGGTCGTACGTCAGCGTGGTGTCCGTGTAGAGGCGGCCGAAGGACGCGGCCGAGGTGACCATGCGCGGCTTGCCCGACGGGTCCTTGATGGTGCACACGTACGCCGTGTGGGTGTGGCCGGTGACGAGCGCGTCCACGGCCGGGGTGACGTTCTTGGCGATGTCGACGATCGGGCCGGAGATGCCGTCACCGGCGCCCGGCGAGTCGCAGTTGTAGTTGTACGAGGAAGAGGCCGGGAAGCCGCCCTCGTGGATCAGCGCCACGATCGACTGGACGCCCTGGCGCTGGAGCACCTTGGCGTACTTGTTGATCGTCTCGACCTCGTCCTTGAACTTCAGGCCCTTGACCCCGTCGGCGGAGACGATGTCGGGGGTGCCCTCCAGCGTGACGCCGATGAAGCCGATCCTGACGTCCTTCTTCTTCCAGACCCAGTACGGCTTGAGGATCGGCTTGCCGGTCTTCTCGTCGAGGACGTTCGCGGCCAGGTAGGGGAAGTCCGCGCCCGAGAACCCCTCGTTCGAGTAGCAGCCGTCCGTCGGGTGGCAGCCGCCGTTCTGCAGCCGGGCCAGTTCCTTGGCGCCCTCGTCGAACTCGTGGTTGCCGACGGATGTGACGTCCAGGTCCAGCTTGTTGAGCGCCTCGATGGTGGGCTCGTCGTGGAACAGGCCGGAGATGAGCGGGGAGGCACCGACCATGTCGCCGCCGGCCGCGGTGATGGAGTACGCCTGACCCTGGCGGGCCTGGCGCAGATGGGTGGCGAGGTACTCGACGCCGCCCGCGTCGATGTTCTTCGTCGTGCCGTCCGCCTGGAGTTCGGCGACCCGGCCGGAGGAACCGGCCGGCGGTTCGAGGTTGCCGTGCAGGTCGTTGAAGGAGAGGAGCTGGACGTCCTGGTAGCGGCTCGGCAGATGTCCGCCGCCCTTGTTGTCGTGCGCGTCCGCGGGCAGCGCGGCGGCCAGTGCGGCGGCGGTGGCGAGGCTCGCCGCGGCCGCCAGCAGCGCGTACGTACGGCGTCTGGCGGGGCGTGGCGATGGGGACGTGGCCGGCATGGAACCCCCCTGTGGGTCTGCTGTGGTGAGTGTCCGATCGGGCGCAGCCTAGGGTCAACGCGCGTAGCGCGACAGGGGGTTCAGGGTTACATCCTGGTTTCCCTTTGCCTGTTCCTTTGCCGCCACTTTGCGGGGACCGCGCCGTACCCTCATACGCATGACCAGCGACGACGACACCGTACGGCCCTTCCACTCCCGTTCCATCGAGACCTTCTCCGAGCTCTCCCCGGACCAGGCCGAGGCCGTGGTCGGACTGCTCACGGAGGCTGCCCGGTCCGACGGTCAGCATCCGGTGTCCGAGCAGGGGCGGCTGCAACTGCGCGGAGGCGCGCGCGAGGGCGTCTCCCATCTGCTGCTGACCGTGGACGGCGAACTCGTCGGCTACGCCCAACTGGAGGACACCGATCCGGTGGAGGCGCCGGCCGCCGAACTGGTCGTACATCCCTCGCACCGCGGGCACGGACACGGGCGCGCGCTCGGCTCGGCCCTGCTGGCCGCGTCCGGCAAGCGGCTGCGGGTGTGGGCACACGGCGGGCACTCCGCGGCCCGGCACCTCGCCCAGGTCCTGGGGCTGACCCTGTTCCGTGAACTACGCCAGATGCGGCGGTCGTTGACCGATCTGGAGCTGCCCGAGCCGAAGCTGCCCGCCGGCGTGACCGTGCGCACGTTCGTGCCGGGGCAGGACGACGCGGCCTGGCTCGCGGTGAACGCCGCCGCCTTCGCGCACCACCCGGAGCAGGGCTCCCTCACCCAGCGCGATCTGGACGACCGCATGTCCGAGCCGTGGTTCGACCCGGCCGGCTTCTTCCTGGCCGAGCGGGAGGGCGTGCTGGTCGGCTTCCACTGGACCAAGGTGCACGCCGCGGAGGGCATCGGCGAGGTGTACGTCCTCGGGGTGGCCCCGGGCGCGCAGGGCGGCGGGCTCGGCAGGTCCCTCACCACGATCGGCCTGCGGCATCTGGCCGCGCAGGGGCTGTCCACGGCGATGCTGTATGTCGACGCCGACAACAAGTCCGCGGTGTCGGTGTACGAGCGGCTCGGGTTCGTGACGCACGAGACCGACCTGATGTACAGGACCGAGACCTGACACATCTCTCATGGACCTGACACATATCGCATACATGACATACCCCTGATGAGGGCCTGCAACTGACCGCGACCGCTCTCCTCCTCACCGTCACCGCCCTGCCGTATGAGACCGGCGGACGCGTACGTCCCTCCACGGGGGAAGGACGTACGCGCCGCCACCTTCGGGCTCGTACGGGAACCCGGTCGGCGTAGACGCCCGGGAGCCGCTCCCACATATCCCGCACGCCATGTCTCCGTAACCATCGGTTCAGACGAACTTGCGACGCTCAGCCAATGAAGCCCGCCGTGCCAGAGCCTTCCCCGCCTCCCGAGGGGCCCGGGGAAAACGGGGCCGTGACGCTCCCACCCGCACGTTCCGACGCGCCCGTCTCGCTCGTGGCGCGGAACAATGGGTTTATGAGCCAGTCAGACACCCAGGCACAGGTCCAGCACGCGCAGCCCTCCGTGGGCTCCATAGCCGCGCACCGCCCGCACACCGTGGCTGGCGCGGTCTCCGACCTGGAACCCGACATCGATGCCGACCTCGACGCGTACGAGGAGTCGAAGGTTGAAGGGGTCCAGTTGCCGCAGGGTCGTTTCCTCGACCGGGAGCGCAGCTGGCTCGCCTTCAACGAGCGGGTCCTCGAACTGGCCGAGGACCCGAACACGCCCCTTCTCGAACGGGCGAATTTCCTGGCGATCTTCGCCAGCAACCTGGACGAGTTCTTCATGGTCCGGGTGGCCGGTCTGAAGCGGCGGATCGCGACGGGCGTCGCCACCCGCTCCGCCTCCGGGCTCCAGCCCCGTGAGGTGCTGGAGATGATCTGGGCCCGCTCCCGCGAGCTCATGGCCCGGCACGCCGCCTGCTACCACGAGGACGTCGCCCCCGCCCTCGCGGAGGAGGGCATCCACCTGGTCCGCTGGAACGAGCTGACCGAGAAGGAGCAGGCGCGCCTGTTCACGCTCTTCCGGCACCAGATCTTCCCGGTCCTCACGCCCCTCGCGGTCGACCCGGCGCACCCCTTCCCGTACATCTCCGGTCTGTCGCTGAACCTGGCCGTGGTCGTACGGAACCCGGTCAGCGGCCACAAGCACTTCGCCCGGGTGAAGGTGCCGCCGCTGCTGTCCCGCTTCCTGGAGGCCG
Source organism: Streptomyces sp. NPDC050625 (assembly GCF_040654755.1). NCBI lineage: Bacteria > Bacillati > Actinomycetota > Actinomycetes > Kitasatosporales > Streptomycetaceae > Streptomyces > Streptomyces sp. NPDC050625. The sequence continues at coordinate 82,710 of NZ_JBFAIQ010000026.1, forward strand.
CCCCCGGCCGGTACGTCCCCCTCGAAGACGTCATCGCCGCGCACCTGGAAGAGCTCTTCCCGGGCATGGAGGTGCTGGAGCACCACGCCTTCCGGCTCACCAGGAACGAGGACCTGGAGGTGGAGGAGGACGACGCCGAGAACCTGCTCCAGGCACTGGAGAAGGAGCTCATGCGGCGCCGCTTCGGGCCGCCGGTGCGCCTGGAGGTCGAGGAGTCCATCGACCGCGAGGTCCTCGACCTGCTGGTGCGCGAGCTGAAGATCAGCGAGGCCGAGGTCTATCCGCTGCCCGGCCCGCTGGACCTCACGGGTCTGTTCCGCATCCACGGCCTGGACCGGCCCGAGCTGAAGTACCCGAAGTTCGTCGCGGGCACCCACCGCGACCTGGCGGAGGTCGAGTCGGCCTCGGCGCCCGACATCTTCGCGGCGCTGCGCAGCCGGGACGTGCTGCTGCACCACCCGTACGACTCCTTCTCGACGTCCGTGCAGGCCTTCCTGGAGCAGGCGGCCGGCGACCCGGACGTCCTCGCGATCAAGCAGACCCTGTACCGGACCTCCGGCGACTCCCCGATCGTGGACGCGCTCATCGACGCGGCCGAGTCCGGCAAGCAGGTCCTCGTCCTGGTGGAGATCAAGGCCCGCTTCGACGAGCACGCCAACATCAAGTGGGCGCGCAAGCTGGAGGAGGCCGGCTGCCACGTCGTGTACGGCCTGGTCGGTCTGAAGACCCACTGCAAGCTGTCCCTGGTGGTCCGCCAGGAGGGTGACACGCTGCGCCGGTACAGCCACGTCGGCACCGGCAACTACCACCCGAAGACGGCCCGGCTCTACGAGGACCTGGGCGTGCTGACGGCGGACCCGCAGGTCGGCGCGGACCTCTCCGACCTGTTCAACCGGCTGTCGGGCTACTCGCGCCGGGAGACGTACCGCCGTCTGCTGGTCGCGCCCAAGTCCCTGCGCGACGGCCTGATCTCGCGGATCAACAAGGAGGTCCAGCACCACCGTGCGGGCCGTCCGGCGTTCATCCGCTTCAAGGTCAACTCGATCGTCGACGAGGCGCTCATCGACTCGCTCTACCGCGCGTCGCAGGCGGGTGTGCCGGTCGACGTGTGGGTGCGCGGCATCTGCGCGGTGCGCCCGGGCGTCCCCGGCCTGTCCGAGAACATGCGCGTACGGTCCATCCTCGGCCGCTTCCTGGAGCACTCCCGGATCTTCGCCTTCGGCAACGGCGGCGAGCCCGAGGTGTGGATCGGCAGCGCGGACATGATGCACCGCAACCTCGACCGCCGGATAGAGGCCCTGGTACGGGTCACCGACCCGGCCCACCGGGCGGCCCTGAACCGACTGCTCGATACCGGCATGTCCGACACCACGTCCTCCTGGCACCTCGGCCCGGACGGCGACTGGACCCGGCACGCGACCGACGCGGACGGCCAGCCCCTGCGCAACGTCCAGGAGATGCTCATAGACGCCCGGAGGCGCCGGCGTGGCACAGCAACACCTTGACCCGACGGACCCCACGGCCGGGGTTGTGACCGGGGACGCCCTCGCGAGCTACCTGCGCGCCCAGGCCACGGAGTTCCTCCGTGCCCTGCGGCTGCACCGGGAGACCGGGGCGGCCGCGACCGCGGAGGAGACCGTCGACGCGGCACGCGCCCTGCGCCGCTCGGCCCGCCGCATCAGCGGCAGCCTGCACACCTTCCGCCCGCTCCTCGACTCCGACTGGTCCGAGGAGATGCGCCCCGAACTGGCCTGGCTCTCGGGAACGTTGGGGCTGGAGCACGCCTACGAGGCCCGGCTGGAGCGGCTGCTGCTCGCGCTGCACCGGCTGTCGGGGTCGACGGCGTTTCCCGCACAGGCCGTCGAGGCGACCGCCGCGAGCGCGAGCGGCCGCGGTGTCACGGTCACGGCCGTCCCGGAACGCGGCAACCTCACCGTCGGCGCCGCGAAGGCCGGTGCCCTGCTCGAACGCCAGCTCACCCTCGCCCGGACCCGCGCCCACTCCACGGCCCTCCAGGCCCTCGGCTCCTCCCGCTTCCACGCGGTCGCCGACAAGGTCGCCGTACTCGCCAGCGAGGTCCCGCTCACCCCCGCCGCGGCCACCACCGATCTGCGCCCGGCGGCCGCCGCGGCCGAAGAGCGGCTCACCGCCGCGATCGCCGGTCTGCCCCTGGTCACCGCCGGCCATCCGTACAACGCGGAGGCCCTGATCCACGGCCTGTCCCCGGACCCGTCCCCGCACCCCCAGGACGGCCCCTGGCACCAGGTCCGCCTGCTGCTGCGGCTGCACCGCTACGCCCGCGAGGTCCTCCTCGGGCCCGGTGCCCCCGTGGACGTACGGCTCCTCGCGGCGGGCCAGGCCCTGAACCGGCACCGGGACGCCTCGGAGGCGGCCGCCGCGGCGGCCCAGGCGGCGCGCACCCCGCGCATCGCCCCGGCGACGGCGTACGCCCTCGGTGTGCTGCACGCCGACCAGCGGCACGAGGTGGAGGCGGCGCGGTTCGCGTTCCAGCAGTCATGGCAGAAACAGGTGGTCAGCGCACCCTGACCCTCCCGAGGAGGCGGTGAGAGCACCGGTGACGCACGCGAAGGAAACCATCGTCCAGGCAGCGGGCTGCGTTCTGTGGCGCCGTTCTCCGGTGGACGGCGACCTGGAGGTCTGTCTCGTCCACCGGCCCAAGTACGACGACTGGTCCCACCCCAAGGGCAAGCTCAAGCGCGGCGAGGACCCGAGGGCGGGTGCGCTGCGCGAGGTCGCGGAGGAGACCGGCTACGGCGCCGTGCTCGGAGCCGAGCTGCCCGCCCTGCACTATCTGGCCAACGGCCGCCCCAAACAGGTCCGTTACTGGGCGGCCGAGGCAGGCTCCGGGCGCTTCGTCCCGAACGACGAGGTGGACCGCATCCTGTGGCTCTCCCCCGTCGCGGCCCGCGGCCGGCTGACCCAGCCGCGCGACCGGGACCTGGTCGAAGTGCTGCTGCGGCAGCTCGAACACACGTAGAACTCGAACGTGTCCAGAACTCACGTGTAGAACACGCGTAGCGGTCAGCGGTCCGCCGCGTGACCTTCCGCGTCCGTCCGGGCCTGGCTTCTGGCCCGGCGGGCCGGACCGCGCCAGCCGCAGGTGCAGCGGGCCACGCAGAAGCGGCCCTGTTCGTAGGTCGTCGTGTGGTGTTCCTGCCCCTGTCGGACCCGATCCGGACCGTCCTGCTGTGTCACGCCGACAACGTTACCGGCCCGAAGGTAAAGCGCTCCCATGCCCGCGGTATGCCCTCGCCTGCGCGTGACGGCGGGCCCCTGCTCGTCGTTAGCCGATGCGACAGGGGGCCCGTGACGGACGTACCGGCTGGGGGTAGGCAGGCGATGGATCGGCGGCAGCACAGGCGCTCGGGAGGCACGGTCGCCGCGGTGGGGATCACGCTCGTGCTGGGGGTGTGCGGAACGGGGTGCTCCGGGAGCGGAGCCGCCGCCGAGGACGTGCGCGGCGCGGTGGATCCGGTCGTCGCGCTGCACCGCGCCGCCGATCTGCTGCGCGAGGCGGGCAGCTCGAAGGCGAGCACGTCGATGGAGATGGCCACCGGCGGCACCCGGGTCACCATCCGCGGCAAGGGTGTCTACGACTACCGCAGACAGCTCGGCCGGCTCACCGTGCAGCTCCCGCAGGACCCGGCGGGGACGGTGGAGCACCGGCCCATCACGGAGCTCCTCGCCCCGGGTGCGCTGTTCATGAAGAACCGGGGCGCCGGGGTGCCCGCCGACAAATGGGTCCGGGTCGAGACCGCGACGCTCTCCGACGGAAACCTGGTGACGGGCGGGGCGACGGATCCGTACGCGGCCGCGGAGCTGCTGCGCGGGACGCGCACGGCGACCTTCGTGGGGCGGACCGAGGTGGGCGGGACGGAGGTGCGTCACTTCCGGGGCACCGCCGATCTCGGCACGGCGGCCAGGACGGCCTCGGCGGGCAACCGGGACGCCCTGGCGGCGGCGGCGAAAGGGTTCGCCACGGCCCGTGTGCCGTTCGACGCCTACCTCGACGACCAGGGCCGCATCCGCAAGCTCAGACAGCACTTCAGCTTTGTCAACGGGGAGCAGAAGGCCACGGTGGCGGTCGCCTCGACGACGCTGCTGTACGACTTCGGGGCCCCAGCGGACGTACGGCTGCCGCGCGAGAAGGACATCTACGCGGGCCGCATCGCAGAAAACCAGCCAGAGAACTAGCCGGTAACCATCTCGCGAACTAGCCCGTCCGTGCCATGCGCGGTGTGTAGACCACTGCCTACTCTAGGAAGTCGGTGACGGCAGAGAAGAGGTGATGCACGTGGCTCCGGTCGGCGGTACGGCAGTTCAGGACCACGTGGCCCTCGCCGAGATCGAGCTGTGCGGAGACCTGATCATCGCGGCCTCGGCCGCCCGCGAGGACCGGCTCAGCCTTGAGAGCATCGACGAGGTGCTGAAAGTGGCCCAGGAGCGTGACACCTCCGGCGAGTAGGCCGGGTGTCCCACGGGCGGGCGGGGGGACCGCCCGCCCCGTGACTCCTCCTGTCTCTTCCCCTGCTCGTCCTGTACGCGGTCAGGTGCGCAGCAGGCGTCCGATCGCCTTGGTCGCCTCGTCCACCTTCACGTCGATCTCGTCTCCGCCCTTGACGGCCGCGTCCGCGACGCAGTGCCGCAGATGCTCCTCCAGGAGCTGCAGCGCGAAGGACTGCAGGGCCTTGGTCGAGGCGGACACCTGCGTGAGTATGTCGATGCAGTAGACGTCCTCGTCGACCATGCGCTGCAGCCCGCGGATCTGCCCCTCGATCCGGCGCAGCCGCTTGAGGTGCTCGTCCTTCTGCTTGTGGTACCCGTGCGTCGCCCCTTGGTGCGCGCCCTCGGAGGGCGCCGTGGCTCCGGCCTCGGTGGTCGTCATCGCGTCCTCCAGACATATACCCCTAGTGGGTATATGGTAACGAACTTTGCTGGGTATAGGGCCCTTGGTACGCCCCCGTGATGATCGATCTGTCCGATGGGCGACACTGGAGGACGGCCCGATAGCCGTGGCCGGATGTTGCCTCTAGCATCAGCCTGACCGAAACCGAAGCACCCCGAGGACCCCACGTGCGCTTTCGTCTGACCCCCAGGGAGACGAGCTTCTACGACATGTTCGCCGCCTCCGCGGACAACATCGTCACCGGCTCGAAACTCCTGATGGAACTGCTCGGGGCGGACGCTTCCGCCCGGGCCGAGATCGCAGAGCGTATGCGGGCAGCGGAACACGCGGGTGACGACGCCACGCACGCGATCTTCCACCAGCTGAACTCCTCGTTCATCACGCCGTTCGACCGTGAGGACATCTACTCCCTGGCGTCCTCCCTCGACGACATCATGGACTTCATGGAGGAGGCCGTCGACCTCGTCGTCCTCTACAACGTCGAGGAACTGCCGAAGGGTGTCGAGCAGCAGATCGAGGTGCTGGCGCGGGCGGCCGAGCTGACCGCCGAGGCCATGCCGCATCTGCGCACCCTGGACAACCTCACCGAGTACTGGATCGAGGTCAACCGGCTGGAGAACCAGGCGGACCAGATCCACAGAAAGCTTCTTGCACACCTCTTCAACGGCAAGTACGACGCGATCGAGGTCCTGAAGCTCAAGCAGATCGTGGATGTGCTGGAGGAAGCGGCGGACGCCTTCGAGCACGTGGCGAACACGGTGGAGACCATCGCCGTCAAGGAGTCCTGAGGCGTCGATGGACACCTTCGCTCTGGTCGTGACCATCGCGGTCGCGCTCTTCTTCACGTACACCAACGGTTTCCACGACTCGGCGAACGCGATCGCGACGTCGGTGTCGACGCGTGCGCTGACGCCGCGGGCCGCGCTGGCGATGGCCGCGGTCATGAACCTCGCCGGTGCCTTCCTGGGCTCCGGCGTCGCCAAGACCGTCAGCGAGGGGCTGATCGAGACACCCGAGGGCAGCAGGGGGATGGGCATCCTCTTCGCCGCGCTGCTCGGTGCGATCACCTGGAACCTGATCACCTGGTACTTCGGCCTGCCGTCCTCCTCCTCGCACGCGCTGTTCGGCGGCCTGGTGGGCGCGGCGCTCGCGGGCGGCACGACCGTGCTGTGGAACGGGGTGCTCGACAAGGTCGTCATCCCGATGTTCCTGTCGCCGATCGTGGGTCTCATCGTCGGCTATCTGGTCATGACGGCGATCATGTGGATCTTCCGGCGGGCCAACCCGCACAAGGCCAAGCGCGGCTTCCGGATAGCGCAGACGGTGTCCGCGGCGGGTATGGCGCTCGGCCATGGCCTCCAGGACGCGCAGAAGACCATGGGTGTCGTGGTGATGGCCCTGGTCATTTCCGGCCACGAGACCTACGGCGATCCGATCCCGGTGTGGGTGAAGATCGTCTGCGCGGTGATGCTGTCGCTCGGTACGTACGCGGGGGGCTGGCGCATCATGCGGACGCTGGGGCGGAAGATCATCGAGCTGGATCCGCCGCAGGGGTTCGCGGCGGAGACGACCGGTGCGTCGATCATGTTCACCACGGCGTTCCTCTTCAAGGCGCCGATCTCCACGACCCATGTCATCACCTCGGCGATCATGGGCGTCGGGGCGACGAAGCGGGTGAACGCGGTGCGGTGGGGTGTGGCGAAGAACATCGTCATGGGGTGGTTCATCACGATGCCGGCAGCAGCGCTGGTCGCTGCGCTGGCCTACGCCGTTGTGAAGCTGGCGTTCCTGTAGGGGCGGGGTGTTGGTCCCTGGGGGCTCTGTTTCCCACCCACCCGCCCGTCTCGGTCGGCCGAAAAGTCGCCCCAGGGGCGCGGTCGCAGGGCCCACTTACCAGCCGAGCCAGTCCACGCCTGGGGGCTCCGCCCCCAGACCCCCGTTTCCCACCCGCCCACCCGTCTCGGTGGGCTGAGAAGTGAGCCCTGAGGCCCGGCTACAGCGCCCGCTACCAGCCGACCGAGTCCCCACCTCACCCGCCC